>NZ_CP037920.1:4989799-5686049 GCF_007748195.1 Gimesia aquarii
TATCTCTACTAAAAAACAATGGAGACGACCGGGATCGAACCGGCAACCTCCGCCTTGCAAGGGCGGCGCTCTCCCAATTGAGCTACGTCCCCCAACAGACGCCAACAATACTATTGCCGGCAAACCTCAATCATGCAATATAAAATTACAAAATGAGAGAAGTTCCTCTTAAAGTTTAAGATAATGGGCGTACGTGGATTCGAACCACGGACCTCAGCTTTATCAGAGCTGCGCTCTAACCAACTGAGCTATACGCCCCAATAAGAGGACGCGTATTCTGTCCTCTCAAGTCCGTGCTGTAAAGTCTCTTTCGGCACTAGTTTTACAAAAAATTACTTTTTCTTCACGGGATTTTGACACATCCCAGCTGATTAAGTTCACTGAAGCTCAAAACCCTTTTTGCGAGAAATATCCCAACGGAAACCGTCACTAACCCGTAGTATCCTCCAGAAGGGTTTTACTAACGTTTTTTCTGTTCACTTGAGCCTTCAGACGATGTTTGACCACTTATTTAAAATCTGTCTATCACTTATCTTAGTCACCAGTCTCATGGTGCCGATGAAATGGTGTTGTGCGGATAATGAACAACTAGAATCAGATTTCATCACCGCGAAACAGAACTGCTGCGTTCCAAAGACCAATCAAAATAAGCAGCCTCCCGCACCAATTAACCCCATAACTAATAACTGCGCATGCTGCGATACGAATGTCTTCACAAATGCAACGAAAGCGAAAATTGACTCACATAAGACACCCCTCTATTCCAGCAATTCTCAGTTGAAGACAATTCAGACTGAAACAAGACATGCTGTCGGTAACCACGGTCTTTCTGACCAGTCTCGGTCTTTGCATCTAATGCATTGCGTGTGGATTTGCTGATTCGTTGAAGTGGAATTTTAAAACATTTCAACTACTTAAATCAGTTTTTTTAACTCATCAATTCACACGAGGAGTACTAACATGTTTTCAAAAGTAATGATTGCGAGCCTTTTATCAATCGGACTGGGAATGACAGCAGCAACAGCAAGCACTCAACCTGCGAGTCAAAACTGTTGCGACCTGAATCTGAAATGCTGTGAAGCAAATCTTGCATGCTGCCAAACAGATGCCAAACCGAATTGTTGCCAACAAAGTTTGGGCTGTTGTGAGCAGGCATTAGAATGTTGCATAGCAGAGAAAGAATGCTGTGAGACTCAGCGTTCCTGCTGTGAATCAGGTGCTAAGTGCTGCACAGTAGAGGCAGCAGAAAACAACATCCAAACGTAAGTTCCTGGACGAGATCGTTTAAATCGATCTCAAAACTGATCCCTTGTAGGCAGCGTGTGCGGTCTACAAGGGATTTTTTTCGAATCAGGTTAAGCTTTGGTGGTAACGGTCTAGTCACTTTGTAACTAACATGTCATAGCAACTGTAACCAACTAAGAAATTGGTGAAATCAACAAACACGTTTATTGAGCGCTTGCAACTTGTTTTCGGGCCATTTCATGAAATTGCTTCCAGGTAATGACTTCAATCTCCAGCTCTTTGACCTCTTTCATGACGTTAGGATCGGTAAAAACACGACGGTCTCCGTCACGCCTTGAGGAACTACTTGTGATATTTTGCAATTCCTGATTGTCAAAGCCACAGTGAATAATGATCTGCGTTACCCCTGGCTTAAGATTGCGTAGCGTTTCCAAATAGGCATTTTTTCGCTTCTCATAATCACGCTCGCCATAGAACTGAACTAATTCATCGAGTACGGGCAAACCATTCTTTTCAAGAACCGCTTTGAGCTCCAGCCCTTTCTTTGCAATCAAACCGTATTTCTTGGGATCGAGATTTGCTACAAACAAAACTGGCAAGTCATACTCAATCCCCAGATTAACATACATTTCCAGTAAATCGGGGCGACTCACAACGGCCCCCATATGAGTATCAAGGTGTGTCAGTGGCACGCCGAATTTTTTGGCACGTTCAATTTGAGCACGCAACTCTTTTTCAGCATCTTTCACATTCACATGCGCCACCACCTGACCCACATTGTCCCAAAGATAATTCTCTTTATCAAGCAGGCTGGGAACCTGATCGCGCGAAGCAACGGGACCCCAACGATAGTTTTTCCACTCGGAGTTCAGTGTGAGATGAATTCCGTAATCGAGATCGGGATGAGATTTCGCATACTGAGCAAACTCTTTAAACCAGGGACAGGGAACCATAATACTTGCTGAAGAGACAATTCCCTTTTCCATTCCTTCAATCGTTCCACGATTCACAGAATGAGACATTCCTGCATCATCTGCATGAATAATCACATAACGCTTTTCATCCGGCTTTTTGTTTTCAGCCTGAACAGAAGTGGAATATGTCAGATAAATCAAAAACGATAAGTAGAGACACCATTGTCTTTTCATAATTTCACACACCGATTTAAAAGAAATGAAAATGCAGATTTGATTCTTCGATTTGAAGAGAATCGCTTGAAAAATACCCTCACTGCGATCAAGCTATATCGAGAGACACCGATCAATTCGACTTCACTATTTTACTCATCCTGCAAGGAATCACAAATGAATTGTCCCCCCACAAAACAACTTTTAGCAGCTTTGCTTATGCTGGCCAGTCTGAACATTTTAAATAACCGTCAGGCTCAAGCAGAGCTGAAACTTCCCGCCATTATCGGCGATCATATGGTTCTTCAACAAGGTCAGAAAAATCCACTTTGGGGCTGGGCCGAGCCTGGTGAGAAGATCACCGTTTCTGTAAATGGCCAAACTCATACAACAACTGCTGATGCCAAAGGTAAATGGAAAGTCACGCTTGACCCTTTGAAAGTGGGTGGTCCTTATGAAATTACGATCAAAGGTAAAGAGTCTATCACGTTGAAAGATGTTCTCGCCGGTGAAGTCTGGATCTGCTCTGGTCAGTCTAATATGGCCTGGCCTGTTGCAGCATCAAATGATGCAGACCTTGAAATCATGACAGCCAACTACCCCAAAATCCGATTGATATCGGTACCTCAAGTCGGTACACAGGAACCACAGGACACATTTAATGGCAAGTGGGAACCCTGTACTCCCCAAACAGTCGCCAACTTTTCCGCTGTTGGCTACTTCTTCGGAAGACAACTCTATCAGACATTAAATGTTCCCATTGGACTGATTGATAATGCCTGGGGTGGTTCAGCGGCCGAAGCCTGGGTCAATCGTAAGCGATTGGAAGAAGAACCCGCTTTCAAAGGGCTAATGGAACGCTGGCAACAGACCGAGAAAAACTACGATCATGACAAATCTATGGCGGCTTACAATAAACGGTTGGATCAATGGAAGACAGCAGTTAAAAAAGCCAAGACTGCCGGCAAGCCTGTTCCCAGACGTCCGCGCCCTCCGCGTAACCCATTGACCGGCAATCAACGTCCCTCAAATATTTATAACGGCGTACTCCATCCTACAATTGGATATGGCATCAAAGGTGTCATCTGGTACCAGGGAGAATCTAATGCCAGCCGCGCCTATCAATATCGCAAACTGTTCCCATTTATGATTCAGAACTGGCGTGATGAATGGAACCAGGGTGATTTCCCGTTCTACTGGGTCCAACTTGCTGACTTCCGTAGTGAAAAACCAGAACCAGCCGACAGCGATTGGGCTGAACTGCGCGAAGCACAGACGATGACAATGAGTAAACTCCCCAACACAGGAGAAGCTGTGATTATCGACCTGGGCGAAGCGATCGACATTCACCCAAAAAATAAGCTGGATGTTGGAAAACGACTGGCTCGCTGGGCGCTCGCTAAAGATTATGGCGTCAAAATTGTCTACCGAAGCCCGCAATATAAATCGATGGAGGTTGAAGGTAACAAAGCCATCCTGACCTTCGATCATGTTGGTGGTGGTCTGGATCTCTTTGACATCAACACTCCCGTCGGATTTACAATCGCCGGAGCAGACAAGAAATTTGTGAATGCCAGTGCCAAGATTATTGGCAAGAATAAAATTGAAGTCTGGAGTGATGCGGTCGCGAAACCTGCTTCTGTCCGTTATGGCTGGGCTGACAACCCAATCCTGAATGTCCAGAACAAGGAAGGACTACCTCTAACCCCCTTCCGCACCGATGATTGGACAGGGATTACTGCCGGAAAACACTAATCACTAAGCTGAAACGTAATGACTCAAGACGCCTGAGGGAGACTTTCTCTGAGGCGTCTTTGTTTTACTCTGTGTTCTCTGTTCAATTTGATTTCCCAACAATCCTATTCCATCTTTTCATTTAATACAAACATCATTCTTCTAACAAAAAGTGAGCCCCATTTCTGTTTCTTCTAGTTCAATTGAGTGCCACAAGATGATTGAGAGTGAAAATCTATTGACATCTCTATAGCTTTTAAAACTCATGACCATTCCTAAAAGTAAGGTCTATTTTTTCATGTTGACTCCGCCCTGCCTTTGTCGAAACTGCGCGATCTGCGTCGCGCGCGTGGGAGTTTTTTCTGCATAGTGAAACTTACTGTCCCTGTTGTCATTATCACTAACAAAGCCCCTTGTTTTTTGAGCTTTTGAGAAGAAACCATATTACTACTTCTAGATTAACACCTATTCTTGGCTGTTATCAAACCGTTTCAAACCTTGATGAGAGGTCTTCAGATGAGATCATCATGGTATCGGAAGCAGTTCACACACCAATCACCTCTTGACCCAATAACGCCATTCACAATACTGCAATGAAGTTTTAAGACATCCATTAAACTAAAACAAAGTAGACAAAGCACAAAGAAACCAGAGTATCAAATTGAAGCAATCCCCCATTTACAATAATCACAATAGAGCTTTCCAAGTAGCCAGGGTGAACAACCACCACAAAGCAATTATGAATACCACTCAGAATTCTACTCGAAAGTCACGGTCTCACAGGAGATAAACATCCGACAGTTGATACAAGAACAGTAGGAACCAAAGCAGTTAAGCGCTGATAAAAAATCAGAGCCATTTCTTCTTTTTGAAAAAGAGAATTAAGCAGATCGGCACAGTAATGAAGACACCCCAGATTGCGGGATAACCCCACCTCCATTTCAATACCGGCATATTTTCAAAATTCATTCCATAGATCCCAGCGATGAAGCTGAGTGGTATGAAAATGGAAGCAAACAAAGTTAAGACCTTCATGACTTCATTCATTTTATTACTGACACTGGAAATATAGATATCCAGTAATCCAGACAACATATCCCGGTAAGAATCTATGGTTTCTGTGATACGTAATGCATGGTCAAAAACATCTCTGAAATAGATACGTGTCTTCTCATGAATTAATTTCGTGTCACTCCTCAAAATTGAAGACAGTAATTCTCGCAATGGTGAAATTGATCTCCGTATGTCAATCAACTCTCGTTTGATCCGTTGAATCATCACCAGAGTTTCAGTCGTAGGCTCTGACAGTAATTCATCTTCAACCGAATCAATTTTCACATCAAGAGAATCCAGCAGCACAAAGTTCTGATCTACAATCGTATCTAAAATGGTATAGGTTAAGTAATCTGTTCCCAGACTTCGAACTCGACCAGTGCTACTCCTGATACGTTGTATCAGGGGCAAAAACATGTCATCTTTTTTTTCTTTAAATGTGAAAACGATCTCATCAAATAGTAAAATGCTAATCTGTTCATGATTAACCGAGAAGCTATCATTATCAGTCTCAAGTGATAATCCTTTGAGAACAATATAGAGATAGTTGTCATACTCTTCGAATTTGGGTCTTTGGTGTGTATTCAGAATATCTTCGAGTACCAGTGGATGAATATGAAAATGCTGTCCAATCAACTCTGTTAATTCGACATTTTTTAATCCTTCAATATTAACCCAAGTGACTGTCTCTTTTTTTCTGAATTGAAGAAGTTCGTCTACAGATTGAATGCTCGATTCTTCTAAATGTTCATGATCATAATCAATGACTGAAATTCTGGATTCTGCTTCCAGAACATCACCAACATGTATGAGTGAACCAGGTGGCATTCCTAATTTTTCTGAAGCGTTGCTTAAAGAATCGGGCATGGACTTGCTCGTTGAACGTTTTAGATAGATCAATTACGTGCTAATACACAATGATGGTAGGTTCCAATAACTTTTGGAACTACTTGTAAGCAGAGACACACCAGCATCGAAACCGTATAAGCTTCGTAAGCTTCGCTTTTCAAGGCGATGATTATAATCAAAACGTTAAATCTGATACTAGACGAGATTAAATTAACTAGCGTTTGACATGTTTCTCATCTAAAGGCAAGCATAATACAACGGAAAAGAATCACCGATTAAACAGCCGATACCGGATTTTGTTTCAGATCAACAAAGATTTGCAATGCATATTTTGCTAATTTACTCTTTTGTTCAACCGAAGTGACTTCATGAAGTGACTTCATAAATTTTCTCAGCTTAAAAAAATCGAGTTCGGCCATTTCATCCAGATTATAAAACCCCATACCCCATTCTGAAAAATATCGCTCCGGAATATGACTCGATACGATCCGATTGACTCGACTGTGCCGTTTGTCTTTTTGAATTTGGGTAAACAACGTCTCGACATCATTATATCCCCCCTCCAGAACCTGGAAGAAATGACCACGGTCATAAACCAGCAATCCAGAAATGCCTTGATCAGCGTTGTTTTCTTGCGCTGTTTTTAAAATTTCCTGCAGGTCATCTTTTGACATCGGGTAGCTACTTTTGCTGACATAAATCAGTTGGTAGAGCTTCATGGTAGATAGTTCCCTAAATAAGTAATGGTGAACTGTTCATAATTTGAGGATTTTCCTCCACCTGAAGAGTAGTGCAAACGCCTACATAACTATCGGTATCAAAAGGAGGCAAAGACTTGACTGAGAGTCGAATTACTACTTTTTGAAGCAATTACTCGCTTAAATTGTGGGATCATTTGCATCAATAAGATTACTGTCTTCTTAGCATATTTGATGCTTTTAACGATTGATGCTTCCAGACAGATATGTGTTTGTTCTATTTCCATCTTTCCGGTTGGCATATGTGAAGCAAAAATAATATAACCTGATCCACTTATCAAAATTTTGTGTGCGAACATACTAATAAGACGCAGGCAGAGCACTCACAATTCACAAGACGTAAGTCCATCACTTGTGAAACAAACTTTACCGCATAAATAGTTCTCGCTGTTTATCGCTACAAACTGTGCGTTTACAAATGTGACTCAGCAAATACCCAGCACAATTGCCCTGCTTTCTTAATTCAACAATAAAAATCTCGCATCGGCATGATTCCAGATTTATACTCGGTTTACGAATGGCAGTTGGCATCTTTTATGAGCAAAGAAAGACAGGACACACTTTTGAAATGACTTTTGTAAATCAACCCAAAACTCATATACGTCGTTGCCTGGGGGCAATCGTTCTCTGCATGATACTATCGACCTCCTGTAACAAGGCTCCCCAGAAAGAGTCTGCCCCGGCTCCGCTACCAGTAACAGTCTTTGATTTGCATGAAACCCGACCTAGCAGTTGGAATCGACTTACTGCCTCGATTGCATCCTGGAAAACGGAAAATGTTGGTTTTGAAGTAGCAGGTCGAGTGCAGTTTGTCGTGGAACCGGAAACCGATGTCTCGGGCGTTCTATATGGCAGCAATGCAATAAAAAATGAGCCCCCTGCCATACTCGCCCGACTTGATCCGACTCGCTATGAACTGGCTGTGGAAAGCGCAAAAGCTGCAGTCAATGCTGAGCTTCGACGTCAAGATGCTACGAAAGTGGAAATAGAACATGTGATTCCAGCCCAACTCCGGGCCGCTGAGGCAGAGCGTGTTTTAGCCGACGTTGAAATGACTCGAGCGAAACAACTGATTGCTTCCAAGGCAATTAGTAAATCAGAATATGACCGATATACAGCCTTACTCGCGGCAAAGACCGCATCAAAAGATCAACTCATTGGTCAGAAAGAACAGCGAAAAGCAGATTTGGCTTCGATTGAGGCAAATGTAAATCGACTCAAACAAGATCTCGCAGAGGCAAATCGTGACCTTAAAGATACAAGTCTGCTGTCGTCATACCCTGCCCAGGTCTCTCAGGTACATGCCATTCCAGGAGCATATGTTGAACGAGGTTCGCCTGTCTGTACCGTACAAATGATGGATCCCATGCGCGTTGATGTTGAGGTTTCAGCTCAAATGGCTCGAAACATACAACACGGTAACCGCTACCCTGTTTTTTTCAGACAAAGGGATGGCAAGGAAATCGAGTTGAGAGCGTTTGTCTATATGATCGACCCGACCGCCGATCCCGAAACCAGAACGTTTACCGTGACCCTGTTTGTACGCAACAAAAAAACCAAAGCTGAAGCTCCCCCAGAACTCAAAGGGGTTCCCTTTGCCCGTACTGACAGTATCTTTCAAATAGTGCGCGGGCTGGGAAACCAAAATAACAATCGAAGATATACCCCAGAGAGTGCCATTCAGAAAGATAATCAAGGATTGTTTCTTTACAAAATTCAAAACCGAAAGGCCACGAAACTGGGTCGAACGAATCCCATTCTCAAAGTAGAAAAAATGAGAGTCAAACTTGGTGAAGCACAAATCAAGATGCTGGGGCTTCTGACCTTTCAGGAAGTAGAGTTGATCACTCCTAATGAAGTCGATTTAGACACTGCGTTATTCACAGGGCCGATTACCGTTCCTTCACAGAAGGGAGTTATTTGGGATGGAAAAACCGTGTTAGAGGATCGTCGCCGCTGGCAGCTTCGCCCCGGCGATCTTGTCTCAGTGGAATTAGGTGTAGAAACACTGCCGGGATTTTATGTTCCCTTGAATTCCATCCGAATTGAGGGAAACCGAAAGTTTTTATTTAAGGTCAATCCTGATAAGAAAATACGGAAGGTCGAAATTGCCACGTTCGAAAATGTTGGCAAATTGATTCGTATCAAAGCAACAGGAAATACGAAATTAGATGCAGGAAGTCGTGTGGTTTTGGGACAAGCCCATTTTTTGAAAGACGGTGAAGCGGTCAACATCGTTGAAGAAGTCGAGGTGCGTCCATGAATCTGCCTGCATTATCGATGCGATACCGCACGATCGTAATTGTGCTGGTATCATTGCTGACTCTTTGGGGTGTTTTTCAGTATTTCAACATGCCTCGCCGAGAAGATCCGGAATATACAGTTCGAACTTGTACTGTGACGACTGCCTGGCCTGGTGTTCCTGCTTCAAAAGTAGAAGAACTCATCACTTACCCTCTTGAGAAAGAACTCGATAGCATAGACGACATCGATGTGATCTACTCGACAACCACAGTAGGTCTGTCGACGATCTTTATCGATGCGGAAGAAACCACAAGTAAGAGTGACATTGCCAATGTCTGGGATAAAGTTCGTGCAGAAGTGGCCAAAGTCAAGATGCCGGAAGCAGGCATCGTACCGATGGTAAATGATGAATATGGTGACACCTACATCATGCTCCATGCGATCTATCAGGTCCCTCCACCCGACGCAGATGAAATTCCAACAGCCAATGAATATTCGTTACGAGAACTCGATATCTTTGCGCAGAAACTACGTGACGAAATACGCTTTGTGGATGGTGTTGCTAAAGCAGACCTGTATGGGGTACGACAGGAAGCCATATATATTGAGACTGATGCTGGTAACTGGTCACAGCTAAAATTGACAACAGATAAATTACAAAAACTTGTTGAAGCACGAAATATTGTTGCATCAGGTGGTGATATTGATACGGAAGTGGGTCGATTTTCATTGAAGCCGACTGGGGAACTAGACTCGGTGGAACAATTAAAATCGATCGTGGTTGGCTCGACAAGTGGTACCAGCTATGTCAGTGGTCAAAATGAAAATACACCAACCAACCAATCCCCTGTATATCTTACTGACTTGGGACTCAATGTGATTCGTGATTATCAGGAACCTCCACCTGAAATTTCCCGCTTCACTTCACCTAAAATTTCGCGCCCCAGTGTGATTGTCGCGATTACAATGAAAACTGGTGCTAATGTGACAGAGCTTTGCGACAATGTTCGCCAGTTGATCACTCGTATGCAAAAAATTGATAGAACATTACCACCCGATTTGGCAGTGACGGCAGTATCAGATCAATCAGTCAATGTTGAAAATAAAATCAATGGTGTGGTTGTAAATGTGATGCAAGCCATTGTGATTGTAATAGTCGTTGTTTACCTCATTGTCGGTTTTCGATCGGCATTTGTGATGGCGGCAAATATCCCGATCGTTGTCTTCGCGGCATTGGCATTGCTTCCCTCTTTGGGAGTCGATCTCGAGCAAATTTCACTGGCTTCAATTATTGTAGCCTTGGGGCTACTAGTTGATAACGCCGTACAGGTTTGTGATCAATCACGAACAAACCAAATGCTCGGAATGCCGCCACAAAAAGCAACGATTCTTGGTTCAAACCAGGTCTCTATGGCTATGCTGGGAGGCACCCTAACGACAGTCTCAGCCTTCCTACCAATGCTGATTGGATTGATTGGTACAAAAAAAGAGTATGTGTATAGTCTGCCTGTTACACTGTCAGTGATTCTCGCAATGAGCTGGATTCTGGCAATGTCATTTTGCTCCATTCTGGCTGCTTCGTTTATCAGGCCACCCAAAGATCCTTTAAAACCGACGGCGCCACTTTCCTGGCTGGCAACAAAGATATTCAGTCGGAGTTCTAAAAAGCAAGATCCAAAAAATCCAATAGAGGAAGAGAGCAACCCTTTTCTGGATGGCTTTGGTAAGCTGGCAATGGGGGCGATCCGCTTCAAGTTTTTGACGATAGGTATTTCTGTATTGTTACTGATGTGGGCAATCATGCTGCCCGTCAGTTCTCAATTTTTCCCACGCGACTTACGGGACCAATTTGCGGTTGAGGTTTGGTTACCTGAAAATGCGGCTATAGAACAAACGAATCAAGCTGCTAAAGAGGTAGAACGTATACTTCAAAAACTCAGCCCCACAGTAGACCCCGAAGGAAATACGCAACAACGTATTCTGGGTATGAGAACTATGGTTGGTAGTGGAGGCGCACGCTGGTATCTGGGCCGAAATCCAGAAGCCAGGAAACCGAATTATGCTGAAATTCTGGTCCGAACAACCAATGCCCAATACACTCACAACCTAGCACTCCAACTACAAAGGATAGCGCAAACCGGTGATTCGAAATTGGGGATTTCGCCCGTTTCAAATGCGCGGGTCATTCCGCGCGAACTAGCGATGGGTCCCCCCGTTGATGCACCAATTGCTTTACGCATTTTCGCATCGGGTGTGGCACGGCCCGGATTTGGTGATTTGAACGTACTACGAACCTGGGCAGACCGGATTAGTGATGTTCTAAGAAATCATCCTTCTACCTGGGATATTCATGACACCACGGGCGTCCCTGGTTTTGAAATGCGCGTCGAAATTGACAATGATCAGTCCAATCTGGCCGGTGTGACGAATCTCGATGTAGCACAAACTTTAAATGCCTATTTTTCGGGTCAATACCTGACCACCTTTAATGAGGATGACCACCAGATTCCTGTTTATTTACGACTGCCTCCCAACCAAAGAGGATCATTAACAGAATTAGATTCAGCATTTGTCGAAGGGCGAAAAGGAAAGGTTCCATTAGAATCGATTGCTAAGTTGGAGCCACGATGGGAACCGGCGCGAATCGATCGACGAGATTTGAATCGGATGATCGAAATCAGGGCGCGTGTGAAAGAGGGAGTTCTAGCTAATGATATCATCAGTGACGTGTTGGCTTCTGAAGAAATGCAAACGCTTCAAAGTGAACTTCCCGCTGGTTTTTGGATCGAAATTGCTGGAGAAAAAGGGGAATCAATTGAGAGCGAAGAGCAAATGGGGTTGTGTATGATCATTTCTTTTCTCTTAATTGTGCTTTGTCTGGTCTTTCAATATAACGGCATTGTAAAACCAATTATCATCCTTGCTACACTTCCTCTGGCACTCATCGGTGCCCTTCCCGGTCTCTATTTCACTGACAACCCCCTGGGTTTTATGCCTCAACTGGGAATTCTTTCCCTGTTTGGAATTGTGTTGAATACAGCTATCATTTTCTTTGAATTCGCCGATAGCACCATTCATGAGGCAATTAAAAACTCCGATAATTCTGGTCCGATTGCGGGACTGACGCGCAATGAGTTCCGAGGTTGCCTGATCACAACTGTTAAAAAACGTTTACTACCGATCTTTCTCACGACGGCAACCACTATTGGAGGGCTGATTCCATTGGCGCTTAGTGGTGGCCCTCTATGGGAAGGAATGGCCTGGTGTATGATCTATGGCTTGGCCGTTGCAACCATGTTAACGTTGCTGGTAATTCCCGCGTTATTCGCAATCTTCGTAGAAGTTTTCAGAATCCGTCCGGTAAGTTTCGTTTCGGACTTAGCAGAGTAAATACTATGAATATTTAGAATGAAGCATCTACCAGGAGAACTTTTTACACACCTATCGAGATCATAAAAAATGGTAGTAGGCTTTGAGTTCCCTCATAGATAGACTCAGAAATTAAGCTCATCTTAGATAAACCATCGATTTCTAAGATAATTTTTCTCAACCGAACAACTCAGCAACTGGTTCACCAGTATCAAGCAAAGGCATCGGCCGGTCCAGGCGATCATGAATGACAACCCGTTGTGGACCGATTCCCAAATGTCGATAAACGGTTGCCGCGACGTCTTGGGGAGTGACAGGACGTTCTACCACATGTTCGCCGCGAGCACTGGAGCGTCCTACAACCTGCCCCATTTTCATACCACCGCATCCCATCAGCACACTGAAGGTCCTTCCCCAATGATCACGACCCGCGTAGCGATTCATGCGTGGCGTGCGACCAAACTCTCCCATCGCGACGACCAGCGTTTTTTCGTACAAACCACGGTCCATCAAATCTCGCACGAGCCCTGCAATGGCAGCATCGAGCGGAGGAATTAATTTGTGTGCTCCCTCTTCTGTTTTATAACGGCCAGCGGATCCGTGGTGATCCCAGGGAACACAGTTCACCGTGACGAATGTGACTCCATGTTCGATCAGTCTACGCGCCAGCAATGCACTTTGCCCAAAAGTATGTCTGCCGTAACTGTCACGGAGTGCATCTGGTTCTGCAGAAATATCAAATGCTGATCGCACACCTTTTGAAGAAAGCAGTGTGAAGGCTTTCTGTTGATGTTCATCGAGATCACGAATTGACTTTTCGTGAGAGCGAGGCAAAACGTCAAGTGAGCCCAGCAGTTTTTGACGATTCCTCAATCTGTCTAAAGTCAAACCTTTTGCTAATGTCAGATTTTTGACGCCAAACTGTGAAGTGTTGGGATCGGAATTGACAATAAACGGATTACTCCCCCCTCCAATGTAAGAGGAATAGTGAAAGAGATTATCAGTTCCCCCACGTAAATGCGGCACCCCCACATAGGGTGGCATCCCCGTTTGATTGGCACCGCGCAAAAACGCAGCGGCAGAACCCATCGAAGGCCGTCTTTGCACACGATTGTCTGGTGCATTGAATGCAGGTCCCTCGAAGCCGGTTAACATCCAATGGTTCCCTTTGGTATGATCCCCCGATCCGTGATTCACTGTTCGCAACACGGCGAGATGATCAGCCAGTTTCGCCTGCTCGGGCATCAACTCGCCAAACTGAATGCCAGCCAGATTTGTTGCAATTGACTCAAACGGACCGCGGTAATCTGAAGGGGCCTCCGGTTTGGGGTCCCAGGTCTCCATATGACCGGGGCCTCCACTTAACCAGAACAGAATCACGTTTGTGTCTTGCTGCCTCTGGTTAATTGCCCCCTCTGCTTTAAGTTTGAGCAGATCGGCTATCCCCAGCCCCCCTGCTCCGAGCAATCCTGCCTGCACAAAGCTACGACGCGAGACTCCTTCGCAATTCATTAAGTGTCGTAACTTTTGTTTTTGCATTGAGGAATCGCTTCAAGAGAGAAATTGATCGGGATCGCTGACTATGAAGAATGTCTACTCAGGTGAAATTGCATATTATCATCAGAAATAAAGGCCCAGTCAAGAAACGATTATATTGATCTATTCAATCGCTCCTCAGTGATCTGACAATTCTCATATAGTTCAAGACAGGAAATCTGCCTCATTCAAATCTGCTGATCCTTCAAAAAGCGGCTTTGTTTTGGTGTCAAACAGAATCAGTAACGTCCAAACACCAAGCGCAGTTCCTAACGGAAAAGACAGGCAACTAATGGCCGCTCCAATGATACAGAAGAGACGGTTCTTTTTCTGAAATAGAAATAGGCCCGTAAAGAGTGTCACTCCAGCAAAAACAATTCCTATAATCCCCATCGCAAGATACATGTAGATCATCACATCCATCATGGGTGCAAACATTTTCGCAGGATCTGGCTCTCCTTCTCGGACTGGAAATTCCATCGTGGAAACCAAACTCATCATTTTGTAATGCAGTGGCAGAAACAGAAGCATCAAAAACGTAAAACCAGCGAAAATAAAATAAAGTATCGCAATGGTTTTGAGCTGTTTTTCTATCTTTTCGATCTCTTCTGACATGCTTAATGCCTCAGGATAACAGCGAATCGAATGAGATCAGTTACTTCCCATACTGCGTTCAGAAAACAAAGGATAATAATAAAAGACCAGTATGAAAAGTCGACCAGAGGTGGGTCGAACGACTCGTTTTGATTGTTTAATTCGCTTTGACTGGTTTGCGCGCTTCCAGTGGGGAATTTCGAATTTTTTCCGTGCAATTCTGATAACCAGATAGATCCGGTTCATCCCATTCTAAAGGATTCATTTCAATATTCGAAAAAATATAAACAGAGTGCGAATTTCCTCCAAGATGAATATATTGAGTGGCCCGCAACCGCCAGGGCTGTTTTTCGAGAAGTAATTTGAATTCAATACAATTTGGGGCATTCTCTCTGCGAATGGGTTTCCCAGCGATTATAATTTGCGTTTCTGATTCTTTAACAACCTTCAAATAGGAATTCTTAAATAAATCATCGACTCTTGCCTGATTCGGAACGCCAGGAAGAAAAGGAGAAGGAAAGTCTGCCGTCAACACAAAATCAAAATCGAAAAACCACCACGATACTTTCTGCTTTGGTTCCTCTATCTTATCTACATAGGTATAAAATTCTTCATAATGCTTTTCTTCTTCTTGAATTGTGAGAAGCCGTGTTTTCTGCCAGCGCCAGTGTTCGGATTCAGCGTCTTTATAAGTATAGGGTTTACCATCACTTGTTTGCTTTCGAGTAACAGAAGATGGATCAAGTTTGGCTGGTTCAATTTTCCAGAAGCCATGACGGGGGCTCAGATATCCAAATTGTCCCTTACCATGTTTTTGCACTCGAAACACATCATCGTACCAGAGCCTCTTAAAATCACCTCGGACCGCGGTGCAGGTCACGTGTTGTGCGCTCCATTCGCGTAAGACATCAATGGCACGCTGTTCCGCTTCGGGTCTGGATTCGAATCGGGGCTTTGACGTAGCGATCGGTTCCGCACAGAGGGGAGCAGTCACAAAACAGGCAACAGTAAACGACAGCAAAACACGGGAATCCATTCGTGTGTTCCTTTTTAAAAATGGAGAGAGAACTATGTCTCAACTGTCACAGGACAGCATAAATCCTGGCGACTATGCCATTCATGCTGAATGCCGCGCATCAGTAAGGCACAATCAAACTCCACTGAACCAGATGGGAAACGATCAGGCTCATCAAAAAAACTGGACGAAATACTTTCTATCAGAAGTGGCTCTGCGGCCCAATCCTGACATCGTAATTCCAAACCGTCATAGTGGCCTTCGGCATCACTGGCCGAATATCCGAGCGAGCCTTGCTCAAAAAAATCGGAAGCAGCCGCTAAGGAAGGAAAAACAGAAGTCTCAGGTAGATGGTCCGTGATCGAACCGACCACTTTCATATGCGCTTCACCATCTTTGCTTTGCATTTCTACTGAGAAATGATCTTCTGATTCCTCCACCGTAAAGGCTGCATGATGATGCGTACCTGGAAAGATTCGTCCCCCCGCCAATGCATTCAGACAGGAATCGGTATCGCGACGATTCACGTAGACCCCCTCATGTGTCTGACCATCGGAATCCCATTCCACCGCAAAACGATGGGCAGCATTTTCAGAACGTGTGCCACCCGAAAAAGGCAGGAACCGAGGGCGCACATTTTTGAGACGAATCAAGCAGACACCGCCAATCGCAGATCCATGAATCAGTTTCGGACGAAAAGGGGCTGGTAATACACGAGCCATCACGTCAGGATCGATACGATAATTCGCCAGGATGCGACGATCAATAATACCTTCAATCACTGGAATTCGCATTACAGGCTCTCACAAGAAAAACATTGTTTTCAGTTTGTCACTCTCAATGCGCTAATCTGTTAACTCGAACTTCAGGTCTGTCTGATCTTCTCCATCCTTAACTGACACTGTTAATCCAGAGGTATCAGCACTAGCATATTTCTCGGGAAGAAGATTTTTGGGAGGTGACTCTGGTTTGGGATTAGGATCATAATTGGGATCGTCTTCCGGTAAAGCATCGCTTGAACCGGTTGTTTCCATCTTAGAAATCATGACTGTGTAATCTCCTGCAACAACACCATCACTCCCTTCAAAGGTCCCCATTGCAAAAGCACCTTCTGCATCAGTTCGACCATTGGCAGTCTGTCCTCCTGCTTGATCAACAGGTCGGAAAACAACAATCGCTTCTTCAACGGGTGTACCTTTATAAGTTACAACACCTGAAACTACATTTCTTGCAGGTCGTGTATCTTCTGCACCACCACACCCCTGTAAGAAAAGAGCCGAGGTAACGGCAATACAACTGGTTACTAGTTTCATTCGATTTAACACGTCATTACGCATTGCAAAAACTCACTTCCTCAATTGACTAAGAACTCATAATTTTAGTAACAACTTTAATTAAGTTGGGCTGTAGAAATTTAAAACCAACGCCTATAGTATGTTTTGCACAAAGCACATCAAATTTTATTATTCTAAAGATTATGTTAGTTGAAATTACTCGAAATTCAACTAGGATTCTAAGGCAGATTTGATAACAACATCGCACCAGGAATACATTATTTTATTTACTAATTACACATTATTTATTCTGTGTAATGACTACGTGAACTTGAAGCGTTTTCTTACCTAAGAGTGCAGCATTTCTCAAATTTTGCATTTCGCTTTTAACCTTAAACATAATTTCCCATCGATAAGAATCAGTTTTATACATGCCATTAAAGTGCGCATAGCGAATTATTCCAGCTTCCATCTTGATAAAGGAAGCGAAAGAGTTTGATTCTATTTTTAAGTAAGGAGAACCTTTGGTGAAAAGCTTATCTAGAGACAGACGAAAAGGATTCACATTGATTGAATTACTGGTCGTCATTGCCATTATTGCGATTTTAATCGCCCTTTTATTACCCGCTGTGCAACAGGCACGCGAAGCAGCCCGTAGATCTACCTGTAAGAATAATTTAAAACAACTCGGGTTGGCACTACATAATTACCATGATGTCTTTGGCATGTTTGTCCTTCGAAAAGGAGGTACAAACGGATCGGATAGTGCAACTTCAAACCGCGCTCGACTAAGTGGTTTTGTAGGACTCCTGCCTTATATGGATCAGGCCCCCTTGTTCAATCAAATTTCTGCAGGGGATGCAACTCGCTCTCCATTTGGCCCCTGTGCCTGGTGTGGTTGGAGCGTTTGGAATGTTTCTTTACCTATGCTGATGTGCCCTTCCGATGGACGTAATAAACAGACTATACGTGCACAGAGCTATGTATTTTGTATGGGTGACTCTGCAACAAATGTCAGAGACGGTACAGTCTCTCGCGGAATGTTTCCAAATCGAGTGGGCACAAGAATTCGAGACATTACGGATGGAACCAGCAATACCATCGCTATGAGTGAACACGTACGAGCAAACTATGGTCCAGCGACAAGTAATGCAGGTCGTAGAAGAGTTGAGGGAATTGCCATGTCTCAAGCTCCTCGCACAAATCCCGGATCCTGTATGACTCTGGCATCAGGTGCCAACTGGGTGACCGGCACCAGCGTAAAAGGAAGACATGGCACATCACTTTGGGATGGACAAGCAGAACGTTGTGGATTTACAACAATCCTGCCACCCAATGGCCCCTCTTGTGCGGAAGGTGCAAACACTAATGCTGACTCTACTCATGCAGCAATCGCTCCTTCCAGTCTTCATGTCGGAGGGGTTCACGCTCTGATGGCAGATGGCGCAGTTCGCTTCATCTCTGAAAACATTGATACCGGAGATTTAAGTCAGCCCAGTCCAAGTCCGAGCACAAACACTATCAGTCCTTATGGCACATGGGGCGCGCTGGGAACAAAAGATTCTGGTGAAATTATTGGTGAGTTCTAAATCAGAACTCATTCAGTTGAATTGATTCAAAGTCTCTCTTTACCGATTAAAGTAAAGAGAGACTTTTTTGCTGTAAATGCAACAGAAATATCAATTTGACTTAGACTTTTGATGTTTTGGCTTTTGTTGATGCACTTCTTCACTCGGTTCGACAACGACCAGATTCGTTGAGAGTTCTTCAACCACTTGTCCTTCTAACCCATCTTCTTCCCGACGGAATCTTCGGATTTGAGAAGGCCTGGTACCTTTGGGAAGCATTCCCAGATTACAAATTGGCTCACCAGGACTAATCGCAGGCAAAGTGGTCATGCCAATCACAACTGCGTTAAAGGGAGAATAAAGCATACTGCGTTCCCGACCAAGCAGTGTTGTATTCGTCGCGAGCGGTTGATCTTTTTCGACGATGTCGCCAGGTTTCACATGAAATTTCAGGAAACCACCACGTTCAGCACGGACCCAGGTCGATTTGTTAACGACGACTTGATAATCGGGACTTTGTGGTTCACCGTCAAGCATTCCAAGTTCGCGAAGTACATTTCTGACCCCTCTTGTCGCAGATTCGACAATCCCTGGCTCAACCTTCCAGACTTCGCCCCCCTCCATAATAATCGTGGGACAGCCGCTACTACAGGCTTCACGACGAAACGCGCCGGCAGGCCCCTTCCCGTTCATGATTATTTCGGAACCAAAGGCTTTCGCAATCCGTTGCACTTCAGGATTTGTCATATCCCCTCGCACATTCGGATAATTGGTACGGCGTACAGAAGCGGTGTGTAAATCAATGCCAAAATCACAACGTGAAACGATTTCATCAAAGATGATCCGTGCCATGCGACCTGCCAGACTGCCGCTTGCGGAACCTGGAAAGGACCGATTCAAATCGCGACGATCAGGTAAATAGCGAGAGTGTCGATCAAAGGCCAAAAGATTCAAAACCGGCACAAAGATCACGGACCCGCGGAGCAGATGAAACTCTGAGTCTTGAATCAATTCACGAATTGCTCCTGTGCCATTGATTTCGTCTCCATGCAAGGCTGCAGTCACAAAAACCACAGGCCCTTCTTCCTCTGCTCGACGAATGTGAATGGGAATCCGCACCGTCATACTGCTGTAGCTCTCGCTCACAGCGAGTTTCACATCGCGCGATTCCCCAGCTGGAATTGATTCTCCATTCCATTGATCAATGGGCTTCCGTTCGCGAGACTTCGTCATGTAGCTCTGGCCTTTAATTCAATTACTACGAGTCGGTTACCGGTTTGACTGATTCCGAAAGAACTTCTTCGGCTACAGGCAACTCGGGTAAATCCTGAACCTTCGGTCGTCTCTTGCGGCGTGTTTTCGCAGGGATCAGATGACGCATCAACTCAAGTTTGCCAAAGCAAAGCAATCGATCACCAGACTCAAGTTGCCGACTCGAACGAGGATTAGGGATCACTGTAGTCCCACGGTAGAGTGTTAGCACGTTAATATCTTTGTCGCGTAATCCGGATTCATTAATTTCTTTACCTATATATTCTGACCCTTCCGGAATATGTATCTCAGTCACCCCATAACCTCGACTGACTGTCAATCGTTGTCGCAGATCGATCTCAGGAAAATCGACCTGCGCGGCGATGTAATCGACAACCACTCCTGCAATGTCAAGTTGTGTACAACGTTCGATTCCTTCTAAGCCAGGCGAGGAATTGACCTCCATAATTTGCGGACCATCAATGCCTTCCAGAATATCGACACCTGCCACACGCAAGCCCATAATCTGCGCCGCGCGCACCGCTGTTTTACAGTATGTTTCATCAAGTTCTATCGGTTCTGTTACTCCTCCTCGATGAACATTGCTGCGAAATTCCTGGCCCTGAGCGACACGTCGCATCGCAGCAACCACTCGATCGCCAACGACAAACGCCCGGATATCACGTCCTTTACTTTCCGCAACAAATTTCTGAATTAAAACATTCTGTTTTTGACTTTGCAGCATTTCGATAATGGCTTTGGCCGAGTTGACTGATTCGGCAAGTAATACACCAATCCCCTGCGTGCCTTCCAATAACTTGATAACAACAGGAGCACCACCAACACGTTCAATCGCAGGCAAGACATCTTTCTTATCACGGACAAACGTTGTTTGTGGTATGCCAATTTGATGCCTGCTAAGAATTTGTAGGCTACGAAGCTTGTCACGCGAATTAGAGATGCCGGAGGAAGAATTGGCGCAAAATATATCCATCTGCTCGAATTGTCGTACAACCGCTGTTCCAAAATAAGTAATCGAAGAACCGATGCGCGGTAAGACAGCGTCATAATCTGAGAGCGGCTTTTGCCGAAAAAAAAGATCGGGTTCGGCCTGCTTTAAATCGATCGCAAAATGGAGTGTATTCAGGACTTTCACTTTGAATCCGCGCTGCTCAGCTGCTTCGCGCAGTCGACGCGTACTGTAACATTGCGGGCTGCGTGAAAGGATGGCAAGTTTCATCGATTCTCTTTCTGTCTTTATTCATCGAAAAGCAAAGTAGCTGCTATCTTCGCTTTGGCTTTTTCTTTCGTGGTGGTTTCCCACCATAGTAAGATTTCCCCGCATCAACAAGAAATCGCTGCCGAAACGCTTCGCGGCCCAATAACATCCGAAAGCCCATTTCGTCACGATTCGCAAGAGTTAGCTCAACTAACCATAACTGACCAAGCAATTCAATATTGGTGACAATCACAGGCCTCAAGTTCGCTTTACCACTAGAACTGCGTACAGATCGATATTCGAGAATTTTTGCTTCCGTCTGTACCACCTCATTGGTTTTCCGCTGGACAGGGTGAAGCTTAAATCGAATCCATTTCTCTCCGTCTCGCTCAAATTCGTCTAAGTCATAAGCATGCAAGGATGAAGACCGAGCCCCGGTGTCAACTTTAACTTTGATTGATTTCACGCCCAAATCAGGGAGCTTCACCCATTCGCGCCAACCAATCACAGGTAAAGCAGGTTTCTTTGCCTTTGTCATTTTGTAGTGGTCTCGTAAGATTTGCCCCTGATCAACTCCACTTTTGATTGGAGTTCAGCTTACCTGATTTTACATGGTGTCGCTAGTTTAAGCTTGTATGGTTTCATTGAAATCAGTACTGAATTTCAGCGACTCACAACTATTAATACCCGTAAGCTTTGCGCAGATTCTTCTCTCCTTTTTATCAGAAAAACTCGTATCGATTAAGTCATCAAGTAGACAATTCAACAATGTTCGGAAAATGGATCAATAGCCCAACTACAAAAAAACAGGCTATGCACAAGAAAGCGCATAGCCTGTTTTTTTGTCTTGTTGACTTAAACACTATTGAAGCGGGGTTGGCCCTAAGTCAATGGGAGGGGCTTGATTCAATTTGGGAGCATACTCATAGGGAGCAGCATATTGATACTTCAAAGGGGCTTTAGGATTGATGAGATATTGATCATCGTTTCCAAAACTTGATGCCGGTGGAAAGTATGGCGTATGTGCCCGTGAAGGATTCCCGTGAGCCGGTGCGTTAATACGTTCTGCCCAACCGAGTGTCACTTCGACATCACTCACAGCGCCTTGCTCACCGACTTGAATGACTTTCAGCGCAACCTTCTGACCAGGTTGTGCCTTCTCAAGCAAGGCATTTAATTGACGAACAGAAGCCAGGCGATGTTTACCGAATGACAAAATGATATCGTACTTCATCAGCCCTGCTTGATCCGCGGGAGAGCCAGGTGCGACGTGCATAATGACAACACCATATCCAGGATTACCATCCAGGTCAGTACCCACACCGGTCCACCAGTCAGGTGCCCCATTTGTTAAATGGGCAGCCAACGGTCCGGAAGCAGCGGTGGCTATAATTCCCAATGTCGCTTTATAATATTTCGAATAATGCTGATTTAAATTTGCTTTATGAGCCTCGCTCATCAAAGCCGCATATTTCTGGCGGGCAGTCGAAGCCGCCTTCTTCTGAGGAGCACCTTCTTGAGCCTGTGATTCATAGCTCAACACCAAAAACAGTGCGAGAAGGCATAGCAAACCCTTGCCTGACATAGATTTCTGCAAATTCATCGTAGTAACCCTTTTCTCATTCTATTACGACACGCATGAAAATTTGTTTGCTGAGCTTCTCGATTTGAGGGGATCCCCAATGCCAATATACTCAACCTATTTACCCTATCCTAGCTTACGCAAACTGCATGTCAAACTGAGAAATTGTATTATGTTGATTATTTGCAACGTCATATTTTTTGCGAAATGAGGCCAGGCTTCTTCTAAATCTGCTGTAGCAATTAAAGTTCGACATCACACAGAGTTCGGGCCTTCAATGGACGCCCTTCCTCAAATTGATATCATGCAAGCTAAACACCTAATACGATTAACAGCCCGAAACGCAAAGAGTTTGATTGACAATGAGTAGACCGATTACGATTGCTGTAGCACAGATGGGGCCGATTCCTCTCACACAAACAAGAGCTGACGCTGTGGAGCGTTTGATCGGCCTACTACGTGAAGCAGCTCAACAAGATAGCGAGTTGGTCCTGTTTCCTGAGTGCTGCCTGACTGCATTCTTTCCTCATTGGTTCATTGAAGATCAGGCTGAGATTGACACGTTTTTTGAACGAGAAATGCCAAGCCCTGTTACACAGCCTCTATTTGATGAAGCCAGACGTCTCAAGATTGGCTTCTGTCTCGGTTATGCCGAGATCGTCAATGAGCAGGGACAAACCCGCCGATACAATTCTTCGCTACTTGTGGAGCGCGGTGGAAGAATTGTTGGCAAACATCGAAAAATTCATCTACCCGGCCATCGAGAGCATCGACCACAAAATCCATTCCAAAATTTGGAGAAGCGTTATTTTGATGTTGGTAATCTTGGCTTTCAGGTCTGGAATGCATTTGGCGGCAAAGTCGGCATGTGCATTTGCAATGACCGTCGTTGGGCAGAAACCTACCGTGTACTCGGATTACAGGGAGTCGAACTCGTTTTGCTGGGTTACAACACACCACTGCAGATCCCGGAATATCCCGAACTCAATCCTCTGGTCGGTTTTCATAATCAGCTAAGCATGCAGGCAGGTGCCTACCAAAACGGTACCTGGGTTTTAGGAGCGGCCAAGACGGGGTGTGAAGAGGGTGTAGAACAACTCGGAGAAAGCTGCGTAATCGCCCCCTCGGGAGAAATTCGAGCTGTAGCAAAAACCAATAAAGACGAATTAATCATTCACACCTGTGATCTGGACGAAACCATTCCTTACAAAGAAGGCATTCTCAATTTTGACATCAACCGCCGTGTGGAATATTATCAGTTAATTACGCAACAGTCAGACAAAATCTAACAATCCTCCCCGGATGTACTCTTTCAAAATGAGAAAGAAAAATCACCATGAATTCTTCCGCACTGTCTTACCTGAAGTTGGGACTCATTGCTTTTGTTGTCGTATGCCTGACTGATATCTGTTGTTCCAGGCAAGTCTGGAGCGCTGAGAAAGAACAACAACGTCCCAATATTCTGCTGATCGTCGCCGACGATTTGGGTTATAGTGATTTGGGCTGCTTTGGCGGTGAAATTGAAACTCCTCATTTAGATTCCTTAGCGGCTAAGGGAGTTCGATTAACTCAATTTTATAACACAGGGCGTTGCTGCCCTTCACGTGGTTCGCTGATGACAGGCCAATACCCGCACCGCATCGGGTTGGGACATATGACGAGAAATCTCAATCAGCGAGGTTATCAGGGGCACATCGCTGACGAAGCCATTACCATCGCACAAATTCTGCAACGTGGAGGTTATCGTACATTTCTCTCAGGTAAATGGCACTTAGGAACGGAAGATCCAACGAAACTCGGTTTTGAAGAATTTTATGGCACGCTTGTCAGTGCCAAAACATTTTGGGACGTCAATCATTTCACACGGCTCCCTGCATCTCGAGCAACGCATACCTATCCTAAAGGTGAATTTTACGGTACCGATGCCGTGACTGATTATGCAATTGACTTCATGCGTATGGGCAGACGAACTCCCGATCAACCTTGGTTTTTATATCTGGCCTATAATGCGCCGCACTTCCCGTTACATGCTCCAAAGGAGGACATTCTTAAATATGCAGATCGCTATCATATCGGCTGGGATCAAGTGCGCAAACAACGGCTTGCCCGCATGAAATCTCTGGGTATTGTTCCACAGAATACAAAACTTTCTCCGCGATCACGCTATTGGGATTGGGGCGAGTCAGAATCGCGCGTCAATCCAGCCTGGGATTCATTACCCACTGACCGTCGTGGTGACTTAGCACGTCGTATGGCCATTTTTGCTGCGATGGTTGACCGTATGGATCGGAACATTGGTCGTGTCTTAACCAGCCTGCGTCAAAATAACGAAATTGAAAATACTCTGATTATTTTTACTTCAGACAATGGTGCCTGTGCTGAGTGGGACCCACATGGATTTGACATCAAGTCCAGCCGCAATAATACACTCTATTGGGGAAACCAACTAGACAAAATGGGAGGCCCGGACACCCACCATAGCGTAGGGTCAGGTTGGGCAAATGCCTCTAATACACCATGGCGTCTCTACAAACATTACAACCATGAAGGAGGCATCGCCTCGCCGGGTATCGTGCATTGGCCCGCCCAAGTACAACAGACGGGAACGATCAGATCAAATCCAGCCCACATCATTGATATTGCTCCCACCCTATTAGAGGCTGCACAGGTCAGCTATCCCTCTCAGTGGGATGGTCACGCCACACTGCCACTGCCGGGACAAAGTTTGATGCCGCTGATCAAGGGACAGAAACAAACAGAACGTACACTTTACTTTGAGCATCAGGGAAATCGAGCCCTTCGTGAAGGACGCTGGAAACTCTCTGCCCTGCGTGGAGAACCCTGGGAACTCTATGATATTTCTAAAGACCGTACTGAATTAAACGACTTGGCTCAGCAACGCCCTGATATCACAAAACAATTAGCACAAAAATGGGATATCTGGGCGAAAGAAAACTTTGTACTCCCCTTCCCAAAAGATTATCGAATTGATTATCTGGCCCCATTAGCAAAGTAAACCATTTGCATAAACGAGAAAGAACAGAGTTGGTCAGTGAAGTCCAACTCTGTTAGTTCGTGATTCAAAACAAGACTGTTCTGTGAGTGAATTGAGCAAAACTACTCACTCACAGTCGGTTTTTTCCCTTTATCTTTCTGATCAAGCCTGACCATCAGCCATTGTTGCGTTTCATCTTTACCAATATGAACCAGCAACGGTGCTTCCTCTTTGGTTAGATTATAAACTCCCGTATCATAGATCGTATTTTTATCACTACCTACGGTCCAGGCAACACGTTGAGTTTTCTTATCGACAGAACCTTGAACTTGCTGCGTTTTCTTTGTTTTATCGTCGGTAAAGTTGCCTCTGATGATCCCCTGCTTATTGACTGCAAGTTCCACTACAGAATCGGATTTGGTTTGACCACTCTCTGAAAGTGCAAACACGCCCAATGGCATCCATTTCTCCTGTTCAGTGGCATCAGCGGCTGCACCGGTCGCTGCCAACTGACTGGCCTGCTGGGTATATTGCTCGGACGTACCAACATCCTGTTTATTGACATATACATTGCCGTCGCGATAGAGCACGTTATTTCCATAGTCGTAATAAAGTGCCTGCATATTCTCCCAGGCTAACCAGGCCAAAATGGCATCCCAGGTTGAGACGGTCCAGGCATACCCGGGAGGCCAAGTGGAAGCATACCAGACTCCCGGATTGGCTGCATACCAGCCAGGATAATACATCCCGTAACCATAAAAACCACCTCGAATCACAACGGCATGGTAATAACGAGTGGAAGGTGGTACATGCACAAACCCGGCAGCAAACCCACCATTGGGTCCCCGAATAAATCCACCAGCCGTTGTTCCGCCACCACGACCGTGTACCACACCACCGGCGGCGCGTCCTCCATTAGGACCAACAATGCGCCCACCAGCGGCAGAAGCACCACCTGGACCAACGATGCGCCCAGCACCTCCCTTGCCGCCACCTTTACCATCAACTTTGACACCAGCGGCATGACCTCCATCTGGTCCGATGGCGCCTCCCCCTGAAATCGTATTCCCGCGTGGTCCTGTGTAACTACCACCGGCTGCAATTCCACCACCAGGCCCGTGAACGACTTTTCCGGAGGCAGAACCGGAATCAATTGAGCGATTCACAGTATTACGACCGGTAAAGTCCTGAACGTAAGGATGAGAATTTGTAACGGTATGATGGCCCGCATCTGAAGGTAGACCAAGAAAATTATCCAGGCCCTGGCGCGTCGGCCGTTGATTGAAATTCATATTACCGACATCGAGATGGCCATCGGTTCGAGAACTGATATTCCCATTTCCAATTCGGTTGAAATCTCCACGGTTAAAATCGCCGTTATTTAATCGATTGAAATTATTCCCTCGAGATTGTTCAAACGATCTGGCCTGGTTCATGAATCTTTGGTTGAAGCCAGTATTGTCATTGAAGCGGCTCGGCTGATCGAAGCGACTTCCATAATTTGAGAATTGACCTCGATTAAATCCGGCACCACCACCAAAACCACCTCCAGAAGGTCTAAATCCACCGCCACCGTAGCCACCTCCACCAAAACCGCCGCCGCCATGGAAGCCACCACCTCCAAAACCACCACCCCCGTGAAATCCACCTCCTCCAAAACCTCTCGCCCAGGTAATAGATTGTTCCTGTGAGAAGAAGAACACTGCCGTAATTGCAAGGAAGCTGATGAAAAGTCTCATAATACTTGTTCCTATATTTGATTTTTTACAAACGATATTTGTAAGTTAATTCAGATCGTTATTTTCGTTTTGAAACTACCTCAAGTGCATCCGGCATTTCGACCCCATTCACAGTCCGATTGACCGATTGCCAGCGGCAGCCATTGTTATCTATTTTTGTTAGAATGTTATCAGCAGTTGTAATCTTCCCGTTACTGGTGACACCCCGCGATTCAATCACCCAACCATTATCGGTAGCAGTCCAAATTCCGACAGCATGACTTCCATCGGAATTAAAGGTCCAGGACATAAGATGGCCGCTGAGTGGGTCCATTCCGATGATCTGTTTGCCCATCGGTTTTGTGGTCCCATTCATTTTTGTCGAGAACGTTCGCTCGATAAACTTTTTGCCAGGTAACCACTGATAATGAGTGGCAAGTGCCAGCCCTTGATCTTCCACAACCCAGGTTCCGATTATCCATTCCAGATCTTTTAACCCGGAGTGTACAGCAGAAGCAGTAAGACTGGATTCTTTCACACTGACCATTTTCCACTTACCATCACTTCTGACATACGTTGCCGTATACTGGCTTAAATCCGGAGCCGACTCCGGGACGGTAACAGCCGTGCGTCCTTCTTCAATTGCCAGGTTGTTACCAATCTGACGGACGGAATCAACTGCGATCTGAATTTTGGCATTCTTATTTTTCTTAAAGTATGTCGTATAGGCTTTTTCAATCGCAGGTCGTCCTACCAGTCGCAAACCATTGGCATCAATATATTCACCTTCGGGAGACCAAAAGCTGGCAACGGCCTTGGCATTTCCCTGGTCGAATGCGTTTTTAAAGGCAGTAGATAAATTTTGAATGGCTCGTTTAAGATTTGTTGCTTGTGGATCAGATTGAGAGGGGGGTGAAGTCACTCCCGAATTCTCTACTAAAGGAGATCTTTGAAATTGAGCAAACAAATTAGAACTGTTAAAAATAAACAGCAGCGCGAAAAATGGAATTGTAAAACAAAAAGGAGTTTTGTCTTTGGGGATCTTCATTCTGATGTCTTTCAGAAATGGTGTAGAAATTAGATTTCTATGTGAGAGAGATAAACGGCACTTTAAGTACCAACTGTCGTTAAGTTTCATTCTATTCGCGGCTATTCAATATTGCACGCATTATTTATGATCTCTTTCAGAAAATTCATGTGCCGTCTTCCTTAACGGAATCTTTACCGGGCAACTACACAAAAAAAGGAATTTAGATAAATATTTAGCATTACTCTTGTTTCGTTTTTGGTGATAACTCTTTCAAATACAAAGAAGATAACATGAATGAGAGATCTCGCTCGCATATTTCTGACTTTCAATAAATGAAGAAAATTTGATACGTCAATCGCCTTATTCAATTTTACGGCATCACGTGCCTTTTATCTTTAAGAACCGTTCATGCTTCATTACCTCAAAAAACTAGCTCCCCTATTCGTGATTGCGATTTTTATGGGAGCAATCTGGTTACTCTCAAAGGAATTGAAGCACTACAACATTCACGAAATTCGTGCTGCAGTCTCACACATCCCGACTTGGCGTCTCTGGGCCGCGGCCGGGTTAACTGTTTTTAATTATCTGATTCTCATCGGATATGACTATTTGGCAATTCGAGCCATTCAACATCCCCTCCCATTCAGCAAGATTTCTCTCGCCTCTTTTACTGGCTTTGCCACCAGTTATAACTTTGGTGCGTTACTCGGAGGAACCTCAGTGCGCTACCGGCTCTATTCGGCATGGGGACTATCGGCTGTCGAGATCCTACAACTCATTATCATGCTGGGCACCACGTATTGGGTCGGCGTATTTGCTCTGGCTGGTGTTGTATTTATCGCACAACCGTTCCCGATTCCCGATTCACTACATCTTCCCTTCAGCAACGTCCAACCTCTGGGCTACATACTACTGGCGACTGCTGTCTGCTACACCTCTCTTACATTAATCCGTAAATCACCAATCGTGATCAAAGGGATCAAAATACAATTACCCAAAACGGGAATGACAATTCTACAGCTGACTGTTTCCGCTGCAGACCTCGTACTCGTAGGCATGATCCTCTATACGATTTTAGCACCCGACTTATCGGTGGGTTACGTCGAATTCCTGGGAATCTTTCTCATGGCAACTGTCACAGTTGTGCTCTCACATGTTCCCGGTGGTGTGGGTGTATTCGAATTAGTGATCCTCACTCTCGTTGCCTCACAATCATCGGCTACGATTTTAGCTGGTTTGTTAGTCTTTCGTGTCATCTATTATCTACTCCCTCTGTTTGGAGCACTCATTCTGTTAGCACTACATGAGCTTTCCCTCAACCGTGGGCTGGCAACACGGTTCGTCAAAGAGGTCAATCGCTGGTCGGTTTCCATCGCCCCTATGGTTCTCTCCTGGTCAACTCTACTGGCAGGCGCCATTCTCCTTTTCTCAGGAGCAACTCCCACTGTCACTGCGCGGATTGGAACTTTATACCATACCATACCCCTACCATTGATTGAGGTCTCTCACTTTATTGGCAGTCTGACAGGTGCCGCGTTGCTTGTTCTTTCCCGAGGTCTTCAACGCAGACTCGATTCTGCCTGGTGGCTCATCACACTTTTATTAGGCGTGGGAATCATTGTTTCGTTATTAAAGGGATTTGATTACGAGGAAGCGACACTCCTGGCAGTGATTCTGTTGGCTTTGCTGGCGAGTCGTAAGCAGTTTTATCGCAAGGGGGCACTAATCCACGAACGATTCCAACTCAGCTGGATTTGTACGATTCTCGTGATCATGGTCTGTTCAATCTGGATCGGCATGTTTGCCTATAAACATATTGAATACTCAAACGAACTGTGGTGGGTCTTTACGTTTAAAGGAAATGCTTCCCGTTTTATGCGAGGCAGCATTGGTGCCATCATCGTCTTACTGTTATTTGCACTGTCCAAACTGATTGCCGCTCATAGACCACGATCGCTGCCTCCAACAGAAAACGAACTGGACATTGTCACGCAAATTGTGAAATCATCAACAAAAACGTCTGCCTACCTGGCATTTATGGGAGATAAATCCCTATTTGTAAATGATCAACATACAGCGTTCATTATGTATGGAGTGCAAAAACGCTCCTGGGTTTCACTGGGTGAACCCGTTGGCCCGAAAACAGAACAAGCGGAGCTAGTATGGCAGTTTCGAGAAATGGTGGACCGCTTCGATGGCTGGCCCATCTTTTATCAAGTGTCAGCAGAAAATCTTTCGATCTATCTTGATCAAGGGCTGACGACACTAAAACTGGGAGAGGAAGCCCGCGTTTCCCTGAAATCGTTCGAACTCTCGGGAACCAGGCACAGGAAGTTTCGAAAAACAGTCAATCATTGTGAACAAAAACAATGTCAATTCTCGCTCATTCCCGTCCATGAGGTCTCAGTTCTGCTTCCTGAGCTGAAATTAGTCTCTGATGCCTGGTTGGAAGAAAAAAATGTCACTGAAAAATCCTTTTCACTAGGATATTTTGATGAAACCTATCTGAATCATTTTCCCATCGCCGTTATCAGGCAGCATGGTAAAATCATTGCGTTCGCCAATGTTATGGAGGGCGCCAACAAAGAAGAGCTTTCAGTGGATCTGATGAGATATCTGCCCGATGCACCTCCGAGTGTCATGGAATACCTGTTTATTGAATTGATGTTGTGGGGCAGACAACAAGGATATGCCTGGTTTAATTTCGGAATGGCACCATTATCGGGGATTCAAAATCGACCATTAGCACCGATCTGGAATCGCACGGCTGATCTGATATTTCGCCATGGAGATCATTTCTACAACTTTGAAGGTCTACGAAACTATAAAGAAAAATTTGATCCGGTTTGGACTCCCAAGTATCTGGCATCTCCTGGTGGACTCGCACTTCCTCAAATTTTGACTGACGTTGTTACTTTGATTGGAAAGCCAAACTCGAATTCGAAACGGACAACAAGCCATGGATCACTGGGATAAAATCGAAGGGTCTCCCGTCCATCTGGGAGCGACTTGGATTCCTTCAGAAAATGCGTTTAATTTTGCGATCTATTCAAAACACGCTGAACACGTTTCCCTATTATTCTTCACAGAGGAAAATCTGAAAGAACCGGTTTTTGTATTTCAGTTAGAGCCGCACCGCAACAAGACCGCAGAAATCTGGCATTGCCGTATCTCTGCTGTTGAGATTGAGCATGCTAAATATTATGCCTATCAAATCGACGGGCCTCCACCAAAAGCACCTTTTGAACGGCATGCCTTCGATCCGGAAAAATTATTGTTTGATCCTTATTCGCGAAATATTTTCTTCCCTCCTGATTTTGATCGAGAAATCGCCAGTAGACCGGGACCTAATATGGGACGTGCACCGCTCTCAGTGTTACAGTCTATCGAATGTGTTTTCAACTGGGAAAATGATGAACCGATTCACCACACATCAGACCTCATTATCTATGAAATGCATGTACGAGGTTTTACAAATCGAGATAACTCCGGAGTTTCAGAAGACGCACAAGGAACATTTGCAGGCGTAATCGAAAAAATTCCATATCTCAAAGAGCTGGGGATCACAGCCGTTGAGTTGATGCCGGTTTTTCAATTTGATATACAAGACGGAAATTATTGGGGGTACATGCCACTCGGTTTCTTTGCCGCTCACGATGGGTTTTGCATGTCTGAAGAGACTTGTGAACGACACATCGAATTTTGTGAAATGGTGAAAGCACTCCATAGTGCCGGGATCGAAGTCATTCTTGACGTTGTTTATAATCACACCGGTGAAGGAAATGAATCTGGCCCCACTTATTGCTTCAAAGGCATTGATAATACAACCTATTATTCACTTACAGGCCAACCAGAATCTCCGTTCGCCAACTACTCTGGTGCGGGTAATACACTACATACCTCGAATCGCGCTGTCAGAAAACTGATTGTTGACAGCCTGCATTTCTGGGCAAAAGAGATGCATGTCGATGGCTTTCGCTTTGACTTAGCCAGTATCCTGACCAGAAAAACCGATGGTAGTATTGAAGAAACCAATCCATCCACACTCGGACAGATTGGTTCGGATACATCTTTGGCAGACCGCAGGTTTATTGCAGAGCCGTGGGATGCGGGAGGAGGATTTCAACTTGGATCCCGATTCCCTGGCCATCGCTGGATGCAATGGAACGCCGCATATCGCGACACACTGCAACAATTTGTGCGTGGCGATGAAGGACACGTTGCCGATTTAATGACACGCATTTATGGTAGTTCCGATTTATTTCCCGATGACTGCATGCATGCACTCAGGCCTTATCAAAGCGTGAATTATATTACATCACACGATGGTTTTTCGCTGTATGACATGGTCTCATATAATGAGAAACGAAATTGGGCAAACGGTCATCATAATACCGATGGCACACACGACTATAGTTGGAATTGTGGCTGTGAAGGAGAAACTGACGTCTCACCAGAGGTCATGATGTTAAGAAAACAACAAGTCAAAAACTTCTTCTGTCTGCTGATGATTTCAAATGGATCTCCCATGTTTCGGATGGGAGATGAATTTCTGCAAACCCAGGGAGGGAATAACAACCCCTATAATCAAGACAATGAAACAAGCTGGCTTGACTGGAGCCGACTGGATACCCATCGCGATATGTTCCGTTTTGTGAAGCGAATCATCGCGTTTCGCAAATCACATTCATCATTGTGTCGTTCTCATTTCTGGCGCGAAGATATACACTGGTACGGAATGGCTCGCGATGTTGACCTTTCAACTACTTCAAAGGCACTGGCGTTTTGCCTGCGGGGAGCAGAAGAAAAGGACAATGATATTTATGTTATGATTAACGCAGCACCAACACCCGGTGCATTCGGAATTCATGAAGGAACACCCAGCGATTGGAAACGCATCGTTGATACATCGCTTCCCAGCCCGCAAGACATTCTCGAACTTGAAGAAGCCAAGCCCCTTTCGACGGCCCAATATAATGTCCAGGGGCGTTCGGTAGTGGTGCTGATTAGAAATCCACAATAATATCATTTTAGCATTTTCAACATCGAAACGATTTTTCAGATTTTCAGAACTGTGAGAAACACAAATGGATGGTACCACCGAAATCGTCGGAAGTTTGATGATTCTGTTTGTCATTGTCATTTTGTCCCGTCGTCTTATTAAACGAGGGACGAATGAGCATACGGAATCAGAGGAAAATCAGATTGACTCTAACGAAAAAGAATAGAGTCATTCGATTGAATCTCTATTCATTTATTTTTCAATTCATTCATCAAGAGACCATTCTCGCAAGCTGTGAAGCAAATTCATCTTGTAAGCTTAGCCTGCATCACCTACACTTTTGTATCGTCTCTGAAACTGAGTTCATAACGTCAGCTTTACAGGAGGTAATGGGCCGTGAGTGAATTTGAATTACCGCATGCAGGAGAGAAGATCACAACCAGCTGTTGCGTAGTCGGCGGAGGCCCAGCTGGCCTCTTTTTAGGTTACCTGTTGGCTCGAGCCGGCGTTGAAGTGATTGTATTAGAGAAGCATAAAGATTTCTTACGAGACTTTCGCGGGGACACGATTCACCCTTCCACCCTCCAATTAATGTATGAGCTGGGTATCCTTGAGGAATTCCTGAAAATTGCGACCAAGCAATTTGAATCACTTGATCTCAATATTGATGGTAAGCAAATTTCAGGACCCTACTTTACTCATCTCCCCACGAAATGCAAATTCATCACCTTCGCCCCGCAATGGGACTTTCTCAACCTAATTGCAAAAAAAGCCAGCGAATATCCTAACTTTCAAGTTCACATGCAAGCACAGGCAACGGACCTGATTCGTGAAGGTGAGCAGGTCACTGGCGTGAAGGTAAATGGTCTTAATGGAGAATACGAAGTTCACGCTGATCTTGTTGTAGGTGCAGATGGACGAGGCTCTCAGATGCGCATCGACGCGGGAGTCGAAGTCATTGAAAAAGGAATTCCGATCGATGTACTCTGGTTTCGAGTCGGAAAAGTAAAAGATATCCATGATGAAACACTGGCCCGCATTAAGAATGGCCGTATGCTAATTACCATTGATCGTGGGGATTATTTTCAAACAGGGATGGTTATACATAAAGGTTACTTTGATGAGCTGAAGCAGGAAGGATTAGAAGAATTTCGTAACCGTGTCGTTGCCATACTCCCAGATTTCGCTGACGGCATCGCAGAGATTGATGACTGGGACAAAGTCCGCTTATTATCTATTCAATTAAATCATATTACGAACTGGGCACAACCGGGACTGCTACTGATCGGAGACGCCGCACATGCCATGTCACCCGTTGGTGGGGTCGGAGTGAATCTGGCCGTACAAGATGCAGTTGCTACTGCTAACCTGCTTGCCGACAAACTCTATACGGGCAATATCACACTCAATGATCTGAAGCAGGTTCAACTCCGACGCGAGGCACCGGCACTCAAGACACAACGTATGCAAGTTTTCGCTCACAAGCGTTTGTTTGGAAATCAGACAGTGGCAGGCAAACCAGTCTCAATTTCCTGGGTGGTTAGAAAATTCGCTGGTTTGTTCGCTCCCTATCTAAGACAGAAGGCAGGCAAAATCGTTGGTCTCGGCTTCCTGCCTGAACATATTCAAACTCCAGAGCGGGCTCCCAAGGAAACAGCCACGACGACTTAACAAAAGTCAATTTGATTCAGATCAAATACTCGATAAGAAACTGGCTTCTCAATCTACCGAATGGTTAAAATGAAAACGGTTTTGGTATTCCCAGATCAAGGTCCAGACTCGAAGTCAGTAATACGAGGAGATCAAGATGGGCAGAAGCTTAATCGGCACATTACTGTTTTATCTGATATGTAACCTATCTCCCTCACTCCTGGCGGGAGACAACACTGTCAGTCCCTCAGCAATCAAAACTGCAATACAGAGATCGATTCCTCTTATTGAAAAGGCATCCGCCGGCTCTGCCCGCGAGCGAAAATGCTTTACCTGTCATAATCAGGCAATGGCAGTGTTTGTGCTGGCTGAAGCAAAGAAACGCGACTTTACCATTGACGAAGCCAACTTTCAGTTGCAGGTTGATCATACAGCCGCTCACCTCAAACGAGGATTGAAAAACTATATTTCCGGGAAAGGACAAGGTGGCGGTCCCGATACTGCCAGTTATGCCCTTTGGGCGCTCGAACTGGCAGATTATAAACCAAATACAATCACTTCAGCTGTCACAGGCTACCTATTAGAGCGAAACAAAGACAAAGTACACTGGATTCGAAATTCCACCCGCCCCCCTTCCATGTCCAGTGATACCAATACGAATTATTTTGTGATACGTGCACTGAAAACTTATGGTACTGAAGATCAATTTACTCTCATTGAAACCCGCATCAAACGGGCACAAGAATGGCTGCTCAATTTAAAACCGGATTCAACCGAAGAACGGGCGTTTCAACTGCGATCCTTTCTCTATCTGGACGTCGAAGAATCAATAGTCAAGACCGCGATCAGGGAATTGATTCAATTGCAAAACGAAGACGGAGGATGGTCGCAACTTCCCAGTATGAAGAGTGACGCGTATGCCACTGGAACTGTACTCGTAGCACTCTTACGTTCTGGACAGTTCCCAGCAGACCATAGCGTCATCGTAAGAGGAATTACTTACCTCATTGACTCTCAACTCCCCGATGGTTCCTGGCATGTTGTCAGCCGCGCAAAACCTTTTCAAACCTATTTCGAAACCGGTTACCCGCATGAGAAAGATCAATTTATTTCAGTTACTGCTGGTAGTTGGGCAACAGTTGCTCTATTACTGATGCTCCCGGAAACGAAATCATTACGTTGAACTCTCATACCATATCAATGAAATTTGGATGAGAATAAAAATCGATTTCGCAATTTCGTTCCTTTCTGTTATAAAACGTCAACAACCTGAAACAGACGGGCCAGCCTATGGCACAAATGCAGCCTGTTACCTTAATGAAATATGAATCTCAGAAAGATCGCCGATTATGTTTACTCGTATCGCCAACGGATGGGAATTAACAAAACAAAGCTATCGTGTTTTGATGCTGGATAAAGAGCTACTTCTATTCCCACTCATGAGTGGCTTTTCCTGTCTGTTGGTACTTGGTAGCTTTGCAGCGCCGCTTTGGAACAGTAAATACATCAATGTGATCATGAATGATCAGCAGGTCCCCCAGGATCCGGTCGCGTATGCGATTCTCTTTGCATTTTATTTCGTGAATTACTTCGTCATCATCTTTTTTAATTCAGGTTTGATGGCATGTGCGATTATCCGTCTGAAGGGAGGCGATCCCACAGTTGGTGACGGGTTCCGGGCCGCAATGAATCGCTTACCACAAATTGCGGGTTGGGCACTGGTGAGTGCTACTGTAGGGTTCATCTTAAAAATGATCGAATCCCGCTCCGAAAAAATGGGACGGTTTGTTGCTGGGCTGCTCGGCATGGCCTGGTCAATTACAACCTACTTCGTTATACCTGTTCTGGTTGTGGAAAAGAAAAATCCCTTTGAAGCCATGAAACGTTCGGTCGGGATTCTCCGTGAAACCTGGGGAGAGTCTCTCGTTGCCAATTTTGGGATCGGCATGATTGTCTTTCTCGTGATGATTCCAGTCATCTTGCTTATAGTTTCTGGTGGCTTTGTCATTGCGTCAGGAAATGTCGTCATGGGAGGCATCTTCATGGTCATCGGACTGATATTAATCCTGTTAATCTCGCTCGTTTCATCAGCCATTCATTCTATTCTCATCGCAGCACTTTATATGTTTGCCGCAGAAGATGAAGTCCCACAACAATTTGATCAGTCATTGATCGCCCATGCCTTTGCACACAAGTAGAGAGGCCTGTTATCCTCGTCACCATTTTCGACAAGGAAACGAACCGAAGAGATTTTGGGAACTTTCTCAAGGGTAGTAAGCTCTAATATGAAATAGCACCATTATCTGTTTCTTATTTAAGAGGTTGGCAGAAATCATGCCCCGATTTACGACTCCCACAACTGTTTATTTGTTTCTGGTCTGTACTTTGCTAGCAAATTCTGCCTCTCATGCGGCAGTCATTGTTGAGTTTAAGTCACTTAAAATCGACTTTACGAATCCTAAAGACGCCTCGGCTAAAGCCAGTTGGTCTCCTGCCAATAAATTATCGATTACCGATGAAGGACTCGGGTGGGACGGTCCAGCCAATGCTTCCGTAGATGGATGGCTTCAAACGAAACCACTGGCCGTTGGCTTGTCGTGGAGAACTGCGACTTCGATCTCTCTGCAAGTCACCATTGATCCAAAACCCAAAGAATTCATTTTGCCCAATGGTCAAAAATCGACTCCTTACGCAGGACGGGTTTTTGCGCGATATTCTCCCGACATGAAACACTGGTCGACCTGGCAGGAATTACAGTCTACCGATCTTGCTCAAAATTCTCCGAAAAAATCAGGAAGGCACTTCTCTGGCAGACTGACTGTCCCCAATCGCGCGAGACATCCATATGGACTTTTACTTTCCGAATATTCGAAACAGGATGTTCCCTGGAAAAGTGATGAGGAAGCAGCGGTCGCCTGGATTTTGAAGCAGCAACCTGACTTCTTCTCGAAACATCTCCCTTTCATCGGTTATGTCGAGTTTCTGTTTGAAGGAGGCATATATGGAAATCAACGGATCCGATCCTTCAACGCGGATCTCTCATACGCCTTAAGTGGGCTCCATGCCATTCCCAGAGACAAGAACGTTTACCATAACCGGGATTCTATTCCCTGGAGGTTCAAATCCAAAGGAATAAAAAACACCGAGCATCTCCCGAACCAGAAATAAAATGAGGTGTCTTGCAGAGACTTACCGTTATTATTTTCCGCCCTGGTCTTGGTTTGCACGTCTCCACACCTGACGACACTCCAATGGGTAGTCAGTCAACATACCATCTATTCGCGCTGCGCGTACCTGTTCCCAGGCAACAGGGCTGCGACGGGCTTTACCAGGACCAGCAAAGTTAAACAAAATCTGTTTTCCCTGTTTTCTGAGATGATCCACTTCTGCTTTTTCAGGAATATAAGTAAGCAGAAAAACATCCAGCAAATTCTCCTGTAAACGAGCATCGATACTCTTTCGGTTCACGTTCTGACCAATCCGAAGACGAGGATTCAACTGCTTCAGTCGCTTGCTCATTGCTGCACTTTGGTCGAAGGCAAAACAGTCATCAAACAGAGCATATTTTTCAATCAAATCAACGAGCTTCTTTTCCCCTTCGGAATTCACCTGCTTGATATTAAGAGCGATGATCGTGCTACCTTTTTTTCTGGCTTTGATCAATTGAAGTGATTGTTCCAATGAGGGAATCCGTGTCCCGGCAAAAACAGGATCAAACCAACTCCCAGCATCAAGTTGTTGCGCATCGGCCCATGTAATATTTCGGATTGACCTTGCTCCCCCATTCGTCGTTCGTGCCAGGCTATCATCATGGATAATGACTAACTCACCGTCTTTCGTTGTACGAATATCAAGTTCAAAACCAATCCTCAAATCCAGACAGGCACGAAAAGCCGGTAAGGTATTTTCAGGGGCATGCCGTAACAATCCCCGGTGTGCAATTAATACAGGATCAGAAGCCACCATTATCTGAGGGATTATCATTAAACTAAATGCGACCACTGTGTAGAAAAAAACTTGAAATTTCATCAACATCCTCGTCTGACATACGAAAGTCCTGAACTTGAAAACTCTTAATCACTAATACAATAATAAAGAACTCGAAGATAAAAAGCAGGTCACTTGATCAAAGATTATCCTTGATGTCACACTCAAGTCCCATCTATCATCTTATTAACGGTTCATCTTGATCATGACACCAACTTTGGAAAACACCATGAAATACATAACATCGCTGCTTCTGATTCTGACATTCATGACAAACTCTTTATTTGCTGAAGAGACTGAAATTCAGTTAAACTTAACAGCAAATAATTATCAGAACCACATCACACGATCAGCCAAACAAGGCTATTCTCTATTAGATGCCAGCGTATACCCTGGTAAAAAAGGAGATCGCTTTGCCGCCCTCAGCATCAGACGTCGAAACCAGAAAGAGAGAAAATCACATCATGGCCTGACCAAACAGAAACTTGATGATAAAGTAAAACAATATGCCGCAGAAGGATTTCAACCTGTCGCCATCAGTGGCTATGAAAAAAAAGGGACATCTCGATTCGCCGTAATATGGGAAAAATTAGATCAAGCTGATCACATTCTGAAGCATTCCTTAACCGATCAACAACTACAGACAACATTAGAAGAATTAAAACAGCAAGGTTACGCTCCTGTCAAAATGGATGGCTACACGCTGAAAAAACAACCTATGCATGCAGGTATCTGGGCCAAACAAACAAAAATAGCCTGGGAAGCAACCTGCAATATTCCCATCACTGATTTTCCCAAGGTACTGTCAGATTTTGCTTCTCGCGGATTTCGTCTATCAGATCTCTGTGGATTCACAGTCAACGAGAAACCGTTTTATCACGCGCTCTGGCTAAAAGAGACTGACCCTGCCTGGATTGCTCAATTCCATTTATCGTTAGCTGATTTTCATAAGACGGTAAAAAAAATGAAAGCCGACAAATACCAATTAGCAAACATCGATGGATATCGCGTTAATAACAAGCCTTATTTCACTACAATCTGGGAACAGCCTGAGCCAAACCAGGAACTTTCCCTCCCAACCTGGAACACAGCAGATGAAATTCCGATCTCAGGATTAGATCAGAAAGAACTCTCTTCCCTCGATACTTCCATCAAGGAATTTCTTCTGGAACACCATCCTCCAGGAGCCTCCATCGCAGTCAGTTATCGTGGTCGACTCGTCTATGCCCGTGGTTTTGGGTATGCGGACAAGGAACTGAAACAGGTTGTGCAGCCCGACAACATGTTTCGAATTGCCAGCATCTCAAAGCCCATTACTGCGGTTGCTATTATGAAACTCATCGAGCAAAAAAAACTATCATTGGACTCGAAAGTCTTTGATATTTTGAAAGATTATCAGAAACAGCTCGCAGAACAAGGTGTTGATTCGAGACTGAAAGAGATTACGGTTCGTCAGTTATTACATCATACAGCAGGCTGGGACCGAAGTGTTTCATTTGACCCTATGTTCCGCTCTGTTTATTTCGCAAAGCAACTTGGCAAAACGCCTCCTGCGGAAATCGAAGACATTATCCAAATGATGATCAAGCAGCCTCTCGATTTTAATCCCGGAGAGCGTTACGCCTACTCAAATTTTGGTTATTGTTTATTAGGTCGAATCATCGAAGCCGTAACGAGGCACCCCTATCAACAGTATGTTGAAGAGGTCGTGTTCACACCACTACACATAACAAATACGAAAATGGGAAAAACCCTTTTGAAACACCGCAGGCAAAATGAAGTCAAGTATTATAGCCCCTCGCTTGGCACTTCTGTATTTGATCAGAACTATCCAAAGCGGGTACCATCTCCCTACGGCGCATGGTATCTGGAAGCAATGGATTCTCACGGCGCCTGGATTGCATCGGCCCCCGATTTAGTTCGATTTGCTGCTGCTTTTGACAGAATTGATCAATGTCCGATTTTGAAAGCACCAACCATTTCACAAATGTTTGAACGCCCCTCTGGACTTGCCGGTTATGATGCAAACGGTAATCCAAAAGTGGCCTACTATGCTTGTGGGTGGATGGTGAGACCCATTGACAGTGCAGGCAATGCAAACCATTGGCACGCGGGATCTCTTTCAGGAACCTCCACTCTGCTGGTGAGACGTCTCGACCGGATTAACTGGGCCATATTATTTAACACACGAAATGGTAAAGACCAGAAGCGGCTCTCCTCGCTGATTGATGGTCCGATGCATGAATGGATTGATCAAATCAAACACTGGCCTGAAAAGGATCAATTCACAATTAACGAGTAAAGTCAGTTTGATCAGCGATTACACTCACTACTTCAAATGTTTATCAAAAAACTGGTAGGCAGTTTCACGTGTTTCAACAGGAAAGTCGTGTCCTGCTTTAGGGTAAACTGCCTGTAAGTTTTCTTCTTTTCCAGCTAGCTCATAAATTGGTTTTGCGATTTGAATGACATCTCTCACACCAGACACTTCGAAGTTACTGTCGCTAATCGGCGAACAAGCCAGGAAGGCCCGAGGTGCAAAACCTGCCACGATTTCCGTAAAATCAAAAGGTACCAAATCGGGATCATTCTGATATCGGCTATTAATCAAAGGCATATAACGGTCACTGGTCCAGCCTTTCAGCTTTCCTCCATAATATTTGTGAAAACGCGTGAAACCACAACTGGAAACCAATGCCTTGATCCGCTTATCAAAGGCAGCCGTAAACATCGTATTATGCCCGCCTAATGAGTGCCCGATGCAACCGATCTTGTCTCGATTAACATAATCTAACGACTGCAAAAGGTCTATCGATCGCATATTGTCGTAGATCGCCTTCATCGTTCCACTCCGATATTCAGGATGTGCCTTGAAATCATATGGGTATTCACCAAATGAAGGATAGTCGGGAGCCAGCGAGACATAGCCACGCTTGGCTAATTCAAGTGCATATTTCAGATTAGGCAAACCTCGAATGCCAGATGGTTCTTCTTTGCCAATTTTTGAATTGGTCTGATGCAGACACAATACTGCTGGCACCGGGTGTTGTTTCGTGGCAGATTGAGGAACAAACAAATAAGCGTGCACTCTTTGTTTGGGGTCATCCGTATGATAGGAAATCTTGAATCGTTTGGTGGAACCAATCGTGGTTTCTTCGAGTACTTTCATATCCAATGGGACTGGCTTCTCAGGATGAGGTAATTCTCCCATAACGGTTTGCATATTCGCTAGTATATGGCTCCTGCGTTTTTCCCAATCGTTCCACGTTTTGATCGGCTGTTTTTCCCCTTTTTGATCCAGATAATAAGATAGATCAAGGTGCTCTTGATAAACGGGAGTTCTTTTACTCTCCACCTGCTTTTGCCCAGAAGCCATGAGCCAGGATACACTCACCAAGAAACAAATCACTAGTCCAAAGAATCTCAACATCCTGGGCTCGCCTTTCGGTCAGGAAACAAATACAGTTCAGGCAGTCTCTCGGAAAAGCTCTACTTAACTTTTGCCTGTTTCTGTTCCTCTTTCACAGGCTCTGCAGGTGCGACCAATGTATTTTTAATAATTGATTCCTTCAGTTTTTCGTGATCTGACTCAACATCAATCAGCAAGTTATTTCCAAAGATAACATGTGTCGTCGGTTCAATCACTTCGACAGCCTTAGGACGTACTGAAGAAAATAGATTTCCAGAAACTGTCACCCCCCGTGTTTTATCCAAAGTCAGCCCGGCAGCTTTCAGGTCATTGGTACGACGCTTGACCTTTCCATTGCCAATATAACTATTCGAAAAATTATTACCTGTCACGGTAATTCTTCCCGATTTCGGCCCTATCCTAAGTGCATCTGCCGCTAGCAAAGTAAATGTGTTCGCGCTCACAGCACAGCCATGTGCGTCGTTAAGGATAATTCCACTCCCATTATGGGCAATCACATTCGCAGACAGTGTGATACCATAACACTCCTTATCCAATACCACTGCCCTGCCCTTACACTCTTCAATCATGTTGGCGCAGACTATAGAGCCATAAGTATTTTCTATAATCACACCATCGCGTAAATGGTCATCCAGGTTATTACCACTCATACATAGATTAAAACCATCGGCACAACGCAGTGCGTCCAGGTTTTCCTCAAAGTGATTTGCCGAAACGACGATGTCGTGACAACCGACAGTATTTAGCCCCGTGGCTTTGTTATAGGTAATCAGACAATCAGAAACACGCGGATCTTCAAAACAGAAATCGAGAAAAATTCCATCGTTACCGTGATAGCTGCAAGTCACTCCATGGATGTAGATTTCCTGAACCCATTTTGCATTGATACCACGTCCACTTTTTTCATTTCCCGTCAGTCGAAAATTTTGTAACTGCACACGCCAGATTCGAGGCTTCGGATCTTTCTTACCATTCGGCAGCTTGGCATCTTGCGGCGGATGAATGGCAATCGCATCTTTACCAGCTTCATTTTTATTATGAATGTGTGTCGCTGAGCCGGAACCGATTAACAGGACATCCCCTTTAGTAATGACCAGAGGCTCTTCGATCTCAAACTTGCCAGGTGGTAATTGCACGACTCCCCCTTCAGCAGGAATCGCATCGATGGCTTCCTGAATCGATGCATAATTGATCGCATGAATCACAGGACGGGAACCAGCCAGTTTTGATTTAATGGGAGAGTTTGAATTTTCCTGACCAGCAGCAATGAAGCTCAAATTAAGATTGATCAGCAGAGTGACAAAAAAGAAGGAAAACGTAAAAGCAATTTGAGAACGTTTCATAGCAGGCAGGACCTCTCATTAATTAGAAGCAGATGCAGTTGAAGGAATTAAGTGCACACTGGAATGCCTCAGCATTCACAATCAAATTTTAAGAAAATGATACTGAAACAGAACAATTTAACTTTCTTACTTAATTAGATACTATAACAACCAAATCTGTTTAGAGAGTCAAGCGGCAACTGACTTCGATCCGACAGTGAGGGTGATTTAAAAGAAATGAATGTCAGAAAAAACGTTGTCATCCAAATCAATTTTGTATCGTTTTAAAGCCTAAATTCGATGTATAAAAAGGGTATCAATCCCACATAGCCCCACACGACTTGTTTTTTAGACAGGGATTGCTAGAATCCCTCATTGCAACAGTTGCATCCTGAATCTATTCCAGTAACATAAGGAATAACAACAAGTTGCACCAGCAAAACTAAGATATATAGATACTGAGAAAACCAATTCTAAGTTTTCTCAGTAACCAAATCATAGTAAAGTTGTCTATTAAAAAAAGCACCCGTAGCTCAACTGGATAGAGCACCGGTCTTCGGAACCGGGGGTTAGGGGTTCGAATCCCTTCGGGTGTACTTTTCTCAAGCTATTGCAAAACAAACACTTACAATTTTGAGGTCTTTGTCATTATGACGAAGACCTTTTTTCATTCCCCCTACTTATCCCCCCACTAATACACATTCTTTATATAACACCTAAGTCAAAGCGTAGTGAAAGTAAATGGCTTTGAAAACAGCATTTGGTGAAGCGTTATCGAAGCTTGGTCCAATCTAATATGGTCTTCGGAACCGGCGAATGACACCATCATATTCATAAATACAAGTTGTATATAGCAAGGATAAACTCATCTTTAGTACGAGTTGGTTTGCGTTTAGACCCGAACTTGTATTTCAACTGGACAGTGGTCGCTGTCGACGCTCTTACCTGAGCCATTGTCGAAATTAACGAGGTCATCACGAATCTTGCCTGAAGAAGCAACGATCTTGGGCTTAGTCGTTCCATGACAAAAATCATGGGTGTAAAGAATATGATCTAGTTGTTTCCCACCACCAAATGGTGTCGTTGGATGACCTTTTTCATTCGAAAGGTCGACAAACGAGTGAAGCACTCGATCTGGGTCGAAGACACTGCCAATATGAGATTCGACACCACTTCGAAGAACTTTGCTTTCGTATCGATCAAACCATGGTCCATCGTTGATATCACCCATCACGATGAATCGGTTGAATGGCTCGCCATGTTCCTCTACCTTTTCCCACAATAATTTATGAAGCCGTCGTCCCTCTGCCACAATTCGTTCGCGATTATGAAGTGCTTGAGTACGCGCACGCGCTGGGTCTCTATCGTATGTTTTCTTTGACTTCGGGTGGACTAAAGCAACAATGAACTCCTTACCGCTAGTGTTGTGAGTGATCTTGACCATCAATGGAACTCGAGTCCATTTGTATGTACTTTCCCGTCCGTTGTGATACAGTTTATCGGTCCATTTCTCTTTGTCAAAATTCACTTTTTCAACAGTGACATCATCGGACCAATAGAGCATGCCCAGATTGAGTCGCTTACCAGTCCCCTCAATCACGCACTCGTAGCCAGGAAAATATTGATCGCGAAAATACTCCAATTTGTCTATTGGCATACACTCTATGATGCCAATGACATGTGGATCTATTGCTGTAATATAATCCGCAACTCGATTGGCGCGTGTTTCTTGTGAACCTGTAAGGGAAAATTGGCCAGAATTATTCTTTCGTACAAATTTATGTGAAAAGTAAATATTCCAAGAAGCGATTTTGAGGATAGGCATGAGAGTTCCCTTCTTTGTTAAGCAATGGAATGATAAACGCAAATTTTTCACTTATAAACAGAGGACTTCCAACGTGCGACTTGTTACTGAGTTCGTATTTTTTATCCAGCCGATACGCTTACGCACACGTAATTTTGATCGCAACGAACCAGCCTCAATCATCTAGAGACGATTCACACTTTGTTTTGGGGCTACCGGAATCAGTATTGAGTAACTTTGCTGTAACATTTTTTACATATTTGATTTCCACTTTGTTCTTCTATTGGTGAGTATGATTTAGTCTGGGTCGATACTGGGGTCTGTCTTTTTTGCTTACTGTCTTATTTTTTGCCTTTGTAGTGCGTTAGCATAAGATTTCATTTTGAATTCGCACGATCTGTCAATGCTTTGCGCCATGCCTCTAGAAACTCCAAGTCTGATTCAATCTTCTTCAATATCTTTCTCATATTTGACTTTGTACCATTCAAATGGCCTCGAAGCTTTGGTAAGTCAATGGATAAAATGGTAATTTGACCACGAACTGTGTCTACAGACGTGATTCCCAAGGTGTCGCCAGGAATGCTTGGGTTCTCTTTAATGAATTCTAACTTGGCATTAATTTCTGCAAGCACATCGTCGATGGCTCTGATTTGGTTGGCCAATCGAGTCCAGAATTCATTGAGTCTTTCCTGAATTAAGACATTCTCTTCAGCAGCGTTTTGAGCACTTAGCGGGTAAGCAGAAGCTTTTGAAAAATGATAGTCAAGACTGTTCATGCTAGAAGAATACTTTGTGTAATCTACCTGAAGACGTTTTATCTTCGAAGCCAAACGCTTTGCCTCACGGATTTCATCGCGTAACAGCAAACCATCACCAGCCAAACCACTCATGGCCATGGCCTGTGATTCCATTCCTGTAACTATTCCATCAACAACATCTAGTAAATTGAACGCAATTTTAATGTATTTACCAAATCGAATAATTCTCGAGTCGCGTCTAATTTGGCGAAGTGAATCATCCGCGGCCCCCATCAAAGCTCGTTGTGGTTCATCCGGCTTAACTGCATTAGTTCTTCCAGTAATTGGAATTGGTTTTCTCTTTCTCTTTTGGACGTGGAGATGGATCTTATCTCCAGCAAACTTTTCAAGATGTATCCATTTTGGATATGGCGGTATCAGTGCATGCTTATTAACACCTTCAGATTCAAAGTAGATCCAGATTGCATTTGCCCACTCCGGCTTACCAACTTTTTTATATACTTCCCTATGCGCGATCCAGACATCAGTCGGCGAATAAGCAACCTCCTGTCCGTGTGGAATCAAGTCTCTGATGAGTGAGGTTACTGAATTGGGATCAATCCGATGAACGGGCCCCACATACCCGGGAGGAACCTCTTTGCTAGATTTGATGAGTGGTACGGAAGGGATAAAGTCGGGATCAGAAACATCAATTACAAATAAAAACCTTTTCTCAAGAAGGTGATGAGCCTCAAGATACCGGGATGCTCCTTGATCCTTGATTGCTCTTCTCAAATCAATGTATGGTGGGAAGTCAATAATTTCGGATGAATCGGCTTTTCGTTGATTTTTTAGATGTACTCCATCAAGATGCTTTGCCAATTTCTTATGATCGCTGTAGATCACTGATTCTTGTCCTGAAATTGATTGCTGTGTTGACTTTTCATTTTTCGCTCTGTCAGAAAGAGATTTCGCTGAGGCTCTTATCAATTCGACTTTATCCTTTGGTGTACCGTTACTTTCAATTTCCCTGAATACGTTTTCATTGAGTTGAGTCGGCTCACTCGCGACGACAACTCGACGTTGCGAATCATAATACAAATGATGCGTTTCACCATTGGTATCCTTAAATTCCTCTTTCGCATCCCACCAGTTAGCAACCTGCTGTGCGCCAGATTTAATACCGCCCCAAACTTTTTTCCCAAATGCAATCAGCTTTTCAACCACAAACTCTATCACCTTGTCAATCGGCTGGCGTAGTTTTGAAACGACAGACTTGATTTTGTCTCCGATGTCACCCAGCCCGACTAAACGGGCGAGGAAGGCAATGATAAGCGGGATCGAATTAGCCATTGCTTGTTCGATCCACTCGGCTGCGGCACCAACCATTCCTTTGGCCATGCGCGTGAAGCTGGAAGTAATCGATTTAACCCAGACGAAGATCTCCTTGATCCGCTCAATGAAGAACATAATTGTGTTGTACATCATCAAGACGGCTTGAACAAAAGCACCAACGGGCGTAAACATCGAAGCCAGTTTGTTTGCCGCCTTCATAATCAATTGTGTAATTAACCATTCGGAGACGGCATCAATAATCTTCTGCTTAACCTCAGCCACTTTGTCTTTGATCCATTCCCAGATGATACCCGGGCCTTCTGTAAATAGTGACTTGACCTTTTCCATCACATCTTCAACGACCGCAACATTGCGCTCCCCAACCATCTCGACCACTTTCCCGCGAATATACTGGTAAGTGAATCCAAGTATCTCCAGCAGCAGGTTAAACACAGACTTCAGCGTAAAAGTCTTGGGAAGTGTAATCCCGCCAGCGGCAAAGGCGCCAAATATCCAGCCCGTAATCCCGCCAACGAAATGTTGCCGAAAATTCGACATGAATCGATTCATGCCCTGCCCAACTGAGTGGATCAAACTCTTTAAGAAACGGGCCGGTTGCTTGATAATGTCCATAAACGCATCACGCGCATCGGACAGGATGGATAAGAATTCTTCGCCCGGAATGCCAACTGCTTTACATGCTGCCAGGAAGAGAATTTTTGCTGCATCAAGAAATTCGCCATTCAGTATGGCGCTGACGATCTGAATTTGGGTCACGATTACGAGTTCAAACAAATCCATAATCTTGGTAACCACTGATTGAACTCGGTCGATTAAGGCAACGACTGTGTCTTCAAGTCTTTTGGCAATCGCACTGATAACTTCGACAGCGTTTTCGACCACGATGTCAATGGCTGCATTGACCTTGGCGCGCAGTTTCGGAAACGCAATCAACAAGGTGGCAACTAATTTTTTCAAACCTGATGCAAATGTCTGAATCATTCCCACAACGACGTCACGGAGACGATTGATAATACCGACTGCAACCTTTTTGGCTGTATCGAGAACCCGAGTGACCACTTTTTTCGCCTCGCTGAAGACTTTCTTGACTGCCTTGACGAGTGCGTCTTTCCATCGACTGACAGCACGCTTCACCGATGAAACGATTCGCCCCAAGAGATTCTTCTTCTCTTTCGGTCTGTTCTTTTCGCGTTCACGTTTCTCATACTCCGCCTTTTCTTCGGCATTCTTCCTTTCCTGCTCTGCTTCTTCTTTTGCTTTATCGATTGTCCGATTCGCACGGCCTTGTTCTTCAGTGATCTTGCCAGCGATCTCAGCCTGATGTGATTGATATCGGTGTGCAACTTCTGTGTTGAACTGCGCAAGTTGCTCCTGTTGCTCGGCGACTCCCTTCTCTTTTTCGGCCTGGACTTCGGCCTGACCTTCAGCGATTGCTTGCTGCTGGTCAGCCCGTGCTTGAGCAGTAGCCACATCTGCTTCAGCTTGGGCATCCATGAAGGCTTGATTACACTCTGTGTCTCTTTGCTCAGCAGCCGCCTCTACCTGATTTCGGGGTTCCGCCAAGGCCGCATTGAGCAATGGGGCAAAGTCGGCATCGGCAATCGCTCGTATATCGCTACCTACGTCTGTATCAAAATACTCAAACATCTCGGCAGATTGTTCGGTCGGCTGAGTGGTACTCGATTCTGCAATTTCAATTCTCTCTTGCCGGTCGACAGAAACGGGGATAATGCGACCGGCAGACGTGTTCGCATTGATTTCTTCCGCGACTTGTTGTGCCGCTTGATTGGCGGTTTGATTTGCCGAATTCGTGACATGGCCCATTCGACTGGTATCGGCTTCACCATCTGCACGAAATAGTGGCTTTGTACCGGGATCGATTCCCACATTGTCACCTTCTGGTTGTGCGGGAACGGTAGTCTCGGCATCTGTCATTGACTCCGCTTTTTCCGGTGGTGGTAATACAACTTCTTCAGCACCCGGCATCTCACGAAATTCAGCCGGACCAGCATTCTCCAACGCTTGTACCGCAACATCATCTTGAGGTAGATAAGCTGTCAGCGTTGGTGCTTCCTGCAAGTACTCTCGTCGATCTGACTGAAAATCCATTCCCAGCCTGTCTCCGATCGATCCCATTTTGTCAGCAATCTGAGTGGCTGAAGAGTGAACGAATTTCGCAAAAGATGATTCGCTAGATTTTGTGCTAACCGTTTGTGCTGAAATAGGCTTAGTCGCAACGACCTGATTTTCGATAGCAGTCGTTGGCAATGCTGCCTGTGTGTCGGCTACCCTGCTCCGGTTAGCGGTCTGATTTTCGGTTTCCGGTTCCGGTTCTTTCTTCGCAACTTGCCGGCCTTCTTTTTTCGAGGCAGCCCCTGAACTGCCTATAAGCGACTGCGTAGCTCGATTACCCAATCGCTGCTGCATAGCCTTCATTGCCGAGCGAGGTTTTTCGGCACGACGTTTTGGTAACGCAGAGCCTTTAGTCGGTCGACGTTGTGTCGCTGTTTTTTTCTTTTGAACCGAGCGTTTCATAAGTAGGATTCAGGTTTGACTCCTTTTTCAAGTTGATGTCCTTGAAACACTTAGACTGGGGTAGTTTGCATGTTCGCTAGCTTTTGAGCACGTCAAAAAATCGCATTTGAATCAATTCACATGCTATCAATCACCATCCGCAGGGTCCGCAATTGCTGGGTCGCCTCCATCACTCCCCCCCGGTATTTTGTTTGTTATTCTCATTACGAATTTCTTCTTTCAATTCGTCTTTTATTCTATTAAACAAATTTACATGCACTCTAGCTTCAGAGCCATCATTTGAACCAGGCATCTGAGCTTTGTAATGACGAGTCCAGTTGCCATTTTTATTTTTCAGCACCGCAAGAATGACGTAGCAATTCCCATCACCACATTTACAATTGAATTCATCATTGGAAGATTTCTTGTAAATTCCGATTTCATAGCCATCATATTCTCGAGTTGGAATCGCTTTAGGTTGATTATCATCAGGACACATTGTATTGCGTGTACCGCAATTGATCGTTGTTCGACAAAGGACTACCCAAAGGTTTATTTCTCCTCTGCTGCCTATGTCTGAAATATTGACCGATACCTCGACATCCTTGGGAACATGAATTAGATCACCTAGGCAATTGAGGGCCACCCCTTTTTTAACCTTCACGTTAATCAATTCATTCGATGTCGTTCTATTGTGAGGCTCTTCAACTTCCAATCCACACACGACACCGCATCCCAGCAGCGAACGTAAAAGTAAACGACTCAGTTCCTGCGTATAGGCAGTCTGTGCCTCAAGATCTTCATGCTGCAAGAGCATGCCAGGGCCAAACCGGGGTTTGACCAAAGTGGATTTGCCCGTCTCTCGAGTTAATGGCTCATTCATTGCAATTCTCCTTTTATTTCTGTTACATTTTTTTTCTTATTTACTATTTTAAAGCTGGAACGAAATGTCCCACCTGGTGAACCGTTCCCACTTGGAACCGTTTGGAGGCCTACCGCATTGGCATCTACTGACTGTCCGTTGCAATCGATAATGAGATCCCCATAAACCTCGATTTCAACTCGAGAGGGTACATTATCAAACGTCGAATAACTCTCTGCGTCGAATTCTTCCTTGAGCCATCTTTTGGTAATAACAATCTGAGCACTCTCTGTTAATTCTTCTTTATCACATTGATCCAGAGCGATGGTCTCAGGGTTCGGATTGATACGCACTATTGGAACCCGATGTGGTTTCCACCAACCCGTTGTGGACTCGTGAAACAGAAGGGTCATAGAAAAACAATCGGGAAGTAGACTGCTCACACGAACTCCGCGTGAAAAATTCACTGAAATATTTTTTAAAATAACTTCTTCTCCATTAATCTCAGCACCGTCCGAAATGAACGTTTTAAATTCTATTGGATTCACTTCTTTGTGATGCCATTTCGCCCAACCAATCTCACTGATCGTGGTCAGGTCACAACTGGGAATCAAATCGAACAGAAGCTCGTTGTGTTTCACTAATTGCCGTGGACTACAATCATCGAACACAAAATATTTGTTCTGTCGATTATTCTGAGGGTCTTCTTTTTCGTAGAATTTGATATATGCCAGAGGAACGGCATTTTTGTAGTCTAAGTCTATATCAATAATTCCCCCACAATGCTCCTGATACTCATTCAGGGAACCCCCTTGGTCAGATGAAAACTCCCACTTCTTCGAATGTTCACACAAACAACGAGGCGAACGGCGAATTTCGTTATCATCCAAACTATCGTCTGCCTGAGATGAATTCGTGTCACCCGTCCCTTGGCGACTCTGATCGTCATCGCACTCTTTATTTTCCATCTCGCGAAGAGAAAATCGGACCGTCTCACAGACATGATCCCACTGAGAACTACACGGTTCACAAGGATCACCTTTCACGTGATTCATCTTCACTTCTGCGTAATGCGCGCTTAAGAGCCAACGTGAAACTGTCTTCGGTTCTTTTTCAGAGAATTGTTTTTTGACTTGACTTGACAAATCAGATGAATCCGAAAATATTTCAAGAATCTTTTCTTTGACCTCACCAAGAATCTCCTTTCCTTTATTGTTCAGAAGCTTAATCTCATCATATTTGACAATACCGTGTTCAATTCTACATAGTTCGCGGCCGCATTGATCGAGCGCGAAACCTTTAGAGATATCGAACCCTTGAGCGTTGGGTTTCGAAACATCGAATCCACCCACTACTCCCCATCCATGAATTGAACGGTTAATCAATCGTCTTCGTTGCAGGTTGTAATCCTGCTCGGTTTGGAGGGCCGCGGGCGTTAGTCGCTTGCCCTGAAAATAACGGTTTCTAAGTCCGGACTCGCAAGTTGGATCAGAACAGCACTCAGATTGATGACTCATGGTTCGTTTCTCCTTTTGTGTCAATGTAATCGTGTGTCAAGGGTGGGTCCGATGTCGGAAAGTCGTAGTTTCGCGTCGGGTAGACGAGCGTGTCCGGTTACTGCATCAGAACCAAGATGTGCATCCGGAAGCGGCTCAAGAATAAAGTCGTCGTGGATACGATCACTCTTCAATGCCTGGGGTCCAACCCAATTTAGTTCGACAGTGGTCATTACCGGTGCCATCTCCTGAAGCAAATCAAGCAACCAAGGCTCCCAGGCTATTCGTTCCTGAGCGGTAGCCGCGATATCGATTCGTATTTTCCCTAGAAAACGAAGCATCGGATCATTCGTGATCGACGAACACGGAAGTCGCATCAAGTCAACCATAGCGAACGCATCCAATTCAGAATTCCAGGGTGATGCCCCACCCAGTATCGCAGGCAAATTGGTGCCTTTGCGATTGTCAGCAGCGGTAATTGCGAAACCGAAATCGGCAATCATATCGATCACTCGAAATCGTGGTGGCTCACCAGTAATGATACTTTTGAGAAGTGCTTCAAGACTAAACCGCGTACCACGACCCTGAGCCAGAATTTCGGCTTGTGATAGTATCGCTCGTTTCTGATTGGTGTTAAGCTGATCGTGCCAGGGTAAACCAAGCCAACGGGCCACATAGTCGAGCCATTCCTCTGGTGCGGTCGTGGGATGAATGAGGCTGCCTAAAGATGCAATGTTCTGATCAATCTCTTGCGACGAGTTTTCCAAAACTCCTACGAGCGCACGGAGAAAGTTATCGGGAGAGTAAGGTTCACGTTGATATATCAAAGGCAAATGTTCCATTAACGAAATACCGGGATAGAGAACATTCATTTCATAAACAACCGGTAATTTCGCCCCAGGCGCTGCTATCAGTTCGAGACTGACCCAAAGGTATTGCTCTTTAAATGTAAACAACGGCGCGCTGAATGATTCTGGTTCTACATCAGTGTTGCTTGCTCGTCCCTGAAAGATCGTTGTGTTACGATGAAGATCGGGATCGGTATGTAGTGTTTTTACAAGATGATCAGCGAGTAAGGTGTTATTCCTGGTGATGCTCAAAATTCGTTCCCGTGTTTTATCATCATCAGTCGCAGCGACAGTGATTTTCAGGGTTGAACCTTGCGGTAATTCGGCTTTGAACTCAGCACGAAGCCAAGGTGGCCCCCCCTCAAGAGGAGTCGACCGTAACATCGGTGTGAGTGCGTAAGCACGAACTTCGGCACTACTGAGCGGAACAATATTCGTCTGTCTGTATCGCTGAAGTCCACTTGAGCCGGCAACGAGCAAACTGCTGCATCCACCTGTTACTCCTTGTATTTGTATGGGCGCATCGCTCCGATCAACAATTACCTCACTTAAAATGCCGCCATCTGGATCGAGTACGAGAACAGCAGCAATTTTATCTGAAATGTCATCATAGATCCCACTCAGCAGAAGTTTCGAATGACGGAAATCGCACCCCAATTGTAGATCGCGGAAACTCGGACGTATCGCTCCAACCGGCATACTACGGATTACATCACCGCCCTCTTCAGCAAACCAAAGAAGAACAGGCTGTTGAGCACGAGTCAGTAAGGTGAATTGCTTCGTTTGTTTCAGATAAACGAAGGAAGTCTGTTTCAGAGAATCCAAGGAAGTGACGCGCAAAAGCCCGTTCAGTGGAATAGGCTCGCTTTTAAATCCACACCGATTAATACATTTGATCGAGCAACTATTGTTGTGTTGGATTAGAACATAGAGTGATCCTTGATCGTCCGCGGCGGCAATGTCAATAACATCCCCATCCTTAAAAGAAATCGTTGTGAATTGTGTCAGCGAATCACTTTCAAAACATTGAACTGAATTTTTACCCTTTCGTACCCAGAGCAAATCAGCAGTCGCCACCATTCGCTCAGCAGTCGCAATCGCAGATGGACTGGGGAATGACTCTGCTTCCCCTCCTTCGGCTAGTAGTTGATGACATTGCCCGATTTCGTCGCGCCATAATGTTTCACCCGTGGATAAAATAACCGGGGCGAAAGCTCCAGGTGAAGCATATCGAGTGGGAGGCTGTCCGAATGGTGCTGTCGGACCGAACCCGTGTTCGACTGTCACCGTCTCGAGACTCGTCCCCGCAAAAACACACGCTTTCCATTGGGCTGGTGTTGAAAAATGATACTTTTTTTGATTGGTCATCGGCGTCCTCCCATCGCCGTTGGAATCACAGTAATTGTCGTTCGACGACGATTCCAGCGAGGCAAGCCGTGACTGGGAACATGAATCTTTTGATCTGGCATTTGATTCTCCCCATTCACTTGAAACAAACTCAAGTCGAGAACGCGTTTCACCCCAGCCAACGATCTCACCCAATTCATAAGATCATTTCTTGTGACTAACGCCCCTGGTTCCCTCGGTGTTGTCACTCCATCGTCGTCCAAGGCAAGACGACTGGCGAATTCTTTTACCAATTCCATTCGAAGTGACTCTGAATCGATTCCCTGTTGCGCTTCCAAGTCGACTTGAAAGAAAAAGTCAATGTAACAAGGGGCTATAACAGCAAGCCGTGTGCCTAAAGGAATTCGAGAGATCAAGCTGCAGCGGACGGCTTCAAGCCAACGTGGAGTTTCCGGAACTGTATCAGGTTCTGATTGCCCAAGGCGACTGCGCAGCGCGACTAATGTTGTCTCACCCGTTCGTGGAGCAAGTCGATGCGGGGGTGCAATCCAGGCACGCGAGACTTCTAATAAAGGAAGCGAGATCGCAGCATGAGAGATATCATTATTGGTAATGAGAGCATGGCTTTTCCGGACACGATCTCGGGCGTGTCGACGCACACTCGTTGGTGTGAGTGCATTCGCACCACCAGAGATTGGACTGTAATTCACACCATAGACACCAGAAAAACCAGTCACACACCATTTCCGATTTCGTGCGATACTACCTTGCTCGCCGTTACAAACATGATAGGTTACCATTACATGTGACTCTGCAGATGGAATTTTACCATTCACACCGTTCCCGAATGTTGCCACATCCGACTTTCGATCAAATTCGAAAAATCGATCCGTAGGTCCTTTCTCGGAAAGCCGCTCACAGCGATACCACTGCTTGACGCCAGATGGTTCTGCTATCTCGATTGCAATTGGGTCCTTGTTCATGGAATATCGCAAGCCAGGTTGTTTCAGTTCAAGTTTCCAGTCTGGCAGACCATTGGCGACATGGAGTTCACGGGAGATGCGAGTTACCTGTTCTATTGGAATCACGTTTGCCCCAACTCGAATAATTCGAGGAGGCCGAGCAAAGCCAACTTCAGAATGAAACTCAATCGTAAATGTAGTTGGTGAAATTTTCACGTTGTTAAAGTCGAGCCGAATGGCCCCGGTTCGTAACATTCCATACGTATCGTCTGAAACGACCTTGATCGGAATACGATCTTGCCCGGCAACAAGCGTTGCCTGCAACGCAGACCGAATCAAAGCAGGGACTTCAGTTTGTGATTCATCTTTCACTTGTGCAGAAGGCGCTGCTTGAACACCAATAACCCAGTGTCCGGAAGTTGTCTGTAGTGACTTGCTATCAGGCAACTTGTCTCGGCATGTAAAAGAAAGTGCAAATTTATCTCGACAACCGGCACGCTCACCAAAGGGAAAAAATGGTTGCCCACCGTACATATTCGTATTTGTATGATCAATCTTTTCACCATCGGCACAATGCGTGACCAATTGTGTCAGCCTGCCTGGCATCCAGAGTTGATCGTCGATGAGCTGAAAAGTGGTGGTTTCGAGTCCCTCGACATGGGCAATCGCATCGCGGGGAATGATCACATTCTCCGCAAACGTGTTGACGGGTGAATTGATATCATTAGGATCAGGCCAAATGAGCCCGTGCGCAGAATTTGCACCAGTATCGGTAATTCCCATCAATGCCGCGTATGCTTGCCGTTCGTCGTGACGCATTCGGGACAATGAATAGAGCTGAGCTTCGGCTGTCCAGGCTAACAGCTCCATCAGCGTAATTCCGGGGTCGTGTGCGTTGTGATCGGTCCATTCGGGAGCGAGCGCCTGCAAGCTTGCTCGGCCAATCTCCATCAAATCCTGAAAACGTCGTTGGAACAGGTTTGGAGAGAGTTTACTCATTTAGACTCCTCCACCATATCAAACTGAATTCGTACTGAGTCTTTCGCCAGTAACGCGAGTTCTGTCCCGTCTAAACCCTCTGGCCATGGTTTTTCATCGTTGTTATTAAACACCTCAACCAGATAAGCTTTAATAATACTGACCAAATTTGGTGTGTCGCGTAATGCAAAGGAGATATCACTTTCGTTTGGGTTGGCGCCGACAGGCCAACCTTCACCTTCATCACCTCCCCCAGCAGAATCGAAGTAAGTATGAAGACGCCTTTTAACCTCTCTGGCCACTTCACCGGCTGCATCGATTGAAATAATTTGCAATTCGAGCAAAATACGAAATCGTCTCAGAGCAGGCCCTTCAATAACTAAGGCATTTGGTGCCGATAATGATATTGGTGAGGAAGCAAGAATCGTTCGATGTAACGCACGAACCTGTGCGGCCGTTGGTTTAGTTTGGTCGCCACGCATCACGACAATAAGCTGTACCGAACTTCGCCGCTGAAACGCATGCGCCTGTACGATTTCCGGCGAACTTTGCAAAGCAATCTCTTTGAGATCTCGCAGGGTGACGGCCCGTTGGCGATGCCTCAAACGTGAGAGGCCGAACTGCATCACCCGTTCGTCCGACTCGGAAGGTGCCCCACCAGCGGCATCGTCTGCGGCGATAACCTTTTCGACACTGGGAATAGGCGAATCCAAATTAAGCTCGCTTCGCGCCTTGACCTGATTACCCGGTGAATCAATTTCATCTGGTTGATTGGGTTCGGTACGTTGATAGCGAAACGCCAGAATGTTGTCTCTCCCAATTGGAGGAATTAAGCCATGTAGGCCATCGCCAAATCGAATTCGTCCCGTGTTTTCATCCAGCGCATAGACACGATCACCTGCCGACTCATCCAGGGGGTCAACAACGCGTCGCCACAACACCCAATCACCGGGCAGGTCTTCCACATTACTTAATACTTGCCCGGTTCCAAGTTCTAACAATTCCTTCCGATCTTCCTCAGTTAGATTTTCGCGAACGCGGAGTTCGAGCGTGTTTCTTAAAACGGGCGGCCGCGCGAGTGTCACTGTAAGATTTGGCTCTCCGGTCGATGAGCCGAGTAATTCACGAGTGAGCGTTTCGCGCGCACTGGCCCAAACGGAATTCAGATAAGCCCCACACAGTTTGGGCCGCCAATCCTTCATTTGATCGTATTTACTCGGCTTAAGTTGCAACCACTTTCGTTTGAGTCCGAAAAGTTCATCTTCGGTTGGTGAGACGGGGAAGGACATTGATATCAGACCACTTTCGCTCAACCCGCGTGTGTCATCTTTGGCAGCAATCCAAATAAAATGATTGTCCACAAGGGCGTTAATCGTCAAAGGAACAAACGCGGAATTCGATTGTTGATCTGCTAACATAAACATGTTCACGAGATCACCCCGAAGCTGACCTTCCACACCTATGAAAATCGCTTTACCTTTGGCGACCTGTTCTGAATCTTCTTTCGGGTTTGCTTGTGTCGTATCTTCTGAAGGGTGTTCTCCCTTGGCAGCCCCCCCTTCATGGTCTGGTGAATCCGCTTGTTGCGCCTCATCTGAAGGAGCAGCCACTTGGGAGGCATCGTCAATCAATCTTCCCAGGCTCAACTTGAGTGGCACAAACGCTTCGACCGTTGCCCCTTTGGTGCGATTCGCATCACTTTGATCCCGCACAGAACCACTATCCTGAGCAAGCACGAACTCGGGTTGAACGTCAGTGGAAAGGCTGTAGACTACAGCGAGTTTGACTATCGAAGGCGCTCGTATGTCTTCGTTGCTTCGTGTTACGACTTGTGTTGTTTCAATATTCTTCCCATTCTTTTGGGGTTTGGTCGTCTGAATCGTCACAGTCTCTTTGCCGTAATCGCCACCAATCAGACGGCCCCGAATCCAAAAGTTTGTTTTTCCCGCCCAGTCCGAAGACTCGAAGTCATCAGGCGCCTTGAATTTCAGTGAACCATTTGACTTGAGGTTATGCGTTCCATCTTCTGCTCCATCAAGCTCCGACCACCCTTTTCCATTCCAATATTCCCAGGAAAGGACCGGATTGGTATCCGTATTAATTAGTGAGACGGTCCAATCATTGATGCTATTGACAGTAAGATAGTTAACCAGAGAATCGTTCTCTTCTTTAATAATCTTGGGTGCCTTTTCCCAATGTCGTTCCAAGATAACGAGTTCTGATTGATCCGGGTCAGTGTCATCGACTTTGAATACTTCGCCTTTAATCGTTTGAGGGTCGGCTCCCAGGAAGGTCAAACCCCGTTTAGCCAAATCAGCGTGCGAAGTCTTTAATTTTTCATCCAGTTTCAGCAGGGGAAGCGTGCTAATGACGGCCTGATAGGCAACATCTTCTAACTCCAGACCATCAAATGATTTGATTGGAACATTCAGCGTAGCGATACGATTATTTAATGAGATCACCCGGTAGATTCCACTCGACTTTTCGGTCGTGATTCGCAAGACCGTCCCAACCTTGGTGATTATGTCATTTTGGTCAAGTGTTATCTCTTTGCTATTTTTCGCCTCAGCAAATTGACTTTGTACTTGAAAAGTCACTTCAACACGCTTTTGTCTAGCCTCATTGATTTCTGGATCAATCGTTAGAGTTCTCTTACTTGTTCCTAATATTTTTCGAAGCACACTCCATCCGCTACTATTGACACGTACGTAGAAATCCTCCTGCAAATAATCTTCCTCTGGCTTTTTTCCAACAAAGTAGATTGTATAACCATTGTCATCGAGTCTTCCGTTAAATTGGACTTCACCATAAATTTTATTAGTCTTATACTTTAAATTGTCATCATCGTTCTCTTGTAGTACTGGCGTTTTATCGAGAGTCGCGATTCGGTTATTAACATCGAATTCAGTGACACGTGCCAAAGTGTTCTCTTCCCCCTGTTTGATCAATAACATTGAACCGATAGTCGTAGTTTCGTCATTTTCATGAATTTCAAACTTATTCTCATCCTTAATTTCACTTTCGTATTCATTGTGTTCCTTTGGATAAATAAAAACCTCCCCTTCAACCGAAGGTGTATTGAATTTAAAGAGCTTTCTACCATTGGTGTCATCCTCTTCAGAACCTACAATCTCAATCTTGTAAGGTGGCATTTTGCCGGTCGGTATCGCAACCTGATCGCCTTCATTCAGTACGGAAGATGTTTGATCAGTTAATATAATAGCGCTCTGTAGTTTCGCTAAGAATCCAATTTTCGTAGCGATGATCTGGTTTTGAGTGGTCGGCACCAGTACGTGCCCGGTTAAAAGGGATGGTGCACCGATGGGTGTGAATCCGACGGCAGAAAGGTCTCGTCTTAACGGATCTGAAGTGAATGGTTCCCACATCACCAATTCAGATATATTGGATGTCGATTTTTTAACGCTGACAGCAACCTGTAAGCTCTCACCCATAAAATTCGCATCAATCGAAGATCCTACAACGCTTGACACTAGATTGACCTCGGCTTCTGAACCTTTTCCGTTAAATTTAACAGCGAGTAGTTTGTTTTTCTGTTCGCCAACTGCAACTGCAATTAGATTCCCACCGATTTGTCCTTTCTTAGGAATGAACACAGCCACGGGTGAATGTTTCTGGGATACTTCATTGCCTAGAAGTGAAATGCACTTAACTAGGTCTTGATTGTCAGCTACATGAATGCGATATAGGCCTTTGTCCGCAACACCAATTAACCCCTGTTCCAAACTGCCTTGACTGAGTTTATTATCTATCTCTACTCTTATAGGCTCGATGCGCGTTAATTTAACAAGTTTGTCATTGGCATCTATGGTTTCATTGGTTTCCAGCTCTTTCCAAATTTTTGTCTTAAGGGTTGGGTCACATTTAAATAACTTGCCACTGCACAGCGCAAATAATCTACTGTGACTTGGTGTCTCGAGGTAGACAAGACCAGTGATAATGTCCTCGTCTGTCGATTCAGGTAGTTCACCCAATGATCGCCAACCACTTTGGGAGGGCGTTGTTATGTCCTGTTTCCACAACCACACTTCATTTCCAGCGGCGATCGCAACGAAAACATCAGCACCTTTTTTCCAAATAGGAACACGGAACCGTGGTTCATCGAGTGTGACAAGCGATCTATCGGCATCATCACTATCGCTATTTGGCGATGGTGGTCGCAACATTTTTGGCTTGGTCCAGTACTCCAATTCATCTTGTTCAGAATTGAATTTAAACAGGTGCAAACCACGATCCGAGGCAGAACCAGCAAGGATTTCGCTCCCCTCTCCGTTAATTTCTACTCGCAGATGAGCGAGGCCAGCGGGAAAATTTGTAGCTGCGAGTTGCATACAAACTTGCACATCAGCTTTCTTCTTGGAAAACGCCTCTTCACAACCGATGTAGAAAGCATCAAAGAGTTTTGGATCACGACCAAGGGGATAAAAAACGTTATCGTGGACAAGCGGTGTGTTGTTGGCAAATGCTTGTTTGTCCGGCAAGTCATCTTCCCCGGAGTCTGGAAAACCGGTCGAAATAGAATTAATTTTTAGTGTTAACTCTTCAACCTGCAACTTGGGTTTACTACCTTCCACCTTCTTCGTGCGGGCTCTTATCCAGCGACTTTCGGTGTGACCAATTTTAAACGGTTCGATTGTGCCCTTTCCTTTTGTCAATACCGTCATACCTGCCTTCTGATCTTCAGGCTTGACTTCGATGGGTTGCCATTTGGTCTCTTCGTCCTCTTTCGATTTTCCCCAATACTCCCACTCAAAACCGTTTGACAGGGCACCAGCGCCGCGCACTTCAATGGTTACCGCGGAATCTATGTTTAAAAGCTCCCTGTGACCAAGATAAAGAACATGTTCCTGACGATTGCGGGCATAGCCGTCAAAGGGTTGAAATGTTTTCACTTGACGAACGATCTCACTTTTGTTGAGGTCATCTTGCAAGTCAGGTTCAACGGTTGCGATGCCATTTTCAACTTCGATAACTCGGTATTCGTTTTTTCCTGCGGCGATGATCATACCTTCTGTCAAACCAGAATCAGTCTCGAGTTGCAATTTATTTTGATTAGCCGCGGCGAACGACTTCAATTTCCACTGGGTAGACATCGACGACAAAGGTTCAACTTCAGTGAGCCCCGGCGCGGGAAGATAGAACGCGTCTTTCTCAACATCGACCCCGACCACTACGTCGAGCAAACCGGGGACAACGTTTAACTGGGTTTCCGTTTCAAAGACGACAGGTGTACCGTCAACATCCGCCTGAAGCGTGATCGGTGCGGTCGCCAACACCAGATCTTGTGTACCTGTTGCCGTTTTGAAAACAACAGGTACGCGGGCGGCCTGAGCTGCTTTCCTCTGGATACCAAGCCAGTCGAGAAAACCACGAAGCATTTTGTCTCCAGCTTGATCCAAACGTTGGGTGACTTCAGAATCGAATCGGGCTGCCACTTCCAACAGTGCGATGCCGAAATCCTGCTCTCCACCTTCAAGTCCCCAATCAGGAACCCACGCCTGGGCACGACGACGCAATTCTGCCAAGAACTCAGACTGCCGACGGTCGTCGATTCTTGGGGCACGTGGTGATTTCACGGCTGACCTCCTTCCCCAAAATAGAAAGGAAAGACAAGGTTGCCCGTTTGATTCGTTTTGCGAACTCGATATTCCAGTTCAATCAACAATTGACCATCCTGTATTGCCTGATCGTCGACCATAACCTGAAGCACCTCGATACGTGCTTCACATCGACGAAGTGCTTCTTCGACCAGCGAACGAACTCGTTGTATTGTGGTTGTATCCAGTCTGTCAAACAGAAGTTCATGAATACCACATCCGAAATTCGGTCGCATGACCCGTTCTCCGGGAGCTGTTTCAAGCACGATTCGAATTGATTCACGAATATCATTTTCATACTCTACAAAGGCGACACGACCGGTGCGCAAATCCAGCGAAACAGGCATTGCCCAACCTCGTCCGAGGAATGCTTTGCGATCATAATCATCAGTATTTAAATTCATCCGATCATCACCGTACGAGAACCTTTGGAAATGGGGTTGGATGGCCCTACTTCAATGATGCTGTCTCCTTGTCGAGCCGCGGGTAATTTTTCAATAAATACAGTGTAGCTTCCCACAGCAACAACGCCGCCAACATGTGGCTTCGGACCATCCGACAATGGACAAGTATGAAAATCGGAAAAGGCTCTCCATGCCGGTAATGATTCAATGAAAACGGTTGCGCTACCTGGTCCGGGTCCTAGCGGAGTTCCATGGCTTGTCGAGTCTCCAACACGCGCGGCAGGTTTTCCCATATAGCTATTCCCCTAATTAATGTTGATCAACTGCCCTTTGATATTCAGAGTTGCGCCTGCTTTAATCTCCATTGTGGCGTCCGCTTCGATACTAATTGTCTTCGCTTTGATTTGGAGATGCCCCTCGGCCTTGATACTCATGTTACCGCTCGTACTATCCACCTGGACTACATTGCCTTTCTCATCTTCCACTATGAAGCCGTCATCATCGAAACGAATTTTGCGTCCCTTTTCATGTTTGAGTTCGACAACTCCCTTGCTCCCATCATCAAACATAAGGTGGTGTTGCTTGCGAGATTTAAGAATTCGGACATCATTTTTTCCATTGGAGTTATTGATTGGTGGAGTCTGTTTCCCATTCCACAACGATCCGACAATGTAGGGATATCGGATGTCTTCTCGTTCGAATACGACAAGTACTTCGTCGCCGACTTCGGGAATCGTAACCCAACCTCGCCCTTTTCCCGCCATAGGAACAGCAAGTCGAGCCCAATAACTCTCGGTATCACTCCAGCTGTATCTTACTTTTACGCGACAGAGATTCTGGTCGTCTTTATTTTGCGTAACCGTTGCGAGCGCAACACCTTTGGCATAGCCCCCTGCCTCATGCTGGGTTTCGCTTACTGGAGAAGATTGAGGTATCGTCATAGTCCCGTCTCCTTTACTTTGAAGCGCGTACGGTAGCCATTGCTATCAATCTTATGAGTAGCCTGATGGATGTAATACGTTTTCGAAAAAGAACCGCCAAGTCGATCAAGTTTCACATTCCGATCAGGTCGTATCTCGGGAAGACCAATACACTCCCCTTCACCAGTAAGGAACTTTTCTGCACGTTCATTTAAAATATTTTGGGCAAGTTTCTTCGCTTCAGCCTGACTTCGTACAGGTTGTCGAATTCGTAATGTCGGTTGTTTTTTGGGGCCAGGGCCAAATGATCTTAAAAATTGACCTGGGCTGTCCCCTCTGAGACCAAATTCTTGGCCTGCATTTGCAACCCCTACGATTTTCTGGTTTTGACGAAGATCCCAGCCGTAGACTTCCACTCGAGAGATTTGGCCCGCTAAATTAGCCTCAGGACGAAAGCTGAGTAACGCTTTGCCATATTCCAGCTTTACGATCGCGCTCTGCTTTTTGTCAGGTCTCGCAAAGTGAAGTGTCGCTTGCTCGTCGACATACAATTCGAAGTGATTTCGTTCTGCCAGTTTTTTGAGGAATTCCCAATCGCTTTCCTGGTTTTGTTCAATCTGAATCTGCTCATCGATGGTGGATTCGATCTTCGCTCCCAGGTTATGAAATTGTGCAATTTCAGTAGCTGCATAACTATCTCGTTTTTTTGACCAAGTGCGTTTATTCTTGCCAATGGTCATTGAGAACCCATAGTCGTACCCAGCAATTGTGAGTTCAGGAACACCACCTTCGGGGAAGTCAGTCGTGATTTCTGTGACAACCCCCTTTAAAACTATTGGCAGTGACTTCGAGTCACCGTACCCCATGTAGAGTTCTACCTTGGATCCAAATTCAAGTTTATTTAACAAGTTTTTACTTTGACTCGTACGGAAAATTCCCTTTTCTTGGTCGTAGCAATTGGGAATAGTAAAGCTAAAACGCGAGGCAGCACCGAGCATGAGGTCCACTTCCAATTGACTTACGGGAGCCAGTAATTCGCGCACAAGGTCTTGCCCGCTCAGTCGAACTGAGAAGGCAGGTGTATAGAAATCACTATAGCGTTTAGCGAGTTGGGAAAGTTCCACTTGCATTCTCCAGAGGGGGGATTTCCAGCCAATCACCAGGCTTTATTTCACGAGGATCATCAAGATCGTTTCGGTCCGCGATTCGGGTCCACAGTTCCGATTCGCCGTATTCACGAGCAGCTATGAACCACAATTGCTCCTTTCCGACAACTATTCGTCTTTTCGTTTTGTCGGAAGATTCGAGCCGTGGATCTTCCTGTTGTTGCTTGAGAGTTCGGTATTCTCTGAACACGATCGACAGCGTCACCCTCGCCGGTATACCATCAGGGTGAAACATGGTTACTTTCCGACCTAACTTCTCGATGATGGCATGAAACTCCATTGTCCCCCAATTAAATCGGACTGGTGGAGGAGCGTGTAATTCCCGGTCAATCAATAAAAGTTTTGAGATAGCAGCTAGGCGTTCCCCCAGTGGATCGTTTTCTTTTTGCAATAAAGATGTGGGACCATTCGGGTCAGTATAATCATCCATGAATAAATCCATACTCAACTGATCGCTCTCACCGTTAACAAATTGTAATACCGGAGAACTAATACCGGGAATCGGTGTCGCCTTGTAAGAATTGGATCGATCCAGACTATATTCGGTAGGGTTAAATAAGAGGCTGATGACTTTGTTCTTATCTTCTCCATCCATAACTGTGATGGTCGCTTTTTTAAGAATATTTTTATTCATCGTCAGTATCCCCTTCGTTCTCGATCAATACGAACGCGCCGGTGAACACGACGAATGACCTCTTCAGTAACTTTGTCCAATAGTGGCAGGTCAATAGACGATGTGGGATTCTTGCTAATTTGAGAAATCTCCTTCGCTTTGGTTATCGGGATTTCATTCGGTTCGTTTCTGTGAATTACGGCTGTATCTGTCATTATCGATGGACGTTTACCCTGTCCCGACTGCTCATCACGAAAAACTTGCGCAATTGTTTTTCGCCAGACATAATGCAGGGAAGTTGTACGTGAATCGTTCGATTGATTTGCACCTGATTTCACAGTATGTGAAACTGGAAACGCAAGGTTGAATGACTGGCAAAACGTCTTGCGAAGTGCAGATGTTCTATGCGTGATTGAAGGCGAAATAACACTCGGGTTCATACAAGACAACGGAGTCAATTGCTGCTGATAATTGGGATGAAGAAATTGTACCTTCGAAAAATAATTCGATTGCCGGTGCAAACGGGTATTTGAATACCATTTCTGAGTATTTGCCATGTACCTGCTGCGTATGAAGGGATGTTCAAAAACAATGCCCTTCACCGGTTCTGGATTTGAAGCTATCGAACCCGTTTGCGAATGTTTCTTCTCGCCTCCCGGTTGGGGAAACATTTTGAAGCTGCTTGAGTTCATTGTATTTAAAACTGGAAATGCAAGATTGAGCGACTGATAATAAGCCGAGCGTAATGCGGATGTTCTGTGCATTATTGAAGGCGAATTATCACTCGGGTTCATATAAAACAACCGAGTCAATTGCTTCTGATAATTGGGATAAAGAAATTGTACCTTCGAAAAATAATTCGATTGCCGGTGCAAACGGGTATTTGAATACCATTTCTGAGTATTTGCCATGTACCTGCTGCGTATGAAGGGATGTTCAAAAACAATGCCCTTCACCGGTTCTGGATTTGAAGCTATCGAACCCGTCTGCGAATGTTCCTTCTCGCTTCTCAGTTGGTGAAACATTTTGAAATTGCTGGAGTTCACTGTATTTAAAACTGGAAATGCAAGATTGAACGACTGGTAACGAATCGTTTGTAGTGCGGATTTTCTGTGCGTTATTGGAAACGAAATATTGCTCAGGTTCGTGTCAGACATCTGAGTCAATTGCTTCTGATACGATGGATATAGAAATTGTACCTTCGAAAAATAATTCGATTGCCGGTGCAGACGGGTATTAGAAGACCTGTTCTGAACAATTGCCGTGTGCCTGCTGTGTACGAAGCGACTTTCAAAAACCAGGTTCATCACAGTTTTTGGTTTTAGTGTTACCGAAATCGTTTGCGCATGTTCTCGTAGGAAATCATTTTCCTGATGATCGGTATTTGAAGGAAAGATTACAGCCGATCGCCAATCTTGATTACTGACGCTCTTATTGTTGTAAACATGAAGTCTATTCAGATAAGTTGGCTCGATTGACTTGAGTATATTCATAGTTTGATCTATGAAGTTGAGTCGGCGTCTCCATGCGAGAACGAGTGGAATCCAATTCGAAAAAACACCTTTTTTCTGATAACTTTTCGGAGTCCGAATTGTCCATCTGGAACGTTGCCACAACCCTCGTAATCCTACTTGGCGTACAAGTGGCTTTAGAATGCCGAAACCAGACTGGATCGAGTGGTTCATGTGGTTCCCTTTCTCAATCCTTGATGTGCAAGTTCCAGACTCTCCACAACAAGTTGCGATTGTTGAGAGTCTAGATCGGAAATCGACCATTTAACAGGTAGCGCATTTTCCACCTGCCAAGCCCAAGCTGATCTATCGGTTTCGTCCCGCAAACGAATCCACAACGTCCGACGTTCGACTTTTCCACCTGCGGTATCCTGTGCCCATTTCCAGAGGTCATCCATCACTAATCCTCGTTCAAGAATCAGCACTGGATGAGATACTTGGGTAATCAAATTGTGTGTATAATCGTTAACACCTCCTTCCCTATAAGATTCGTATTTGATCTCACGAGATATTCCCTTAATACTGGAAAAACCGCCGGTCGTAATACCCTGAAACTCAATCAGAAAGCGAAAGCCTCGCAATGGGTCAGTTCTCATCCGGTTTTCCTTCCCAGATCAAATGGATTTGCTGGCGCACCATCCAGCACGCGATTAATATTTGAAATCTCTTCACACCACTTTCGTCTTTCCCGGTGATCCATATTCATCAGCTCATGATGCGACCAATGCAAGTGGTACGCGATAAAGGCCATCTCCTCGTACAATTGCTTTATAGGATAGGCCTTTATGCTTCCCCCAGTAAATTGGCCATTCTATTTTCTTTGGGCTCTGAGTAACTCTTCTGTTCCGTAGTCGAAGAGTCCATCGGTTCGTTTGAATTAAATCGCTCATATAGATTTTGGAGAAATGATAAATCAGATGCATATAAACCCTCGATCACTCCAGGATGAATATCTACCAAAGATCCCAATTGAACAATCACGCGCGAAAGTACGATCACTGCGAAATACGCTTCGTTCTGTTGTACACGCGGATCCCGTAAGGGAAGAATCTCGTCAGCTGCTGTCGCAAGGCGCATCACACCATTGCGATGCAATTCTCCTGCATCGTCGACGAAACCTTTAGGAAGTGTGAATTCGATTTCGGTTTGAAACCTTTGTTGTGTTGTCATCGATGTACCTCAAATAAAAATTGTTAACAGTTAAGCAACTCGCTCGATGCCTTCGTTTGCCAGTTCGAGTAATTCAATCATAACTTCGTTTCCATTGGCATTGAGATCGCCAGGATCATACTTCACCGGCCAAGCCTCGGTGACCACGAATCTTGCACGATCTGTACCAGCTTCATCTTGAACAACAATCACCACCTTCTTGCGTTGTGTTCGAATCTGTCCGGCAGCAATCTGCTTATGCCAATTAAATAGCTCTAATGCTTCAGCACCGTAGGTAAGCCCCCACTTCAAAGTAATGTTGCCGTACTTTGTCAGCCCACTTAGCTTTTGTGGGAAAGGCGCATCGTCGCCCTCACGGTAGTCAACAACATCAATCGTTGTTTCCGCGATGTTGACTTCACTAAAACCGGCCTGATTGATGCCATCAATTTCTAGTTTGTAACGAAAATTCCGGAGTGGATCATTGCGGTCCATAAGAGTTTCCTATTGCTGTGATTCGTTGGTGTGTTGGAAAATACGGAAGATGACAAATTCAGCAGGTCGAACGGGTGCGATACCAATTTCGCAGATGAGCCTTCCATTGAGAATGTCGTCTTGTGACATTGTTGTTTCGTCACACGTGATGAAAAAAGCTTCCTCTTCCGTCGCCCCATAAAGCGCACCTAATCGCCACTGAGTTCGCAGAAATAATCGGATTGTGTCCGTCACTCGAGACCATAATGTTTGGTCGTTTGGTTCGAATACAACCCACTGCGTATTTTCGTAGATAGATCGTTCCAGAAAGATAAATAGACGGCGCACACTGACGTATTTCCATAACGCATTTGAAGACAACGTGCGGGCACCCCAAACTCGGATACCACGACCAGGTAAACTTCGAATGACATTGACTCCCTTTGGGTTGAGTACATCTTGAAGTTCATCATTAATATCAAACTCAACTGAAAGCGCCCCTCTTACAATCTCATTAGCGGGTGCCTTAAAAACACCTCGCTCTGTATCGGATCTCGCATAAACTCCAAGCACGTGACCTCCGGGTGGTGTCAATTTTCGTACTCCAGTTTGTGGATCTGATGTAACCAGCCAAGGGTAGTAAAACGCAGCATAAGTCGTGTCGGTCACCGAATTTCGTGGATTGAGATCAGAAGCACTGTTTTGTCCCTTTGGAGCGTCAACGACTGCAAAGCGAAACTTCATTTTTTCGCAGTGTGAAATGATGGCCTTCGAAGTGTCTGGATCGACTTGTGGTGCATAAACCAGAGCAACATCTCGGTAAGGATCAAGCTCAAGTGCTGAAAGCCCCTGATCAATTCTTCGTTCTCCAGCGGGCAACCCTTTAAAGTCATCGTTCGCGACAGGAGTAGCATCGTCTGCACCGTTCGTCAAATTCTTCACTCCATTCTCAGGTCGCGCGATGGCAGAGACTCCTGATAAACGAACAAGCATTGCAAGCGCCGAACTCTCTGGCCCCTGGTTTTTATCACTAATGTCATCATCGATAAGAGGAAAGCGTTTGCCATAGAAGTCGGGTGAGGTCTCATCGGTGACAAGATCGTCAAAATCTTCTATATGGGTAATTTTTCTATCAGTAGTAGCGAGCTGCTCCGAGTCAAATGGATCAATTGCTGGAGCGGGTTCGCTTCCATCCCAGTAAGCTACGCGCAAACGAAATCCAATACTCTCGTTATTCGAATCCTTTGTTGAACCATCCGATATTTTGATTGTGACACGATTTCCCCATTCACCAGGTCCTGCCGCTCTAACATTAAAGTCACCAAAGTTTTCCTCTGCTGTAGTTGCTGCCTGACCAACGATTCGACAGATATAAGCACGTTTGCCTCCATTCTCAAAGAATCCATTAGTAGCATAGGGCACATACTTGTCAGCTCCAAAAACTCGCCCGAACCAACGCTGATACTCTTTATAACTGGTCACGAGACGCGGTGTAATCGAGCCACGTTCGGTCTCTCCGAGTATCGCCGCTGTGCTTGTCGGGACACCTTCAACGGGCCGTGGGCCGCGTTCCACCTCTTCTATGTAAACACCGGGATGCAAATATTCGGGCATGGTAATTATCCTTCTTTAGTAATAGTTGATAATTCTTGGATTCTTAATCGGCGTTGGGTTAATCGATTCAATCTCCATACTGTTGTTTTGATGATCTAGTTAGTTCCAGGGCTTCGTCAGCTCTCTTTTTGGCGATGTTTGCATGCTTCATGGCCTCTTCCGCACATTTTTTGGCCAGTTCCGCCTTATTCTTGACTTCATTTGCAGAACTCTTTGCTTTTTCCGCTTTCTCATAGGCTTCGTCTACGTCCTCACACTTTTCAGCCAATTCCTTGGCATCCTTGGCAGCCCCCATAGCGTCGCAAGCTTCTCTAATAGCGTCTGCAGCTGTATTTCTTGCGTCATCAGCTTTCGTCTTGGCACAATTTGCAACTTGTTTGGCCTCACCGGCCAGTTGCTTGGCTTTATCACTGGGACAATGACCAAGTGCTTCATCAGCGGTCTCAATTGCATTGTTCGCAATACAATCAACCTCATTAGCGATTGGTTCTACCTTTTTTGCCAATTCATCAGCGTAGATACTTGTCTTCAGTGCTACCTCAGCAGTCTTCAAGGCATTGCTACAATCGCATGGGCCTACTTCTAAGGGGATAAGATCGTACGCGATTTTGGCGAGCGTTCCTGCATCCTTGGAAATGAACTTATTCAAATCCTCGATTCGCTTTTTTTGGGCATCCAATGCTGCCTGTGCTTTCGCCATCGCTTCCTGAGCTTTAAGGTAACGGTGTTTAGTCAAACAGCAAATAAGTTCGTAATACTCGCTCGGATCAACAATATATGGTTGAGTTCCGATGAGTCGATCACGAATGCTCGGCTCTCCTACATTCACATTGCAACAATCAATTGGCTGCCCCTCGTCGCAACACAAATGCGCATATAAATCGTAAAATTCCTTTTGAATAACGGTGGGTTTCTTACCATCAGGCCACTTTTTGTTGTTCTTGTCTCTTGGACGAATGGCAAAATGTAACGGTAGTAATTGCACGAAGATGTCATAAACAATGTGTGTCGTGCGCGAGCACCATTCATCATTACACTTTTTAATCAACTCTGAATTCGCTTGTAATAAATCCTTGAGACTTTTATTTGGATTCATCCACGCCTGCAAGACATTAGAAACAAGTTCATACGTTCGATTCTTCTGAGCTAAATCGCGCTCAAGCCAATGCAAAAGGTCATAATGGTTCTTTGCAAGTTCCTTGGAAAACTGCCGATAATTTGGATCATCATTGAGGTAAGATTGATATTGCTCACATTTGGTCTTTTCTTCAGAACACGTGTCTGACACGTTCTTGCGCTCACAACAATGACAGTAGTTCAATGGATCACCATTCAGTTCTTGCGCAACAAAATACAATTCGTTAAGCAAGGGACAGATGTAACACTCGATGATACATTTCCAATTTGGAATACATTCAACTTTATTAAGCAATTTTTGGATATCCTTATCCTGCTCCTCCCACAACAGAATAAAAGACTTGTGAGCTTCCGTGGTGTAATCTTTAATCGCGGTCTCAGCAGACTTCTGAATTGCCTCAAGTTCCTTCTTCGCTTTTTCAGCGCTTTTAGCCTTGTTGATGGTCTCTACTTCTTTAGCTATTGCATCAACAAGGCACTTCTCACGTTCGAGAGGCGTCTTTACATCGTTGCAACCTTTAGTCCTTTTGAAATCAACTTTGAATTTCTCTCGCCACAACTTGGGCGCCTCAGTCTCATCCAATGCACATGCTTTTTCATGTGAATTATCACATTTGTCCATCGAATTTGTATCTGCAGTATTATTCATATCGTGGGTCATTTTGCGGTTCTCCTGCGATTGAGGCTCATGAGTTCAATTCGTCCCATATAAAAGTTTGATCGTTCATGGATGTTGGTCGAGTTACCTTACCGAGTGAAACAGTGAATTTTTCAGAGTGGCGTTGTTCAGATTTCCAGTTCACCTGCAGACGAACAATCATCAAACCTTCGAACAGTTGCGGTGATTGCGTCGGCGTTAACCGTAGCACGGCCACGAAATCACCATTCGCATTCGAATGTGATTCAGTGGATGCCCCAAACCAGCCGTGTTCTTCATCTTTCCATTGCAGAAGAATTACAGCATCGGTGATGGGCTCGCGATCGGTTCTAGCTCTGATGACAGTTCCGACTAAACCCGTAACTCCGTCAGAAAACGGATAATTGACCGTTGGTGAAAGTACAACAGACTTCAGCGGCCTCGCTGGAGGAAGCCCTTGCATCTCAGCCGCTGACAGTTCAATTGGCGTAAATGGACGGTGCCCCGGATCAATCGTGATTTTTTGAAGATTCTCATCGTTCTCAGCGTGCCAAACGAAAATCCCACTTTGTGTCAAAAATGGTTCAGATTTAAGACCGATAGCAGCAATTTTAAAACCTCGATACACTTGCTTGAGCGTTACGGGATCAAGTAGTTCAACACCAAATAGCACATCATGATGAAACACGACATCAAGCTTCATTTGTAATCGATTCATCGCAAGACCTCCGTTACTTTGGTCCCGGACCGAAATTCGCCATCAATCACTGGAGTACCATTCGTTTCAGGTTGTGCGGGATCAATCCAAACAGGTGACGCGAGATAAGCAATCGTGGTTCGATAATCGACGTTGGGGAATAACGCCCACAGACGAGAAATCTCCTCTGTAGAAAGTGGGTCAAGAGTTGTACGCACCAACTCATGATTAACGGCTTCGCCTTTAAGTTCAGGATCGGCTTGCAGTGCCTGAATAACGATTCCCAGAGATGTAAGAGGAGTTGAGCTCGTCGCGGACCCCGCAGTGATCATGTAGTAGAGGTCAAGTGACAAAGATGTCCTGAACACATCCACGCGTGTTGGTGTGTCCGAAGGCACACGACGTTCAGAGTTACGCAGGCTTGCGTTCGGCGCCAGTCGATAGAGAAATAATGTCAGCGGCGCCGAACTTGAATTCGGGTCAGTCACTGGACCGACAAAAACGTTGCCCGGAATGTCGTTGGCCAATAAGGCTGCATCCAACCGCTTGCGCAGCGCTATAGTGACGAGGTTAATTGCGTCGTGTTTCATGCTGCTCTCCTGTCTAAATTGAGTTCCACAGGAGGTAGACCTAACTTGGCAAATTCCGCCTTGGCTGCATCAGCAATGTGTGACAAGTGAATCAACCTGTTTTCAGCAGCGGCGCTAAAAGCGGCGCGAATCGTAATTTGACGAATATGCCCCCCGGTCAAATCAATCTTGCGGGAAAGCTGGCGAAAATCAGCCGCTTCTAGAGCGTGTGCCTTAGATGGCAAACAGAGCTTCCAAATTTGCTCACGCGCTGCAGCATCGGGACGCGGAAAATCTATGATAAATCGAAGGCGACGCAGGAATGCCGAGTCCAGATTCTGTCTCAAGTTTGTTGTGAGAATTGCGAGTCCGTCATATTCTTCCATGCGCTGCAAAACATAAGCGACCTCGATATTCGCATACCGATCGTGTGCGTCTTTAACTTCACTTCGTTTCCCAAGTAACGCCTCGGCTTCGTCAAATAGAAGTGCGGATCCTGAACGCTCAGCATCGCTGAATATCCGATCAATATTCTTTTCTGTATCACCAATATACTTGCTTACAATTCGTGAGAGATCGACACGTAGAAGCTGAACTCCAAGTTCGTTGGCGATGCCCTGTGCGGCCATCGTTTTACCTGTTCCACTGGGACCGAACAACAAAGCAGTTACACCACGGCCATAAGGAAGTTGATCACGAAAACGCCATTCATCGAGAACTTTCGAAGTCAGTTCAACGTGGTTGACGATTTCTCTGAGCTGACTCTTCCTGTCTTCAGGTAGAACGACATCGTCCAAATGAAAGCATGGTTCAATTCGTTCAGAAAGACGCGACAAACCTTCGACCGCAACGTCCTGACATGCCGATTTAAACCGCTGAATATATTCTTGATTGATCTTAAACGCCACGGGGCGACTTTGAGCAAGTCGCATGGCTTCTTCGAGTTTGCTTATAGTGAGCGCATAGCGACCGAAGATGCTCTCTGCCTCCTCGTTGGTGAGTTCGGCATCAGCCATCTGAGCGGCGCAACGGACCAAACCAATGCAATTCGACCGTGACAATGGAGGAGCATGAAAGAAGCAGAGTTTTACAGAGTTGAGTGGGCCGGCGAGGGAGGTGAATTCGCGACAAATCACAACTGCGGTGCATTTGGTGCGGCTCAAAGTAATCATGAATTCAACCAGACGGTCGTCAATTCCCAATGCTTCTTCCATTGCGATGTCAACGACGACCGGAATACCCGTGAATCGAGACATTCTTCCGATAAGTCGCGCACAATGCTCAACATCACCGGCGTCAACATTATCAAACCGCTTCGGCTCGATGCGAATCCATTCAAAACACAGTTCGGATGAACCAAATTCCAAAAGTGACCGCCACGCGTCAAAATGATCACCGGTAAGTACTACCCAGCATTTTCTCAACAGGCTTTCACAAACATACTTCTTTACCGATTTGCTCCAATATTGTTCAAGTACCTTTCTCCCCGGCCAGGGATATGTTCGAATCATACCGCATATACGAGTATCTGCTGCTAATGCCTTTTGATCACCCAGCAACCAACGGGCAAAATACGGATCGATTCGCAAAGGTTCATCAGCAGAAACCAGCGAGTTCTCAAAAACCAATTCTTGCCAAAGTACACTCTTCGATATCGAAACACGATTTTCTGCATCAAAGCCCAACAAATCACAATACAAAGCAATGGTGCCAACCCTCTGATTCATATCATCGAGCAAATACCCCATACTTCGTTGGAAACGGTCATCAAGCTCGGGAGCTAATGCAAGAACAAAAAACTTAAACTCAAAGAACTCAAGACTAAATGCGCGAATGACGGCTGCGAGAGGCTCACAACTCTGATCGGAGTTAGTAAACGAACACTCCAATATCTTATCCGCTTTTTCTAAGACCTTATCCACCTTTGAATGGTTGTTATGGGACTGGTTTGAAATGGAAAACGAACTCAAAATGGTTTGTTTCGTCAGAGCGACTCCCTTAATGTCGCCGTCATCATCCGGACAACGTTTAATGGCGTCGCACAAAATCACATTCAGCCAATCAATCACAGCAAAATGCAAGCCTCCCGGTGCGCATACTCCAAGCACAGGTGTTTTTGCTTCTGCGTTCTGATTCTGCATGAGATTGTTAGCCATTCTTACACTTGCGTAGGTTCAGATCTTGAAACGTGTCGAGAAAGTCCTTAAGATTTGGGTTATGAATTACGTTACGAACCTAACTAATCACCCTCCATTTCAACCTGAAGAACGGTGAAATTAGAGTCTGTGCTACCAAACACCTCCACTAACCTAGGGTTGTCCATGTAAACCTGAGCATCACCACCACTAGCTACAGGTATGATAAAGGTAGAGCAAATGAGCTTTCTTTCTCGTCCTGTGCCTATCGGCTTCATGTTGAGCCGATTTCCAAATCCCTCTAAGGACTTTTGGTCGTTGCTCCATAGAACACAATGCGGTTCGCCCCAATCGGAAACATCCCCGTAGCTAATCTCAGCAAACTCATTATCGTCGACGCGAGAACGAGTGATGCAGTTGATTTCTAACTCACGAATATCGTTACAAATCGCATTCAGCATGTAGGCAACTGCTTTACCTGAATCAGTCTCAATGCTCCAAAGATCTTTCGACGAATCATCTTCCACCATCCGGTTAAGCATATTTTGTCTCTTTTAGGCTGGCTGGGGTTCTGGCACAAGAATGTGTAATTACATACTTTAATAATGCTATTTATAGGTCGGTTTAATAAAATAACATGAGTTAAAGAATTCAGACATCATGATAAGAGGCCGAGAAAATAGAGATACGGAATCACTTAGGAATAGAAACAGCATGACTGGGAAGACTCTGTGAACGAAATAGAAGAATTCGCATGGACTCCTAGGCTTCTGACTCCTTTTCTCAACGGAATAGTCCACTAATGGATGGGCAGTTCATCTGGGTATAGCCATTCGTCACATACCAAAGTCCAAAAACCTTTGCTGCGTTAGCTATTTAGGAATGCAACAGGAAGCCAAGCGTTCCCATTCACTTCCCTAGGAAATGTGAAATAGCAGAACGTGCTGGCTAAACCCGACATTGTACGCTTTCCACCTGCCCTCAAAGCAAATATCAGCTCTGCACTCGTTTATAACGGACTCGCAATCAGCCTGATAGCTGGCCGCCCTAACCATTCTGTCCGACGAATTCCCACGTAACCGCTTCCCCAGTACCATCACCGCGGAAGTGAATTAACCTATTCTTCTGCTTGCGGTTCAGACACTTGATTGTGTCACTCAATCGTCGTTTCGTGTCCTGCTCTAGCTTTGGTGGTAGTGGATCATAAATTCGTGCAGGCCACCCCTCTTCCTCGAAAGTAGTAAGGATGGCCTCCTGGTTCATCGCGGTCCACTTAAAGTGCTTGACAATTATTCCATTGACGCTAAGCAACCGCCGCTCAGCATCCCATTTTGGTAAGCACTGCATAGATTTTCGAAGTACGCCATTTCTTGCTAACATGTGAACGTCTTCGGTTTTACTTCCACTCCCTGAATCGTTAGTAGAAGAATAGGAAACTGAGTTATTAGACGCCATGACCTGATAGAGTTCACGCGCGATTGAAACTCCTTCCTCCGTGAGAATAAAGCAAGTGCGATCTGAAAACGTCAGATCACCTGTGACTCGGAATGCACGCCCATCATCACCTTCAAGTGTGACTTCTCGTCTGTGTTCGACCAAGCCCTGCTTAACAAGCCATCGGAAATCATTACGAGTTAATGCTAGTCCAGTCAAGTCGTCGAGTTCGACGGCAAATTCCCAACAGTCAGCGTCGGTCTGTTCAGAATATTGAAATGCTTCAAGCAGTAGAAGTATAGCCGGATAGATTCTTGGCGGTACTTCCAGCTTGTTTTGGACGTAGTATTGCACGCAGCCCTCCCGTTTAATGGAAATTCTTCGTTGTTCCCCTAAAGAAGCTAAACGAGACTGGCCTGCTAGAGTCCCCCTTTTACCCAGGATATTGAACAAGAAATAATATTCAAGTAAATTTACTCAAAGAATTCTGAAATCATCATCTATCCCCAAACGATGACTAGATACGATTCAGCTACTTCACCTGTGAAGTGAGGAATAGAGTATAAGGCACGTAATTGCTAGATTAGTACGAAATCATTGGTAATATTTAAGTTAGCTAGTATATAGAAGAATGACATTTTTTATTTTGCTATCTATTTCTCAGTAAATGTTTGATGATGAATTTCAAAAGTTAAATTTCCCTGAAATTCAAGATGCGCCTGAGCATAAAGGCCGTTTTACAAATCTAATAATTATAAGTTCCAATCGTCTAAAACCATTTCAAGCCATAATTCACTATCCATTAACGTTATAAAGAATGCATCTACTCAACCAACCACATAATTGAGAAAAGAACTAAGGGTATATCGCTAATCACTCCAAGCCGCTTTCTGATCAAATGATTTCACCATGCGATTCATGCAAATTTCCTCTGTTAATGACTAGATTACCTAGTCAGAACTTTGGAGAAGCCTTCGAACTTCGAACCTTTAGTCTGCCCACTTGAGAATTCCCCCCACTTATCCCCCCACTAATACGTGTTATCAAAGCAAAAGCAAAGCATTGTTAAAGCGTGGTTGAAGTAAATGGCCCTGATAAACAGGCCTTTGTGAAGCATAAGCAAAGCATGGTTAAAGCTACTACGGTCTTCGGAACCGGGGGGGCAGAAACTCATTCCAGAGCCTTATTGCTATCGCTAAAAGAAGAGATCGACGAATTGGAAAGTATGCATCCGACCAGTCCAGCTAGAGCGCAAGCCGCTGCAAGTCCAATCGATGCAAGGCCGATTGGACTTGCAGCGGTTGGAGAGAAACAACCACAGGAAATATCAAGTCCTCTGAAATAAGTGATGATTTGGAGTGTTGTATATCCCAGGAATAATATCGTTGCAAATTGGAAAGCCGCCAGCCAGAGACGAGGGAATAACAATAAAATGAGACCGATGGTTAATTGCAGGTAGGGTACAAAACCGGCAATGAACATCCCTGTTTTTGAATCTACGATCTGATAGGAGTAGATTGATAAAAGGAACGCATAATTATTTTCTACGTGAAATAGTGAAGATCGAATCAGTGTTACCCCAAGTACAACTGCAATCGCCCAAACGAGGTATTTTTTTGGTAATGGGGCCTTCATTTTTTTTCATCTTTCTTGTTTGATTTCCAATCGTTGACTCCCCCTCGATAAATTACGATGTCATTTTTACTGTGTACGGCAATTTGCTGTGCGACTTTCTTGGCCCATTGGCACTGATCGCTTTGACAATAAACGACCACCGGACGATCCGTGTTGAGTGAATTAATTTCCCGCATCAGTTTTAAATAGCCCGCATTGACAGGAATATTCTGAGCCCCGGGGAGATGGAACCGCTGATAAGCACCACTCATGCGAGCATCAATCATTTGGCATTCATTTGATTTGAGTAAGTCTTTCACATCCGCATATTCCAATTCCGGGATCTCTTCTGCAAAATAGGCCGCTTGTACATTTTTTAGTGCAGCGGGCGCATTAAAGAAGCCGGTGGGGGTTGCAAAATGCACAATAAGACTTGCACCTGAAGCGACTATGAAAATCAATTTCCAGCCACTGAGCCAGTGTGCCCCGGTCCAAATTGCTGCAGCAATCCCTGCGATTAGCAGAATGAAAAAGAAAGAAGTGGGGAGTGCTGTCAGCTGCGAACGCTTTTCCTTCGTTACAACAATTCCCAGGCCATCCCATATCGAGAGTAATTCCGCCAGCGTGATTTGTCCGTATTCTCGAGGTGGGTCATAGATATTCACCATGCCCTGGTCATCAAACCCCAGAAAAAGAATCCAGTGTGTGTACTTGGACTGCTGTGATAGCGGACGGACATGGAGGATTACGGGAGAGTCAGACAGTTTCAGGTGATCGGTGGTTAAGAAACCGTTGATGTTTCCTACAAGTCCGACCGTTTCCAGCAAGTTTTTAAGGTCCCTTACACTGCTACCATATTTCCCCGTCAGAAAACGATTATCAATGCTATCCTTGAATTGATAAGGGGTATTCAGCGCCTGCGCGGCGGCGTAGGCACAGTGTAGGCCACAATAATGGCTTGAGGCTTCGCGTGGTGTCTCCCGAACCGAAAAATCATCCTGCGGGAGATCGTTGGTAGCGAGCGAGAGGCTAGACAGGATGAAAAGTGATTGTATGAACAAACCTGTTACCCCCTGTTTTGCTTATAGATAAAATACCCCCCCAGGGACAGCAATCCGATGATTCCAATCGCCAGGAGAATACGAAACAGGAGCCATGATTTCGCCTGATTTTGAAACCGTACACTACGTGCCAAGGCTAAGCCAGGCTTATCAACCCGCTTCACAATGTTGCGACCAGACCAGATATATTCGATGGGATTTTTTGACTGCACCTCCTCCCCTTCCGGAACGTAGTTGAGGATTTGGTCAATTTCCTGATTGATGCTCTGTAAATCAAAACGACAATGCTTGACCGCAACGCGGTTCTCCACTCGATATTTTCCCCCCGCAGCCCCCTCTTTTTCGAGCAGGCATGTGGCTGTCCAGCAGTTTGACAAAGGTATTGTGAGAGGTGGAGAAAACTGGCACGCATAATGAATTCGTTTCATTTTTTGATCGGAGAACACAGAATGTGCCGTACTAACAGTGAGTGTCTCTAAGCGAGCGGTCAGGAGATCATCAGCTTCTTGAGTAAATTGAATCGATTCAAGGAGCCCTTCCTGGGATTCGATTACAGTTAACTCTCCGTATTGAGTTTTCACTGACGCCTTTAACCCCGGTTTCATAACCAGATTGACAATTTCATCCTGAGTAATCCCAAGGTAGCTGGAGCTCAAAAACAGAGCGAAAGGGTAAGCAGAAAAAGAGGCTACCTCAAGATTATTGAAGCGGTTCTTCTGGTTTTTCTCTGGTTCCTTATTTTCTTCCTGCAATACAGCAAATTCCAGTGATCGTTTGCGGGACTCGAGAATCGAACCCACGTTGTCACGCAGGGAATGAAAGCGAAACAATATAGGCCGTTGTAAGTCCTCGTCAATATAACGACACATTTCGACAGGCCACTCGTCTCCCGTGTAGCCCCAGGAGGCAAGGCCCCGAGAACTTGTGATGGCGACGAGAAAACTGCTGGTCTCTCCAGACACCCGATCCGCATCAGTACCTCCCAGATAAGTCACGGTGCCATCAATCAAATAAGGGCCGAATGATTCACCCCTCGCATTAATTGACAGAAAGAGTGTGAGGAATATTATGATCAGGACAAGACGGGCAAGCACTATCACATCTCTCTCCTTATCCTCTGACTTGTATAAATCACAGTATACTGTTGAGTTCAGAAAAAAGACGCAATCGAGAGATGAGATGGAACGATGTCATTTAGAAAGGGTAGATAAGGATTCGAAGAAGGAACTCCTTACCTTTCATTTCAACTCCTGAAAAGCGTCAAGTAAAGGCGCTATTAGAAAAAATAGTGGTCATAGATGTTGTCGAACTACAGGGGGCGGGCTAAAGAAATCCCCGCCACACCCCCTGTTTACCGGCTGCCAACATGTCGTCAGGCTGCATTCAGGAGCCTAATCACTAGGGAGTGTTGCATCTGTTGGACGTTTTTTTGGCATCTCCACTGCAATCATTGTTGTTATTTTCTGTCTTGCAGGACCACGCTGCTGATGTTGCTATGACTCCCGGGTTATCATTCGTTGATTTATATGAGTTACCAATATCGTTACACATTGTACCATTTGCTTCTTCGCAGACCAAAGTTGTTGACTTACCGTCACAATCTTTAGTCGCTCCCCCGGACACAGACGCTACAGACGCTGGGAAACAAATAGCCATACCCAGTAAGGCAACTGAAAAGATACGCGTCATCTCATTCTCCTTCGCAAAAATAATGTACAGAAACGAGATATAGACGGACAAGATGCAGAGTCAGGACACATGTTCTCTTGTATTCGTTATTGTAGATTAGTGAATGACTAATCGAATAAGTATTCTTCCCATGTACTAAAGGTTGTTGTCCGTCTAGTTACAACCCACCATAGTACTGTTAAAAAACTGAACGTCAAGATATGTTCACAAAATAAAGGTAAACAAATGAAAATCTAAATTAATGATTGAATATTCATAAAGTTACTGTATACTCGCGACAAGTGTGTCCATGATAACACGTGATATACTGGGAGTAGTCGGTTGTAAATCTCTAACAATTTAAGAGAGGTCGTGCCCGATGTTGAACCGAAGATCTGTTTCACGCCATGGTTTAACTTTGGTCGAGTTGATGGTGGTGCTCGCCATCATCGGGATTCTGATTTCTCTATTACTTCCGGCTATTCAGCAGGCCCGGGAGGCAGCTAGGCGAGCACATTGTCGGTCCAATCTGAAACAGATTACCCTGGCAATTCTGAATTATCACAACGTCCATCAAACGGCGCCACTAAATACCAGTTTTACACATGGGTTTGGTCCAAGTGCCCGTGTGAAAAGCTGGATGCAGTGTTTACTTCCGTTTATTGAGCAGTCTGCGCTTCACGAAAAGATTGATCCGGGTTCTTCGATCGTGGGGATGCGACATATCGCAGCGATGCCCATTTCCCTTTTTAACTGCCCGACCGATACGCATCCGGGCAGTCTGGATGAACGCGCTGATGTTCCACAGGACTGGGTATTGGGCATCACAAATTATAAAGCGAGTGCAGGGAGTAATTGGGGCTGGGGACTTTTTGCACGAAGTGAACCCAATGGAAGATTTGCAGGAAGTACTGATGGATTGAGCGAAGGCAATGGTTTTATTTGTGAGTCAAGAAAAGCTCCTGTTGTTACGCGTTTAAAAGATCTCACCGATGGAACCAGTAATACCTTTGCAGTCGGCGAATGTGTGGCGGGCTGGACGAAGTGGTCATGGTGGTTCTCCAATAATACTGTCACAGCCACATCTGCGATTCCCTTGAATTATAAACCACCAAGTAAGACTCGTGAAGAAAATGCACTGGACTGGTTTCACTGTTATGGATTTTCCAGCCGACATCCCGGAGGTGGCAATTTTTCGATGGCGGATGGCAGTGTGAGATTCATAAACGAAAATGTGAATCTCTCGATCTATCGAGCCTTGGCCACGATTCAGGGGCAGGAAGTGGTTCAACTACCGTAATATTTACAGTCTTGGATTCTTAAATACGAATGTTATTGGATATGGCTCTGTTGAGAAATAATTTCAGCTTATTACGTTTAACGATTCTTGCGTTAATCACTTTATTTCATCATGGAATTCACTCTGCTTACGGTGAGGGACTCACAGTCGAGTTTCATCGTAAGGATGCCACTCTTGGTGTGATGAAGCTCATTGGTAACACTCCAGCAATGAAGTTTACTAAATCGGGCCTAGTCATAAGGAAGAAGCCTAAAATTCCAAAGTTGTGGGCAGGGACAGCGAGTCAGTTCTGGGTGGCCGGAGATTTTGAGATCACCGGCCACTTCGAAATCAATGAGAGTCTTTGCCCACCCACCGAGGGGTACGGTACCGGGGTTTCATTGCAAGTGGCAGTTGATGTCAAGGGGGAGCGTCAAAAGTTCCTTTTGGGCCAGTATCTTTTGCCAGAATCTGCCGGCACAGTGTATTTGGCAAGTATCAGGCGGAATCCAAAGAAACCACCATCCAACATTCGAAAACGATTGGATGTTGTGCAGACAACGGGTTGGCTGCGGCTTGTCAGAAAAGGTAATTCTTTAAAATTTGAAGTGAGTTCAGACGGCGTCGAATTTGAAGAAATTCACACAACCAAGTTCAGTGCCGATCAAACCACTGGAATTAGGTTCGTAGTCGATACGGGAAAATCGACTGCCAGCCAAAGTGTTTTCAAGAAGTTAGATGTGAATGCTGACCGTTTGGGGTTTGGTTCTACCAAACCTCAAGGTGGAGCGTATGCATGGAATGCATGGTGGGGCGCGTTAATTGTTTCAATACCTTTGGTAGCGGGTAGTATTTTATACGTTTGGCGACGCGGGTGAGGTTTAATTTATGATCCCAGAAGCTCAAGGCGCCTTTGTGGGCGGTTTATGGTCTGCAATCAATGTCTTGCTTTTGTCACGCATATGGAAACTTTCCGGCTGGATGTTTCCTCATGATGAAATATGGCGGCGTGTCGGAAGTACGATTGTATTAATGTGGGCCTGGATTTCACTGGTCGTGGCTGTCCTGGCTCCATTTTCCAGCCTCAACGGTCAGACACTTATCGCGGTCAACCTAATCGTGTTGCTTCTTGTTTTCGTTTTTGGTCAAACAATTAAAAATCAGCCTCATCTCCTTACCACATCGGTGATTGATCATACATCAGCGACAGAAGGATTTGTGCGGAACCTGCTGTTACTGCTGCTGGCTTTGATTTTTCTTTCGGAAGTGCTACCTCAATCCATGATCAATTTTCCCAGCGACTGGGATACGTTGATGTATCACTTACCATTGATCAATGAGTGGCTGCAAACCAACTCGCTGTCTGCTCCGGGATCACCGGTCTGGTATAACCCGGGGAATTACGAATTATTAGGTCTGTGGATCGTTGCCCCGTTTTCCGGGGATTTCTGGATTCCCCTTGCGGGACTCATTCCTCCGATCTTGCTGGTAAGTGCAACCTGTTCTGCCTGCCAGGAGTTTGGCATGCGAAGAACGACGACGGTGAGTATTGTACTTGCCATTGCTGGGACGCATTGTGTTTTTGGGCAACTGCATAGTTGTGAGAATGATATCGCGGTCGCGGCACTGTTTGCGTTTGCTGTTGCGTTCGGATTTAGATGGAGCCGAACCTGCTCGTTTGCCGACGCATTGCTCACTGCCTGCGCAGTCGGACTTCTTTGCGGCGTGAAGTACTATGCGTTGGGGTACACGGCGTTGAGTTCGATCTTGATCGTGACGACAATGTTCATACGCCAGGGGGTTCGTCGAGCCACTCAAGCAGGTCTGACCCTGCTTTTGGGTGTTTTTTTGATTTCTGGACATTGGTACTTACGAAATTATCTGACAACGGGAACACCATTATACCCATTGGGGTACAACAGTCAGACAAACGCTCTGGCTGAGTTACGTCCCAATACTTTTACTAGCACGTTACTGGGAGGCTGGGATCCAACTCATCTTTCGCAGTGTATCGAGTCCATTTGGATGTATGGAGGGTATGTTCAAGTCCTAGCAGTGTGCCTCATTCCTTTCTTGCTTGCTTGGATGATTGCCGGAACGATTATAGCACGGCAGGAGAAAGCTTCCCGAATTCGGTTAAACTATTTGTGTATGCTTCTCGCAGTCGTTGGGAGTCTGCTGGTATTTGCAGTGACTCCTTTTTTGGTCGACCCGAAAGATCCGACCAGAATTGCCGCCCAGGTGAGAGTGATGCGTTTTGGTCAGTGTCCACTGTGGGTACTCACATTGTGCCTTGGCTTGATCTGCGATGATATTTTCCGGATACCAACTACCAAATACGCTTCGTATTCTTCTTATTTGTGGGGGCTGAAATCGATACCCCGGCTCTCAATTTTTGTGCTTTCAATCATTCAATTCTGCCTCGCGTTTGTGATCGAAGCATCGCAATCCATTTTTATCAGTGTGCTGTTACTGGTCGACCTAGCAATTCTCTGGGCATGCCTTCACTATTTTGGGGCAGGAACGAACGTCCTGAAGAAAGCCCGTAACTGGTCATTCATTTTGATCGTGCTCATAGTGGGATCAGCTTCCAGTTACAACGCTACACGTTGGCACCATGGTTTTTCACAATTCTATGATGATTTTCTCGATGTCCGTTTTTTTACTCAGATCGAAACCCGGGAACTTAAGCCGAAAATCAACCGGATTATGGTGTTGCACTATCGTGTTTACCCGTTTTATGGATCGCAGCGTCAGTTTCGAGTTCATCGTCCCACTTTGATCACCACGCGCGATGATTTTTTAACTGCCCTTAAGTCCTTTCAGCCTGATTTAATTTTTGTGCATCCCCATGATCCTCACAAGTACGGTCGTTATAAGAATGCGGGATTCTGGGCACGGAATGAACTGGGGAAGTCTCTCGAGTTACTGCAGATAAATAACCACTATGATGTATACGCACTTCATGAGACTGATGACTCTCAGAAAGAGGACTCTCCGAAAGAGAAAAATGCACAGGTGACGGTTACAATCAGGGGACAGTCTGAATATGTTAAGACACAGTAATGAAGCAATGAAACAGCCAGGTGAGAGTAAGTTATCCCAGAATGCAATGGGGAATCGTCCTGGATATGATCTTCACCGGCCGATGCAGGAGCATCGCGCTACGCGAGCACAGGGACTGGCTGAGCAGGCGCTTTCGGCATGTAAACCGTTTCTTCTGTCAGAGCAGACATCTGCACTGGCTCTGATCGACGTGGGCTGCGGGTATGGTCACACGTTATTGGAATATGCAAAGCATTTTAATGCTGTCGTAGGTCTGGAACCGTCGTTTCCGCTGTTTCAGGAAGCAGATCGATTGACTCAAGACGTGCATAACATCACCGTGCGCAATTCCCGCGCTGAATTAATGAATGAGAATTCTACTTATGATGTCGTGGTGATGGATAATGTCCTCGAACACATCGAACACCAGGCAACATCTCTCGAAAACATTGTCCGATCACTGTGCCCCGGAGGGATCGCCTATATTGTTGTGCCTAATAAATGGTGGCCCATCGAAGTGCACTACGGGCTTCCCTTTTTAAGTTATTTGCCACTATCGCTGGCAAACTGGTATCTCCGTTTAAGTGGCCGGGGACATGACTATCGCGATGCTAGTTATGCACCATCCTATTTTTCACTCAGGCGCATGCTGCGAAGAATATCCTGTATCAGCTTTCACTTCGTCGTCCCCGAAGATGTATCGACGGCTCGGCTTGGTCAAAAACTTCATTACCGTTTCGGCGTCTGGTTATTGCGCCGGTTTCCCTTTCTATGGCCTGTCTCAAAGATTTTTGTGGTTGTGATAAAGAAGGAGGCATCATGCAACAAACCAACCCCAAAGTAACAGTTCTGCTGACCGTGGTGAATCCAGACCGTCATTATTTCCCAGCGGCAGTACAAAGCATTCTTGATCAGTCATTTCAGGATTTTGAATTTCTGATCGTGGAAGATCCTTCAGAGAAGGACGGTCGAACGTTTTTGACTGAAGAAATGTTGGATCGGGTTGTGTACATCACCAATACGGAAAGGACGTCTCTGGTAAGCCAAAAGAATTTAGGAATCAACAGGGCGCGAGGCGAATACATTGCCATGATTGATGCCGACGATATTGCTGCGCCGGATCGATTAAAGTCTCAAGTGGGGTTTCTGGATGCGCATCCCGATATTACTGTCCTCGGCAGCCAGATTGAGTTGATTGATCAGAACGGTCAGGTGATCGGACAACGTTCATTTCCAACCCTGCATGGGGATGTGGAAAGTGCTCTGCGTAGAACAGTGCCGTTGTGCCAGCCTTCAGTCATGTTGCGTAAAAGCTGGATTAAAAAAATCGGCGGCTATATCGACAACGGATATAGCACATGTGAGGACTATGAACTGTGGTCGCGTTTGCATCAGGCAGGCGCCAATTTCAGTAATCACAGATCCAAATTACTCAGATATCGTATTCATGGATCACAAATGAAAATGCAGTTTATTCGGGACACACTGCAAGCGGCACTTTATGTAAAGCGAAAGTATTGGGCGACGCAGATGTCTTTCCTCGATTGGGTTTATATGCTTTGTGAGAGAGCTATATTGGTTTTACCTGATAAGCTCCTTTATGAATTAGCAATGAACATTCTTTATGATGCCGATAATCCACTGATTTCAGAAACAAATGCTGCAAAATGAATGTTGATCATCCATTTTTTGTTGTTGGCGCACCTCGCTCTGGAACGACGATGTTGCAAATGGCTTTGAATCGTCATAGTGCAATCGTGATTCCTCCCGAGACGGCTTACTTTACTCTGGTCACCAGGTCAAAGCGGGGGCAGACACTTCACTGGAAACGAATCAATAAAGATTTACGTATCAATGTAAACCCGCCGGAAAGGCGCATTCATCCCGGAGTAGAAGCGGCTCATTGGTTTCATGAACTGCGTGATGCGTATTTGAAATCACTGGATAGAAAGTCGGAGACGTATTTTGGCGAGAAATCGCCTGAGCATCTCCGCCGCTATCGACGTATTATTCAGACGTTTCCTGAAGCGAAGTTTATCCTGATCTACAGAGACGGGCGGGATGTGGCTTTAAGTCTGACAAAGGTCCCCTGGATGCCTCGCGATCTGATGATCGGGTTCGAACTCTGGCGCCATTATTGTCAACTCCACAATAAAATGGTTGCAGAACTGGGAGAGCGGGTCTTTGTCGTCAAGTATGAAGAGTTCGTGGAACACCCTGTTGAGCAATCTAAAAAAATGCTCTCATTTCTGGGGGTCCCTTTCGAAGAAGCGGTCCCTCTGGGAACTGGTAACGTGGAAGGGATTCCAGAATTTGAAATGAGTTACAAACAAAACGCACTTGCACCGATTTTTTCGGATTCAATCGGCCGCTGGAACAAAGAACTCTCACCACACCAGGTCGAATTACTGGAGCGGTTCGGGCATCGTGAGCTGCAGGATCTGGGGTATTCCATTTCTGAAGAATATCAGCGAGGCGCCTCACTTCTTCATACATCAGCCGTTGCAGCAAAATGCGCAGGCTGGCTTGGTATCCGGTGGGTCTACCGGCTGCTTGATGAGCATGTGGGAACACGATTACATACAGCGAATCGTACATTAATCACTTCGGATAAGATATCCCCGGCAATGGGAGCAGGAGACCATGAGGTTTCGTAAAAAGACGTTGCTGTGGGGGCTCGCAATAGCTTCTTTACTTATATTTGGTGTACTGTTCTTGCGTTTTGTTTCGCAAAATGAGAACGAACTCAGAACTCTGAGGATCATTCAACCCTATTGTCTGGTAATACTATTCATCGCACTCACAACTGCTGTCTATGTACGCGCAGGCTACCTGCGGCATATTACTTTATATGAAGGAAAAGTTCTGGGACGTTTAGAAGCCATTTCGTTAGTTTGCTCATCAAACCTCCTGTCAATTATTTTTATCCCTTTCGCCTCTTGTGGCTTTAATGTCACTTATCTGATAATGCGGCAAGGAGTGTCGGCTGCCTTCGTTGGGTTTGCGATGATTGCCTTCATTTCATTCCAGCTAACATTTAGTTTAGCAGCGATCTTAATTGGTATGTATGCGGAAGGAGATTTGGACTTTCTCTCACCAACACAGCTTCAAATACTCGTTGTATTCTTATTGATTTTACTAATCGTGTTTTTGGTGTGTTTTTTATGGCAGCGAATCCATTCTGCTGAATCGCTGGAAGGAATTGCGAAGGTGCCTCATGCAAAAGAGACTCTTCTGGTAAGTGCGCTGCTAACAGCAATGCTCTGCTTTTCCAGCCAGGCATTAGCCTTTATAGCTGCCTGTGCAAGTTTGGGACTTGATTTGAATCTATTAGAAGGGGCAACGCTTTCGTCATCGCAACATGTTGCCACAATGTTATCACTGACGCCGGCTGGTATCGGATTCCAAGAGGCCGTTACCATGTACGTGGGAAATCTTATCGAAAAGAATTTCATCTTAGTGTTCGGGGCATTGCTACTGATCCGCGTCTCGATTTATGTTGTTTCGATTATAGTTTTACTTGTGAACCTTACAATTCGAAATCTGAATACAAAATTCGTGAATGCACCGCGTATGTTCAATTTAATCAACCGCGCGATAAGTTCTTTGAAAATTTAATATTGTGCTCCATTGACGAAATCGATTTTTGGACCCGCATGGCCAACTTATTCAGTCGCGCGATAAGTTCTGTGAAAATTTGGCTTTCTACTGAGTTGATATCATCCATTCTCGGTCGAATCTTATCCTTCGCTGGAAGGATAGAAGGAATTCATGCTGGATTTCTCTGGTGTGTGCGTACTGTAATCACAAAAAATTAGAATGATATGATCAGACTCACTACGCTGCTTTGCGATAGTAATAGTTCAGCAGACCGCCGAGTCGTTCGCGGCACTCAATCTCACCAGCACTTTGGCCAACTTCCTCTCCCGGTTCAATGATTTGATGATTGAGTCCCTGATGGTTCCTCTCTATGTGATAATGAGTCATGTATTATTTGGTTGCATTTCTCAACGAGTTTTCACCAAAGAAAATTATTCTGTCAAGGCACTCAGTTTTGAGTGAGCATAAAGAATCGCTCAATAAAAGCATTCAGATTGGGAGACCGGGGAGGCAGCACAATCGGCTGAATGTCTGACTGTTTCAGGATTTCTCGAAATGATTCACCAAAAGTTGAATCGCGACCCATGATTAGCTTTCGCTTTTCAGGCAGAAAACCATCTTCCTCATCTGACAGGTTTCTGGCAATCTGTTTCATCCATACTCCGTGTGGATTCGTTGTATAGCCAGCGAAATGAACTCTGCGAGTTTTCAGTTCGATTACGAACAGCAAATAGAAGGTAACAAGCCCACCTTTAGTCCAGACTTCCACGGTGGTAAAGTCGATCGCTGCTAAAACTTCCCAGTGCACCTTAAGAAAAGTACTCCATGTTGTCTGGCCTTTCCGATCAGGTGCTGGCTCAATACCCTGCTCTTTGAGAATTTTACGCACTGATTCGTCAGAGATCTTGTAGCCCACATTTGCAACAGCGTCAGCGATCCGGTCATATCCCCAACAAGAATTTTCTTTTGCGATTCGAATCACGAGTTGCTTAGCCTCACCAGGTAATCTAGGTCTACCTGATTTTCTCTTGCCTCGATTTGAACAATCCCATTTCTTAGTTACCAACTTTTTATGCCAACGAAGAATAGTATCTGGTGAAAACAGAGTACCAATCTGTTCGTGTCGCTTTCGCCCTAAAACTTTACCTTTAACGGAGAGTCTTCGACGCTGGTCATCATTGAGAAGAATACGTTTCTTGCCAAGTTTCTCTTTAAGAACCTGATTCTCAGTTCGTAGATATTCGATTACCTCTTGTTGATGTTTGTTAGCCCAGCCGATGATCATAAGGCAGAACAAGTGCAAAGGTTGCAGAAGAAAGCTCATAAAAAGCCCTATCGTGTAAAACTAAATAATCTGAATTATCAACATTCAGACATTTTATAATATTACCATTTCTGATTTTAACTCTGTGGGAACATGCTACAACAATTCTACCACTTACAGTTCGATTGAATAACTGCAAAGAAAATTATAACAAATCTTCCAATCCTCTTGCTCCATGAAGAATTCGAATCACTTGAATTCCATTTTCTATTTATTCATAGAAAATAACATATTTACCAATCGGAAAACAAAGAAGGCATTCACGGTATTGTTCTTGTAATGTCCCCATTCCAGGATTCGCAGCTAACTACTTTAATAGGTCGTTGATCTTTTGGACAAGTTTATCAGCAGTAGTCGTATCATGCTGTGCGATATAAGACCAAATACTCAGGACATCTTCTCGTGCCTGAAGAGTGCGTATTAGAAGTAGCATTACTCAGTCTTTGTAGCGTCACGCTCATGGGCTTCATTGAGAATTTCATCAACATACCACTCCTCGACATCACCAGCGTCTGCTTAGTCGATGCCAATTTGCAATTCTCGACGGAACTCAGCATCAATCCAATGTCGAATATACATCCTGTGATACTAAGGCATAACATTTTGTGATTGATCATCTTCTATTTTGAGTGGACGATCTGGTTGCTGATGTAATGCCTGCCGCATTTCTTATGTAATTTTAGGAGCCATATTGAGGTTCTACTACAAAATGAGCCTGAAGAAAAAAGGAAAACTGGCACTCGCAATAATAATACGTATTTACTCCATGTATTCAATCTCATTTTTAATCGCAAACTCTGATTTGGGATTTGCACATAGCAGTTTCAATTTGAACGCGACACAACAGTCTATCATGAGGCAATTTGCCCCACTGGGGCAGGCTGTCGCGATAATGAGAAGGTGCGTTTTGCTCTTATATTGAAATTAATTATCAAATCCAGAATAATTTCCAGGTTTAGGAAATCAAAACGTTTGGCATGCAAGATGCTTCTTGTTAAATTGCCGCAAACAAGCTGGCATGTTTTCATTTTCTAGGATTTGAGGAGTTTGAACATGACAAGTCCATCCACAACTAACAATAATCAATCAGAAATCAAGAATCAGATTAAGCTTTTGACCAAGGAAATAGAAACTCACAGCGAGCCGTTTCGACGGATTGTGGGGCAAGTCAATCAAGTGCTTGTCGGTCAAGAGAAACTAGTGCACCGCATGTTGATCGGATTATTGACACGCGGGCATCTGTTGATTGAAGGAGTCCCGGGTCTAGCCAAAACGACCGCTGTGGCAAGTTTGGCGAAAGCGATTAACACCGACTTTCAACGCTTGCAGTTTACTCCTGATTTACTGCCCGCCGATCTCATTGGCACACAAGTATATCGTCCGCAGGATCAATCGTTTGTTGTTCAGAAAGGTCCGATCTTTTCAAACTTAATCCTCGCTGATGAAATTAACCGCGCCCCGGCTAAGGTGCAAAGTGCGTTGCTGGAAGCGATGCAGGAACGACAGGTCACCATCGGCGGAGAAACATTTCCACTCGAAGAACCGTTTTTGATCATGGCGACTCAGAATCCAGTCGAACAGGAAGGTACTTATCCCCTGCCGGAAGCGCAAAGTGATCGCTTCATGTTGAAGGTGGTAGTCGACTATCCGAACCGGGATGAAGAGCTACAGATTCTGCGTCGCATGAGTAAAACCACTACGAACGACGAGATCGATGCGGTTACCTCACCTGCAGAAATCATCCACGCTCGCAAGTTAATTGATGAGATCTATGTGGACTCGAAAGTCGAAAACTACATCGTCGATCTGGTCATGGCAACACGCAATCCGGCAGCCTATGGGTTAAACCTGGATGGCTTAATTCAGTTTGGTGGCTCCCCCCGAGCAACAATCAACCTGACACTGGCCTCCAAGGCGAATGCCTTTCTGGCTGGTCGCGGATATGTGAAACCGGAAGATGTCAAAGAGATCGCACTTGATGTATTACGTCATCGCGTGATGATCACCTATGAAGCTGAGGCTGAAGATCGTGCCAGTGAATCGATTGTTAGTGAGATTCTCGCCCACATTCCCACTCCTTAGTTTTAAGCAGAACGACGTTTGATGTCCGGTAGCGAGCGTAGGTCAGTACCATCACAGGATGATCTGCGCCCTGCCCTGATCCAAGAATGGATATAACCATGATTCCTCGAGAAGTGATTCAGAAAATTCGCCGCGTGCAGATTCGCACTTCGCACAAAGTCGATGAAATGCTGGCGGGCACATGGCACTCTGCCTTTAAAGGCCGCGGCATTGAATTTGAAGAAGTTCGTCCGTATCAAATCGGCGACGATGTCCGCACCATTGACTGGAATGTGACTGCTCGCAGTGGTGAACCATACGTGAAGTTATTCCGGGAAGAACGAGAGCTATCGGTGATGTTGCTGATCGATCTCAGTGGTTCACAAAGCTTCGGAACCAACCAACAGACCAAACGAGAAGTTGTGACCGAATTGGGGGCGACACTCGCCATGTCTGCCATCAAAAATAATGACAAGGTCGGACTCACGCTCTTTACAGACCATATCGAAAAAAGCATCCCGACTCGTAAAGGTTCGCGGCATGTGCTGCGTCTGATTCGAGAGATGCTGTATTGCGAACCGATGGGAACCGGGACCGACATTCGACAGGCATTGGAACACCTCAACCGCGTGTCGAACCGTAAATCTGTCCTGTTCCTGATTAGCGATTTCCAGGATGAGAACTATGAATCCACATTGAAGATCGCCCGCCGACAACATGATATTGTCCCTGTGGTCATTTCAGATCAGCGGGAAGCCAGGATGCCGAATGTCGGTCTGATACGACTGCAAGATGCCGAGAGCGGAGAAATCATCACTTTTGATACTTCCAGCCGCAGTAATCGCGAAACATATGCTCGCTTGTATCAAGAGCGATCAGAAGCTCGCGATGCGATGTTTCGGCGACTGCGGTTAGAGCCACTTCATATCGAAACCGGTATCGATATAGTGGAGCCTCTACGACGATATTTTCATAAACGGGAGAGCCGAACATGAACTTCCTTCACAACATTCGTGGATGTTCAGACAGCGACAGTTGCTGCACATCACACAGTTATTCATCTTGGCTACTCAAAATCATCGTGGCAGGACTATTTTTCTCCTTGATCGGAGGCTTAGCCCAGGCGAAACCATTCAAAACAACCTACAAACAAGAGGGTTTTGATGTCTCGATCAGTATGTCGACGACCAGCGTTCGCGTTGCGGAGCCCTTCACAGTAACTTATGAACTGACCTCGCCCTCAGAGAAAACTTTGGTATGGCCTGCTGTTACGGAACAACTTGGCCCCTTCGACGTCATCGACTCGCAAGACTTGTTTGATATCCCCGTCGATTCGGGCCGAATGTGGAAACGCACACTGACATTGGAAAGTATTGAATCTGGCGATCTGGAAATTCCATCGCTGACCGTAAATATCGTCTCGTCAGGCTCAAAGAATGTTCAAGCAAAACCGATCGAAGTCATCAAGCTTGCTGCTCAACCCGTCAACGTCACCAGCGTTCTCGAAGGACGCGCAGATCCAAGACAGTTTCGCGACATACAGTCTGTTGTCGATGTGGAGGTGCCGGTTAAAGAATCCTCACAATGGACCACCTGGGGAATGACCAGTCTCGGTGTCGTCGCACTGGCTTGCCTTGCTTTTGTGGTCCTGGCTGTACGAGGCCGTTCGATCACACCAGAGAAATGGGCGCTGCAACAACTTGATGCACTGTCAGTAAGTGTAAAAGAGAATCCCAATGAAAACGATCAAAAAATCACTGAGCTGACAGATATTGTGAAGCATTTCCTGGCCCAGCAGCACGACACCCCGGCCGGTCAACAAACAACGCACGAATTGTCACAAATGCTGGCCAATCGGAATATCGGTTCCAAGCTGGTGCAAGACGATCTATGCAATGTTTTGTCACTCGCAGACGAAGCAAAGTTCGCAGGTCTAGACTTAAGTGTGGACGAGTTGCAATCCGCGATTCAAACCGTCCGTGGAAGTATATCTGAGTTATCAAAACCATTAGTCCCTGCAACAGCGAATCCGGAGGTTTCCTAATGTTTGACTCACCCTGGTATTTTTTACTGCTGCTCACACTACCCGTCCTGGCGTGGTGTTTGTTTGCGAGGAAAAGAAAATCAGCTGTTCAATTTAGTTCACTGAAAATGGCAAAAGACCTTTCACCGACACTACGGCAACGACTCAACTGGTTGCCCCGCGCGCTGACGCTGCTTGCCATTTTATTTATGATTCTGGGACTGGCCAGACCGCGCGAAGGACGTGAGCAAAAAGTCACGACCAGCGAGGGAATCGCCATCGAAATGGTCGTCGACCGTAGCGGCAGTATGCAGGCCATGGATTTCAAAATCAACGGCGAACATGTTGATCGCCTTACTGCCATTAAAAACGTGGCTGGGAAGTTTGTAGAAGGAAAAGAGGATCTGGATGGTCGATTCAACGATCTCGTAGGTCTGATCACATTCGCAGGTTATGCCGATGGTATCACACCGCCGACTTTGGACCATGCTCATCTTGTCTCACAATTGAACACGACCAAAATCGTCACGAATCGAAGCGAAGATGGAACAGCGATTGGCGATGCCATTTCGCTGGCAGTAGAAAAGCTGAATGCACTCGATGCACGACGTGATGAGAAAGTGAAAAGTAAAGTGATTATCTTGCTCACCGACGGTGAAAACAATGCTGGTGTGGTAGAACCAATTCAGGCAGCGGAACTCGCAGAGACCATGGGAATTAAAGTATACACCATCGGCGTAGGAACCAAAGGAGAAGCACCTGTGCCGGTAACCGACCCGTTCAGCGGCAAACAAGTCGTCCAGTGGATGCCGGTTAACATAGACGAAGAAACACTTCAGAAAGTGGCTGATCTCACTCATGGAAAATATTTCCGAGCAACCGACACCGACTCGCTGGAAAATATTTACAAGGAGATCGACACCCTGGAAAAGACGAAAGTTGAAGCCAAACACTATACCGATTACCGCGAACTCGCAGTCCAGCCGTACCAGGCCGGTCTCATCAATGTACCTCCACTATTGTTAATCGCCTTCGTGCTGTTATTGACACGGTTTGTGCTTGATCAAACATGGTTAAGAGAGTTGAACTGAATAGAGAAAAACAGACTAAGCTCAAGAGAGAAAATATATCATGGACATTCAATTCGGCAATCCGACTAATATCATTCTGCTCATTGCGGCAGCAGGCAGCCTGTTATTCGCTGGCTATGCAGCTGTGGCAAAACACCGCGCCGCGAGACAATTTGCCTCAGCGAACATGACTGACAAATTATTCTTAACGCCTCGGTTACAAAAACATTGGCTCTCTTCCATTTTGATTGTCGGCAGCTTGTGTTTACTGGCAATTGCATTGCTCGACATTCGTTGGGGAAAGACTGAACGTGAAGTTCCACAAAAAGGGATTGAAGTGATGTTTCTACTTGACGTGTCACGCAGTATGCTTGCAGAAGATGTCTCTCCCAATCGACTGGACCGGGCGAAACAACAGATCAAAGACATGGTCGATGAGATGTCCGGAGACCGTGTCGGTTTGGTTGTCTTCGCGGGTGAGACACGGCAATCGGTGCCGCTGACCAATCACTATGAAGACTTCAAACAGACACTGGATGCTGTCGGCCCTCACAGTGTTCGACGCGGCGGCTCGTTACTCGGCGACGCGATCCGGGCGGCTACCGCAGGGTTCATTAATAAAACGAACGACCACAAAGCCATTGTCGTCTTTACAGATGGTGAAGACCAGGAGAGCAAACCAGTAGAAGCGGCAAAAGCGGCATTCACAAAGAATGGCATTCGTATCTTTACCGTGGGCCTCGGAGACATGGATCAAGGAGCACGTATCCCGGAAACCGAACAAGGCAGTCAGGAATTCGTAGAATATCAAGGCGAACAGGTCTGGTCAAAAATGAATGGAACCATCCTCAGCCAGATAGCCACTGACACCAATGGTGCTTACATCCCTGCAGGCACCAAACAGGTCGATATGGCTGCTGTCTATCACAACTATGTAGCAAACATCGAACAAACCGAGTTTGAAACAGCAACAATCAGCGCTTACACACCACGATTTCAGTGGTTTGCATTCCCAGCCTTTCTGCTCTTGTTACTGGAAGTGCTTCTTTCGACAGCCCGACGAAGGGAGAAGTCACCAACCGCGAATGCAATTCCAGCCACCAAGAAAAACACGACAACTGAAAACCGTTCTACTTCCAAAAGCGCTGTGGCTGCACTCCTGGGATTGCTCGTGATGTTGATGCCGACAGCGACACTCAGCGCTGCTGAAGAGAACATTCCTTCTCAACAGAACAGTGCCGAGCAAATTAACGTCGCAAATCAACTCGTAAGAGATGGAAAGTTTGAGAAAGCATTAGAGCAGTATCAGCAGATTGAGCCAACTACGAACGATCAAACAGAGTTGAACTATAATGAAGCGGTCGCGCTATACCGTCAAGGTAACATGGAACAGGCGGCAGAGATGTTTTCCACCGTCGCAGGTGACGGGGAAACCAACATCGCAGCGCGCGCTCGGTATAACCTCGGTAATTGTCATTACACTAATGGTACGCAACTCGCAGAAAAGGATAACCAGGCTGCGATTGAACAATTGAAAACCGCCATAGAGCACTACCGTGGCTCATTACGAGGAAACCCGAACAACGCCGATGCCCGCGCCAATATCGAGCTCGCCGCTCAGTTTATCAAGGATTTGCAAGAACAACAAAAAGAACAACAGAAAGATCAGAAAGATCAACAGCAGCAGTCAAAAGACCAACAGAAGCCAAATGAAGACCAGAAACAGAAGTCTGATCAACGACAGAAGCAGGACCAGCAATCAAAGCAGAATCAAAAACCCTCTGAGGAATCCAAGGAACAAAACTCGGAACAGAAATCGAAACCCGAGCAACAACAACAACAACAACAACAACAACAACAACAACAGAAAGGTTCAAAGGGAGAACCTCAAGAGGACTCTCAAAGGCCACAACCACAACCTGGTGAAGAACAAAAACCTTCAGAAAAATCTGATCCTGAGAACAAACAAATGCAGCCTCAGTCACAACAATCAAAGAAAGCTGAGCAGTCGCCGCAACCCACTGAGCCAAAAGAGGCTGAAGATAAAGGAAAGCCAGAGGATAAAAAAGTTCCCTCCGGAGAACTCACTTCTGATCAAGAGCAGCCTCTGAAAGAGAATTCAAAAGACAAATATGGAATCGCAGCTCAAAATGAGAAACCCGGTTTAATGAATAAAGAAGAAGCCCTGAAGTTGCTGCAATCAGTACGCGACCGCAATATGCTGCGTCGATTACAGCAACAACAACTCGAACGAACTCGACAAGTTCACGTTGACCGTAACTGGTAATTTTCGAACTATAAATACTGGAAGAATCATGTTTCATTCAAATCATTATCTTCGATCTATACTGCCCGTACTCATTGTCGGGATCGCAGGTAGTTCTGCGTTCGCTGGTGATGTATCTATGCGTCTCTCTTCTCGCGAGGCCTATGTTGGCTCACCGATTCAGCTACTGATATCCATCAACAATGCCAGTGATTACGAACAGCCCACTTTACCCCAAATTGACGGAATCGAGATTCGTTCCGCCGGAGCACCATCGCAAAGTTCACAAGTGACGATTATCAACGGTCGCCGCAGCGAAAACCGCAGTGTGGTTCTGCGCTATCTGATCACACCACGTCGCGCAGGCACGTTCGAGATTCCCCCGCTCACGTTCAAAGTCGATGGGAAAGAAGTCAAAACGGAAGGAATCAAGATGGTCGCCACAAAAAGTGAAACCGGGGATCTGTTATTTGTAGAGATTGAAGGAAAAAAAGAAAAGGTCTTTGTCGGACAACCACTCGATTTGGCACTTCGAATTTACATCAAGCCATATCGCGATCAAGAACGGGAAATCACCCTCTCAGAAGGCGATATGTGGAACATGATCTCCGATCAAACATCATGGGGTTCTTTCCAGAATCGCATTGAAGAAATGACAAAAAAACGTCAACGTCCTGGCGGAAAAGAGGTGTTGCACGATAACGGTGAAGGTGAAGAACGAGCTTATTACATGTACGAGATTAATGCCAAGGTCTACCCCACGAAGGCTGGCAAAATTTCTGGCGATGATCTACAGATCGTGGTGAACTATCCCACAGCCCTTGGCCGCTCCCGTGATCCATTCGATAGTTTCTTCGACGACAGTCCGTTTGGTGGAAGCTTTATGTCATCTTCATTCAGCAATCGATTATCAGTGACATCTTCGAGGCCTGTCGTTGCAGAGGCCACAGTTGATACCACCGAAGTGTTACCAGTACCAACGGAAGGTCGCCCTTCCGATTATCGTGGAGCAGTCGGACAGTATAACATCGTTACCCAAGCATCACCCGTCAATGTGCATGCAGGCGATTCGATTACTCTCAATATTGGTATCGTCGGCACTGGTCCTATGGAACTGGTACAGGCTCCACCTTTGTCAGAATTGCCTAAGTTAAAAAAATTCAAGGTCTCGAATCAGCCCCTGGCAGGCTACGTCAAAGATGATAGTAAAGTCTTCTCAACAACAATTCGTCCTCGTAAAGCAGGTATCACCGAGATCCCTGCGATTCCATTCAGTTTCTTCAATCCGGAAACCGAAAAGTTTGAAACAGTACACTCAGCTCCCATTGCGATTACCGTGGAGAAAGCAGAATCACTCGCACTGGATACCATTGTGGGAGCAAAAAGCACAAACTCGAAAGGACAAAGTAAAACAGAAAGCATGCATACACTTGAGCCACGATTGATCAATTTTGAGTCATCAAGTGTACTCACGTCGCAAGAACCACATTCTGCATGGAACTGGTGGTGGTTGGCTGTTATTCTGCCGCCTGTGGTCTGGGTCATTACCTTGACAGCCAAATACCGTCATTGGTTTGCCCAACGTATGCCTTCTCTGCGATCACCACAAAATCGCTGTATCGCACAAATCTCAAATGCCGAGGATCAATCAACGATTGCAAATGCCTTGCTGAGATATATGCAAAAACTGTTTCCTGTTAAAGATTCAACAGTTACAACTGAGAATTTGAGTGAGTCTTCTCCTACTATCGGAGCAATGCGTTCTGCAGGGTTGTACGAACTGGCAGCAGATGCAGAATTGTTGATCGAACAGCTCAGCCACGACCACGTCGGCTATGGAACCAATGTTGACTTCGAATTGCAAAAATCAACGGCACTCGATCTTGTGAATCGACTTACCGCCCGCATGAAGTCGCAGTCCAATCGTCATATTCGTCCCCCCCGCTCTACTGTTAAGAAGTCGAAACACGCTAAGGTCTCTCAATCTTTTGCATTGTTGCTGGGACTGGGGTTGGCATCAATGACATCAACCGTGATGGCAAACGATACCAGTGCAACAGCCCCAGTACCCTCACCGCAAGTGGTTCTTAATCAGGCACAGCGCGAGATCATTTTCAACGAAGCAAGTGAATCGTATCGCGACGGACTCGCTCTTGCAGAAACGAACATGGTCGATGCGAAAGATCTATTTCTGCAAGCTGCGAAAAAGTATCAGTTGCTGGTCAACTCGGGGATCTCGAATGCCGATCTGTACTTCAATCTTGGCAATTCGTACCTGCAATCCGATCAACTTGGTCGCGCGATTGCAAATTACGAACGTGCACTGAAGTTACAGCCAGATAATCGGCAGTTTCAAGCGAACCTGAATGCAGCTCAGGCAATAGTGCAAATAGAGACGACACCGCAAGAACTCACGAGTCTTGACAAGGGCCTGCTGTTAAAATTGAAAAATGGAAACTCGGTCTTGATCAATATGGTTGGTCAACAGGCTATTATGGTAGTAATTGTACTTTCATCACTCACGTTTTGGGGACTTGTGATCTTGCGAACAATGGGCCATAAGCTATCATTGTGGAAATGCGCCACACTACCGGGATTACTATTAGTCGTCTCCCTGGTTTCGATGCACTTCCATGCAGAAAACACAACTCAGCAAGGAAATGCAGTCATTGTTGAACAACGTTTACAATTACATGAGGGAGACGGAGAACAATTCGCCGAAGTCGTCGTATTGGATTCCGCTGAAGGCCATCGAGTGCAAACCCTGGCCCACCGAGGTTCTTGGACGCAGATCCAAACCACGCGCGGTCATATCGGCTGGGTTCCCGATCATGTACTCGAACTGTTATAATGCCTGTCGAAACGAGAATTCGCTGACATTTCAACCCATCCAATAAACATTTCCGACAAGGAAAGACATGAATGAAACTGGCAGCCAAACTGATTCTAATATTCATGGTGGGGGTCTTGGGAATTGTCGCGTTGTTCTCTTGGCAAACTTTTAAGCAGCAGCGTGAATGGTCTCAACAATCATATGAAGAGAGTGCTGTCGATCTGGTGAATGCACTCAAGCCTACCATTGAACAAGCTTATCGAGACGGTGGTACGGTGCGGATTCAACAGGCAATTGAAGTCGCCCGACGAACGACCTCAGGACCTGCGATGCGTTGGATCGACCCGGAGAAACCTGACGATGTTCAACAGATCCCAGGTGTTCGCCCCACAGATACGGAAACACTTACTCGCAGTATTTCGAGCATTTCCATTTCGGATAACGACGGCAACGCGAAGCAATTGACTTACGTACCACTCACTCTTGCCGGAGAAGTCCCCGGAACAGTCGAAGTGGCAACACCGTTAATGGATTCTGAGGCTAATATTCACCGCTCCTTTCAAGCTTCAGTGTTGTTATTAATCGGAGTGACCCTGCTTTCCGGTTTTGTGATTTACTGGGGTGGCTTGAAACTGATTGCCAGTCCGTTACGAAAGTTAATGAAACAAGTTGAAAAGATTGGCGAGGGAGAATTCGGTCAACCTCCTGCAATTACTTCTAACGACGAATTTGGTCAACTTGCATTCGCAATCAGTGAGATGAGCCGTCGATTGGAGCAACAGCGAACAACGATTGAAACAGAAAAAGAAACGAGGCAACAAACACAGCAACAGCTCCGACATATTGATCGACTGGGTACAGTCGGCACACTGGCTGCCGGAGTAGCCCATGAGTTGGGTACTCCACTGAATGTTGTTTCGGGACGGGCAGGCTTAATTTCCAGTGGACAACTTTCTGCAGAAGAAGTCAGTTCAAGCGCACAGGCAATTCAAAAAGAAGTCGAACGGATGACCGCCATTATCCGTCAACTGCTCGACTTTGCTCGTCGCACTGGAACAGAGCATGCGTCAATCAACCTCATCCAGCTTGCTCAAAAAACGTGCGAACTAATGCAACCACTGGCAAAGAAAGCACATGTAAACCTAATAGTAGACGCTAATGAGAACTTACCAGTGACAACGGTGGGAGATACTGGGCAAATACAACAGGTCATCACCAACCTCATCAGTAACGCAATACAGGCGATTCCCGATGGCGGCAAGATTTTGATCAAAGTGCATTCAGAGGAGATTCAACCACCGGCGATCATTGAATCAGAACAAAATCGGTTTTCCTGTCTGGAAGTAATCGACACTGGAACGGGTATGACAGATACTGAAACCGAGCATGTGTTTGAACCATTCTATACAACAAAAGATGTGGGTGAAGGAACTGGTTTGGGACTTTCAATTGCTTATGGAATTGTACGTGAACATGGTGGGTGGATCGATGTCGCGAGCAAGAAGGATCAGGGGACAACATTTCGAGTGTGGTTGCCGTTAGACAATCAGAAAGATTTGCAATGAACGAAAACTCTGACAAGCCACGAATTCTGGTGATTGATGATGAACAGTCAATGTGCGAACTCATCGAAACCGATTTACGACTGCGTGGCCTGCATGTTGACTGGTTCACCGATGCCGCGAAGGCCATTACGGCAATCGATCAGGATAACTATGATGTTGTATTGACTGACATTCGTATGCCGGGGACGACAGGTTTACAACTCTGTCAACAACTCACCGAATTTCGACCGGATATACCTGTCGTCCTGATGACAGCCTTTGGAAGTCTGGAAACCGCAGTTTCTGCGATACGGGCGGGAGCATATGATTTCATCACCAAGCCGATTGAAATGGATCTGTTAGCGATCACAGTTCGTCGAGCGATTGATCACAGGCGACTCACCGAACAGGTACGGTTGTTAAAAGAATCCAATCAACCCGTCCGTTCGTTCGGAGACATGATCGGCAGCAGCCCTGCGATGCAGGCTTTGTACGACCAACTCGAACAAGTAGCGGGTTCTGACGCGGGCGTGTTGATCACCGGCGAAAGCGGCACCGGTAAGGAACTGGTCTCGCGGTCCATCCATGCACATTCGCGCCGGGCAAACAATCCATTTATAGCGATCAATTGCGCTGCTCTCTCGGAATCTCTGTTAGAGAGTGAATTGTTCGGTCACGTCAAAGGGGCGTTCACGGATGCCCGTAGTGAACGCCGCGGATTGTTCCTGGAAGCAAACGGCGGCACCTTGCTGCTTGATGAAATGGGCGAAATGCCAATGTCGATGCAGGTCAAACTGTTGCGAACATTAGAAGAACGCGTGCTGCGACCAGTTGGATCAGACAAGGAAACACCGTTTGATGTCCGTGTGATTTGTGCTACCAATCGCGATCTTGAAGCGGCGGTTGCCGACGAACGATTTCGGGAAGACCTGTACTACCGCATTAACGTTATTGGATTGCACTTGCCACCGCTTCGCTCACGCGGAACTGATATTTTACGCTTGGCAGAGCACTTTCTCAAACAGTTTTCTACAACCGAAAACAAACACGCAACGGATCTGGCAGAGGGAGTGGCAGAGAAGTTAATCAAGTATCACTGGCCTGGAAACATTCGCGAATTACGTAACGTGATGGAACGCGCAGTCGCATTAACACGGCACGATAAGATTACCATCGCCGATTTGCCTCAAAAAATCACGAACTATCATAGCAATCAAATCCTGATTGATGGTCTCGATCCAAACGAACTCGTCTCACTGGAAGATCTTGAACGCCGCTACATCACCCATGTGCTGGAAGCCACCGGAGGGAATCAAACCCAAGCCGCACGCATCCTCGGCCTCGACCGAAAAACGATCTACCGCAAACTCAAACAGAACGATTCCGAATAACGTAACTCTACTTTCGTTAAAACCCGTTGGTTTTCACAGATTTCACGGAGAAGAAGTCGTAATCCCAAAGTATTTCACCGTGTCGTTTGAGAAATTCATTCCACGAGTCGGAAGTACAACCTGGGCCAGATTTAATACCTCGTATGGTCAATTTATTCAGCCACGCGATAAGCTCTTTAACGATTTGGCTTTCTACTGAGTTGATATCATCCATTCTCGGCCGAATCATATCCTTCGCTGGAAGAATAGAAGAAATTCATGCTGGATTTCTCTGGTGTGTGCCGTTCGGTTCAAAAAGTGTCTAGATATCAAAATCGTTTCAGAAAATACTTTGTGATGGATTCCAGTTATACAAAACTGTCGCACGTAGTGATTCACTGTCAGAAGTCACAAAATATCAGCCAATCGCGCAACACGAAGCCTGTGGTTGAATTATTGAAAGTTTGCCCTCGATCACTTCTAGTCACTTTCTGCTCAAACAATCTCCCAAGTCACCCATGTGTGAATTTCCCTGGACTTCATCTGGAAGCTCTCGAATCAGTGGAGATGGTCTTGTGCCGTATTTCTTCATTGATCAGCAAATAATCACCGGGCTCACTTGCGCTCTTGTCTTCTAAAAAAGTTCCCATCTTCATCTTGACCTGTCCCTGCCGTTTTCGAAACTCTTGATTTCTGCGTCGCGCGCGCGAGGCAGTGAAATTTCGCCGATGAAGTTCTGCCCCCCTACACTTCTCAGCACTATAAAAACCCTTGGAAAGAGACCAATTTTTGAAACGGCCAACAAAACCACTTCAGGATGTGCAGTATGGATGACTCCGTTTCGGATCATTTTCAACAAAAAATAACAAGTTTTAAGGTGTCGTTTTACCATATCCGAGACAAAACTGCGCAAATCTGTTTTCCGAGATCGTGATGAAATCAAGACAAATACCGAGTCAACCAAAATCCAATAATCTACAATCACAGACGCATCCCTAACAACGAGACAACACTTACATCATCCAGAATAATTAGCGCTGGAAAAGCATCGCAAGAAATATCTCAGACAAAAATAAACGCGCACAGCTCCCGCCTGAGACACACACTCAAAAAAGATGCGCCCTCGAATTTTACTGAAAAGCAGGAATCCACCCGAAGATGAACATCGTGAATTGCAAAAACGAAAGACAGATCACTCGTTCGAATAATTGGCGAGGGTTCTATAACGGCAAATTTTTCACCATTAATGATCCAGACCTTTTTCATTATCTCATACTTTTGACTCATCGGAGATTTGCTTGTCTGTTTCATACAGCATGGTGTATCATGACTCGTAATTTACGAGAAGATCAAACGGAGGTAGCTTTTCTACGAAGCAATCCGTAAGACAATTTTTTACACTTCTTTTTAACTCAATACATGAGTTCCATATTAAAATGAATTCAACCGACTCTTTAAGTCGGACTGCCGTTAATACTGAAGTCTGAGAGGAGCTCTTCAAGCCCTCCGGGAGTACCGATAAAGCCGAACGAAGTCGTACCGTTGGGTGGAATATCTCGATTCCATGATGCACCACGAATCACGTAAGTATTCCCGACGCGAGAAACGATTTCGGCATTCCAGATATCCGTGATTTCGCCATCGTAGGTGAACTCCAGTGTCCAACCATCCAATGACTCGCTGCTCTCGTTTTTAATTTCGATCGCCCCCTGGAACCCGCTGTTCCAGGCATTCACCACGTTAAAGTCCACTTGGGCTGTGGGAGCCGGTGCATCGTTGTCCTGGATCGTGCCGATACCGGTTGCTGATGTCAAGGTAGCACCCACAACTTGATTGAGTACAACCCGGAAATCTTCATTGGATTCAATCACAGTATCTCCTAAAATCGACACCGTGATCGTTTTCGTCATCTCTCCCGGTTGAAAGACCAACTGTCCGCTGGCAGCCTGATAGTCTTGACCAGCAATCGCGGCACCGTTCTGTGTGCCAAACTGCACAGTAACCAACTCTGTCGTCGGTTGATCCAGCGAAACAGTAAACACGGCTTGCGAAGTGCCACTATCACCTTCTGTGACAGTCACATTGTTAATGGACATCTCAGGTACAACCACAACAAAAAGCTCCACGGTGACATGTACCGTCGTGACTGTGATACCGCCTGACTCTGCGACCGTCGTATAAGTAAAACTGTCGTTTCCAGAGAAATCAGTATTCGGCGTGTAAGTGAGTGTGCCATCCTGGTTGTCAACGACCTGACCATTATCAGGCTGTGTGAACGATTGCAGTGTTACACTCTCACCCGACGATGATGACGCATCGATAAAGTTCCCCGACATGACCAGCATGGTCAGCATGGAAACGCTATCTGAGTAGTAATTGGAATGCGTGGTGGCCACACTGTCGAAGACGGCATTCATCCACGCCTGATCTGCCGCATCCGATCCGGTCATGGCAGAGACGCCGACCGCTGCACGGAAGAACGGATCGCTCCAGTTATTCAGGGGTGTTCCATCGAGGGCATAGCCGCCTAGAATCTGCGAGGGGTTACCACCTGAAGATTGCTGAAAGAATTCAGACAGCATCTGCGCTTGTGTCATGGAGACGGCATCGCCACTCAAAACAGCGTCCGTACCAAGTCGCCAGGGAACACGTCCCGCATTGTACCAGTAATGCTGATCATTGACTTCCAGGAACCCGGAAGGGGCGGGAGAAACAGAGCCGGTCACCGGATCAACAATCACAAAGTCGGGAACCAGTCCCGTTCCTGATTGCTGCTGCAATTTCGTCATTACATCCTGAGTGGCAGTGATGACTTCGTTCCAGGCTCCGGTCTGTGTGGCTGCTTCAAATGCGCGGAAGTGACCATACATGAAATCACTGGTGCGAGTGGTCCATTGACTGTGTTGGCTACCATTGGGATTGACCCAATCGCCTAACATCGGCAGATGGCTTTCCGGTCCGATGGTCGAATCATACATAGCGTTAATGATCGTGATCGCTTCCTGAAGGTAGTTGATCTCACCATCACTGCCCCATTGGGCATCGGCCACTAACAGGGCATAAGCGATATCGGCGTCCCCATCAAAGGCACTGCTATTTCCGTTAGGATCCGGTTGTGCCCAATCCATCAAATTTGGATTACCCACACTCGGATTGGCACGAGAATATCGGAAGAGACCATCGAAAATCGCCTGGGCATTGGGATCATAACCATCCAGGTGTGACAGGATCAACATACCATACCCTTGCGCTTCGGATGTGGTACGACCTGATGAATCCATGACAACCCGGTACCCGTTACCACCGGGATCAACGCGCAGCCAATCCGACTTCCATTGGTCATAATAGTTGCTGACCAGCGCATCGAGCTGCACTTGACTATATTGACTGGGAAACAGTGTGCCACTCACATATTGCTGCACATGGCTACCAAAGTCCGGGTCGCCTCCCGTAGACGTACCGATGGAAATCGTCACGGCTGTTTCGAACGGCGTCGTGACCATCACATCGTTCTCGGTCGAGGAAACATCGTCATTGGTAATCGTGTTGGTGGCAACTGAAAGGCTGTTGTCGAGAACGGCACCCACGGGGCTACTCAAAGTCACATAGAACTGTTCATCAGGTTCAACGTCTGTGTCGCCAAAGATGCGAACAGTGATCGTCTTCGAAGTCTCTCCGATGGCAAATGAAACCTGCCCACTGGCCGCTTCATAATCTTCACCGGCGGTGGCCGTTCCATTGGAGGTCTGGTAATTGACGGTCACTGACTCAGTCGCAGGCTCTGAAAGGGAGATCGTCAAAGTAGCCAGAACCGATCCACTGTCTCCTTCAGTGACAGTCGCTCCACTGATGCTGACGAAAGGCTTCACATCAGGAGGATCAACAACGACATCCAGAGGAACAGGATTTTGATAGTATTCCTGAACTTTGGTAATCCACCAGTAATCGTCCGTGGGCTCGCTGCCAATCGAATCGGTACTGATTCCCACACCGGCGCCAAAGAGAATCTGCCGCACACCCGCAGCGCGTGCTTCTTCAATATGAGAGCCCCAGGTGATGGTATTACCCGAAACGGTCAGCTTGTCATCGCCGAAATCATTTGATGAAAAATATTCCAGACGATCGCCGGTTGCCGTGAATGTATCCCCCAAGAAGAATGTGGGGGCAGAGTCTTCGTATTGGCGTGTCGTGTTGGTGAGTGGATCAAAGACTCCATTCGCATCGTAGGGATTCTGCGCAAGGCTGTCATTGATGTGGCCGACGGGAATCTGCCAGAGAACCATTTCTCGATCCGTCGTTTCTGTGAGGGTCTGGACAATCAATAAATAATTATGCCAGTGATCGTTGTTCCAAAACCAGGTGCTGGCTTCCGGGTTACTGGCGGCACCGTTCTCTGCCCCCGCATCTAATCCGTATTTATCGAGAGAGATAAAGTCCGCACCGTAGCTGAGTACCCCTGCTTCCATGTAATACTGCGCAATCAGTTCCGCTTCGCGGGCAATCGCTGCACGTCCCGCATTGATACCCAGCGTATCAGTCAGATGTACGATTCCGGTTATGGGAATCGGTGTTTCAATGCCAGGAGAAGCCCAAAGGTTGAACTGCCAGCCGAACTCCACATTCGGGGCGTAACTGCTAATCGTGTAATTGATTGCCTGAATGAGTCCTGCTGCCGAGTTGTCGAACTGTGGATCGACACCCGCTTGTAACACACCGCTGCTATAAGCCGCGCTCGTCATCGCTGTGATCGCACTGGCCGGCGCATCCGCGTTCTGCATCAGATAACCAATGAAGTCCGGTTCCAGAATCATCTGCACCAGTTCGTCACCAGCTTCGGTGCGGATGGTATCCAGCACGAATTTCAGGTCACGGAAATAGTTTTCCATGTACGACTGACTGTTGATATGCTCAAGGTTCGTCGTATAGCTTTCGCCGGCATCAGGAATGTTGTAATAAACGAATTGCGGAATCATTCCCAGTTTGAGGCTTTCACGAAGATAACTATGCACGCGGTCTGGATCCCAACTTCGCCAGCCACTGATCGGACCGCCGTTGAGATAGATGTAGCGCGAGTCAACATATTTGTTGGTCGACGGATCACTGCTATCAAAATCCTGCCAGAACGCCAGATCGCCTGTGGTATCTTCGCTCACTGATCCAATCGTGACATAGTCGGGTAACCCGGGCAATTCACCATTTTCTGTGCGTACACGAACTCCAATATAGCGATCTTCACCAGATTCAACATCGGTAATCCGCACTGATGCCCGTCCCGCTTCAAGACCGGTAATCCGTAACGTATTGCCGTTAACAATTTCAGCCTGGACCACTCGTGAGTTGCTGGTTGCAATGCTGAATTGTGCAGATTCGCTAGAAGAAGTCAGCGTGTATTCAACAGTCGCCTGATCAATGGTGACCTGCAGCGCCTGCTCGGTGGCATCCACTCCCTCAATGCCGATCGGACTGGCACCACCAGCGATATAGACCACTTCATCGCTCAGAGTTGCGCCAATCTCATTGCTGACCTCGACCTGATACCGAAAAACTCCGTAGTCTCTGTTTGTGATAAGCAGGCTATCTGTTTGCGGAGTCGAACTTCCCGACAAGGAGGCTTCGTAAATCAGTTCGCCATTCTCGTATAATTTCCAATGATCGGCAGGATCTCCTGCCCAGAGATTCAGAGTGACACGGAAGCCGTCGGATTCTGAAAGAACACTCACACTCGGCTTGTTCGGTGCGCCCTCTACAGGATCTGGGTCCGGGTCAGGATCTCCCGGGTTCCCATTACCTTGAAAAGCAAATCCGGTTGGCTCGCTGTGATTGCCAACCGCAACAAAGCCGATCGCCAGCGACTCGCCTGCATCGAGTGTGTTATCCCAATTCGGAGGTGTTATTCGATAGCGGCCGCCTCCGAGATTCTCAACCTCGGCGTTCCAGAGTGACTGAATTTCGCCGCTATAATCAAATTCGAGTTGCCAGTCTGTGAAGTCAATCGCTTCATCGTTAGTCAGAGTTAAGCTGGCAGTTCGTCCGGAACCCCAGTCGTTTTCGATTTGAAATTGGACATCAGGCGCGTCAGCCAGAGGATGAGCCGCGAGCATCGTTCGCACTTCGAGCGACTCGATTTGTCGTGACTTTTGAGAGCGAGACCGTCGCGGAGTAGTGTGTTGTTTAGCGAACCATTGCAGAAGATTAACGTAAATTCGTTTCATCTCATCAACTCTGCAAACGCAGAGCCCTTTCAGTCTGTGCCAAGGCAGTGATTCCCCATAACGCTGAGATTCAGCGTGTGGAGAGTATAGAGTTGGCACGAAATCAGGATCCAGATGATGCTGAAACGCGTTTGGCTCACTGTAACACTGCTATTACCGGGTGCGAGCAGAAAGCCGCAAGATAGACAGGCGGCCGATTACTACTAACGTGCCCAGAATTAACTTGGCGCGGAAGCTGTTTCGGCCCAGGTCAAACAGCAATGTCCATGGTTTCTGATATGAGTTGAGTCTGGAACCGTTCCAGACTCAGAACTTTCTCATTTTAACAACGCAGCTGTACCCTGTGTCTAGATGTGATTTTTTACACATCTTATTTTTTTGGACTGCCAAGCAGGCACCGGATAACAGATGGTAAGAGAGCAATGAATGCGTTCTTCAGGAAAACAACGAATGAGTAGCAGAATTGACTGATTGTTTCGTTCAGTGTGTGGATCAAGAAAACGACTCTCATCTGATTCGGTCACACACTTGAAACAGCTTTTTTAAGAATCGTGAATCAATGTCAGATGCGCACAAATTGCCACAAAAGATCGTGCTTTACTCCGAAAGCGAGCCCGTTTGAACCAAAACTGGGCACAGGGTATAGGTCAGAAAGAAGTCTCTAACCAGTTATTCAGGCGGATGTTGGCAGGAGTTCACGAATCGGTTTGCCGAAGGGCAAGATCGCCACAGGCCGCCCCTGGAGGTCATGTAAAACATGTTCATGATCAACTCCCAGGTGACGATACACGGTGGCCCAAAGGTCATTGGGGGTCATTCGACGTTCAACAGGATATTCACCTCTGGGATTGGTTGCGCCAATAACCTGACCGGTTCGCATTCCACCACCGGAAACAAGGACAGACATGGCCTTTGGCCAGTGATCTCGACCAGGTTGCATCACACCCGTTTGTGTTCCACGTTGTACATTGATTTTTGGAGTTCGTCCGAATTCGCCAGTGACTACGAGTAATACCTTTCGGTCCAGTCCGCGTTGATATAAATCTTCAATGAGTGCTGAAACAGCCTGGTCATAAGGTGGTAAACGCCAGTCACAGTCTTTAAACAGATGGGCATTGACGGCGTGAGAATCCCAGTTATATGCCGCTGTTTTGGGAGTTCCTTTGCCAGGATAGGGATGCTCCCAAACCATTGTGACAAACCTCACACCAGATTCGACGAGTCGTCGTCCCAAAATAGCCCGCTGGCCATAAGCATTCCAACCATAGCGATCGCGTATTTCTTTTGGTTCCTTGGAGAGATCAAATGCGTTACGCACTTTTTCACTCGTCAGCATATCGACAGCCTGGCGATTGAAGCTGTCCATTGCTTTCATCGAACCGCTTTTGTCGACATCTCGCCGAAAGTTATCAATCCCATTCAACATGGCAATCCGATCGTCCAGGCGGGCTTCCATCGAAGATTTGACTCCGATGTTTTGCACTTTGAAATCAGGAGCACTGGGATCTCCTGCCACTATAAATGGAGTCATTGAAGCACCGAGATAAGCGGGCCCCATGGCAAAGGTATCAATTGAGGCGCGAGAGGAATCGACTTCACTTACACAAACCGGCATTTCATTGCCATTTTTTTGTAACATCTTTTTCACAATGCTACTGACTGCAGGTGCATCATTGACAGTTCCCACTGGTGTCGCGGGAACCCGACCTGTCATTAATCGTTTATGGCCGCCTCCATGATCGGCAAACTCATGATGAATTGAACGAATCAAATTAAATTTATCGGCTACTTTGGCATGCTGTGGTAGCATTTCACAAACGTCGATACCAGGTACATTTGTGTGGATCGGGCCTAGTTCACCCCGATATTCAGCCGGCGCGCCCGGCTTCATGTCATAGGTTTCCATATGCGGAGGACCGCCGGGAAGCCAGACGAATATCACTGAAGTATCATTAAGAGAAACGCCGGCAGCCTTTGCGATTGCCTGTTGACGAAGAATATCAACCATCCCTAAGCCTAAGAGGCTTGATCCCCCTACTTCAAGGAACGTTCGCCGTTTCATAGGTCCCGCACAGCGGCGATTATTGGAAGTAACACTCATTCTAATCATCCCAATCGACAAAAAAACTCGTGTGGCTTTTCGTACAAGAATACATCAACGTATTGTAATGTATTCTCCATCGATTAGAATAGAAACACAAGTTCAATTTAATTAAACAATCTCCCAAGATTAATTTTTGATATTCACAGCAAAACAATCTATTTTTCAAAGATCCTACAGCTTCGCAGCAAATTCAAAATATTTGTTTCGAGTTTTTCTATCCTAGCCAAACACGATACATACGGTCACACTCTTAAAAAAGAATCCGTGACTCCTTAATTATCCTGCCAAAATGTGAATAAATCCATGAATTCAAAATTCGCAATCCGATTGCTTATCCCCTGTCTGGGGGCTCTATTGATTCTGAACCCTCAGCTGACCTATGCCGATCAGCTCTCAGGCTTTCTCCCAAACCAGGCGAAAACGATTGTTTTCAACGATCCGGACGCGCGGCAGCAATTATTGATCACTCTGAAAGAAAAATCAGGGGGCATTCGCGATGTGACTCGTGAAGTGCGCTATCATGTTGAGCCAGAGGGAGTTGTTCGTGTTAGTAAAACAGGCTACGTGACACCAATTGCGAATGGGCAGGCAACCATCACCGCACAGCTCAATTCAATCACTCCCCTTGTCTTTCCTGTCCAAGTTTCTTCATTTGAAAAACAACGGGCCGTCAGTTTTTACAATGATGTCATTCCTCAACTAACTCGTGCCGGCTGCAATAGTGGTGCCTGCCATGGCACACCAGCAGGAAAAAATAACTTCCGTCTCTCATTACTTGGTTATGAACCGCGTAATGATTTTGAATTCATCACAAAAGAATCACAAGGACGACGCGTTTCTCCAGCAGCACCCGAAACAAGTTTACTGCTCCGTAAAGCCACGGGAGGTATTCCGCATAATGGTGGAAAACGATTTGAAAAAAATGGAGCAGAATACAATCTGATTAAACGTTGGATTCAAGAAGGGATGAAATACGATCCTGAGAACGATCCGATTGTGGAACGAATCGAACTTTTCCCTAAAGATCGCGTACTCCCCAGACAATCGACACAGCAGCTTATTGTGATGGCATACTTTTCTGATGGGACATCGCGTGATATTACCCGCAAAGCAGAATTCAAGCCCAATCAACCCATGATGGCAGAGGTCGATGAGCATGGCGTTGTCCGTGTCAAGGAATTCACGGGAACCACGTCAGTCATGATTCGTTTTCAAGAACATGTTGCCGTATTTATGGCAACCATTCCGTTAGGTAAACCCACTCCCAATCTGCCTAAACCAAGTAATTTTATAGATGAACACATTTTTGCAAAACTAAAGGTCTTGGGGCTGCCACCATCTGGAGAATGTGATGATGCTACCTTCCTGCGACGCACAACATTAGACATCACCGGCAGGCTTCCCACTTTAGAGCAAGCACAAGAATTTTTGTCAGATAAACGACCTGACAAACGTACTCGAAAAATTGACGACTTGTTAGATAGCACAGGGTACGCAGATTTATTTGCCGCGAAATGGGCGGGAATCTTACGTAACAAAGCGGGAGGAAATCTGGAACAGGTTGCACGAGAAACATTCGGGTTTCATGCCTGGATTCGAAGCAGTATCTCCAGCAACAAACCCTTCGATCAATTTGTGACTGAGTTAATCACGGCCCGTGGTAAACCTGGTACCAATCCAGCCGTTTCCTGGTACAGAGCGGTTAAAGATCCCAAAGACCAGATGTCAGATATTGCCCAGGTTTTTCTAGGCGTGCGTATTCAATGTGCACAGTGTCACCACCATCCCTATGAAAAGTGGAGTCAGGATGATTTCTATGGCTTTCAGGCATTCTTTAATACGATTGGACGCAAAGAGGTTTATAAGCTGCCTGAAGATGACATCATCTACCATAAACGTATTGTGGCTGTTGCCAAAAATCCCAACACTGATCGCGAACTCAAACCCACGCCTCTCGACGAAGTCGCGTTGGAAATCCCTGCGCAAAGAGATCCAAGGATTGACTTATCAAATTGGATCTCTTCGCCAAAGAATCCCTTCTTCGCCAAGATGCTCGTGAATCGTTACTGGAAACATTTCTTTGGACGAGGACTTGTTGAACCGGAAGACGATATTCGGGTGACAAACCCGGCAACTCATCCAGCATTACTTAATGCTTTAGCAGATTCGTTTGTCAAATCAAATTATGATTTAAAAGAAGTCTGCCGTACTATCTGTAATAGTCGCACCTACCAACTCAGTTCATTCCCCAACGAACACAACAAAGATGACGAACAAAACTATGCACGATATTACCCCCGCCGACTCACTGCCGAGGTAATGCTTGATGCAATGAATGATACAGCCGGCGCGAAGAATAATTTCAATCATCAACCAGTGGGAGTCCGTGCCGTCGCACTACCCGATGATTCAGCCAACCTGGAATCATTCTTTCTGCGCGTGTTCGGCCGACCGCAAATGGATACCGCTTGTGAATGCGAGCGAACAGCGAATGCTGATTTATCCCAAAGCCTGCATCTCATCAATTCCTATGCGATGCAGAAACTTCTTTCCGCTCCAGATGGAAGAGCAGCCCAGCTGGCGCGTGATAAAATGAAAGATGATCAAACCCATATTAACGAATTATATTTGCATGCCCTGTCTCGGTTACCAACACAAAACGAACTCGATACAGCATTGAAACATTTGAAGAAAAAACGAAAACAATCGAAAGCTGACCCGAAGAAGTTGTCGATGGGACAAGCTGAAAAAGATGCCTATGAAGACATTATCTGGGTTATGATTAATACAAAAGAATTTTTATTCAACCATTAAAATGTAATGAATGAATTCAAAATGAACGCAATAAAACTGACACAACTTAATTTCCTTACGATGTTGGTTGCCCTGTTCTATCAACAGGTAGTATTAGCACAATTACCAACTGCTGATTTGGCACGGGTCGAACCATTTGCAGCCTCTGCAGGAAAAAGCGTTGAAGTGACTATCAGCGGAACGAACCTGGATGATACCACCGAACTGCGTTTTACTCACCCCGGCATCACGGCGAAACCCGTCTTATTGCCTGCAGACGATTTTTTTCCGAAAGCACGTATCCAAGGTTCAAAATTCACTGTCACAGTGGCACAGAATGTTCCCCCTGGAATCTATGAAGCACGCGCTGTCTCTTATTTTGGACTCTCTACAGCCAGGCCCTTTGTTGTCGCTGCCGCTGATAGTCGCGAAGTGAGTGAGTCCGGAAACCACGCAACCAGAGAGACAGCGATGCCTGTTGATGTGAATTCTGTGATAACGGGCAGTGTCGCTTCACGGGGCATTGATTGGTACAAATTCAAGGCAACCGCCGGTCAACGAATATTAGTCGAAATTCTTGCTGAGCGAATTGATTCGAAGATGGATGGCCAGATCATTGTTTATGATTCAAAAGGTCGTGAAGTAAATCGCAACCGTGACTGGTACGGTCGCGATCCTTTTATCGAAATCAACTCGAAACAGGATAACGAATTTTATGTGGCTATTTCTGATATTCTTTACCGAGGGGGAGGAAACCATTTTTATCGATTGAGCATCTCTGACAAACCTCACATCGACTTTGTTTTTCCTCCCGCAGGTGAACCGGGTTCAAAAAATATTTACACGGTATATGGTCGGAATTTACCAGGTGGTAGTTTGGGAAAATCCGTTACGCTCAACGGACAACAACTGGAATCGCTCGAAGTCGAAATTCGAATGCCCGATGTGCCTACGCCCCCTGCCAGTTTCCAACCCGGGACTCCCAGGCAGGGTCTACTACGTGCGTCAGAGTTTCAACTCGAGAATTCCAATTCCGTTAAAATCGGTTTCGCTACCGGGCCTGTAGTGATTGAATCATCTCACTTAAATCAACAGCAGGTTACCCTGCCAGTAGAAATCGCCGGACGTTTTGATGAACCGAACGATGAAGATGTTTTTCGATTTCGCACTGAAAAAGGAAAGACTTATTGCATCGAGGTCATTTCCGACCGCATGCAATCTCAAGTCGATCCCGCTCTGGAAGTCCACCAGATCATGCGATCAAAAGAGGGAGTGGAAACTCTCAAAAAGGTAGCCGAGAATGATGACCTTCCCTCTTTTTTCAGCGTTCATAATAAAGATGCAATCAACCTCAACTCGAATGATGCCTCTGTTTCTTTCGTCGCAGAACACGATGGTGATTATGCGGTAACAGTGCTCAATCAGTTTGGCGGAGGTAGTCCAGCCGATATTTACCGTCTGGCAATTCGAGAACCCAAACCAGATTTTCAATTGATTGCTACAACAGAACGCACCCTGCCTACCGGACGAACGGGCTATTCAGTGACTCCGCTTTTAAGAAAGGGAGCCAAATGGGGCGTCCGTATTGTCGCGCCACGCCAGGATGATTTTACTGGGGACATCGTAATTACCGCCGAGAATTTACCACAGGGAGTCACCGCGCAGCCTTTGACGCTCAGTGGAAAAACGGATCGTGGAATCCTTATCATTTCTGCTGATCCATCTGCGAAAACCTGGGCAGGTGAAATTAAAATCATTGGAAAGGCACAAATTAATCAACAACAAATTGTCCGTGAAGCAAAATTTGCCTCTTTGATCTGGGGGCATGTCTTTTCCGATGCCATTCGAGTGCGTTCCAGGCTTACGACACGTATTCCCCTTTCCGTGAATGAACACGAAAAAGCACCTGTGATTCTGGCGCCTGTGGAAAACAAAGAATGGACTGTCGAACTCAATCAAAAACTCGAAATCCCGATCAAAATTATCAACAATGGCAAACGGACGGGAAACCTGACAATAGAACCGCATGGTCTATTCGGGATGTTACGCAGTCCTCCTACAGTCAATATCGCGGAGAACAAAACTGAGGGAAAACTGGTGATTGACTTTAAACCAAATGGCAATTTCAAAGCGCAAGCCGGGCGTTACCAATTTTCACTATTGGGAGTCGGCGTGACTCAATACCAGCATAATCTACAAGCAAGTAAAAAGGCTGCTGCTGAATTGAAACGCATAGAAAACCTGGTCGTACAAGTTAAGTCCGATGTAGATCGCACGAAAGCAGTTGTTGAAAAAACAAAGACTATTCTAAATCAAGCCAAACAAAATGCAGCCCAATCCGGTTCAGAATCTGAACGACAAGCAAAATTGAAAAAGGCGCAGGCGGATTACGACACAGCACTCAAAGCGTCTAAGACGGCAGCAGCCAAACTGGTTCAGGCCGAAAAAGTGAAAACGCAATTAGCCGCAAAAGCAAAATCAACGGAATCAAAAGCATCAGCAAAAAGTAATAAATTTGCAGTCTGGTCAGATTTGATCACTGTCAATGTCAAGAAACCAGCAGACAAAAAGTAGAGCAAAGCCAAACCAAGAAGTCAGATACAGTAAATCGACCTGAATAACAGATCCTTGGGTCGTGTTATTGAAGTTTTTTAATCTAAAGCAATCGACGGAATTGACTGGTCTGAGACACTTGAAAAGAGTTTTCCTCCTTCTGCAAGCCAGAGCTCTTGGGAAACCGAGACCTTTTTAAATTTCTGTACTTTGCCTGAAGGCCAGCGGACAATCAATTCGTCAATTTGTCTGGCATTGCCCAGACCGACAATGAGACGACGCTCATTACTGGCTTGGTAGCCATCCCCAGCGGTAAGCTGACGTGTAATGGTTTTATTATCAATTCGAACTTGAATCGTTGTTCCAATGGCATCTCGATTCGATTCCACTCCGAATAATCGAAGTGAAAGATAATTACCTGCAGGAAGACTCGTATTTGTCAAAAGTGCGGAGCCACCTTCAAGATGACCGACTATAAGATCGTTGCGACCATCCCGATTCCAATCTATTCTAGCAACAGATCGTCCCAATCTTTTTTCCTGAAAATAAGAACCCAAAGCGGTACCATCGACTTTTGAAAATCGCTGTCCATTCCATTGAAAGAGTTGTGGTAGCATTTTGTAGGGTCGCCCCTGTTGGCGCAAGTCATCAACGTGACCATTTGACACGAATAATTCGAGACGTCCGTCAAGATCCAGATCCAGAAACTGTGTTCCAAACCCGAGAACATTCAATGTGGGAGAATGAAGGTCCATCATGCGCGTACGATCTTCATAATACCCTATTGATGAATTTACATAGAACGTATTTGATTCACTAAGGAAGTTCGTTATGTGAACGTCCAATTGCCCATCATCGTTGAGATCACCGAGGCTAATTCCCATACACCCCTCGGCCTTTCCATCCTCATTGAGAGCAAGACCGGCCGCAATTCCCCGCTCTTGCAAACGGGGCTGATGATCACTACCGGATTCATTCACGAAAAAAAAGTTTGGTACAGTATCATTGGCAACAAGGAGACTTAATTGTCCCGATCCGTACTCGTCCCACACAGCTACGCCAAGTCCTTTTCCACTCGGTTCAACGGAGAGAAAGCCCTTTGTCATATCAGTAAAGTGACCGTTTCCATCATTAAGCCATAAGCGATCAATCTCTCCCTGAAAGTGAAAGGGTAAGCACGCGCGTGATGAACCGTCAGGGTGTTGACAAATACGTTCAAAAACATCGTCCGCGGTTAAATAGTTAACTGCATAGATGTCTGTCAATCCGTCTGCGTTCAGATCAGCCAGCACGCAACTCGTAGTCCATTGACTGCCGCCCACTCCCGCTTCTACAGTGACGTCAGTAAACGTGCCATCGCCATTGTTCGTCCACAGACAATTGGCTCCAATGTTTGCGACGTAGAGGTCTGGAAATCCATCCGAATTAACGTCTCCAACGGAAACTCCCTGTCCAAAGCCACTTTCTTGAATGCCCACATCGGTAGTTACATCTTCAAACCTTATTGCTTCACAATTTCTAAAAAGACGATCGGAATCACGATTGGCATGCTCGTCGGGTGGCCAGGGTCTCCCTTGTGTGAAGTAGATATCGGGGTAACCATCCATATCAAAGTCGAGGACACCGATACCTCCGCCCGTAAACTCGAACATTCTCCGCGAAGGACGTCCCTCGGTTCCATTAAAATACTGAAAGTGCAGACTACTTGCTTTTGCATCGTCTCGAAAAGACATCGTCGATGGCTTGTTTAAACGAACTTTGTCTGATGATGGAGGGATCACTCGAAAACGAGGAAGAGAATACATCGAGTAGTCTACAGACTGTGCAACATTCGCAGTGTTGACAGTCAAGCTCAATGGAATCCCCTCGATTTTTGCTCGCAGTTCTTCCAGATAACGTTGCGCATTTTGATGCTCTGGATCAATACGAACTCCCAGTTGACACCAGGCAAATGCTTCCCAGATGCGTCCAGTCAATTCGTAACTTTTTGCCAATTCCAATGCCGGTTCGATGCTTGCATTATCGCTCGTTGAAAAAAATCGATCCTGAACGACATTCAGTTCTTGTAGACAGACGGTGTGTTTTGCAAATTTTTTAGCAGTTTGTGTCTCTCCAATTTCGTCAAGAAGATTGGCAAGACGAAAATTGGGGAGTTTTAATTCCGGAGCACGGAGGGCCGCTTCCCAATAACAACGAATCGCCGCTTCTTTCAAACCCTCTTTTTCAGCGATTTGCGCTCGAACAAGCCAGGTCTCCGCATCTTCATCAGCCGCCGGTGGAATTTGTTTTTCCCAGACAATCAGTTCGTTATACCGTTCTGCAATCAGCAATTGACGCCCCAGCGCGACATGGGCGGCTATGAGATCAGGTTGTCGTTCTATTGCAGCTCGTAATAATTGGATGGCACGTTCGGTTTGTTCTTTCTCTGCGGCATGCCAGGCAAGACCCAGCAAGGGATTTGCATCTTCAGGAACTGCTGCGCGTGCCCGTTCGAGCGCTTCCAGGTCATTAATGACTCCCGATTCTCGAGCAAGAAGTAATAACAAATCTGTTTCTACACCTCGGCGAATCAGATATAAAACGTGGGGAATTGCCTCACGTCGACGTCCGCATAACCCAAGAAGTCTCGCAAGATTGGAGTTAGCTTGAATATTTTCTGAATCGAGAGCAAGAACCATGCGGTAAGATCGTTCTGCATCAGAAAAACGAGAAAGCTGATAATGCTGTAATTCAGACGTGAATAACGCTGAACGAACCAGAATCTCTGTGTTCGATGTTTGTAATTGCTTCAGATAATCCAGGGCATCTTGGAACTTGCCCTGTGATACGGCACACTCAGCCGCAAGGAATGCTGCCTCATCTAAACTCGGATTGATTTTTAAAACTTCAGCGGCATTTCTCTCTGCCTGTTGTTCTCGTCCCATAGCATGATCACGTTGAGCCTGATACATCAATCGTTCTGCTCGCGCGGCTGATCTCCCAAATTGGTACAATGCTCCCCATCCCCCTGCAACAAAGACCAGCAAAGCAACGCCCAATACAGCAATCCACCGCTTCGCTCGGGATTGTGGAGCTGAATCGTTGTCGCTGACGGACATTTTAGTACTCCAATAACGCATTAGATTTTAACGCATTGTTCTGGTATTCTAATATCACTTCTGCTCCGGGAATTTCGAGATCCGAGTTACGCCAGAGTGTAAAATTTGCTCCTTCCTCTACGACTTTAAGAGTGACATTGACTGGTAGGTTTTTCATTGTAGATCTCCCTCCCGATGGCCAGTGGATTTGCAATTCTTGCACAGACTCAGACTTTCCCAGTCCGAATTGAAGCATCCGCTGGTTACTCGCCAAATAGCCATCTCCGGCGACTAATTGCTTCTTCCATCGTCGATTCTCTACGACTACCTCAACGCTGGAACCAATGGCATCGCGGGCCGATTTTGTCGCAATCAGCTGTATATTGATGAAATTACCACTTCCAACAGTTCGGTTGGTCATGAGTGAAGCTGGTTCCCCGATTTGGGAAACTACAAAATCCATCAATCCATCTCGATTCCAGTCAAGTCGTGCCAAACCGCGTCCCAATATCTTTTTTTCGAACCATGGTCCAATATCATCTGCAAAAAGTTCGGTAAATTGTCCTCTGCCCCTGTTTTTGAAAAACTGTGACCGCATTTGATATTCTCCTCCCCTATCGCGATAGTCATCAACATGACCATTCACCACAACAAGGTCTGCTGCACCGTCGAGATCTGCATCCAGAAACTGCGTTCCCCAACCGACAAACGGCCAACTCGGACCGGCAAGGCCTGCTTTCTTGGTTGCATCGAAAAAAAGCCCCTCGGTGTCCTGTAAGTAGAGTGTGTTCGATTCATCTTTGAAGTTCGTAACAAAGAAATCGATCCGCCCGTCACCGTCCACGTCATCCGCAGCGATCCCCATACAGGCCATTGCGAGTCCATCTTCGTTGTGAGAGATTCCGTCGATAAATCCTCGATTTTCCATACGGATTCCCGAGGCGTCGTCTGTACCTGAAGCCTGGAGCAGAAAATTGGGAGTTTGATCGTTGGCCACAAAGAGGCTTGGCCGTTCGCGGTCATGCAGGTTTGACGCCACAACCCCCAGACCTTTTGCACCGGATACAGGAGTCATATCCGGGATGAACTTAAACGTTCCATCTCCCTGATTCAGATGCAGTCGATCGGGAGTTCCAACAAATACAGAGGGTGAACAGGCTAATCCCTCACAAATAGCCGTATAGACATTCTGTCCCATGAGGTAGTTAACATCAAACAGATCCGGAAGTCCATCGGCGTTCAAGTCGACAACAACACAACTCGCCGTCCACTCCTCTCCCGTTAGACCACACTTATCTGTAACATCCTCGAAAGTACCGTCTCCATTGTTATGGTAAAGTCGATTGTGACCAATGTTGGCGATATAGAGATCGGGAAATCCGTCGTTATTGAAGTCGGCTACAGTCGGCCCCTGGCCGTAGCCCTGATTCTCAAGCCCTGATTTAACCGTAATCTCTTCAAATGAGTCTCCCATGTTTCGGAACAAACGGTCGGTGTAAAATCTGGATGGGGAAGGCTCCCTTTTACCAGATTTCCATTCTGCCCCTTGGGTAAAATATAAGTCGGGCCATTCGTCTCCGTCGAAGTCTACAACGGCAACCCCTCCCCCATTTGACTCAAAGACACGTACGCCCCTGGTCGATGGATCGGGGCCATTGAAGTAGGTGAAATCGATACCGTTTCTTGATAATGAAAACTGGATCAAAGCATCGACAGGAGCTTCGGTATCGCCAGCCGAGAGGTGGAGATTGATTTGCGGTAGTTGAAACTCTGGATAAGATGATAGATCAATAATTTTTGCCAGATTTTGTGTGTCTTGAACCAGCGGCAGGTCTCGATTCAACAGAGGCGCACATCGTGTTAAATTTTCTTGCGGCCAATCGGCGGTGGAAAACAGGTCTCGTGCCACGACTCCCCAGGCACATACTTCCCAAATCCGCCCCATTTTCTCCAATAATTCCAGGGTTCGTCGAAATGGTGCTTCGTTGAGTCCATTACTCCGTAATACATCATCAACCTGTTGAGTCAGTTCAACCATCTCTATCGCACGCTCGCGAAAAACTGCAGTCGAATTGTCGTCAAGTGATGCTAATACCTGACTGAGTTGAACTGTGGCGCGCCGATGTCTTGGATCGCGGCGAATACATTGCCAGAAGCAATGCGCGGCCATTTGACGTTTATCATGACGGCGCGCCCAAAGACCTCGAACGTACCAGATATCGGGATGTGCCTCTGCCACTTCAGGTAGTCCCTGGTGCCATTGAGCAAATTGTTCCTCTTTTTGATCGAGCAACAATTCACCCAACATCGCCTGTGCGGATATCAGCTCGGGCGCTTCCTCAACAATCTGACTCAGACTTTCCTTTGCCTTTTCAGGGTCACCGTCCCAAAACCGGTGCGCAGCCAGTCCGAATCGCACGTAGGAATCTTTTTTTGATTTCAGCAAGCAAGACTCAAGGAACGGCTTATGTTCAACATGTCGGTCAAGATCGGCGAAAATTGCCAACTCGTTTATCGTGGCCGATCCACTTCGGACTAAAAAGAAAAAATGGGGCAACGCTTCCCAGCGCGCTCCCGTGGTACTTAACAAAAATGCGAGACGCTCATGCGTGGCAACATTGTCTGGATTTGTTTGCAGCACCTGTTGATAGGACTGAATTGCATTCGTCAATTGTCCAAGTTCACGGTAGACTTCGGCAGCGGAGAATCTGGCGAGCTTGGTGTGTTTATTCTCTCCTTCAGAATCAATCACCAATTGAAAGTATTTCAGTGCGTCACTAAATCGCTGACTACGCATGGCTGCTTCCCCAGCCAGAAGTAGCGATTCTGATCGTTCGGGAGCACTAACAGATACCTCTGTGGCCAACAAAATGGCACGTTCAAAGTCTTTTTCAGAAAGAGCGGTTCTGGCCTTTTGCAATAACACAACAGAATCAGCAGAGTTCGGCTCACAGCCAGAGGCCAGACAGAGGAATATGATTAATAAAACCAGATGCCTTAAAACAGGCAACTTGAGATTAGTTTTCTCGTATTCTCCAGACTGCAATCGATATCCCCCTTACTTAATTTCAAGATCGAACTTGTTGTCTCCACCGGCCTCAACCATTACCGACAGCGGTGTCGTATCCACTTTCGCATATTTTGCCGGAATTGCATTCTTAGTCTTCTGCGTTGCCCGCGCATCATGGCCGCTGTTTGAATCATAATTCTTTGTCGGATCGGCACCATGTGCAGCATCGACTCCACTGGATTCGGTTGCATCTCCTAAATATTTGGTAACAAGCACAGAATATCTACCAGCAGCCGCACCGTCACCGGGCGAATAGGTCATCAATTCATACACACCAGTGCCATTTGTTCGTCCATAGGCAACAGGTTGTTTTTCTGTTGAGATAAAAGTGACACTCGCACCAGCTACGGGAGCCCCCGATAAACTGACTGTTCCGGACACTTTATAGACAGGCTTTCTGTCCTCTCCAGTCCTACCGGTACACCCACACAAAATGATGAGAAAAAATGTAATAAGTAAAGCCCGTACGCTCATTGCAGGAATTCCTTAGAAGTTGTTACCTGGAAAAACATGTGATACGTCTCTTTTACGGAGGGCAGCAAGCTTACTACCCTCCGATTTTCAAGTTGATGATTTTCTAGCTCTAATAAGCTTAGAAATCGCCTACCGGTTCACCACCTGAGACAGAACCTAATGCTCCCCAGATACCAAAGGGACTCCTGGCAGAGCCTGATGGAGATGTTGAGGCTGGATTACCAGCGTCAATGTTTTCGCTGATGAATCGGACAGCTCCGTCCCCCATCAGGACTTGGGCGCCTCCTGCATGCTGGCTGGTCGGATCCTGAACGCCATCCTGTTGATCGCCTGGCTGAGAGCAACTCGGCTTGTTAGGGCCCAGGATGGTACTCATACCAGTAAAACTCATCGCTCCATCCATCCAGCGCAAACCGCCCCAACGGGCCGAACTCCCGGCGTATTGATCAGTAGCGTTGTTGTAATTATTAAGGCATACAGAAGCGTCAACACGGTATTGAGCTTGAGTAATATTCGTGGCAATCGCACCAGTCAGGATTGAATTTCCACCTGGCTTGGCTTTGATACGTTCACCCATGGCAATCGTATTACTTAAACCATCGGTAACGTCACGAATTCTTCTTACGCCAGAGTTCCCAGATCCACCGACGAAAAAACCTCTCAGACCACGACCACCGTTTCCGTTCCACGCGGGATTGGTATCCCAGGCAGTATCGCCTCGTGAGAACATGTAATTGGATCCACGGCGCGGAAGCTGCTCGGTCGAATCTCCATCCGATGGACACAACAGCATAGGGATGGATGTTCTGACCGCTTTATGATTGTTATCCCAGGGAACAAAATCAAATCCATTATAATTCGTAGTTCCATCGACCGCGGCGGCGGTACCACCCGCTGCAATCAAGTTGAAGAGCGGTGCCTGGTCAATAAAGGGAAGCAAACCCACAAATCCGCTCTGCCGCCGTCCACCTGGTCCACCATTAGAACCAGATGCCATAGGCATGCAACCATGTACTTCATGATAGCCGTGAACCGCAATTCCCAACTGCTTCAATTTGTTTTTACACTCTGTCCGCCGCGCAGCTTCACGTGCTTGCTGGACAGCAGGAAGTAGCAGTGCGATGAGAATTGCAATAATCGCAATAACGACCAGTAATTCAATTAATGTAAAACCAAATGTAAAACTTCCTTTGCGTTTGTGTCTCTGTTTCATGTTAATCCCTCCACAGTAAAAGAATAATGAGAAAAGTCCGCAACGAATTAAAAAGTGATGTACCGAATGGCTTATCAACTTCTAGAAACTTCAATGAATATTTTGTGTAAACCGATAATGAACCACAGATGTGACTTCTAGGTTTGTAGGTAGAACTGAGTATGAACCTTCAAACCTATCAGCATATTTATGTGTAAATAATTTCTATATGTAATTAATACATCAGTTCATTAATATACTAACGATTAATTACTGCTTTTATATCGATATGTGGTATAATGTCAATTCAATTCTGTACAAAAATAAAATTCGCATGTTGATTTTATTTCAACGATATTTGAAACTTAAAAATTAGAGAAACCCACTTTATTTAATATTAATAAGTAATTAAATATTATATAGTTACAGCGAATACTACTTCCTCCAACCACCAGATTGTGCAAATAAACTTTAACCATTAACTGCATGATGTAAGATGGCAGATACAACAGGTTTGGAGAATCAATAGATTCAGAAACCCTGAATGATCAGTATTGTTACTACACAAAATATGAACAAATTTTCTAAAGTTTTTAAACACAAAATTAACCGTATGAACAGTACATTTCAGGTAACACCATAGTGATCACAGGGAGTCACTCGTTGTATGACTAAAGCCGTCCGAAGAGTAATTCAATCGCGGCAAGTCGTTGGAATTTTCGTCGTTGTCATCTATGGAACACTGGCGCTCTGGTCGACATGGCCATTAGCACGTTTCTCGACAACAAGCTTACTGACAGGAGCATCAAACTCGTTAACAGTTCCCATGTTTAACCTTTGGTCCATCTGGTGGAATACAGAGGGGTTTCTTCAAGGGTTAAATAGCTATTGGAATGCTCCAATCTTTCATCCGACCCAAAATACTTTTGCATTTTCAGAGCCACAAACAGTAACGATGATTATGGCTCCTATCATCTGGCTCACACATTCTCGCGTGCTCGCCTATAACATTTATCTTTGGCTTGCGTTACTGCTTAACGGTCTGTTCACATTCCTGCTGCTGAGAAAACTCGGCGTGAATCGTTCCACTGCAATCTGGGGTGGAGCCGCCATGCTGCTTTTGCCAATCGTGCACTGGCAGCTTGACGTTGTGCAGTTGACTCCCCTGTGGGGTATTTTGTGGACCTGGATTGTGTTATTGAAGATTTCCAGACATCCCTCTTTGCTTCGTGGCACCGAACTTGGAATGGCATTCGGACTCACATTTCTAACATGTAGCCATCAGGGGTTATTCCTGTCATTGCTCCTCGTCGGAGCGTTCTGGACATTGTGGAAACGATTGCTGAATCCAAGCCTGTGGACTGCTTGTGCTGTAGGCATTGGTGTTGCCATATTATTAATAGGCCCTGTTGTTTTCCACTTGCAAAAGGCGGCTAATCAAAACCATTTCCAACGTTCTTCTCAGACAGTTTTACAGCTCTCTGCACTTCCGGGGGATTATACTGCATCCACTGGCAGGCATTTAATCAATTTCGGAATTCTGGCAGCAAGAGACCAATGGCAACTCTCACCCGGATGGTTCAAGGTTGGACTGGCGACGACAGGAATTATCTTCGGGTTGATGCGGTGTCGTTGGCGGTGGTGGACCATGTTTATGCTCATGACCATGCTACTAGCCTTTTTACTGTCCTTGGGACCAAATCTTAATATCTACGGATGGTACCCCTGGTGGACACTCACAGAATACTGCCCTGGTTTTTCTCAGGTACGAAATGTCTTTCGATATGCATTTTTTGTGCAAATGACGATTGTATTGTTAGCCGCTCAGGGGCTTTATGGCGCTTTTCTGATGAGTCGAAAATCCAGTTCGAAAAAACTACATAATTATATGGCGAAACCAGCGCTTCTCATTCTTGGCCTGATTGCACTGTTTGAAGTCTATCCGACTTCGCCTGTGCTCGGAAAAACTCCCCACATCGAAAGGCACGCCGGTTGGATTGCTTATATCCGAAACAATACTTCTCCCGATCATGCGATTACCTGTATCCCCTTTGCACAGGGAGTTAAAGTCAAAGACTTTGAGACGACGACGCGATGGATGTACTTTGGCACGTTCCACGGGGTTCCACTTGTCAACGGCTATTCAGGCTTCTTCCCGGATGAGTATTTTGAAATCAGAGATGCCTTGAACGTCGAGTCTCCATCAGAAGCAATTTTACAACAGCTTGCCGATACAAAAGTAGAATTTCTAGTCGTAATGCGTTCGGAGGAAAGAAAAAACGCGTTTATTGACTCCAAGTTCGACTCTGTATTATTGGAGCATGTTTTTTCTGACCCGGTCGGCGTAGACATCTTTCGATTGCGAAAAATTGAAAAATAAAGTACTCGATATCCAGAGGTTTATTGAATTCGCTTGAGTATCAGCAAACGGAAATCCATGACCTGACTACCTGGAATGTCCAGGGCACGTAAGGTCAACTGGCCTGTGCCCTTCGCCAACATGATCTTCCCCAGTTTTAAAGGTTTAAAATCTTTGACGAAAGATTCCGAGCGTTTAGCGCGGTCTTGTGCTTCGCCTTCTAACGACGGGTCGTGTGCTTCGGTAACCTTGCCCTGTACTTTTTTACCATTGAAACTCAACTCAACGGTAGAACCTAAATCAGCCTGCGGACATGTATAATACAGTATCGCTTCATAGGTCCCTCCCTCGACGACTTCCGCATGCCAGGTGATGCTATCGTTTGTGCTGGTCCAATTAAAAAAGAAAGAGCAGTTGGGGTGCCGCGAAGAGCGTTTGATTTTACCATGAGAGATCGCGTCTCGAGCCGGTAATTGCGTAGTGACACAGTTTCCATACCCGATTAAAAACGGACGATCAACATCAGGATATCCATGGGGCCAAACTGAAGCTTTCCAGTCAGCGGTTGCTTTTTTTAGCTTTGCAGTCACTAGAGGCTTTAGTTTCGAAATGTCTTTTCTTTGGCCGGGATCTTTGATCATGTCAAAGAGTTGGCCTTTATCGGACAAACGATATTGATCGGTGCGCACACTCACACGTTGACGTAAACTGGAAAAAATCATTCGATCTGGCCAGGATTTCCCCGAATTCATCATCAGTGGCTTGAGACTGACTCCATCAATGGGTTTTGGTTCAGGCCGGGAGATGCCAGCTAAGTCTGTCAGCGTGGGTAAGAGATCAATCGCTCCCGCGATCTGGGTGACCAAATACCCGGCAGGCAGATGCCCCGGCCATCGAATTACAAAAGGTGATCGAACCCCGCCCTCATCCAGGGAACCTTTCTTTCCTTTCATATCCCCATTCCAACGCACCCCATTCGGCCCATTGTCGGAAAAATAAACCACGATGGTATTGTCTGCAATTCCCAGACTTTTTAGTTTTTTAAGCACTCGCCCCACATTCCAGTCAATGTTCTCGCACATTGCCAGCGCTGCGCGAAGGTGATCCGGTTGTTCTTTATGAGGTTCGCGGTTGTGCATCTTGAGTTGTTTATCAGCAAAACGATCCCAGAAACGGTCAGGTACCTGCATAGGTGAATGAGGCGTGCAGTAAGGGATATAAGTAAAAAAAGGTTTACCGCTCTGAACCTGTTTTTCAATGAAGGCCATGGCTTTGTCTGTCAAGTCATCAGTAATGTAACCATTGCCTTTCACAAAGGTCCCATTATGATCCAGCATCGGGCTAAAATAGTGCCCCCAATGCCCTGACGTAAACCCATAGTATTCATCAAATCCTTTCGCATTGGGATGGTTAGGGTATTGTGTTCCATTGTGCCATTTTCCAAAAGCTCCAGTGGCATAACCTGCAGTCTTGAAAACCTGGGCAATCGTGTATTCATCCGCATTGAATCGTTCTTGCCCCCTGGAAACGCCAGTTGTTCCTGTACGTGCATGGTAGCGTCCCGTTAAAAATGCAGCACGCGTCGGAGCACAGACTGCTCCCACATAGAAACGATCAAACCTCACACCATCTCTAGCCAGCGAATCAATATTCGGCGTATGCAGATTTGTATTGCCATTACTGCTCAGATCCCCCCATCCCTGATCATCAGCCAGGATGATAACAATGTTGGGGTGTTGCGAAGCTTCCGCGGTCGATGAAATTTTCACTGGAGAATGAATTTTTTCGTCTGCGAAGACAATACCCGTTATAGTGCAAACCAACAAACCCGCTGTTATTAAATGATTCATGTAGACTCTCTTGATTGGATGGAATAAAGACCAGATTGAGTGTTTCTTCACAACCTCAAACTTTTCGTCGTTAGAGAAATTCTCAATGCTCCCCAAAAGTTGATTTTTACAATGATATCGAATCGCGTCAGCCGATTCACGTTTCTTTCCAATTTAAAATAAATCGTTCTGGTTTTTCTTATCTAATTAATTGATAAACATCTCTTTCAAATTATTCTCAGACAGTCAGTTCGATATCATTCGGCAAGACGTCCATAAATCGTTGCCGAAGCTAAGGTTCATCTAAAAAAGTTTTCGAAACTGAGACTGGCAAAGAGTGATCTTCTGTACGTAGAATGGAATTGTTAAACCTGAATATCACCGTAGAATTCCAAAGAATACAAACTGGTTTCTGAAATTTCGAAGCTTTTTGGGAAGACCTTGTATGTTATCAAATCATAAAATCAATCACTGGTCTAATTGGTTGAACTGTGTATTGGCCACCATCTCCCTACTACTGATTTTCAGTAACCAGACAAGTGCAGATGAAAAAAAAGCGAGTCCCCAATTTAAAGATGGAGAAGCGCAAATAGTCAAGGCGTTTGCAGACGCCGACTATTGGATTCGGCACGACTTGTGGGTCGAAACGGAATTCGACTCTGATGGTGATGGCAAGCTGGACCGGATGCACGTCAGTGTTACGCGACCTCGACAAACTGAAAGTGAAGGTCTGAAACTTCCTGCAGTCTATATTTCAAGTCCGTACTTCGCTGGAACCGGTTCAAAGGGCAGACAATATTTTTGGGACACAAAACAGGAACTCGGAGCAGTACCAAAGAAACGAGAGCGTGTCCCCTCTGTCGTACGCAAGGGCATGCGGCCGATCATATCTAAGACACATATGAAAGACTGGGTACCACGCGGATACGTCGTCGTTCACTCGTCGTCTCCCGGCACAGGACTGTCACAGGGATGTCCCACGATTGGTGGTGATAATGAGTCACTCGCCCCCAAAGCAGTGATTGACTGGTTGTGTGGTCGAGCGAAAGGCTTCACAACCATCGATGGCTCTGAGCCAGTCACCGCCAAGTGGTGTACGGGCAAAGTTGGAATGACAGGAACATCGTTCAACGGTACTCTCGCTCTGGCGGCAGCCACAACTGGTGTTGAAGGGTTAGAAGCCATCATCCCCATCGCCCCAAATACATCATACTATCACTATTATCGATCAAACGGCCTGATCCGCCATCCGTATGGTTACCTGGGAGAAGACATCGATTATCTTTATGACTTCGTCCACAGTGGTGACAAAAATCGCCGAGAACACTGCAACTGCGAAATACGTGACAAAGAACTCTTGAAACAATTCGATCGAGTGAGCGGTGACTATAATCGCTTCTGGGCTGGACGTGATTACCTGAACGACATCAAGCCTGTCAAAGCAGCGGTGCTGATGTCGCATGCATTCAACGACTGGAATGTGATGCCGGAACACAGCGTTCGCATCTTTAAAGCACTGCAAGCAAACGGTGTCCCAACTCAAGCATACTTTCATCAAGGTGGGCATGGTGGTCCTCCTCCAATGAAGCAGATGAATCGTTGGTTCACTCGCTATCTACACGGAGTCAAAAACGGTGTCGAGAAGGACCCCAAAGCATGGATTGTACGTGCAGGTGCCAAACGTGATCAACCCACGTCCTATGCAGACTACCCAAACCCAAAAGCGAAGCCTGTGAAGCTCTTTCTCGGCGCTGGTGCCCCTGAACAGGGAATCCTCTCGATCAACACACAACCAGCCCAGGGTACAGAAAAACTGGTCGATAATTTCTCTTTTAATGGTACTGCTTTAGCTCAGGCAGAATGGACAGAACACCGCCTGATCTATGTTTCACCGAAGCTCTCAAAGCCAATTCACATTTCCGGGACTCCTCGAATTTCGATTCGGCTCGCCTGTAACAAACCTGCCGCGAACCTGTCAGTGTGGCTGGTTTCACTTCCCTGGACTGAAGGTAGAAACTCAAAGATCACCGACAACATCATCACTCGTGGCTGGGCTGATCCACAAAATCATCGTTCGCTGACAGAAAGTGAACCGCTGAAACCAGGTCAATTCTATGACTTATCATTCGATCTGCAACCCGACGATCAGATTATTCCGAAGGGGCAACAATTAGGCTTGATGATCTTCTCAAGTGATCGTGACTTCACCTTACGCCCTACCCCCGGAACAGAACTGACTGTGGACCTCGATAAGACATCAATGATGCTACCTATCGTAGGAGGCACGAGTGCACTGAAAGAATCTCTTGCACCCGGCAAAAAGAAATGAATTAACTTGACGGAGTATGAGTGAGCAAAGATTTTATTACTACATTCTGCTTTTACTAAGACAACAGTCCTTTGACGACATTCGCCCCATCGACTCCCGTGAGCTTTAAATCGAGCCCCTGGTACTTCACTGTAAAGCGATTGTGGTCGATGCCCAGACAGTGCAGAATACTCGCATTTAAATCGTTAATGTGCACCGGATCTTTCACAATGTTATAGCAGTGATCGTCAGTTTCTCCGTAATCGATGCCTGGCTTAAAACCACCGCCGGCAACCCAGGTTGAAAAACAGCGACCATGATGATCACGGCCATGGTTGTCTTTGGTAAGTGTTCCCTGACTATAAATCGTCCGGCCAAATTCTCCTCCAAAGATAACAACTGTGTCGTCCAATAATCCTCTTTGTTTTAAATCTTTCACGAGGGCTGCTGCTGGCTGATCCACTTTATCACAATTATTACGAATGGCTTTCGGCAAGCTTCCATGTTGATCCCATCCACGTTGGAACAATTGAATGAAGGGCACACCACGTTCAGCCATACGACGTGCCAAAATACAATTGGCAGCGAAGGTTCCTTTTTTCTGTGAGTCGGGCCCGTACATGTCAAAGGTGGCCTGCGTTTCGCCACTCAAGTCCATCAAACCTGGAACCGAAGTTTGCATCCGATAGGCCATTTCGTACTGTGCAATCCGCGCTTCAATTTCTGGATCGCCCGAAAGTTCTGCTTTTTCCGCATTGATTTTTGCCAGTCCATCCAGCATTTTACGACGAAGTCCTCTGTCTAACCCTTTTGGATCGGACAGATACAATACAGGATCTCCAGCACTGCGAAACTGCACTCCCTGATGTCGAGAGGGTAAATTCCCACTGCTCCAGAGTCGTGAATAAAGTGCTTGACCTGGTGCATTTCCGACGGAGATCATCACTACATAAGCGGGTAGATCCTTGTTGGGACTGCCTAATCCATAACTCAACCACGCTCCAAAACTGGGACGTCCTAATTGCTGCGTTCCCGTATTAATGTAGGTAATGGCAGGATCATGGTTAATCGCCTCTGTGTTCATAGTGCGAATGATGGCAATGTCATCCGCGATCGATGCCGTATGCGGTAGAATATCGCTATTGATCCATGTCCCTCGTTCGCCATAGCGTTTGAAATTGAACATGGGTGCCACACAGGGAAACGATTTTTGACCACTGGTCATACCTGTGAGCCGTTGTCCTTTGCGAACTGACTCAGGTAGCTCTTTCCCGTGAATCTTCTTCAGGACCGGCTTATAATCAAATAAATCAATATGGCTGGGTCCACCGGCCATAAAAAGATAAATGACCCGTTTCGCTTTGGGTGCAAAATGGGGTAGTCCCGGCAATCCACGTTGCTCGGGACCAGTTTGACTGGCCGCTGATATTTTGGGTACTTCACCTAACAAACTGGCGAGCGCCGCAGCGCCGAGGCATCCACGCGAACGCGATAATAATTGTCGACGTGTTAACTGTCGCTGATATTCTTCAATTGGATTCATTAATCTTTACTCGCGCGTTAATGTTTCGTCTAAATTTAAAATCATGTTTCCAACCACCGTCCAAGCTGCCACTTGTATGACATCCAGTTTTTTATCTCGGGGTGATTCGCCCATACTCAGTAATTCTTCAGCCGCTTTGGGATTTTTCTGATATTGTTTCAGACTTTCCTGATAAACGTTCAAAAGTACTTCGCGTTCTGAAGAACGGGGTTCTCTCGCAGTCGCCAATAAAAAAACATACGAGATTTTTTCGTCGTTTGTTGAGCCCCCTTCTTTCAATAACCGTTCTGCCAGGTGACGAGCTGCTTCCACAAATTGGATATCATTCATTGTCACTAATGCTTGCAATGGTGTATTCGTACGTGGTCGTCTGATTGTGCACTTCTCCCGTGTAGGAGCATCAAATATCTGCATACTCGGTGGAGGCGCGGAACGCTTCCAGTAAGTGTAGAGACTACGACGATAGAGTTTTTCACCGTGATCCTGAACGAATAAGGGCTTGCCACTCAGTCCGACTTCTTTCCAAAGTCCGGGAGGTTGATATGGTTTCACGCCTGGTCCTCCCATTTTTTTGTTAAGTAGCCCACTGATATGAAGCGCACTGTCGCGAACAAATTCTCCCTGTAATCGAAATCGTGCGCCACGTGCCAACAGTTTATTTGCAGGATCTTGCAGATAAGCTTGGCGTAAGGCATCTGATGATTGCCGATAGGTTGCTGACATTACAATTTGCTTGAGCATCCGTTTGATATCCCAACCTGATTCGCGAAAATCGACAGCCAACCAATCGAGTAATTCAGGATGACTGGGAAAGGCCCCTTGTGAACCAAAATCTTCTGGTGTGGTGACAAGCCCCGTCCCAAATAACATTTGCCAGTAACGATTGACGGCGACACGAGCTGTGAGTGGATGGTTATCTTGAAAGAGCCACTGTGCCAAACCTAAGCGATTTTGCGGTGCTTCTTTTGCCATCGGAGGTAAAATGGAAGGGGTCCCCGGTTGCACTTTGTGCTTGGTAGGAGCATCATAAGCGCCACGTGCGAGGATGAACGTATCGCGAGGCTTCGCCATGTCACTCATCATCATCACCGTCGTCAACGGTTTGAGGAGTTCTGTCTCCTCTGTTTTCAATTCCTGCTTTTTCTTGATTAAGGCGATATACTCTTTATCTTCATGTTCCAGATAATAATTGCGCAATTGTTGCTGTTGTTCTGGCGTACGTTGATCAGGGGCCACAGCCAGAATAGAGGTGATCGGAAGCTGTTTCGAAAGTGTTTTAATTTCAGATTGACTCAATGCGCGATTAAAAGCAGCCACTTCATCTACAGTTCCCTTCAACCGCGAACCGGGATGCCGACTACCGATCAGTAATGCCTTAGGGGTACGAATCGACTCGCTTAATCGATCTTGCTCAATGTTCCAATCCCATAACTGACCATCGACATAAATCTTGACTCCCTTCGCTTTGGAAGAGCCATCATAGGTCACAAACACATGATGCCAGGTACCAGGTTTGATTTTTTTCTTTGAAGTTACTTTAATCGCATTGGTAGGCCATTTATTAATAATATGAACTGAGATTTTTTCACCAGTAATGAAAATGTCATATCCACGATGACTATTGGCATCATCCATTTTAGCCAATAGAACTCCTGACCCCTTGGGCTCCAGATTAAGCCAGCCACCCAGGGAAAATTGATCCGTGCGTTCAAAATCACACACGTTTCCTAAATCAATATAGGTCTTACCATCAAACTTCACCCCCTGATCGTGTGGAGATTTCACCCAGTTTGCATTTCCATGGATGGTCCCTTTTCGCTTCGGATCAACTTGATCGACAACCTGCTTGCCTTCTCCTTGAGCGAGTACAAAATGCAATAACTGACCTTTAAGATCAGTGGGACTTTCTTGTCGCTGTTTTTCTTTCGTGGTGAGCCAGTCTGTAAATTGGGGAGTCGCAGCTTTCTTTCGGGCGGCAAGCTGCTTTTGGTTCGCTTCCATTTTGGCACGCGTTTGCGGCAGTTTTTTTTGTTTTTCCGGATCGACCAGTTCCACGATCGGTTTTGCGTTCCCCTTTCGTGTCTGACTTCCGCCATCAGCGCTGATATTAAAAAATCCAAAGAAGCGGTAATAATCTTCATGTGAAATGGGATCGTATTTATGCTCATGGCACTGAGCACACTCCATACTGAGCCCCAACCAGACAGTTGAAGTTGTCTTCACACGATCGACAGCGTACTCAACCCTGTATTCTTCGGGAATCAGTCCTCCTTCATCCGTCGTACCATTATTACGATTAAACCCTGAGGAAACTTTTTGTAACGGTGTTGCATTGGGAATCAAATCTCCCGCCAATTGCTCTATTGAAAACTGGTCAAAGGGAATATTTGAGTTATATAACTCTACAATACGATCGCGCCAGGCCCACATATCTCGTGGTCCATCCGCATGATACACACTCGTATCACCATAACGGGCCGCATCAAGCCACATCAGAGCCATTCTCTCACCGTAATGCTTTGAATTTAACAAACGGTCAACCAGTTTTTCATAGGCATGGGGAGATTTGTCTTCGAGGAAGTTTTTGATCTCTGCAACTGTGGGAGGCAGACCCGTCAAATCGAAAGTCAGTCGTCGAATTAACGTTCGCCGGTTGGCTTCAGCAGATGGTTTTAATTGTTGATGTTCCAGCCGGGCCAACACGAATTGATCGATGGGATTTTGAACCCAGTTGCTTTTCTTAACTTGAGGCAGCTTTGATTTTTCTGGTGAGAGAAACGCCCAGTGACTGTTCCACTCGGCGCCTTCATCAATCCAGCGTTTAATCAGCTTCACCTGCGCAGGAGTTAATTTTTTATTTGACTCCAGAGGCGGCATTTTCAGATCGACGTCTGAACTGGTAATGCGAGCATAGAGTTCACTTTGATCGGAATGCCCCGGAGTGATGGCACTATCCTTTGCAGCCTGTTCCATATCTAGACGAAGATCACCTTCTCGATGTTCGGTATCAGGCCCATGACAATGAAAGCAGTTGTCAGAAAGAATCGGTCGAATATCACGACTGAAATCTATTTTTGTAGTAGATCCTGATTTTTTCGTTTGCCCGGTTTCAGCCAGACAGACATTGATTGTCAATATGAGACAACAAACCAGAGAAACCAAACTCAGGCGGGAAGGCGTGCGCATAGGGAATTATGTCCTTCAAAATTGAACACAATCAACGATCTTGGTGCGTCTCAAGAAAATCCGAAACTACGACATCGCAGTACGTGGAGAACAGGTGGGTCCCAATTAAATGATCGTTATAATAGATGTTAGGGATGTCCGAAGCCGATTGTCAAGGCTTTTCCCATTGAAAGACGACCGTTGATTCCAACCACAGATTAACAAACAATGTTCATAAATCCGTAAAACATGAGATTGATCTTATTTGATTTGAAATCTGTTAAACGAAAGAGAAATCTAGGCCATGATCTCTGGGATTAGTTCGCCACCAAATTGAGAAAGCTGTTTATAACGACCACCGTGGAAATAAGTCAGTTTATTGTCATCCAGTCCGAGCAGGTGCAGCATGGTGACATGCACATCGCGTATGGGATGAACCACTTCGACAGCTTCGGAAGCAATTTCATCAGTCGCTCCGATAACTGCACCACGTTTCACACCTCCGCCTGCAAACCACATATTCATCGCATCGATGTTGTGACCACGACCGAGCGCAGTGACACCTCCTCGGTAATTGTTATCAGGAGTGCGACCGAATTCCCCCGTCCAGACAACAAGCGTTTCATCGAGCAGACCGCGTGCCTTGAGGTCTTTAATTAAGGCGGCAATGGGTTGATCAACACTGGCAATGCGTGAGGAATGGCCTCGTTCGAGATAGTCATGGCTGTCCCACCCCCCAGAGAAAATCTGTACGAACCGAACCCCCTGCTCTACGAGACGCCGTGCCAACATGCATTGACGACCAAAGGCGGCTGTTTCTTTGCGATCCAGCCCATAAGCGGACTGTAGATGCTGAGGTTCACTGTTGAGATCAATGATACCCGGAACTGACATCTGCATGCGGTACGCAAGCTCGTAGCTTTCCATACGCGCCTGTAACTCCGCGTGCTCGGGATGTGCATCCGCATGAAGAGAGTTGAGCATCGCCAGTTGATCCAACGCTTTTCGCTGATGCGCGCGAGATTTGTACTTGGGGGGATTCAGATCAAGGATCGGTGAACCGGTAGACCGTAATCTTGTCCCCTGATAGTGCGAAGGGAGAAAGCCATTGGTCCAGTTTGCAGGACCTGCCTGTGGGAGTGCCAATTCTGTCATGACAACATAACCGGGAAGATTCTGGTTCTCGGACCCAAGTCCGTAAGTCACCCAGGCCCCCACACCTGGATCGCCACCGAGCCGACTGCCAGTATTCATGTGAAGCAAAGCTTCGGGATGATTGAGCGATTCAGCCTGACAACCACGGTAGACGCATAATTCGTCTGCAACGACTGGATCTGCCAGGAACTTCCACTGGTCGGACATGTCGATTCCTGCATTCCCCACCTTGCGTGATTTGAAAGGACTGCCGACATAAAATCGCTTGCCTGTTGCTAATCCTTTTGTTCGCTTAGACTCAGTCAAATGCAGTTGATTCAATTTTGGCTTGGGGTCGAACGTGTCTGCCTGTGATGGTCCTCCTTCCATAAAGAGCATGATCACCGCTTTCGCCTTTGGCTGATGCAGAGATGGTTTGGGAGCTAAAGGATTCGTCACCTTTTTCTCAGCAGCCTGCAGGTCAGTGAGCGCCAACGCCCCCAATGATGCACCCATCCCATATAAAAACTCACGGCGGGGTATTGCAGTTGTCATTGTCTCGTCCTGATTATTCTTGAGAGAATTGATATCAAATAAAGATCTTAGTAAACAAACAGAAATTCGTTGGAGTTCAATAGCAGTAGACAGACATCGGCGAGTGCGCGCGTCTCGGCGTCTACGGTCCACGGCTTCGCATCCGGAACGTAGTCTTCATACACGTTCAACTTTTCGATGAATTCGAATGTATCGCCGGTCAGTTCCTCAACCAGTGACCTCACGACCTGCGTCGGATATTCGATCTTTTCCGGCTGATGTTCTCGATGATAAATCTGCATCTCTTTCAAATACTTTTCCAGGCTCTCCTGCTCTTGTGGAGTGGGACGTCGGCTATATGCCAGTTGGATGGCTCGGTTTATCCACTCCGCGGGTTGAGAGGGTCGTTCCTGCTGAATTCGTAAAGCAAAGGCAATGGACCGATCTGTCATCGTGTCACTATTGAGTAGAGTAAAGGCCTGTGGAGATACCGATGCAGAGTTTCTCATTTCACAAGACTCATTGGGATTCGGAAGATTCATAATTTCGAGGAAGGGATCAGCCTGACCACGAACTCGGTATGCATAAATCGTACGACGATTTCGTTCAGCCGGAGTTCGTGAAGGTTGATGGGCGGGTGCAATCGAAAACTGAATCATACGCGGCTGTAGCGCCACTTCCCTATTGATCTCAGGCATTATGGGAACCCCACCCATTTCTGGATTCAATTCGCCACTAATGAGCAGCGCACTGTCTCTCAATTCCTCAGCCGTGAGTCGGCGTGGCGGGAATGATGCCAGGAGCGCATTGTCAGGGTCAATAGTCGCCTGCTTCTTTACATTAAGTGGTTTGCTGGAGCGTTGATAAACCTCAGAAGACATGATTAATCGATGCAGGCGTTTCAATTTCCAGCCATGTTTGATGAAGTCGGTTGTCAGCCAGTCAAGCAACTCAGGATGAGTCGGCTTCCCCCCTTTGGCTCCAAAATTGTTCGCGGTCTTCACGAGACCTTTACCAAAGTGGTATTGCCAGACTCGATTGACGATCGAACGTGCTGTGAGTGGATTCTTGTCATTTGCAATCCACTCTGCCAACGAAAGGCGACGTCCCTGAAGGTCGGCTGTGATTTGATGAGGATTCCCTGCTTGTGAATTGACCGCAAGTCCCGTCGCACTCAACACTCCAGGTGAAACGGGATGTGAAGGTGCTTCGAGAGAACCACCACTGAGAATGAAATTTTCTGGTCGCCACTTGTGATTGATGCGTTTTGGTGGTCGTAGCTTTCTGCCATTCTTATAGTCATCCTGTCCGTTATAAACCGCCTGCGCCATCGGCTCATAACGTTCCAGGCGACGTTGCCAGATCCATACATCCTGTTCACGCACCTTCTTGATTCCCTTTTCTTCTGGTGTCAGGCCTACATGACGAGGCGGCTTTTTGTCTTCGGGATCTTTTTTCCGGGCGTTTTCGTTCTTGTAAGGCAAATTATGCTCGGCATACCATTTCTTTGCCGCTGCTTCCTGTTTGTTAACAACTTTGTCGCGCTCGGCTTTCGCATACTCGAGGAGTTCTGCAACTAATTTTCGTTTTTCAGCGAATCCCTTGCGGTTCTCCTCAGGCAGAAAAGCGACGTTCATTTCCGCCGGCTGTGTGGCCGCGAACGCGGCATACATGCTGTAGTAGTCGCGGGTTGGTACGGGATCAAACTTGTGATCGTGACATTTACAGCATCGCATGGGGATTGAGAGAAAGGATTGACCTACATTATGAACCAGATCATCGAGATAAATCTGTCGAAGTTCTTTTTGCGGAATCATCGCAGTTCCCCAAGGTCCCATCCGTAGAAATCCTGTTGCAATGACTGCCTCTGGATCACCGGGACGAAGTTCATCGCCTGCGATTTGTTCTACAACAAATTCATTAAAAGGTTTGTCTCTGTTAAAAGACCGAATCACATAGTCGCGATAACGCCAGGCGTTTGATCGCTCATAGTCATTCGAAAAACCAGCCGTATCGGAATACCTCACGACATCCAGCCAATGTTGTGCCCAGCGTTCTCCATAAGCATGACTCTGCAATAATCGATCAATGAGGTCAGCCCATGCCTGTTGCGGATTTTTTTTCCACGCCTTGCGAAATTGTGACACATCTTTGAGGCCAGGAGGCAAACCGGTCAGATCGTAGGTCGCACGCCGAATCAAGGTTGGGGCATCGGCCTGCGGTGCTACTTTGAGCTTTTCTTTATCAATTTTTCTTTGAACAAAGAAGTCGATTGGGTGTTGCCCCGCCAGCTTCATCTTTTGCATGTCTACCTGTTTCAACGGTTGGAATGCCCAGATATCTTCCGGCCGGTAGCGACGATAGGTCCAGTCATCTGCTAACCCTCCACTTGTATCAACAATGATCCCCTCATCATTTTCACGAACAGACCATTCCTGCTTCTGGATCGCTAATTGTGTCTTCGCGTCCGGCCACGGAGCCCCCGCAGCAATCCATTTTCTGATCCATTCCGTTTCAGTCTTCGTCAGTCGATCATTCTCTTTGGGCGGCATTTCAGAACCATTCCAAAGAACAGCCTGATATAGTGGACTCTTATTGGGATTACCTGGTACGAGTGGCGGTTCTTCCGGGTCAGTACCTTTAAGCATTCCCTCGCGCGTCATCAGATTATAATCACCGCGGACATCTTTCGGATCATGACCATGACAACCAAAGCATTTGACTTTGAGCAGAGGCAAAACTTTCAGAGTGAAAAGACGCTCCGCGGCAACTTGATCCCGTTTCTTATTCTGCTCCGCGGATTGGCTCAAGTTTGCCATATTCAATGCAAAACACAGTCCCGTAATGATGGCAATCAATGAAAGATACTTATGGCTTGCCATTATCATACATCTCCTTAATTTCTTCTGCGGTCAGAGCAGCAGCAAAAATTGCCAACTCGTCAATACGACCATTGAGATTCCGGATGGCAAATCGCGCATCGGGTTTGGTTGACATCGACCAGTTTCCAATCGTTGCGGCTCCGATTCGCGTTGTTTTCACCAGTTGTGAATCAGGAATACTTTCTGAATATAAAACTTTACCATTTAAATAATGAGTTGTACGTTGAGCGTCTACATCATAAGTGGTTGCCAGATGCAACCATTTCCCACTGAGGGACGGCTTCCAAAACGGAGGCGAAAGCACTTTACGATCTGGTGCTCCTTGTGTACCACGCTTACTGGGTCTTACTGAAAAGTAGATTTGCCCCGTATCCAAAATTTGCCAGTGGGGCTCACCCTGATTGTAATTGTCTGTCAGAAAAAGCGAATTGTACCAGCGGTCGAGACTGTCAATGCGGACCCAGCAGGCAAACGTCAGTGAACTGAACTCTCCAGGAATCTGTACCCGCACACGATCGCCCGGCTGTTTGAATTCCAGGGCGCGTTTCATTTTCCAACGTCCGGGGACAGACCGTGCACCAACAATGGCGCCATCCAACTCACTGTTTTTTGGCAGTACATCACACTTAAGTCTGCGTTCCCACCCTCCATTCTGGTCAAAAGCGAAGTAAGTAATCAGTCTTGGATCATTCCTTAGTTTTTCAGACCAGGCTTTCCACTGCTCGTATCGAGCAGTACGCCTCCCTTGTGCGCGAGACTCCAACGCAGCAATATCGAGATACCGCTCCGGGGTCATTTCAGACCTCTCGAATATGCCAGTGGGATTACGAACCAGTGCCTGTCCGGCCGTTAGAAGCTGCTTCTGATTATTTTCCTGCAATTCGACTTCACCATCAAAAACCTGCACATCGGCTCCTTCCTCTGAAACAGACAGGCCGAACTCTGTTCCCAGGTCGACCACCTTCATATCATCCACTTCGAGTGAAAAACCGCGTGCTGCCGGTGGAACTTGTGCCCTGAGTCGCCCATTATGTACCCGCGCAAGAGTCTCTGATTCAATTTCCAAGTCAGCCGGTCCTTCGATAATCAGGGTAGCACCACAAAAAAACTCAACCTGAGCGAATCCCGATTGAATCGCTAAACGCCCGGGTGGGAGTGCATCACCAACTTCGATAGCAGCTTGACCATCATCCCAGGTGACGTCCATCAGTCGAGTGATAATCGCCACACCACGGGAAGTGGCTTCCTCACGTTGCGGCTGTGAATTGGAATCCGCGGTTACAGAAACTCTTTGATTAGAATCTGGTGAAAATTCTAAATAGACAATGCGCCCGATGAGAGCACAAATCAGTAACATGGCAGTAGCGACGATCCAATAGTTAAAGCGGAATGGACGGGCTGCTGAATGCCTTACTGGCTTTACCCGTTGAACATTGTCATTTGTGGAATCTTCAACAGCAGGTCGAATGAGTCCCGCATCGCCTTCCAGCTTCAAAGCCGCACTCATTATTTGTTGTTGAAGAAAGAATTTCCGAGCAGACTCATCTTGACTCAAAATTTCCTGAATACGGGCCATTCCCTCATTGTTAAGCGTGCCTGCTTCCCAATCAAATAGTAGTGATTCCAGTTCTTCAATTTGTGAACTCATAATTTAACCTTCTGCAGCCATTCGTTTCTGTACACAATCAGCCAATTGTCGCCGAATGCGTAACAAGGCAACCTTGATTGAAGAAACAGACCGGTTCGCATTTTGACTCATTTCTGCAACCGATTTTGTACGAAAATATCGTTCTTCAATCAGTTCGCGATTCGATGAAGTTAACAGCCCAAGACAAGGCCGCAACGCTTCTCGAATGGCATCAATCTGTTCAGACTGACTGGCTGCTTCATCGCTCAGCATTTCCGCCAAGCTCGAATTCAGCAGCATCCGATCACGCTGCTTATCACGCAATTGTGCCAGTACCTGAAATCGGACAATCGCAAACGCCCAGGGCAAGAAAGGTCTTGTCTGATCATATTCTGCGATTTTCCGCCACAACACCAGGTTGGTCTCCTGTAAAACATCCTCAGCACGACTGTGGTCACCCAGCAAAGAATAGACATACCCGTAGAGCCGATTCTGGTTCTCTGTCAGTTGTTGCACAAATTGTTCATTATTGTCCGCTTGCCCCATAATTCCTCCGATTTACAGGTTATTACCGTCAACATCACTGAGGTTACATCAAATCAGGAAAATCTTTGACAAGAAAGGCGAATTAGTAAGAAATACTATCGAAATGTAGAAAGCAGGTATAAGTGGAATCAGCTTTTCTCAGTCTGACTTATTGAATTCAGATAACTAACAAAGTTTATAATCTCTAATACAATGCCTTTGCTGATAGACCAATTTCGCGTCCTGATCCGCTCTTGTTCAGGACCAGAATTCCGAACCACTAATACAAAATGACATTTCTTTAAAACTTTGATCGCACGAGTTCGGCTGTATATAATCATCAAATACAACACACCGGAACTTAAAATTATTGAGCAGCCGGCAGTTCATTTGAGATTTACGCAATCAACGAACTCAGTCTCCAGGCAACAAAATGACATTTTCCAATACAACCAGAAGAGAGTTTCTTCTTTCGACGACCTCAATTGCAGCTTCTCTTTCTTTGGGTTTTCCTCATATCTCATTTGCAAAAACGACTCAAACCAAACCGGAAGGGTTCTTCACTCTAGGGAAAAAAGACGATCGCTGGTGGCTGATCGGGCCTGATGGAAAACGATTTTTTACCTTGGGATTAAATCACGTTGATCCCGCAACAATCCGTTATCCTGAAAATATTGATCAATGGCGCAATGGCTATGGTAACAGTATGAAACGCTGGTTAACGGAATCAGTTGCCCCGAATCTTAAAAACTGGGGTTTTAATACTCTGGGGTGGAATCAGGAAGTCATCACCAGTAAACCTTTAAACCACCGCCATTCTCGCCATTTTACTCGTGAAGAATACCACTGGTTAAATATGCCCTATTGTCACCAACTCCCATTCGCTGACTTCCACCAATGGGAATCTGAGACACGCAACCCCGATTTCTTTTCAGAAGGGTTTGCTGACTGGTGTGATCATGTCGCACGCGAACACTGTGTTCCATTGGCCGATGATCCGAATCTGATTGGCTACTTTTATATTGACTGTCCCTGTTGGCTCCATGTAAGAAAGCATAATCAATGGAAAGGTCCTCTGTTTGATTCACAAAAGCTGAAAACAGAATCTGGTAAAGCAGAGCTCAGAAGACTCGCCCGCCAATATTATAAGGTGACGCATGACGCGATCCGTCGCTACGACCAACATCATCTCATCTTAGGTGATCGATACGAGGCAAACGCTCCCCTGACAATGGAAATCATCGACTCAGCGCGTCCTTTTGTTGACGTCTTAAGTTTTCAGGATTTCCGTGATCCAGTGAACCATCTGCATGAGTGGCATCGTAAAAGTAAAATGCCGGTTCTGTGGGCTGATGGAGCACGCGGTATTAAACAGGATGATGGTACAATTAGAAACGATGGAAACTGGTATGCAAAGACACTTTCCGCACTACGAAAGAATCCGGGATGTATTGGCGCCCATCTATGTGGCGCGTACTACAGAAACCGAGTACGTCGTCGGGGTCTTCTCGATGAAAACGAACAACCTGATATTGAAATGATCAATGCGATTCGGAATGCCAATCTTTTAGCTGAAGACTGGGTAAAAAGCTTCAGTGAATGAATTTGTCACCAAACTCACAATCATCATTCTTTTGTAAATTGAAATCAATTTTACATTGAGATACAAATTAACGATTGCGGAATTTCATCAAGACATAAGCAGCCGGCACGAAATACAGGGCTAAGAGCGTCGCTCCCCCCACACCACCTGCAATGGTGATTGCCAGGGGTGGCCAAAAATCGCCACCGCTGAGAATTAAAGGCAAGAACCCCGCAATTGTAGTGAACGTAGTTGAAAGCACATGCCGGGTGCAGCCATTTACAACATTTACAATTGCTGCGACATCACCACGACTTGCATCAGGATCAGCCCGAATCCCGGCCATCACCACAATCGAATCGTTGACGGCAAGCCCCATCAATCCCATGGTGCCGAGAATCGCCATGAATCCAAATGGATAGCCAAAATACCACAATGCAGCCGGACCCAGACCAACGGCTAAACCAGCCACAGATGCAATAATAAAAGCGATTCGAAACGAACGAAACGAGATCACCAGGATTGAGACCATCAGCGAAATTAAAATGACAGCATCAGCGATCAAATTGGTGACCGCTTCATTTCTCGCTGCCGTTTCGCCTGCAAAGTCGATTGTATAGCCAAGCGGAAGCTTGAAACTCGATTGCTTTAAACGCGAACGAAAATCAGCTAACACAACCGCTGGTAATTTTCCTGCAGTAATATACGCTTTCAATTCGTTAGTATACTCACCATTGATGCGTGTGATCGTAGAGATGTCTGCATCGAGTTGAAAGTCGGAAACTGCAGACAGTGGAGGACCTTCGGAATCCATGATTTCCCCACGTGCATTCATCCGAGGTCCTGTTGGCTGAATGATTAAACCCTGTAACTCATCAAGGTCCATTTCCTCAGCATCAGTAATCCGCACAATGACCGGAATTTCAAACTCACGATGCCGAATCGTTCCTGCTTTGAAGCCTTCTAATGCTGTATAAAGTTGACTGGCAATATCGGATTGAGTCAGCCCCGCCGCGTTCAGCTTGTCTTTATCAAAATCGAGTTCTAAACTGGTCGTCACTTCTCCCAAATCTGACCGAGTATATATCACATCAGGTGTTTCGCTCAAAATTTTTCGTAGTTCAGAACCAAGTTGTTCCAAAACTCGCAGGTCTGGTCCTTTTAATAGAATCTCGATCGGGGCATCAACTGGTGGCCCCTGCTCCAGTTGACGGACCAAAATTCGCGCATCACGATTCGATTGGGTCAACTTAGTTTGCAAGTCACGAACAAAACGAGGCGTATTCATGCCGGGTTCGAGATCAATAAATGCCTGACCGTAGTAGGTGGCATGCTGTCGGCGAGGTACGATGTTATAGTAAAAACTGGGAGCACTTTCTCCCATAAACCAATTCGTATGACGTACTCCAGGTTCGTTTCTGATTAGTTCGTTCAAAGATGTGATAACGTTGCGTGTCTGTTCCTGTGAGGTCCCCACAGGTAATTCGACCTCAATTTGTATCTGATTGCGATCTGAGGCCGGAAAAAACTGTTCGGGCAATTGGCTCGTTTGTACAAACCCCAGCACTGGCAACCCAATCCCCACTAACAATCCCAGTAGTGGATGTTGGCAGACAATGGAAATAGAACGTTGATACATTTTTGAAAACAAAGGAATTGATAATCCCGTCACCTGCTTTGCATGCTCAGCATTTTGGTCAGTCTTGCGAGAGATCATCCCAAGTAATGCGGGAACGATAGTCAGAGCGAGCAGTAAGGAGGCATTGATTGCGAGAATCACACTGACTGCGATCGTACCTACAAATTCGCCAGGTGGACCGGGTAACATCGCAATCGGTAAAAACGCGAGTGTCGTTGTTAGTGTTGAACACAATAATGGCATTGCCAAATGATGCACAGCTTGCGCGATCGCAGTCGAAATTGGCAAACCGGAGTGCATACGCTGGCGGCATTCATCGACCATCACAATCGCGTTATCGATCAATAACCCCAGTGCGATCACAATTCCTGTAATCGACATTTGATGAATTGGAATTTTCAATATCCGTAACCCAGCTAGCACGATCAAGGCCGTCAGCGGTAATGCCAATCCAATAACTGTCGCACTTCGCCAATCCATCATCACAATGATAACAATCATGACAGCAATCATTCCCAGCAATAGATTACTGAGTAGTTCCTGCATACGAAGCGCGACAAATGGTCGCTGAGAAAAGATCACACTTAACTCAACATTTTTGGGTAATTGTTTTTTTAAACCCAGCAATAAGCGATCAAGACGATCCGACCAAAGATCAACCCGATAGTCATCACGTACATAGGCACATATTACGATTGCCTCTTGTCCATCAATCAAGGTCGCATTGATTGGATTCGCTTCGGTTTGAATTGACACATTAGCCAGATCGGAAAGCTTGACCGATTCACCACCACTTCCCGGCTTAATCAGTGTCTCTTTCAAACCAGCTAATGAATCGAACTTGTCCCCATATGTGATAGGACGTTCGATTTGGTTTTGCTTGAGTGTACCGGCAGGAAATCGTGGTTGACTTTGTTCAATTTGCTGACCTAGTGCCCCAACAGTCAACCCCGTCGATGCAAGCTTATCAAGGTCCACCTCAACAACAGCTTCTTCACCGGGATCACCGAAGATACGTGTCGTTTCCGTACCCGCCAGTCGGTCAATTCTGGCCTGTAAATCAATCGCGATCCTTCTAAGAGTGAAGGCATCTGCCGGACCGCCAGATTTCGCGCTTAACGCCACCATCGCAGCATAGGATTTCATTTCAGCGATGCGAATCTCAGGCGAAAGTGCTTGTGCAGGTAAATCAGATTTGGCCTGTTCGATTTTATCTCGTACGCGCGACCAGACTTCAGGGATATTTGATACAGAATCCCGAAGTTCCACTTTTATCAATGAGACACCAGGTCGTGATCGAGATTGAATCGTTTTAATTTCAGCAATACTTCGGATTGCCTGCTCGATTTTCGTTGTTACTAATGAATCAACACGATCCGTATCCGCTCCCGGATAGCTGATGCTCACGACCGCCACACGCCTGGAGAGCACGGGATCTTCGAGTCGAGGTGAGTTATAAAAAGCAGCTACACCAGAAGCAACCACTAAAACCAAGGCCATAATCAACAGCCGTGGATTTCGATAAAAGAATGTCGAAATCATAGGCTCGGCACTTGCTCCGGTTTTTTGTTATCCTTCAATCTCGTTTTTTTCTGTTCTGCATGACGTACAATTTGACCGGGTACAATACGATGGAGTCCTTCGACGACAACAGACATGCCCTCGCGTAAATTTCCAAGTACTAAAGCTCGATCATTACCAACGTCAATCACTTCTACATAGCGTCGCACGATTGTCGGTTTTTCCTCTATCGTCTCCACCAGATAAACAGACCATAACCCTGCAATTTCTTTCATCAATGCAGAAACAGGTAACCAAAATCCTGATTGCTGTTGCGCAGTGGGGAATAAAACATCAACCCGTTCTCCGGCAGTAAACGAATTGGCCGCCTTCGAGTCACGCGGCTGGAGTACCACTGTCCGTGTTTGTGTCAAGGCATCGACCGTAGGGTGAATCGCTGTAACTTGCCCGAAAATGGTTTGCTGATCTTGTTCAATTGGTAATTCCTGCCCCAGTGTGAGAGTTTCAGCAACTTCCGCTGGAAGTCGAACCCACACGCGGTATGCATCGATCTTTGCAATCTTTAATACAGTTCGACCTGGAGAAACAACGCTTCCCGGATCAATCATTTTGTCGATGATCACACCTGTAAAGGGAGCTGTCACATTACAAGCTGCAATCGTGGCATCAACTTCCTGTAATTGTCCTCTTAAATCTTTAATCTGTGCTGTTAAACCGGTTATTTTTTGCTGACGTGATTTTTGATTCAAGGTCTGTATTTGTTCTTCACTACTTTTCAATCTTTCATTGAGATTGTCTCTATTTTCAGACGAGGGAAGCGAGTTCTTCACTTCAGTTTCAAGTCGGTCCAATTCGCTACGCAACTGATTGATTTTCGCCACCATCTGCTCGCTACTCTGGCCTGTCTTTGGTTGGTTAAGCGAGTTTAAGTCAGCCTGGGCAGCCGTTAATTGCGATTGCAAATTGAATTTTTTCTTGAGGAAAGGCTCATCATCTAATTGTGCCAATATCTCGCCCTGTTTTACAGCTGAACCGACATCAATGAACACCTCTGCTACCTTACCCGCTTGTATAAAGCTCAAATCACTACTACGAACCGGCTTGATCAAACCAGAAAACCGTTCAATGAGATCGGGAATCTGATCTTGTTTTAACGTGATCGTTTTCACGCCAATTGTTTCAGTTTGCCTTACTTCGCTTTTTGAGGTTGTTCGATTGGCACTCGTGGGAGAATCACAGGCAGATAAACCAAATGGAAGAAGGATGCCGAAAATCAGGCAAAGCCGTTGGAACACGCATTGTATCATATTGTAGAAACCAAAATTCCCTGTACTGGCTTGGGTAGAGCAAAACAAACCTGAGTCTGCACATCGACATGCCCTCAAATGCCAGAACCTCATTTCAACCTCTTGGTTACAGTATGTGGAAATTTCATGAAATGGCTCCAGGCCGCATCAGCAGCATTTCACAAATTCGATAACTGTATTAAAGGCAGAATCGATAGAGAAATCAACTCAGTTTCAGACCTGCGGTAAGGGGTGCAGGTGGATCAACCTGTTCTGCTTTTTTCTGTGGAAAGATCACATCAAAAACTCCCCGGAACGCATCTTTCATGACCGAGGATGATTTTGCCATGGGGATCGGTGAGGCTGGAGTTAAACCTACCTGTTTTACAATTTCGGCATACAAAGTTTCCATTTGCGCTAAATTAGCAGAGAACTGTCTATCAAACTCATACCAGTTTAACTCAGTGATTAAAGCTTCGTTTTTATTTCGTATAATAGGTAAGTTAGAAATATTGACGAGGCCTGATATCTCCTGACTCGGAATTTTTTGATGCCATAACCGAAAGTAGTCTTGCATCTGATGATTCAAGTCTGACAAGCGGTTCAACTTGGAAACATTTCGCATATACATTGCATGGTTACAAAGTCGTTCCTGCATAAAAATGAAACCGGAGAGTGACCAGTAAATCAAATAATCCCACATCACTTTGACAGGCATCACCTGCGGATTGCCGAATAACTGATACTGATCGCGATAGACGGCAGCCGTGCCGTGAAAAAACTTTTTGAAGATCCGGTCATAACTGAATGCCCTGATACGGTGGCCTCGCCAGGTTAAATCCCGCCAGATTAAATCGGTCAAAAAAGTGTTTGCAAATGCGATGAAGTCACTACCCGGAGAATAAAATGGATCCAGAAAAAAACCGGCCTCGCCTGTGATTCCCCAACGCTGACCTGAAAATACTTGCTGACATTCCCGGGAATAATTTTTATAGACAAGGAAGTCTTGAACCTCAGCATTCTGTTTTCGAAGCTGGCTTGCGAGTTGCGGCTCATTTTTTTCCAGCCAGGCCAGAGATTTCTCTAAAGTGTTGATCTCTGTAAGTGGATGAAATTGTTGTTCAGCAACAATCCCAATACTCGTCGAACCCGATGCCAATGGAATCAACCAGACCCAATAACCCTGGCCCATTAAATGGTTCGTGCTGTACCAGCGGGAAGTCTTCCCCTCGTGGCCGGATTGCCAATCTGGATCGTCTGACCAATCATCGACTTTTAACCGATCGTCGATCCGAAACCAGGCCGCATTACATTTTTGGTCTGTCGGTTTTTGTAATCCCAAATGTTGTTTTAACAAAGCGCGGCGACCACTGGCATCCACCACCCAACGCGATGCGACCGTTTGTGTCATTTCATCACGCGCGTATGTCACCTCATGTCTGCGATTCCACTTATTGATTTGTAGCTTCTTGATGTCGGCACGATCAAGAAAATCAATCCCCTGCTCTCGGCAGCGCTCTCCCAGAAAGTTTTCAAACCGTCCGCGATCTAATTGATAGCTTGCCGCTGGCGCATATCGAGTCCCCCCAATTTCCAAACGTTTCTCAATTCGTGAATTATCGCCATATGGAAAAAAGAAACGCAGACCCAGTTTGGGCAATTGTTCTTCGACGATATGCTGTTTCAATCCGAGTACATCGGCAAAATAATAAGCACCGACCTCGACCGTCGATTCGCCCACTTTATGAGTCGCTTCAGGTACGGGATGTGCCATTTTATCGAGCACAGTAATTTGTGCCTTGGGCAATTTTTGACGACACTGGAGCGCTAAAGCTAACCCAGCCAAACCGCCACCTAAAATTGTGACATCACTTTGTGTTGCCGCCATTATTCTTTTCCCCTAACGGAATTCATTTTTTTCAGTTATTAACAATTATCATTATGTAAATGGTAAACCATCTGGCGACTATAAATTCATTGCTTCAAATACTCGATCGAGTCGGTTTTGAGAGCAATGTCCCTCCTCTGCTGAGGATGCCAGTTCGGGATATTGCAAGCTAATTCGCGATGTAATTTCTAACATTAAGTCTTTGACAATCTCGACATTCCTGGTAAATCGTGCTTTTAACGCTTTGTCTTCTAATTCCTCCGACAATTCCCCATTCAACTGAATCAAGATTTCGATGGATCGTTGATCAACAAATGTCGCATCGATAATGGCAACATCTTCCAGATCATGCCACTCTCGAAAAAACTGCTGCATCTGCACGTTCAATGCCCGCATCGCTTGAATCTCTCGTGACAAAGACTGAATAAACGTCGGCTCGGTCAGTTTGTCTTGAAAATAGAGCAAAGCTGGGAAGCTCCAATACAAAGCATAATCCCAAACATATTTCAAAGACATAATTCGTGGATTTCCGAAAAGGGGATACTGTTCCTGATATGCTAATAAATTGTTCTGGAACAATGTCATAAAAATGCTTTGGAACGCGGGCGCCAAATGGGTAATCGGTCGAGTTGATAAATCAGTCGTGATCAACTCAGTAATCATTGTGTTACCGATCGCGATATAATCGATACCCGGTGAATAAAACGGATCAAGAAATACACCCGCTTCACCCGTTAATGCCCAGCGATCCTTAGAAAAGACCTGCTGGCACCCACGAGCAAGTTGTTTCATGGCCATGAAATCTTTCAATTTATCCTGATGTGGCTCCAGCCGCGCTGCACATTCAGGTTCGTGAATACGTAACCACGCGAGTGCCTTATCGAATCGATTTAACTCATTGAGTTGATGCAGTCGAGGATCAAATACAATTCCCAGACTGGTGGCACCAGATGACAACGGAATAATCCAAACCCAATAACCAGAACCTAATAAATGATTTGTGCTCAACCAGCGACGAGGAACCCGCCCTGTGCGCTGCCCCCACTCTGGTTCATCACACCATTCATCAACTCGAATCTCTGCATCCAACCGAAACCAGACTGCATTAATATTATGATCAATTTCTTCGGAAAGATTTAATTTTCGTTTCAAAAAACTTTGTCGACCGCTGGCATCAATCAACCAGCGACACTGGAGCGAGTGGGCTACATGATTCTGTTCATATTCAATTCGATGTGATGCCGAATCAGTATCCGTTGCCATTTCAATCTGACGCACAAAAGAATCTGTGATTAAATCGGCTCCCATTTTCTGAACCGTCTCGGCAAGATAATTCTCCAAACGTCCCCGATCTACCTGATATCCGGGCGCTGGAAAAAATTCGCTCGTTCCTACTTCCGTACCAGCTGAAATTGGTTGGTCATTCTGATTGAAGAAAAACCGCAAACCTAATTTTGGCAGATGCTGATCGGCTAAATGCTTTTTCAGGTTGAGTCGTTCCCCTAAATAATGGGCTCCAATTTCAACCGTGGATTCCCCCACCTTATGTGAGGCTTCGGGAACAGGAAACGATTTCTTTTCAATAATTGTGATCGAAGTTTCAGGACGCTGCATCAGCGTCTGTCTGGCGAGTGTCAAACCAGCTAGTCCCCCACCGATGATCACGACATCACATTGGTCCTTTTCCATGTTGAGATTCTTTTCTCCACTTTTCGTCTGGTTCATTCTACGGTACTCCCTGCTTGGACTAAATCTGAAATCCAATGGTGTTTTCGCTCGAAGGGAGAAGTCGGTAAACTCATTTTACGTGGTTGCAGCCTGGCATACGGTGCCGACAGATCCAGTGAACAGCCACGTACAAATAAATTTGCCAAAGTCGGTACGATCGAACCAGGCGATTCGTCTTTCGATAACGTACTTGGCAAGACAGTCAAACTTTGTGCTGCCGACCATTTTTCGTTCACTTCTTCAACAGCTTGACCGATTCCAATTTGTAAAATCAATTCGCATTTCATTTCGACAAAACTCGCTAACGTTTCGGCAATATTGTCCTTCGCGACGGCATGTTCTCGCCAGAAACTCCCTGCCAGTAATTGCTGTATGGGAACCGCTTGACCAGTCAAACTATTTAAGATCAGACGATTCGCAGGAAAATAGTTCAGTGTATCGGCGAATTCTTCAAACTGCTGCAATGCCGTAACTGTGACTTCGTCAAACTTAGTTTCGTCGATGTTAGACAAAGACGATTGAATGCCCGGATTCTTCAACAGCCGATTCCGTTCGACGACCAGTTTTAAGCCCTCCTCAGAACTCATCATCCCAGTAAAAACGGCCGCTGAATATTGCCCGATTCCAAAACCAGCCACGACATCAGATTCTACTCCATACGTCTGCCATACCTCGGCTAAACCAAGTTGACAGACAAATTGAATCACATCAAGCGGCAGATCAATCGTATTTCCTGCGACTGACTCGTCGGTAAACCAGCTGATTAAATCAGTCGCTGAGTCTGAACCAGAGTTTGTGAGCGTTTGATAGACTCCGTTCATACGATCAACTAATTCACGAAACGGGTATTGATCTTGATAGAGAATTCGCGACTGTAACAACTCCTGCTTACTCGCATCATGAAACACCCAACCCAGTTTCGGTGTTTCTTTTGCATAGCCAGCCAAGAAACCTTCACGCTGTAAACTCAACTGAGCATGATCCCCTTCACCGCTTGTCAATTCCTTTGCCAACTCTTGCAATTGCGAGACCATGTCTGCCTGAGTTGCTCCCATGATGCCAATTCGATTATCAAAAATGCGTCGACCCGTTGCGGCTGTGTAGCAAAAATCAGTGAGGTTCACCGCTTCGTTAGCTACCAGACAATCATGATATCTTGTAACAGTTTGCTGTAAACTTGAAAGTGAATTCGCGGACATTGTTAAGAGTGAAACCGGTGGATCAGCTGGCTGGTCCACAACAGTTAATTGATGGGGTGCTCTATGTTCTAGTTGAGAACTTAATATGACATGTGCGTTCGTGCCCGCTAATCCGAGCGCTGTCACAGCCGCGATCCGCTCTTCACTTTCCGGCCAGACAGTCTGCTCTTGTACCAAATCGAGAGGCAGACGTTTCCAGGGGATATGGGGACTCGGTTCTTTGCAGTGTAATTGCTGTGGAATCACGCCATGCTGCATTGCCAGTACTGCTTTGATCAGTCCAGAAATTCCCCCGGCTGCTTCCAGGTGACTAATATTGGCTTTTACTGATCCAACCAGCAAACGATTTTTCTGATTTCGTCCTCGCCCAAAGACGGCAGCTGCAGCCGTCAATTCCATCGGATCTCCATACTCGGTCCCCGTTCCGTGGGCTTCCAGGTATTGTACCTGAGCCGGACTGATCTTTGCGTCCTGCAGGGCATCTTGAATCAAGCGACTTTGAGAGCGGCTGTTGGGAGTCGTGATACTACTGCTGAATCCATTATGGCTGATCGCCCCACCACGTACGACTGCCAGAATTTGATCGCCATCCCGTTCGGCATCTGATAAACGCTTCAGGACAACGACTCCACAGCCTTCGCCGCGTCCAAATCCATCAGCGCCGGCGGAAAATGATTTGCAGCGCCCATCTGGTGAGAGCATACCTGTTTTGGCCATCAACAGCGAGTTGAAGGGTGTGAGAATGGCATTCACGCCTCCCGCCAATGCCAGATTGCAATGACCTTCCTGTAAACTTCGCATCGCCTGACACACGGCAACCAGCGAACTGCTGCTCGCCGTATCGATTGCCAGGCTCGGCCCTTCAAATCCGAATGAATAACTGATGCGTCCCACACCCGCACTATGGGAAAAACCGGCTCCCTGGAAATCCGCTAGAATATCGTGGTTTTCCAACGTCGATAACGAGGCATAGTCTGAGGACATAATCCCCATAAAGACGCCTACATTGGAATCCTGCAGCGGGTATGGCTTCACCCCTGCATCCTCGAGCGCGGTCCAACAATTTTCGAGCAACAACCGATGCTGAGGATCAAGCCAGCACGCTTCTTCATGCGAGATACCAAAAAAGTCGGCATCGAAACAATCGATGTCATCCAGGAATCCGCCTTCCCTGGTATACATCTTACCTGGTTCTCGATTGGGACTGTAAAATGCCTCTACATCCCAACGATCAGAGGGAACTTCTCGCACCGAATCAACTCCGGCCAGCAAGTTCTCCCAAAACTCATTAACATCTTTTGCACCGGGAAAACGACAACTCATGCCGATAATAGCAATATCATCGCGGGCAATTTGATCTGCAGAAACAGAGATCGAGACTGATTCATCACTCGCTGCTGGTAATCCTGTTTCAACATCGGAGGAATTTGCTTCAGCCGCTTCGTCGATCATGCCCAGGACATGGTCAGCGATCGCGGTGATTGTCGGATGATCGAATAACATCGTTTGGGAGACGACGTAATCGTCGCCCAGCATCGATTGCAGTTGCATACTGAATTCCACCGCCATCAAGGAATCCATGCCCATCTCGATCAGAGGCCGATCAATCTCAGGCGGTTCAGGTGTTGACAAAATTTGCTGAAACTGGTTCTGAATCGTCTCTATTAACAGTTTTTGTCGCGCAGAACCTTGTAATGTTTTTAACTTTCCGACCATCTCTGAATCGCCCGCCTTCGATTTCTGCGAGGCTGCGGATAATTTCTCAAACAAGGGAGGCGATTCGGAACCGCCGCCCATCCGTTTCCAATCAACGTCTAACACAAGTGCCTGTTGCAAACTGGCTCGAACCGCCTTTTCCAGAACATGATGGGCATCATCAACGGTTAACGGAGTAATCCCCTGAAGAGCGAGGCGTTTGACAATCAACTCATTATCGGCCATTCCTTCCGTCCAGGGGCCCCAGTTGAGACTGATAGCAGGCAGTCCCTGTTGTCGACGGCGATCGGCCAAACCATCCAGGAACCCATTTGCGGCTGCGTAATTTGTTTGCCCCGGTGATCCTAACAACGACGCAGCCGAAGAATACAACACAAAGAAATCGAGGTCGAAATCACGTGTTAATTCATCGAGCAAACTCGCGCCCAGAACCTTTGGCTCCAGGACTTTCTCAAATCGTTCCCAGGTCTGATCGGCAATCAAACCATCGTCGAGTACACCGGCTGCATGAATCACACCTTTGAGCACAGGCCAGTCTGTACCAAATTTGTTACAAAGTTGTTCCATATCCTTACGCAAACTGGAATCGGCTTGATGAATGACGGTACGGCAACCTAACTTCTCAATCTCATTGACCAGTTCCAATGTCGATTCGCTCGGTGGGCGACGCGACACCAACACCACATGCGAGGCTCCTTTCTTTGCCAACCAAAGCCCGGCCTGTCGTCCGAGCATTCCGAGTCCACCGGTAATGAGATAACTCCCCTGCGAGTCAATTGGAAATTCAATTTCATCGATCGAAGTCAAACGCGTTTGCTGCAATCGCGGTACATAATACCGGTTGGATCGAATCACGATTTGATTTTCGACCGTGTCATTCAAGATGTATTCAGCCACTGATTCAGCTTGCTCGTTACCTTCAGAAAGATCATTGCGATTAACGTCAACCAGGCGACAATGGAATTCAGGATGCTCTGCTCCTAACGCACGACCAAAGCCCCAGAACTGAGATTGAATCGGATCAACGTGCTGAGCTTCTCCTGCTTTTGATTCCCCGGACAATGATGCATCAGAAAGACTAATACTATTACTGGTCACAATTTGAAAACCGCACTCAAATCCCTGGACTTTCTCGACCCGACAAGCAGAAAACAGCGCGAGCAAACTCGGAAAATGCAAACGCGAGGTTGATAACGTCGATTCAGATTCGACATCACTCGAATCACATGCTAACCAGACCACCCCCTGTGGAATGGCTTTGTGTTCATCCTCACGAAGTATCTGCAGTAACTCTTGCCAGTGTTGCTGACACTGACCATTCAGTTGGTAAAAGTCATCCGCATTTACCTGGAGTGTTTCCGTAGTTGCCAACTGGATATGAACCGCCCGATGCCCCTTTTCGCAGATCAAGTTTCGAATCGACTCTGCGAGAAGTTGATGACCTGAAGCAGCCCCAGTTGCAGTATTTCGTTCCTGACTGATAATCAACCAGTTTTTCGGTTCAAGTTCCGTCATAGGAAGACGATAGTTCTGCCACTGCAAATCGTATAACAAGCGCGTATCGGAGGTGCCACTCATTCGTCGCAGCAACGCACGATCGAGTCGTTTGACGGTCAAGTTTTTAATCTCAGCTAAGACAGTCCCCTGTCGATCCAGCAATGAAATATCAGCAGATCGAACATCCCCTTCCGGTTCAGTCCACGTCGCAAAACTGAACACGTCCTCTGTCATCGCGCGGTGACAAACCACGCGCTCAATCCCGACGGGTAAAAATAAATCGTCAGCATTTTCACGTAGTAGGCCGGCGGCAAGAGAATGAAAAGCACCGTCGAGTAGCGTTGGCGGAATCGTGTAACCCCGCAAGTCACCCATGGTCTGCAATTCTGCTACAACAAATTCTGTGGAAAATTTGAGCGACTTGACAACTCGAAACGCAGGACCATAGTTCAATTCCAGACTGCCAAGTAAGCCATAAAATTGATCGACATCGGCTGTTTCGGACAGATTTGTGAGAATGTCCTGTAAGTTGATTGCCGGAGGCTGGCTGGCTTCTGACTCCACAACCATGGATCGAAAACATCGAGTCCAGTTCTCTGTTTGTTCCGGGCTCGCATAAACTTGCAAGCTTTTGCCTGATTCATCGTTTGTACGTAAGACAGACTGTATCCGGGTTCGTCCCTGAAGACGCAAAGGTTGCTCAAATACGATCTCTTTCAATTCAATCGCTGGTTGTACTGCTAACGCAAGATCAATAAAGCCTGCGCCAGGAAATACAATCGATCCCATGACCTCGTGGTCGGTTAACCAGGGCGGACTGTCCGGTTCGATAATTTTTTCAAATCGTATTTCGTCAGTGAGCCCTGCCAGCGAGCACTTTTCCCCAAGCAAAGGATGTGTTGAATGTGAAATTGCCTGAGCGGCCTTCGGCTTGGCTGGTCCCCAATAACGTTGTCGTTGAAACGGATAAGTCGGCAGCAGTAGATTTTGATCAGATTGTTTGGGATTCAGTTGATTAAAATCAGGCGTTATCCCCTGCACATACCCCTGGCCCACGACATCAAGCAAAGATACCTCATCATCAACACTTTTGTCTAAACAACACGCAAGCGAAGACTGACTACCATGCCAGACCGAGCGTGCCATACCGGTCAACACGGGTTGAGGTCCCAGTTCAAGTAGGAAACTGGCTTGCATTTCCTGCAAGCTCGAAATGCTATCCGCATAACGAACCGGTTTTCGGATATGATTGGCCCAATAGGTTCCGTCTAATATTTGTTCGTTTCCGATCAATTGACCTGTCACATTACAAATCAAAGGAATACGGGCGGGTTGAAAGTCCAATGAATCAGCGAAACGTGTGAATGCTTCCAACGCCGGTTCCATCAAATGGGAATGGAATGCTTGGGATGTGTTTAATTTTTTACAGCGAACGCCTTCTTCCGAAAACTGTTGAGTTATCTCGTCAACAATCGCTGTTTCACCGCTGATAACAGTATGCAGACCATTTTGAGCCGCAACAGAAACACCCGGATATTCGGCTACAATGGACTCGACTTTTTCATAAGCCGCAAAAACAGCAGCCATAGAACCACCGGTGGGGAGGTCACCAATCAATCGCCCCCGCTCACAAATCAGACGAAAACCTTGTTCCCAATCCATCACACCAGCCACACAGGCTGCCGCATATTGCCCCACACTATGTCCCAGCACAACATTAGGTCGCAATCCCCAACTGAGTAGTAATTGCGCTAAGCCTCTTTGGATCGCAAATAGTCCCGGCTGCGTCCATTCGGTTCGATTGAGGAGTGTTTCCTGCCGCCAAAGTACGTCGAGTAAAGATTGCCCCGATAAATCCTGCATCATTGCTTCACAGTCATCAAGGGCCGCTCGAAACTGGGGCTGTGTCTCATAGAGTTCGGCAGCCATCCCCACATACTGAGAGCCTTGTCCCGTAAATTGCCAGGCGACTGTTGATGAAGGCTGTGCTTGTCCGATGTGAACACCTTGCTGATTATCACTTCGGTAAATTCGATCGAGTAACTGTTCAGCTTTCTGATGTGAGTGAACAACCATCGCGAGGCGCTGTTCCATGTGTCGTCGTCCGACACCCGCCGTGTGTGCTATACTTGCCAGTGGAACTTCATGATGCTGAGTGAGCCAATTACGATATTGGTTTGTCTGCTCCAGTAATGCCTGCTCTGTTTTGGCTGATATGACCAGAAGTTGAGGCTTCTCCTTTCGCTGTTCATGCTTTGTCTCTTTGAAATGCTGCGCACGCTCACTAATAGCATGATTCCGATGACCATTACGATTCGTTGTTCTTGGAGAATAACTCGTAAGCACAACATGGGCATTCGTGCCACTCATTCCGAAAGCGCTGACGCCGGCAATCAGTTGTGATGCATTTGGCCAGGGTGTCGTTTCAGTGACGATATTCACCGGAATTTGATCCCAGGGAATATGCGGGTTGGGTTGTTCAAAATTCAGTTGCGGTGGAATCGCCTGATTTTTCATCGCAAGCAACACTTTAATCAACCCCGCCATGCCCGCTGCCGCTTCCAGGTGCCCGATGTTCGTTTTGACCGAACCAACCAATAGAGGATTTTCTTCGCTACGCCCTTTCGCCAGTGCCGCCACAGCCGCCTGCATTTCAATCGGGTCACCTAGTTCGGTCCCTGTCCCATGGGCTTCTAAATAAGCGACATCATGCGGATTGATTTTCGCCCTTCTCAGTGCTTCCTGAATCACGCGTTCTTGTGCCCGCGGATTAGGAACAGTCAACCCGCTACTAAAACCGTTGTGACCAATGGCAGAACCACGGATGACTGCTAAAATGGGATCTCCGTCACGCTCAGCATCTCGAAGTCGTTTCAATGTGACAACGCCACAACCTTCGCCGCGCACATACCCGTTGGCACCCGCATCAAAAGCCCGCGATTCACCGGTCGGCGACAAGGCTTTCAATTTACACGTAAGAATGTTAGTCGTGGGCGAAGCGATCACATTGACACCCCCTGCCAGTGCTTGATCGCATTCCTTTCGAGTTAAACTGAGACAAGCCAGATGGAGAGCCACTAATGAAGAAGAACACGCCGTATCCACAGCGAGACTCGGACCTTCGAGTCCCAGATAATAAGCCAGACGACCACTTAAAAAACTTCCCGCGGCACCGGTGGCAATATAAGGATTCAAATTTAAAAATGAGTCACTGGCTTCATTCTGATAATCGTTATGCATCCAACCAACGAAGACACCGGTTCGTGGCCCGATTTTCTCAGTTGTCCAACCTGCTCTTTCCAGAGATTCCCAACCGGTCTCAAGCAGCAGCCGCTGCTGAGGATCAACCCAAGTCGCTTCACGAGGTGAAATGCCAAAAAAATCAGCATCAAATGAATCGATCTCATCCAGAAAGGCCCCCGTGCGGGCATACATTTTCCCTGGAGTCTCTGGATTTTCGGAATGGAAGGCTGCTAAATCCCAGCGAGAATCGGGAACTTCATTCAATTCGTTGCGTTGATCGATCAAGCTCTGCCAAAACTGTTCGGGACTACTCGAAGTCTGGGGAAAACGACAGGCGATCGAAACAATGGCAATCTCCTCAGTGGGAGCATGTTGCGCGGCAGCAAGCTCCTGCTTCAATTCCCGAATTTTCAGTAAAGCCTGTTTATTTGGAGATAATTTCATACTGGCTCGTATTGAACACATTTCCGATAATTAGTGAGACGACTTCACTCGTTGAGGAATGTTAGTCTCATTCCACCTAATCCCAGATCGACAAGTACCGGGAAGACGAGGAAGACCTAGTTCACTAATCTTAGTTGTTTGCGGCAATTAGATAAACAGGGAAATAAAGCGATCGGGAGCAGAGGTTCTATCCATTCGCAATTGATCTTAGGATCGAAGTTCAATTTTTCAATTCGCGAATCAGCTGTTCTAAAGCCTCTTGCTCTGATAACCCTTCAATTTCAGCTTCCAAATCGGATGTTTCACTGGGATTATCAGTAAACAAAATGTCACCACCACCTTCTTTTTGAGGTATTTTGACAGTCTGTTCACGACTCACACTGCTTCCAGAAGTTTCGCGATCTGAATCGTCGTTGGAATGAATTTCTTCAAGAATTGACGACAAAAAAGCGGCCAATTCTGCAATGCTGGGATAATCGAATACTAATGTCGCTGGTAAATCGACAGCGTGACCGAGCCTTTGTTTCAACCGTTCCTGCAAATCGACAATCAACAAAGAATCGAGGCCTGCTTCAATAAAACGTTCGTCAGCATTCGGTAGTTCGTCCAACTGCAGCATCTGTTGCACATCCAGTTGGAGCATGGAAGTAATTTCACGCAATCGATTCGCCGGATGTGATTTTAGCATTTCCATCACCCAGGCTGAGTGAACTTTCTGCTTCGCAGCTTCCCGCTCTGACTCTTCCGTTGATACTGAAACATCTATGTCAGTTTTGGGCTGTATCTCTTGCTGCGTTTCAGTAATCATCGATTCTGCTTGTTCGCGCAGAACCCGCTTGAGTACTTTACCCGAAGGATTCCGCGGCAATTCGTCGATCAGCAATAAATGCTTGGGCATCTTATAGCTCGCAAGATTTTGCTGACAGAACTCACGAAGCTGCTCAAGGACCTCAGTATGCGTTACTTCGGAACCAGTTTGAAGATCCTTGGCTAGCACAATGAACGCAACAACCTTCTCACCCAAAATGGCATCTGCTAATCCAACCACTGCTACATCTGAAATTGCGGCATGTTCATGCAGGGTTCTTTCAACTTCTGCCGGAAAGACTTTGAGCCCTGCGATTGAAATCATATCCTTTACACGGTCGACAATATAGAAGTAACCCTGCTCATCAATCCGCCCAATATCACCAGAATGAAACCAACCATCGCGGATTGCAATCGCTGTATCGTCGGGACGATTCCAATATCCCAGCATCACATTGGGACCACGAACCACAATCTCTCCTAATTCTCCGGGTACACAAGTCTCACCTGTCTCAGTATGAACCACTTTCATTTCAACCAGATCAACGGGAGACCCAATTGATCCAGGGATAAATTTCAAACGATGATTATAACTGGCAAAAGGTGCAGTTTCGGTTAAACCATAGCCTTCGTAGATCGGCATCTTGAATTTCTGTTGCCAGCGTTCAGCGACAATTTGTGGTAAGGTTGTTGCGGCCGAGAAACAATAGTTAATGCTTTTTAAATCTTCGAGGCTGCATGTTTCCTCGAGTAATTGAAACATGGTTGGCACACCAAACAGCTTATTCACCCCTTCATCCATGATTAAGGATTTGGATTCATTCAAATCAAAACGCTGCTGTAATACAATGGTTGCCGCTGCATGGAAACCAGAATTCAGTAACGCGTTCTGACCATAACAATGGAATAAAGGCACACTACAGAGAATGCGATCATCCTGATTTAAACCACACAAATTGTTAAAGGCGTGCACGGTTGCCCGTACATTTTGATGTGACAACGTCGCCCCTTTGGGAAAACCAGTGGTCCCAGATGTGTAGAGAATGACTGCCGGATCGTCTGGTTTGGTCGGATAAATGTCAATGGGGCCTGATTCGCTGACGCTGAGAAATTCATCGGAAATTTTATCACCAGCCTCAGAAACCGAAATCAAATGCTGCATACAAGCTGGCATCTGTGATTGTAAATCGACCGATTTGGATTCGACGACGACCAGTGCCACTGCAGTACAATCTTCAACAATAAACCGAATTTCCTGAGGAGTCAGCCGCGTACTCACAGAAACAGCAATCGCACCGACACGCAAAACCGCATAATACCAGACTACAAAAGCGGGTGTATTCGGTAGCGCAATTGCTACTCGATCCCCAGGGTGAACTGCAAACTCTTGCAAATAGCAGGCTGCCTGACTGCTTAGGTGTTCAAGCTCAGCATAAGTAAAACGGATTCCATTAAATACGAGTGCTTCACGCTCAGGAAAAATTTGTGCCGATACCGTTAAGTGTTCACAGATATTCATGACGTCTCTGCAATCATTTTTGTGGTAAAAGTGCTTGGAATTTATACTTCAAAAGCCGCTTTGAACGAGTCAACAAGCGGCTTGATCGCGGAAATGACTCCTTTGCCGGGTTTCAGACCTTGCTTAAGCATTTGTAAGTCTGCTTCCAACCAACGGTCATCATCATGTCCCAGGAAAGGCTGCTTTTGTCCCGTTTTTTCTCCACAGGCATTATAGATGGCATCGTAAATTGGCACCAGAGGTTTTTGCAATAAGGCCCGACCATCAAAATGTCCCAATTCTTGCTTGGCACGTAAGTCGACCGCTTGAATCGCGAACAGACTGGCAACTGCCATATAATCCTGAAACAGATCAACACAACGCCAGGCCATATTCGCTGAAGTCCAGCTTAAACCGTTAATGTTTTGATTAAACTGCTCCGCATGAGTTGGAAAATGTTCTGTAATCGGATTGCCGAAATAGGTCAGCAGCGGCATAATCGAATTGCCTGTAATCTGAAGTCCTTTCAAACCCATGTTGTATATTCGAGAATCATCGCCGCGCAAAGAAGGTGGCAATCCGTGATTAAATTCTGGTGATACCAACTGTGCAATTTGCACATCAAGATGTTTGGCGAGTAATCCCAGAAATCGTCGCAAATCATCCATCGCGATTGCAACATACTGCCCCAAAAAATTCCCATTCTGATAAAAACGCTGCTCGGCACTATCAATGAGAGGATTGTCCGTCACCGAGTTCATTTCAGTGGCGATGACTTCGGAAACATGAGCCATTCCATCTACAATCGGTCCAAAATATTGGGGCAAACAACGCAATGAATATCGATCTTGTATAATTGAATTCGTAGAATTGCCGTTTTTGGACTCAGCTCCCAGGAATTCACGCATTACTTTCGCTGTCCAGAGTTGACCGGCATGCGGTTTATTCTGATGAACAAACGCGGCAAAAGGCTCGTGTTGAACGTTCAAAGCTCGTAACATCATTGCCTGCATTGCTAAAGACATCGCCAGCAACGTCTGCGACTCATAGACACAATTGGCGGCTATCGCAGATGAAAAAGAGGTTCCATTGACAATCGCGAGCCCCTCTTTGGCTTGCAACTCAATCGGTTCCAGTTCCAGTTTTTTTAACGCCGCCAGGCCATCGATTTGCTGGCCATCGAGCAAAATCTGACAGCGCGATGAATGCCCTGTAATCGCGCGACCTATTGTCGCAAGCGGGACAAGGTCACCACTCGCTCCAATAGACCCTAATTCTCGAACCACAGGAATGGCATCTGCGCAAATGAACCGAATTAACCGATCAATAATTTCACGCCGAACGCCTGATTTTCCCTGTAACAATACATTGGCGCGCAACAACATCGCAGCACGAGTATGTCGACTGGAAACAGGTTCTCCCGTTGCAGTTGCCAGAAAGGCGAGTAAGTTGCGCTGTGATGCATTGACCAACTCATTTGGAATCGCAACATCAGCCATTCCTCCAAAACAAGTTGTCACACCGTAGATGGGCTTGTTTTCAGCAACAGCAGTATCAACCACAGCTTTACTGGCGGCCAACTGTTTGAGTACCAGAGAGTCATTTGTGACCCGAGGCATTACTTGCCCTAACCCTACCTGGTAAACCGTATCAATTGATAGCATCCCGCCATCGAGCACTACTTCAGAAGAACTTGCAGGGTTGGTCATTTCGAGTGAATAAGGCCTTGTTAACAAATAATGCTGCTTAAATACGGAATCGCTTCGACATCTCGAGAATAACGAATCAATGGAACGTAAGACATTTGAATGAATTCAAACTATCGTTTCACTGCCAATTGAGTCAATAGGTCTCTTCAATCGAATGACTTTAACCGAAAAATTGAAACGCGGGTACAGGACATAAAACCAGCAGATCAAATCTTCAAATGTGAAAACTATGATAGAACATGGTCAGTGGTCAAGCATAGGGCAATCGAATGAATATTTGCATTTGCTTTGTGAGACCGGGAGGTTTCAAAGATAAAACCCTTCCTGATGTGCCACGTTATTTCAGATACTCAAGTATCTCGCTATAAATCGCGGTGCGGTCCAGCGGTTTCTCTACAGGTAAGTCATGGATCAAAACGGCGTAAGAGAGATGAAGTGGTTCACCTTTTTTCACCCAGGTTTTTATATAGGGTTCTTTCCGCTCCCTGAGCTGTTTCGGAAACGGGTTTGTGACAACGATGCCGTAATCGCGTGCATGCAACCAGGAAGGCCGGAAATTTTTGGGATTGGGAACGACCATCAAACCAACTTGCCTGTCTCCGATGATTCCGGAATAGTCAAACCATTTTGCTTCTTTACCCCACATCGCAGCCGCATTTTTTTTGCCTTGATCATTCAAAATTGATCCGTTGCCTCCTTGAACGCGGAGAGGTGATGCCACGCGAACCGCCAAACCGGATTCTTCCTGGTCTCCAAAATAGAAATCACGTTGATCAGACTGAAAAGTGGCATCGATCCGCAGCAGTATGCCAGCAGGTACTCGATCAAAGTGATATTTAGTGATTTCACTACAAACCAAATGTGATTGATCTTCACTTTTGTAGAGATTTCGGACTATAAAATTCCCCGATTTTTTTGTGCCCGTTGGTGGTTTGATAAAACCGTCAAAAACAACATCCGCTTTTAAGCGCCAGTAATCATTCCCATCCACATCACCAAAACCAATCCAGATTCCAGGATGTATGATCGGATGGATTATGCCTTGCTCACCCGAATATCCTGGATCAATATCATCAGGTCTGCGAGGTGGAAAATTTCGTGTCACTTGAATTCCACGGTGAGTCTTCACATTCACCAATGCGCGGCGCGTCAGTTTTTTTGACTTTTTGAGATAGGTTGCAATACGTTGCTTACCAAAATTAATCTCAAGTTGATTAGGCTGATCAATAAAAGAAAATCCCTTTCGGTCACCGGCAATTTTCTGCGTCATCAACCATGAGACGAGATCGGCAATCTGCTGAGCTGTCATCAGCTTTTCAAATCCTGCCGGCATAGGAGAGACTTTCGTTCCTACACGTTCCTCAATCTCTGCTTTGAGTATGGTCGTGACCTCCCCCTTTGAATTCACCAGCTTCAACGACCGACCCGACTCTTCGAGTACTGCGCCACTATAAACTTTACCATTAACAGTAGCGATTTGCTGTTGTGCGAATCCTTCCGTAATGACGGCGCTTGGTTTAATTATCGATTCAATCAGAACCTGAGGTGTCTTAGCACGTGAGCCGATATCCGACAGGTCGGGAGCAAGTACACTGCCACGGCCTTCCATTTGATGGCATTTCACACATCCTGCGCCACGCGGATGCAGGAATAACTCACGGCCTCGTTCGCTATCAGCAGAACCCATTAATGCGAGTACGTCATCTGCTGTGACCGATTTTGCAACGGGAGTAGATGGAAGCAATTGGCGTTCGAAAAGCACAATATAGTTTCCTCGCCTTGAGTCAGACTCTGGATGATTTGTATTTCCCCCCAGCTGAATTTGCCCTGCAGAAAAACGTTTTCTGTAAAAACGAAATACAGCGTCCGTGGTCTTCACTTCAAGCCCAGTCTCTTCAAATCCGTCAATCTGTCCGATTTTCATCCATGCCAGTGGGCTGGTACATCGGACATCTACCCCCACCAATACTGAGACCTCTTCAGCGGAGGTCATCTTCAACCATCCCATGCCACTGGATCGATCATCATGATTGGCAGTTTGCAGAAATGGCATCCCCCGTAATTCAACGGGAACTTGAGTGACTCGGTAATCACGATCCGTATAGTGCCGCTTTCCAATCATTAATCCCCTCCAGTCAATCGAATAGGGGTGACCGCTATTTACTTTGATGTCAGAAATAAATGCACGGTGTTCATAAGGAGGAATATGTCTAATGCGATATTTCCCTGAGGAAATGCGACCGGCCTGAGTGTTCTCTTGTGCCACAGCAACTTTCAGCGTCATCGTTTGATCGATTTTGATCGACCCCCTGTAACGAGTTGAAGTATTAACCGGACTAGAGCCATCGAGTGTGTAGGTTAACACTCCTCCGGGTATTAATGTCTTCAACGAAACACTGATGGGCTCGTGATATTCACCCGGCGGAGGACTCATTTCGACAAGGGGTTTCGCACTTCCTGTTTTTACAAGCCAACTTTCCACTAAATCTGAAACGCGTTTATCATGATCGGTTCGATAAGCAAACACCTCTTCGGCTGTGATGGCATCATCTTGAAACAGTCCCAGAAGTGCTCCCAATCGGACATTAGCATGCGAATTGTCTATCCATGCTTTACGAGCTTCAGGACTACTGAGTTCTCTCAATGCGTTCCAGAGGGAATAAAATATCACGCGATCTTTTTCTCGCTTTAATTGATCCAGCAATTGGGGGACCCATTGAGTTTGATTTGCCTGCCAGATCGCTTGAACCACTTCGTGTCGCAGTCTCGGCTGCGTTACTGAGAGCTGTTCCTTGACAATATTCGGTAATTGCCTTTGCTTGCCAAATTGACGAACACGAAATGCAAGAATCCGCAAGGCTTGAATTCGCATGTTTTCCGAAGCATTCGCATTACCTGCCAAAGCAGACAAAAATTGTTCAATGGATGGGTCATCCGGGGAGAGTCTCCCCAGTGTCCACAATGCCCATGTTTGCTCTGCTCTGGTGAGATGACCTTCATTCAACCTGGCTAACAGATAAGATTGAGATTCTACACCACGGCGGATGAACTCTGCTTGTGCGTCAGTTCTCCAGGCAGGAAGGTGTGATGCGAGATCTTCGAACAATTCATCATGTGACCATTCTGCCAGTGGCTTCAGGCGATGTTTTTGCTTCCACTCAATCAGCGGGTTTGTCTTATATCGAATTCGATAAACACGGCCGACATCGACCTGCTTGCCAGCTTTGATGGTTGCGCCATAGGCATGTCCCCAACTCAAAATATAGAGCGCACCATCTGGCCCTACTTCGATATCCGTAGGATCGAAGACACGACCTGAACTACTCGGTAAAGAACGACCTCCTTCAGCATGTGCAAATACAGTGGGAGATTTCCCTTTTGCTCTCATCAACGCCCCATCCCATTGAGGGCGGAACAGATAGACTTCGCGACGCATCCAGTCATTAACAAAAAAAACGTTTTGGTATTCAACCGGAAAGTGCTTCGCATGATAGTGAATGACACCGCTTCCCGATCCTTCAAATAATGGGCTACTGGCGGGAACTGTGGGTAGGTGCCCTACACCAGTCCAATGATAACTCCACGGGTGCCCCCAACCGAAATGAGCACCATGAAAGGGAGCGAATATTTTATCTCCGTGTGTCTGATCATTATCGGTACCAAGCCAGTCAAATCCATCGTCAAATGTAATATCCCACGGATTACGGAACCCGCGTGATACAATCTCCAGATTGCGGCCGTCCGGATCACACCGCAAAATGCCTCCCTGTTGGCCCCAGTCGTCAGCAGGCGTATGATATTTTTTTTGGTATTCTCCTTTCTTGAAAACCTCAATGGTTGTGTAGTCTGGAGCACCTTCTGGTGAGGGTAGACCCCACAGCTCACGAAATGCTTTGGGAGCGAGTTGATCAAGCCGGTTATACCCTTTGGAATTCCCCTTGGACATATAGAGTTTTCCATCCGGGCCAAAGTTCAAACCATGTAGTGCATGTTCCAGATTTCCCAGTCCTGTATAGACGCGGACATACTCGTCAGCTTCATCATCACCATCCAGGTCGCGTACGATTGTGAGATCAGGGGCGTTTGCAACCCATAAATCACGGCCTTTCCATGCAAGACCCTGAATGCAATTGAATCCTTCTGCGAAGCGCTTCGTGCGGTCTATGGTGCCATCCTGATTATCATCGATCAGAATATCGATATGATCACCGGGAGATTCTGGTGATGGTGCGCGCCACTGCGGCCCCTGTCCTACAAAAATCCGACCAAGTCGGTCAAATGCCATCACACAAGGATTTCTGACAGCTGGCTCTTTGGCAACAACCTCAACCACAAAACCTTCAGGAACGACTGGTAATAAATCGGTTTCTTCAGCAATTACCGCTGCACAACTAAATAACGAAGTGCAAGCAATCACGTAACGTGTCAGAAAGTGGTAAAACATAAAGCAGTTCCAGGAGTGTCGATGAGGTAAAGTAACAAGGTTTCATTCTCTATGTCAGATCAGTGACAGACATCCCTTCCACCAAACGTGGTTGGACAGAAACATTCACAGCAGGTGTCTCAGGGTGAGCCATGCGCCAGATAAGCTGTTCCACTGCCTGACGGCCGATCTGCTCTGCACAGATATCAATGGTAGTCACCTCAGGATAAAGGCCGGTTAACAGTGGTACTTCATTATTACAGGAAATCAGACTCAAATCTTTCCCAATCAATAAACCACGTCGCGTGCAGGCGCGGTAAACAAGTGCCGCAATGGAATCGGCGGGAACAAACACTGCAGTCGGTTGACGCTTCAGTTTCAATAAACGACCTACCAGCCTGTCTACCAGTTCAACATCCTCAACTGATTTGAGAGGTAGACCCCAGTCGGCATCTTTACCGAAAATGTTTTCAAGTGTCGCACCTCCCTGAGTGGCATGCCATGTGAAACTCGCACAACGTTGACCAAGTGTCACATGATTTGGTTTAGGATCAAGAATGGCAATTCGTTGATGTCCTCGCGAAAGCAGATATTCAGCCGCCAGACGACCGATTTCAGAATCATTCGACTCGACCACATCTCCCCAGTCTGCTTTTTGAGGACGTCCCAAAAACCAGACAGTAGGGATTTCGCGTAGACGCTGAATCAATTTTTGATCGGCGTTCGAAATCAACTCCGTCTGAAGCGCGCCTTTTGCCAGTATCCCATGCACCTGTTTCCGAGAGAGAACATCCGGTAATCGATCTACCAAAGGAAGATCTGCCAAAAGTACATTCGCTCCCTCTTCAGCCAGAGCTGATTCTGTACCGTGAATCCCACTTGCCACTGATGGTAACGAGGCCAACGAACGATCCATCCCAAGCAGAAGCATTGCTATGTTTCTTCTGAGTAAACGCTTGCCTTCAGGCAAGGATTTTCGCCGACGCAAGCGGGTATAATTGAGTTTTTTGATGACTTTCATGACACGTTCTGTCGTTTCAGCTGAAACATTTGGCTCACCAGCCAACACACGACTGACAGTGCCTATCGAAACTTCGGCTGCCTTAGCAACATCTTTCACAGTGACTTGCATAACTTCTCCTGAATGAAATTTCCGAATCAATATACCATTTATTTCATTGAAATAAATGGTGAAACAGGAAAATCGTCAGAAAAATCAACGATTGATAATGAGAGAATTTAACCAGTTTATTGAATAATTTGTTTTCACACTTCAAAAAATCGACCCGTTCAGGATCCAGACTTTGGTGATCATCACACTTATTTCAATTGCATCACTCAATTCTGAAAACGTTTTCAAACCTCCGACTGATTCAGTTTACGCAAGTTTTTTTAAAGAGATTTGATGACCTCAGATTAAGAATGGTTGATTCTCATCTTGGGATTAACCATCTCAACTCGAACACCTCAATTTGATCCAAGACTTGCCTGGTCAGGCCAAAGTGCTATTATGAAATTGATGAGTACTCCATCTCACAGTCAGAAGTGACTATTTGCTAATTCGAACGGCATATCAATCATCTTCGAGGTGTGCTGACGACACAAGGACAGCTGAGCTACGTGGCTAAATATCTACCGAATGGAGTGAATCATGATGGAGCATGAACTGTCTGCGTATCCCGATGTGATGGCGAAAGCGCTTGTGGATCGCTGGCAAGAAGCAATGTATCCGCCTGAAGACTTACCATCACAAAAAAATATTGCCGCTTTACTCGACACGATGTATCAGGCGAGTTTACTCCGTGAAGAAGGTAACGCAGTACGATGCCGCATTATCGTTGCACCGGCGAGCGACTTTGCTAACGAACTTGCTGTAGGCGACAGCCAATTACATGTGCTGCGATTTACGGAACCTTGCGAGTTCACGCCTCACGAGTTGAGGAAACTTGCAGCAGCTGCTGGATACTATCGCGCACTGCTGGCCGTTGACGTCTCTGCTGAGGGCGCAATGTCGATTTGGGGAATGATCGTCACCGGGACAACCTGGATCAATCAATTGGAAGACGACCGGATCCGTCATTCATTACTACCAGAACGTCTTGTGATCCAATGCCTGGGCCCCGGTCATATCATCGTAGCAGCAGGGAATGCTCGAATCTTAGAGTCTCTGAGCGGCAAATTATTAACCGATGGTTTTGATCCATTTCGTTCAAATTGGTTACCTCAGAAATTCGGCTCCGTTCGTACGTCGCTGTTGGCAGAATTAGACGAACTCATTCCTGATTCTGAAAAGAGCAACACACGGATGTGCGAATCGTTTGTGAAAGATATCGCGCAAAGTGTAGTGCGACGAATCCTGCGTCTTGTTCGTAACCGAGGCCATGGTGGAATGCTGGTGTATCTGCCTGAGGAGAAAAATGACAGTCCGCTGTTAGACCAGTGGTTTCGTTTTCGAGTACGATTTGAGCAGGATGACTCGATCAATCGATTCCGCCGCCTGATGTTAAGCCTGATGAAGCGAGGACGAGAAGTCGGACAAGCACGCGGGCTTGAGGTTGTCACCTGGTATGATTACCTTCAAATGCAGGATGCTGAATTGGCTGAACTTGACAAAGCATTAATCGAACTCGGACACTTCTTCACTGACTTGATGAATATCGACGGATCACTCGTGCTTGACCGTAGTTTTCGATTGATTGGTTTTGGCGGAGAGATACTCGGTGATTCACACACGGCAACAATTCACCGCGCACTAGACCTAGAAGCAGAACGGTCTGTTATTGAAAGAGCAGATTCGTCGGGCACCCGACATCGTTCTGCTTATCGACTGGTCTGTGGCTTGCAAGATGCCATTGCCGTCGTTGTCTCTCAAGACGGCGAAGTTCGATTCGTCGCTCATCACAACAACAAACTAACTTACTGGCCTTATTTGCCTTAATAAAACGATCTAATAAGAGGACGTCATTAGTCATGACTTACCAAAATGCCGAAGAAATTGCGTTTCCCAAGTTGTCTGACGAAGTTATGCATCAGGTTGGCGAATTGGGAACACTGGAGACGTTCGAAAATGGACAACCTTTAATCGAAATTGGTCAAAAGGAGTATCCATTCTGTTTGGTTGTCTCCGGTGAAGTCTCAATCGTAGATACGACAACTGGCCAAACGCGAGAAGTGGTGACCCATGGTCCCGGTGGGTTCATCGGAGATGTAGATATTCTGACAGGTAGACCTGCCGTCATCTCAGCGATTGCGAAATGCAAAACACAGGCATACATCATCAATGCGACTAAGGTAAGGCGTTTGCTTAATGAAATTCCCGACTTGAGCGAACTATTACTCGAAGCCTTTCAAATGCGACGTCGTATGCTGGAAGCTTCAGAGTTTCTTGGCACCCGTGTCATTGGAACGGCACAGTCGAAGGAGACTGCCAAAATTCGAGAATTCTTTTACAAGAATCATGTACCTCATACGTTCTTTGATGTCGCGGAAGAGGAAGGCCATCAACAGTTGTGCCAATTGGATGCGACCATCGAAGATGTCCCAGTTGTGGCTTGCAGCGGGCACGTCGCGAAAAAACCATCTATCATCAAGATCGCGGAATGTCTTGGTATTTCGCGGGAAGTCGAAACAGAGCCTTATGATTTTGTGATTGTCGGTGCTGGACCGGCTGGTTTAGCTGCAGCGGTATATGCCGCTTCTGAAGGAATCAAAACACTCGTAATTGATAGCATTGGTCCGGGTGGTCAAGCGGGAGGCAGTTCCAAGATTGAAAATTTCATCGGTTTTCCTTCAGGTCTCAGTGGTGCGGAGCTGGCAAACCGCGGGTACTTGCAAGCCCTGAAATTTGGAGCACAATTCACATCACCGGTCTCTGTGAAAACAATTCGGCAGGATGAAAACGGCGATCACCTGCTCGATCTCTGTACCGGACAAACAGCCAGAGCCAAGTGTGTTCTGGCAGCGACAGGTGTGACGTATCGACAACTTGATCTTGAAGGATGTCGTCGACTTGAAGGTGCCGGAGTTTATTATGCCGCAACATCAGTAGAAGCACGCGTGTGTCGCGACTCTACCGCAATCATTGTAGGTAGTGGCAATTCTGCAGGTCAGGCCGCCATGTTCCTTGCCGACCATGCCAGTCATGTCAAGATGCTGATTCGGGGCGATGAGTTGGGAAAAGGAATGTCTTCCTACCTGTGCAACCGCATTCTCAAACATAAAGGTATTGAAGTGATTCCCAATACGGAAATCAGTGGGATCAACGGAGACCAATATGTTGAGTCCGTTCTGGTAAGGAACAACAAAACGGAAGCCGAAGACCAACTTGATTGTACAGGAGTATTTATTTTTATTGGTGCGCGTCCTCATACCGACTGGCTCCCTGAATCTGTTCGTCGTGACGAAAAAGGCTTTGTGTTAACTGGTTCTGCGATTCATAATGACGAATTCTGGACGCAAGACAGAACCCCATGTGATCTCGAAACAACATGTCCGGGAATCCTCGCTGCTGGTGATGTGCGCTCTGGTACAACCAAGCGATGTGGCTTCGCAGTCGGCGACGGCTCTCTTGCCGTCACCTGTGTTCATCGATACCTGAACCAAATTTGATCTAATTCACAGATCACTATGTTTTAAAACAGGACGGTTTCTTAACAAGAACGAGTTACTAATCTGCCTCCATATTAAAAAAGGAAACTATGATTTCCTTAAGGTTTAATCGTCACTTCCAACACGATTGCTTCGCTACCGGGCAACTCGATTTGCAATGGAAATTTAGTTCCCAAAGATTTACCTGTGCGAAGATTTCGACACCCAGAGATTGGCAAAGTTGTTTCAATACGGAGCGGAATGTTCTGTGAAGACAAAGCGATACCACTGCCCGGTCCATCGACACTAGCCTGACGTGTGGGATTCGCAACAATGGCCCAAATTTCTGTTTGGTCTTTGGTTCGATAACGTAACAATTCAACGCCATGCTCCCGTTGATCTTCTCGAGTGACACGCACAGGCTCCTGAATCCCCTCTTTGGCAATCCAGTCACCAATCCATTTTCTCCAGTGATTACCGAAGTCGGCTCCACGCAAAGATTGATCAAAATAGCCAGTGGGAGAAAGATTTAAATAAAGCGTACGTCCGCTACCAAGTTGATGTTCAAAACGAGTTCCGGAAAGACTTCGTTCGACAATTGGCATATTAGAATCGAGCAGGCAGTTTTCTTGAGGCAAACGTTCTGCAAAAGGTCGGCGATAGCGCTCGCCATCTACTTCGAATCGTCGATTTCCATCAAACCAACCCGACTTTGATACACGTTTGAGTCCGAAGAGTTGATCCAGGGGAGGAGTCAGATATCCACTTCCGTGTTGATCGGTTATTGCAGGAGCATAATCTGCGATGACAGCGCCTCCACTCTTGACGAATGCTTTGATCGCCTGACATTCTTCACTGCTTAAAGCAAACGCTTGTGGTAAAATCAAAAGTTTGATCCCCCTGCTTTGCAGCTCACCGGCGCGTAGTTCCTGTGTATCGATCCAACGTGGTTGATGTCCCAGGTCTTCGAGAAGACGTGTCCAGGCGACACGATTCTTTCCACTCGATAAGCAAGAATTGTCAAGACTGGATGAACGCCTCGGCCAGGTTTTACCGTGGGTCGTCGCATCAATGGCCCAACCAACCTGGACACTCGGATGAGAATAGAGCAACGCAATTGGGGAAAAAACGGGTTCGGTTTGCGGCGCAGCTAAAACCTGCAAGGAATCTGCCTGGACCGCGGCAAATGTGTTACTTAACTTTTCGACCGCAGGATTGATTTTCCCGGCATTAAACCAGGGCTTACCTCCCGAGTCGGGCCAGGCGATCACTCCACGATTGCCATGAGCTAGATAGTACCACAAAAACCATTGATCTCGGGCTATATTGCCAGAAGCAAAATAGGTTTGCATCTGATACCGCCGTGGCGTATCAGCCCAAAAGCTGCGTAAAAGTTCGTTTGTACCACCAATGTCATATGCTTCCATCCATTGCACAGAATGGCGCAGTAGGCTGTAGTCAAATCCGCCATACGCCGATGGTTGTTGTCCACCCACTACACCAATCGGTACTGTGGGGGCATGGCTGCGCACATGTTGGACCGAGGCAGCGAAGGTTTCCGCATGCATCTGATCCATAAATGTTCGAAAGTCAAGCCAGGGTGCCAGTCGCCATTTGCTCGGTGGTAAATTTTTGAGCTGCTGCCGGACTTTCTCATAAGTCACCGGCTGAGCAGAAGTAAGTTTTGCTGATTCAGATACCGCTGGTAACTGCCATGCACGTTGCCAGGCTGAATTGGAAGAATACTGAGATTTCAACCATTTGCGAAACGCGGCAATGGCTTGAGGTGAATAATCGACTTCCAACGGCGAATTAAAACTGCCTAACGAGACTTCATCATCTAATGCGATGGCGGCAACGGGCCCATTCAGAATGGGCGGTATGTTCGCATCAATCCGACGAGTCAACTCCTGAAATGTTTTGGGATCGGCAAAAGACCAGGGTCGCGGTGAGGGTGCGCCTGATTTCGGAATTGAACTGAGTCCGGAACGTGGTGTCAGATGCAAGATCCCCTTACCGGCGGCATGATCGACATAATACGGCCACTCCTGTTGGGCTCCCCACGCTGCAAGTTTTTGCTTGCCTTCACCATAATCAATGTGCCAACCATTGAGATGAATTTTTTTGTAAAGATCTCTATCGTTTGTTGCACGTGTTTTGTACTGCCAAACCAGGATAAGAAAATTGTATTGCTCATCAAATTTTCGATTCTGTGGAATGGAAACATGAGTAATTTGATTCTGATTCAACCAATGATTGAGATGAGGTGACCAATCGTTTTCTGCAAAGACGAAAGATGGAGAAAACCAACAAGCCAAAACCGCAATGATACTTACCATTCTCCTGAATTGGAGAATCATGATTTGAGAATCAAACATGGCTACTACCTCTGTGGAGTTAAATTATCACGTGAGACTCTCTCACAAGTATCAAAACATTCTAACATTTGATTTTATGTAGTGCCCCGCAGTGGTAAAGTCTGAAAATCACATATTTTGGGTTGTTTACCGAAGACTGTTTTAGAGAGAGTTTCTCTCTGGACACGTAAACCGAAAATGGAAGTAATCGGAATACTTGAATCATAGTTGTGTATTTATTACAGAAATCTGCTCACTGCGGCCGATATGAAGTATTAGGCGGATTTTATCGATCAAGTAAAGTTGAAAAAAACACCCTCAGCTGTATCAAAACTACACTCAGCGAATGAAAAAATTATCCTGAATCGGGGGGGGGGGTGACATAACGTGCTATTCAAGGAACGAATATGATGCATCGATGGTTATTGATAACAGGAATCGCTATTTTCGTATTTGGAGCCGCATTCGCATCAGGAGAAAATCGTAAGTCGGAACCAGATCAAGGTGACCAACAATCTGCTTTGATGCTTGCCAAGCTTGCCAGCACTCAGAAAATCACCAATGGATTAGTTACCAAAGATTTTGAACAAATTCTCCGTGGTGCCAACGAATTGGACCGCATCTGTAGTGCCACCGCCTGGGCTTCACACAGCGATCGCATTTATGCCCACCATCGTACTGAACTACGCAGGCAGTCACAAAAACTTGCAAAAATGGCCAAGGAAGAAAATCTCGACGGAGCCGCTTTTACATACATGCAATCACTGACAACGTGTATCAGCTGCCACGAATACTGCCGTGATGTCCTGAAAATCGCTGACGAGTCAGAAATTAAGCTGAAAGTGGTACCGATCCCCGTCAATGTACAGGAAGCCGATGCAGCAAAGAAAAAAACAAACCGTCGTTAAGCATCTGAAAATAGCTTTAATATAGAACGCCTCTCATTTACTGTATCCGCCGCTCAGACTCTGTTGAATCAAATGTAGAATAACTCTTCAGATCAAATTCCACTCTGAATTTACAGCAAACTTTATCAAACATTCCCTTTTTGTGGCCTGCGCTTGAGAGCACCATAACCTTCTCGCTTCTATTCGCTTAAAATACGCATTCACTCTGGCTAAACAGGATATGTGAGCTCCGCAGTATTGAAGCAGGATTCCAGGTGACACGAAGCACCTGATATCATCACGTAGATTTTATCTACGCTTCGTTGATGCTTTATCTTTGTGCCTGCTGGTGCGCCGAATGCATATAAATCACGTTGATTAGATTAAGATATCGATAGGATATAGGTTTTTCGCGCTGGAGGCGGAATGGAATGAGTCTGAATGACTCAGTACGGACGTTGAGTGAGGGATGCAGCATGGAGACACTAATCAAAAAGCACTTACATCATGTTTCAGTAGACGAAGCCGTTCAATTACTGGATGTTGATTCGCAAAAAGGTCTGGACGAATTTGAAATTGAGGCACGTCAAAAACGTTTTGGTCCCAACACAATCCCCACACAGACTGGTTCGGGTCCTTTAAAACGATTACTACTACAGTTTCATCAACCACTGGTATACATCCTAATTGCCGCAGGCACCATCACCGGGTTGTTACAGGAGTGGGTTGATTCCGGAGTCATTTTTGGTGTCGTACTGGTGAATGCTTTGATTGGATATTTACAGGAGTCCAAAGCAGCCAAGGCACTGGAAGCTCTCGCCAACACAGTTACGACAGATGCAACCGTTGTTCGGGCCGGTGAAACACGCAATGTACCATCCACAGAGCTTGTTCCAGGCGATATAGTGCTCTTGCAATCTGGTGATAAGGTCCCCGCGGACTTAAGACTGATTGAGACACGCGACTTACAGATTGACGAATCGGCGTTGACGGGAGAATCGGTACCCGTCGAGAAACACTCTCAGGTATATCAACCGAACACACCACTCGCCGAGCGTCAAAATATGGCGTATTCTTCAACCCTTGTCACTTATGGCCAGGGACGAGGTGTGATATTCGCGACTGGAAGCCATACCGAAGTGGGCCGCATTTCCGAATTGATTTCAGAGGCCGACATTTTACAAACTCCCCTGACCCGAAAGGTAACCTGGTTCAGCCAGGTGCTGTTAGTGGTGATTCTCATCCTGGCTGCCATCACGTTTGGGATTGGAGTAATACGGGGCGAATCTGCCTACGTCATGTTTATGGCCGCTGTAGCATTAGCGGTAGGAGCAATTCCCGAGGGACTGCCCGCAGCAGTCACCATCACTTTGGCAATTGGTGTAGCGCGAATGGCACGACGTCGGGCCATTATTCGTCGGCTACCAGCGGTTGAAACGCTGGGAAGCACCACAATTATCTGCTCGGATAAAACAGGAACGCTGACTGAAAACCAGATGACAGTCCGAGCGATCTGGGCAGGAGGTGAACAATATGATGTGACCGGTGTGGGCTATGCCGCTTCAGGAACCATTCACGTTAGTGGAAATGAGTCTAACCATGACTTGAATGTCGCGGCGCGCGAGTGTCTGCTAGCAGGACTCTTATGCAACGATTCAAGATTGGTCAAAAAGGAGGCACGTTGGGAAGTCCAAGGCGATCCAACAGAAGGCGCTCTGCTGACCTCCGCTGCCAAAGCCGGCTTAGACAACGACGAACTAATAACTGGAATACCTCGAATCGATGTCATTCCGTTCGAATCTGAATACCAATACATGGCCACACTTCATGAAATGGGAACAGAGTCACCAGGACGTATCTATGTCAAAGGGGCTATGGAGGTCATCTTGTCCAAGTGTACCTCGGCTTTAAATGCCTCTGGTGAATGCGTTCCACTTCCGCTTGAGAAAATTCAACATGAGTTTGATCAATTAGCTACTCAAGGATTGCGCGTGCTTGCGTTTGCGCGAGGTGAGATTGAACGTGGCACACCCGACACAAATCGACTGTCCCATGCGAATGTGAGTAACTTAACGTTTCTCGGACTTCAAGGAATGATCGACCCGCCTCGGGCTGAAGCAATTGCTGCAGTAAAAGCATGTCAGACAGCTGGTGTCCGCGTAAAGATGATTACCGGCGATCACGCTTTGACTGCTGCCGCGATCGCTCAACAAGTAGGTTTGGATGGCATGGCGACACAAAGCGATATTCCTCCCAAGGTCGTTTCGGGGAAAGAGCTAACTAAGATCTCCGATCGGGATCTGATTAGTGTTGCAGAAACCAGTGCGGTATTTGCGCGCGTGACTCCAGAAGAAAAACTGCGTTTGGTCCGTGCTCTTCAAGCTCAGAAACAGATCGTGGCAATGACAGGAGATGGGGTAAATGACGCACCAGCACTGAAACAGGCAGACATTGGAGTCGCGATGGGCGTGGGTGGCACGGAAGTCGCAAAAGAAGCTGCCGACATGGTTTTGACCGATGATAATTTCGCTTCCATTGAAGCTGCTGTCGAAGAAGGACGTGGTGTTTTCGACAACCTGACGAAATTTATCGTCTGGACATTACCGACAAATCTGGGGGAAGGTTTAGTCATTCTGGCAGCAGTTTTTCTGGGAGTCACCTTACCAATCCTGCCCGTTCAGATTCTGTGGATCAATATGACAACAGCGGTTTTATTGGGATTGATGCTGGCATTTGAGCCCAAAGAAGAAGATATCATGCAGCGTCCTCCCCGAGATCCTGGCACCCCCTTACTCACTAGTGAACTCATTGGACGTATTTTTCTAGTCGGAACTTTATTACTCCTCGGCGCGTTTGGGCTGTTTGAGTGGGCTTTATTAAGTGGTTCTAGTATTGAAGAGGCACGGACCATTGCCGTGAATGTGTTTGTCATGGTCGAACTCTTCTATCTGTTCAATTGCCGCAGTCTGACAAGATCGATGTTCCAACTCGGTCTGTTTAGTAATCTCTGGGTTGTTGGTGGAGCGGCCATCATGATCGTGCTGCAATTGCTTTACACTTATGCCCCGTCTATGAACCGTCTCTTTCACAGTACTCCTATCGGCTGGAACTGGTGGGGTTGGATTATTTCTGTCGGTGTTACCGCATACTGTGTTGTTGGTTTTGAAAAATGGATACGCCGTCGTCAAACGTCACTGACATCGAAGGAAAACTAAAAAGCTACTTGAAAAAATGATTCGACCAGACTTGTCTCCATTGTAAATGTCGAAATTCAAAAGCATCTTGTCAGAACCAGGAGCTTATGTCATGGAACTCAAGAACTTAAATCAACATATTCATAATTTAATATCGCTCACTGCTACAGAGGCTCCTGTCATCAGTTGCTATCAGTCGCTGGTCAATAGGCGCCTTAAAGACAGAAATATTTTTGTTGAACGAATACGAACCCTACAACACAGATTGAGTGGTTCTGAACGAGAAGACTTTGATACGGCTCTCGCTCAAATCCAGCGATATCTCGATACGGAATTATTACCGGATGCACAAGGGATTGCCATTTTCTGTCGAGCCGGTAAGGAACCTTTTTTCCTACCAATGCAATTCCGGGTCCCACTCCCAAATTGGATCGCTGTTGACAATGTTCCTAATATTTACCACTTAATCGAACTGAAAGATACCTATCATCGCTACATCGTGATGATTGCCACCGAAGAAAGTGTCCGCATACTGCAAGTGAATCTGGGAAGTATCACAGCACAAATGTGGAACGAGAGACCAGAGTTGCGTAAGCGAGTAGGACGCGAATGGACCAAAGCACATTTTCAAAGATATTTGAAGGAACGCAAACGCAAGTTTCTCAAAGAATCGATTGCATTACTTGATAAGTTGATGGTGGCAGGTGATTATTCGCACTTAATTCTTGCAGGAAATACGAATGTCGTGTCTCAAATAAAAAATGAACTGCCAAAACACTTAATGGAACGTGTAATTGATAGCGTGACTGCATCCGGTTCAACACCGCTGAAAGATGTTGTGGAGAGTACACTTGCCGCTTTTGTCGAAGCGGAAGAACAGGAATCGAGAGCCAAAGTCAGGGATTTGCTGAGTCAACTCCGCACAGGTGGATTGGCAGTCGCAGGAACCGGCCCCAGCTATCGCGCGTTATGCCTTGGGCAAGTGGATGTTCTGGTTTTGCATAAAGATTATCAGCCAGGGATGGTTTGGTTATGCAATCAATGCTTTAATCTCGATCTTGATTCCGTACAACCCGAGTCATGCCCTGAATGTGGGTCACGGACGTTTCGCAAGGTTGATATTAAAGAGAAAATGGTCAGCCTGGCAGAAGAATTCGATAGCACAATCGAAGTTGTTAACCAGAGTGATGAGTTAGTCCAGCTTGGCAGTGTCGGTTGTCTGCTCAGCTACCGGTTATTCGACGATTACATTTAGCCTTTCTCCCGGTAGATTCGAGAATGCTTACTTCTGATACGAATTGATCATACGAAACTTAGAGCGAACTGTAGTCTTCACAAATGGCAAGTACTGCCGGGTGTTTTATACGACGTTCAACAGAAATTGCATAATAGCGTTCGCAGACTGCATCAGTACGACCGACAACACGTACTTTGTGCTGATGACAAATCTCTTTTTCAATCATCGTAGGCGCAGGAAAAATGCCAACCCCGTCCTGACCGAAGACTTTCATCAGAGCAGTATCTTCAAACTCACCCACAATTCGCGGTCGAAGACCTTCTGTATAAAACCACTGTTCCAGATTACGGCGTACCGCAGTTTTGTCCTCTGGTAATAAGAGTGGCGCCGCATTCAGAGAGTTGGGAAAATTCCCACAAAACTTTGAAGCAAGTTGCGACGTCGCGAAAAATGACAACCCAGACTCTCCCAGCAAATGATTGAATGCTTTCACACTTGCTGTTGGACTGACAGGCGCGTCGGAAAACATGAGATCCAGACGATGTACCGCCAGTTCAGCCAGTAATTCATCATGCTTACCCTGACGACAGACGATATGAACGTCCTCTTCCAATTGGAATGCCGGTTCCAACAACCGGTGAGCTACAAGTTTTGCTAAAACTTCGACAATCCCGACTTCGAACCGAGCAGGTCGACTGCCTGACTTCTTGCGTACCGCATCTTGCAATTCACGGCCCACAGAAAAGATCTCTTCGGCATATCGAAAAACCGTGTGCCCAAATTCTGTTAGCACCAAATTTCGACCGGCACGGTCAAAAAGCTTCTCGCTAAAAGAAGATTCCAGCTGTTGGAGCTGTTTGCTGATGGTCGGATGGGCCAAATGTAACAGTTTGGCAGCACGCGCGATACTACCCTCACGCGCCACTAGCCAGAAGTAATACAGGTGATGATAATTGAGCCAGTCCATACATTGAAGATATGTAGACTCTATCTACGTGTCAACACTGTCTGATCAGAGTCGCTCAATGCTGGAGCGGATCGAATAAGAGCTTTAATAGTGAAGAAATACCAGTGAGTTCATTCAGAGACCAGCTCGAGTAACTCTCCGATTTTTTTATGTTTTTCGATGGAATGCCTTAGTGGTTGATCGGTTAGAACTTCATACCGATTTTGACGCCCCACCTTCTCGCGGTGAATAAATCCCTCTTCTTCCAGATCTTGAATAATCCTTTGAACAGCTCGTTCTGTGATGCCAACCTGGGCAGCAACTTGTCGTAACACGATCTCCGGTTCTCGATGCAACAAAATAAGAACGTGTGCATGATTCGTGAGAAATGTCCATCGATTCCCAGATGCTTCGGCAGGTTTGGCCGGTGTATCAGTCTGTTGATTTACTTTCGAATCTGTCTCTTTGGAACCTGAATTTTTTTTATGGTCACTTTGTTTTTTCGTCTTCGATGACTTACCCATCATATCCTCTTTTGGTGGCATCACTTTGCGGCAATTCTTAACACGTTCTTAATTTATTCGTCAGCCTCACAATAAATCGAGTGATTTCAGGCGAATTATACATGAATATCGATTCGTGAAACATAAATCTTTTGGCTACAGCATTATTTTGTCCTCAATTTTGGCTTGAATCGAATTTTTTCTCAAGAATTCCAAAAATATACACGAAACATAATTGACGACAAATTTTTCATGCTTTATATTTCACGAATCATAAATAACTAAAAGGAGTACACCAATGATGAGTGATTTGAGTGCCATTTTGGCTTTACCTGCATTTCTAATGCTATTATCTGTATTGATTCCCGCCGACTGGGCCAATGCTAAGGCACGTCAGGTTCGCCAACTGATTACAGGGATTGCCGGAATCCAATTTGTGATGGCGTTTGTCATTATGGCTTTTTATGTAGCGCACATGGCACTGAACACAAACACACAACCATTCAATAGTGTCATTCACTCGTCTGGAACACATCTCATTTTTTATGATGGTATTTCAGGATTTATGTTTGCTCTAGTGAGCTTCATTGGGTGGGTCATTTGCCGATTCTCTGTTCGTTATCTCGATGGTGAAGCGGCTCAAGGAACTTATTTCCGTTGGACAGGCTTTACAGTCGGCGCCGTTTCCTTCATGGCCATCTCAGGAAATTTACTCTTGTTTGTGCTTGCCTGGATTATGGCCAGTCTGGGTTTGCATCACTTGCTTGTGTTTTATAAAAATCGACCGGCCGCGCAACGTGCTGCCTGGACCAAATTCACAGTCAGTCGGATTGGTGATGCAGCATTAGCAGCAGCACTCATTCTGATTTACATAGAATTTCAAACACTGAATTTTTCTGAAATCTTCGCAGCAATCAGCTCACAAGCAGATCAAATCTCACCACGAGTGATTTGGGCTGGGTGGTTTTTGGTTTTTGGTGCCATTGCCAAATCCGCCCAGTTCCCTTTCCATACCTGGTTACCTCAGACCATGGAAACACCGACTCCCGTTTCGGCTTTAATGCATGCGGGAATCGTGAATGCAGGAGGCTATCTCATTATTCGAACCAGCCCGCTTGTATCACTGACCCCTACAGCTTTAACTGCATTAGCGATTGTCGGTGCCTTTACTGCATGTTTCGCAGCACTCATTATGTTAACACAAACCAGCGTGAAAAAATCGCTGGCTTATTCGACGATAGCTCAAATGGGGTTCATGATGCTGCAATGTGGTTTGGGAGCATTTTCTGCAGCGATGTTACACATTCTTGCCCATTCACTTTACAAAGCTCATGCCTTCTTGAGTAGCGGTAGTGTACTGGAACAAAATCAGGCGATTAGAATCATTGGAGAAAAACGTGAAATAAAACAGGTATCCTGGTCAAAACTGGGTACGCTGAGCGTCGCTGTTGTGTGCATGTTCCTTTTGATATCGTCTCTCTTTGGCATCAACCCCACAACAAAACCAGGCGGGATTTTGCTCGGATTTGTACTGTGTCTGGCTTTAATCAGCTGGATCGGACAGTCACTGCAATCTGCCAGTCGCCAACTCTTCATCCGGGCTTCCGTAACTGGGGTGTTACTCTGTTTTGCTTATTGCGTCAGTTTTCTCTCAGTCGACAAAATCGTTGCTCCCAGTCTGCCGACAGTTCAGACATCCGCGATCACCTGGCTCATCGCATCAGTCGTACTGTTTGGATTCGGCGGCATGTTTATGCTGACTAAAATTGTGGTCAGTCCCACGAATTTCAGATGGCTCAACATCTTCTATGTCCACGCATCAAACGGATTTTATATCGAGTCCTGGTTGCGTCATAAATTTGGAACGCTCGCCAAAGAATAATCTCTCCTTCTGGTTTGCATAGCCAATCACAACTCAAACTCGCTGAAATCAAATAAGGATTATCAAGATGATCTCACAAGCAGAATCCACTTTGCTGCCTTTACCCTCCTCGGGCACTTTAGAAAAACAAGCAGTAGAACAACCTCATATCATTGAACAAGTTGCTGAAGTTCTCAAGCAAGTCAATGAAGTGATCGCTCCTGTCTGGCCACTTAATGATTATGTGGCCGTCAATCCTTACAATGGAATTTCAGAACGTTCTTTCTTAAACGCACGAAATTTTTTGCGGGTCTTTTCAGACTGCGAAACTCTCATGCCATTGGAACATTATGCGAATGAATTTCAGCAAGGTCAGTTTAACAGGAATCATATCGAAGCCGCTCTGGTAGAATTAAAAGTCGATGGAATTGGTAATGGTCACCTCAATTCCGTGACTGAAATCGAAGAAATGCTCAAGCAAATCGGTGGCCTTGCTCATGAATCGAGTGAAGCTGCCAATGTTCCCAACAATGATCGTCGAATTCGTACTCTATCCGAGTTTTATGATCAGACATTAAGTGCGAACTGGACCCCAACGATTTGTGATGAAGTCTCGAAATACTGTTCCATGCATTATGATGAAGGACAAGCAGTTTGGTCGAGTCCCTGGAGTCATCTTTCATTATATGAATCCTGGCGGTCAGCGGCTTTACATGATCGAAATGTTGAGGTACTCGGCCTCAAGGGATTCCGAAGCTATGTCTCAAAGCTACCACAGACTGCTGAAGCCTCTATTATTTACTCATTGCAGAGCCTGAATGTTCTACCAGAGCTTTGGGAAACGTTCCTGCTTTGCCAGGCATTCACGATTCCTGGCTGGAGTGCGTGGACCAAATATCAATCAGAACAAAGCGAACAGAGTGCAGAATTTGGGAATGACCTGGCTGGCTTACTGGCAATGCGTCTTGCCTATGATGCTGCATTGGCAAAATCTTTCTCATTCAATGTGAACTGGGCCTCCTATGCGAGTGGCGAACCTGTTTCATTCAAGTTTCCACACCACGCTGGAGACGACGAATTTCTGCGATATACACTTTTACGAGCCAGCGAAATTGGATATCGAAATCGACTGTTAAATTCTGTTCCTACAAAGTCACGAAAAAATGAAAAACAACAAAATGGATCAGAATCCGTCGATTCAGGCACAAATGATTCGAAACGTAAATTAGCACAAATGGTCTTCTGTATCGACGTCCGATCGGAACGAATTCGTCGGCAAATAGAGTCTCTTTCGAATCGAGTTGAGACTTTCGGATTTGCAGGTTTCTTTGGTTTACCAATCGAATTCGTACGACTCGGAGAGCAATCTGGAGATAGCCATGTACCGGTACTCTTAAAACCACAGTTCCAATTACATGAAGAATTGCACACAAAAGATGAATCCTCGCTATCAAAGACACTCCAGGATCGTAGTTTGATCAGATCGTTTCGAAAATTATGGAAAAGTCTGCAAACTTCAGCTGTGGGTTGCTTCTCTTTTGTAGAAACGACGGGCCTGTTTTATGGGTTCAAACTTTTAGGTCGAACTGTCAACGTTACCGATTCAAAAATGAATGCAGGATACGATGGAATTGGCAAAGCAAACCATGAGCATCTAAAGCCTACTTTGGAAAGTCTCAATCAACAAGGTATCTCGACATCAGATCAAATTGAGCTTGCTGAATCCATGTTGAAAAATCTGGGATTGACTGAAAATTTTGCAAGACTTGTGGCGTTCTGTGGACATGCCAGCCAGACAGAAAATAATCCTTTGAAAGCTGGTCTGGATTGTGGTGCCTGCGGTGGACACTCTGGTGAGCCCAATGCAAGATTGGCAGCAATGCTTCTCAATCATCTTGAAATTCGACAGGCTTTAGCTGATCGAAACATTCATATCCCCGATGACACTTACTTTCTAGGTGGCTTGCATAATACGACGACCGACAAAATTGAGCTTTTTGACCTGGAAATGGTTCCCGAATCACATCAAGCAGACCTGCAGGAATTGCAGAATTACTCTCAAAGTGCGACTGAGCAAACTCAGGTTGAACGAATGCCATCGATTGGGAGTCAATCACTGGCGGATCTTTTGCGAAGAGCCGGCGATTGGTCCGAAGTACGACCTGAGTGGGGATTGGCAGGTAATGCCGCATTTATCGTTGCCCCACGCTCCCTGACCAAAGAAATTGATCTGGATGGTCGTTCCTTCTTACATAGTTACAACCACCAGACTGACCCTGAAGGTGAAGTCCTGGAAAACATCATGACAGCACCAATGATCGTTGCTCATTGGATTAACATGCAATATTACGCTTCCACTGTAGATAACCATCACTTCGGTAGCGGAAACAAAACGTTGCATAACGTGGTGGGAGGCTTCGGAATACTTTCTGGCAATAGCGGCGACCTGATGACAGGATTACCGTGGCAATCACTGCATTCAGGTGAAGATTACCAGCATTTACCCATGCGGTTACAGGTTGTGATTGCTGCTCCGAGGGAAAGTATTGAAAAAGCGATCAAGAAGCATCAAATGATTGCCAATCTACTCGGTGGTGGCTGGCTTCATCTGATAGCATTGGATCATGAAACCAGGTTCCAGTACACAGAAGATGGTAACTGGGAAGAGATCGATCTGAACTAATTCCATACTCGTTCTCATAAAATTTTGTCTCTAATAAAACCAACATAAAGGTAAGCAAAACCATAATAGTGGTAGTGATATTGAGAAAACTACCCCATCAACTTCGTTACTAAAGTAAGAGGATTCACCATGCATATATCCATCACAGATCGGAATAAAATTTTGAATAGTGATCTAAGAGAATTGTGTGAGCGACGGTTAGATTTTGCGTTGTCAAGATTCGAATCATCGATTAAAAATATTGATCTTGTGATTGTAGACGAAAATGGACCACGAGGTGGTGTTGATAAAGCATGTCGCATTTGCATCTCTCTTTACCGTGCAGGCGACATAGTGATTAATGAAAAAGCTTCGGATGTCGCTACTTGCGTTTCAGGAATTGCCGAACGAGCCAGTCGTGCCGTCGCTCGCGCAGTGGAACGATCTCAGCAGTTTGATCGAACCAAAAAAGAGGTTCATGAAACAACCTAAAGTAAATGAAACAGAACACTCCCTTTACCTGGTCGCCTTATCGGTAATAGAATACGCCAGTACCAAATGAAATCGGTTTAACATTACACTTGGTGCAGGCAATTCATTACTACTAGAGGCGGCCAATTTCCATTAATAGTATTGCAGAAAAAATGCAAACGAATGGATAATAGGTCTGTGAGAACCATGATTCTACAATCTATTTTTCAGACAGTATCGGAAACGCATGACGCAATCGCTAATATACGACCTGCTTACTATTTTGGCGGCAGGACTCATTGCAAGTTTAGTATGTCGATGGTTGCGAGCATCTGTATTAATTGGTTACCTGATTGCAGGTGCGCTCCTGGGACAAGGTGTGCTTGGCTGGGTACTGGATAAAAACCATCAGTTAGAGCACTTCGCAGAAGCAGGCGTTTTTCTACTATTATTTTCGATCGGCCTCGAATTTCACCTCGATGACTTAAAACGGCTCGGATTCAAGTTGATCATTGGTGGTGCGGTTCAAATGACTCTGGTCGCGATTCCAGTCGCCGCCGTATTGCTTTGGTTAAGTATCAGTTGGCAATCAGCAGTACTGATCGCAGCAGCAGTCACGTTTAGTTCAACTGTGCTCGTATTCAAAGCCCTTTCCGAACGGGGACATTCTGAACAATCACATGGTCGGCGCGCCATCGGCATCCTTTTGTTCCAGGATGCAGCATTGATTCCGCTCTTACTTCTTGTCCCTCTGTTAACTGGAACGGGGCAAGCAGCGAGACTGACTGATTATATCATGCTGGCCTTGACGTCAATATTATTTGTTGTCGCAGTTGCAGTACTGAGATACCTGCTCTCGAAATGGGTGATTCCGATGTTTGCCAGATATCGTAGCCCCGAACTAGTAATTCTGTTTACTGTCGTGTCACTAGGCGCAGTGACCCTTGCGGCCTACTCAGTCGGACTCCCTCCAGCCGTAGGTGCATTTGCTGCCGGCTTAATATTCAACGGTAACCGTTGGACCAAACAAATTGACGCTCTCGTATTACCCTTCCGGGAGACTTTTGCTGCCATATTCTTTGTCGGCCTGGGACTCATTTTTGATCCACGTCTGATCCTGGAAAAACCGGTGGAGATGCTCCTGGTCTTAGTCGGTGTCATCATCATCAAAACAGTTGCAGGGACAATCGCACTAAAGCTAACCGGTCTGCCAATTCGCCAGGCATTCGGAATGGGGATTAGTTTAGCGCATGTCGGTGAATTTGCATTTGTCCTGGTGCTGCTTGGTTTAGAATCGGGAGTATTAACGAACGTCGACTATCAAAATGTGGTTGCGATTGCTGTTGGCTCTCTGATTGTGACACCACCTTTGATGAGATTTGGCTTGCGATTCGTACACTCAGAAGACGCGGAAAATGAAAACGAACATATACTCGATACAGTATCATCTGAAAGTACACGGGCAACTATCATTGGAGCTGGACCAATCGGACGTCAGCTTGCTTCGCAACTTGAGATCAAGGGAAACGATGTCTGCCTGATCGACTTTAGCTCGATCAATCTGCACCCTTTCGCCCAGGAAGGATTTCGCACAGTGGCAGGGGACGCGACACAAAGCAGCACGTTAGAGCTTGCTGGAGTCAGTGATTCCGTATTAACAGCCGTCTGTGTCCCCGACGATGAGACGGCAATACGAATTGTACGTGCAATCCGCAGATTAAATCGAACCGGGAAACTCATTGTGCGCTGTCGTTATCAAACCAATGTTGAAAAACTCAAACAAGCAGGCGCCGACCGAGTTGTTAGTGAAGAAGCGGTGGCCTCAATTGCTCTCATGCGAACGTTAACGAATTTCGGTGAATCACCAGACTGAGAATCAAGCCATTATTTCTTTGATGAGCTCTCCCCCCAGGTCGGTGAGGCGATAATCGCGGCCATTGAACCGATAGGTCAATTTCATATGATTGATGCCCATGAGATGCAACAACGTCGCATGCAGATCATTCACACCCACACGATTTTGAACAGCCTTGTAACCATAATCATCACTGGCACCATATTGGACACCACCTTTAATGCCGCCGCCTGCCATCCACATTGTGAATGCATTCGGATTATGATCTCGACCGTTACTGCCTTGAGAGTCCGAGGTCCTTCCGAATTCGCCTCCCCAAACCACAAGCGTTGAATCTAAAAGTCCACGCGCTTTCAAGTCTGCCAGAAGCGCACCGATCGGCTGATCAACCGATTTCGCAGCGATACGATGATTGGCATTAATATCACTATGCCCGTCCCACGGCACATCAGCAACACCACCTCCACCGCCATTGGTACCGGCATAGATCTGAATAAATCGAACTCCCCGCTCAACCATCCGCCGCGCAGTGATACACTGTTTCGCAACAAGCTCGGTTTCCTTTTGATCAACTCCATACATTTTTTGAATCGTCTGCGATTCATCTTGCACACTCAATGCTTCAGGTGCTGCGGTCTGCATTCGATAGGCAAGCTCAAAGGATTCCAAACGTGCTGCCAGGTCTGCTTCGTGCGGCCTTAATTCCTGATGCTTTGCATTCATCTGCCTCAATAAATCCAGTTGCTTTCGTTGTTGTTTGTCGGTCATTGTTTTAAGACGAGACAAATTTGAAATGGGCACAGTACTCCTGCCATCAATCGACGTTGGCTGATACTTCTTTGGTAAAAATCCAGGCGCCCAAATCGGATTCCCTCCCCGGGGCATCGCGCCATGCATGACCACAAAACCGGGAAGGTTTGAATTCTCTGTTCCCAGCCCATAAGTCACCCAAGACCCCATACAGGGTCTTCCTTGCAGAAATGCACCCGAATTCATCTCTAACATCGCCGGGGTGTGGTTGTTAGACCGGGAAAAACACGAATAAAGAAATGACATATCGTCGACATGATTGGCAATATTGGGAAAGATTTCAGAAACCCATGCACCCGACTCACCATGCTGTTTAAACTTGAAAGGTGATTTCAATAGCTTGCCACTGGTGGTAAAGAAACCTGTTTTCGGATCTGCTCCCTCCAATTTTTCTCCGTGCCTTTTCTGTAACATCGGTTTGTAGTCAAAGGTATCGACCTGAGAAGGACTGCCCGGCATAAACAACCAGATAATGGATTTCGCTTTTGGTGCAAAATGAGGTCGTTTTGCCTGCAAGACCGCCGTATTAGCAGCATCGGCAGTATTAAGAACACCTTGCTCTTTCAACAGTCCCGTCAGTGCCAGACTTCCAAAGCCCAAGCCTGCGTTTTTAAGAAACGATCTACGAGCTTCAAAGTCAAAAGCCCTACCTGTATGTCCTGAAGGTTGCTCACTCATAGCGTCTGCTTTCTGATATTCGATTTGTGTTAGATGATTCTCAATTAATCAACGAATACAAACTCATTAGTACAAATAATCAACTGGCAAAAATCAGTAACTGCCAACTCGCCTGCCTTGGGATTCTTGCCATAAGATTCTGTCTGATAATGGATAAACTGCAACATCTGTTGCTGTTCTTCCAAAGTCGGTTGCCTTGAGAGACTGATGGCATAAACGTCATTGACTGTTTGCTCCAGGCTTTTCTTACCATCAGCACGAACTCGACTTGCCAGATTTTCAGATAATTTACGGATGAATGGCGAATTCATCATCGCCAATGCCTGAGGAGGCACCGTAGTAACATTCCGTTTCCCGATACTCTGAATTGCATCAGGTGCATCAAATAGTTGCAATATTGGAATCAGTTTATCTCGTTTCACTCTCAAGTAAACACTTCGTCGTTTGTCTTCCTGATTCAATGACCCGGGTCCGAACATTTTTTTGTCAAGTGTTCCACCGACGGCTAAGAGGTTATCTCTAATGATTTCCGCATCCATTCGAATTGCAGGACGCCTCCACCATAACTGGTTTTCGGGATCATGCTTGAGGCCACTTGCAATTGAAAGACCTGACTGCTGATAAACGGAACTCATCATCAACAGTTTATGTATGGGCTTAAGATTCCAATTTTCTTTAATAAGCTGCGAAGCCAGATAATCAAGTAGCTCAGGATTCGTAGGGCGAAAACCTTGTGTCCCAAAATCACTAGGTGTCCCCACAATTCCTCGTCCAAAATGATGATGCCATAATCGATTCACCATGACTCGCGCCAAAAGATGCCCTGCACCATGTTTGGTATCTGTCAACCAATCCGCAAAAGCAACTCTTGGATGACGTGGCTTCGCTTTTTCAGATTGTTCCTGCATCCACTGTTTTTCTTGTGCGTCAGCTGTCATCAAAACTCGCAGAAAACCAGGCTTTGCCAATCCATTTTTACGATTGGAGTTTCCTCGTACAAGATGATAGACCTTGCGGGTATCGGCTCCAAAATTATATGTGGCTCCTCCCTTTCGCGCGGCAAACACAGGCATCAGGTCACGCTTGGGATGCTTTTTCATATTTTCCTGCTCTGCATCATTGAGCTCGATCCAGCCCGCATCATGGGGAGCATACCATTTCAGCAGTTCCTGTTTTTGCTTTTCATTACGGTCAGCTTCTGACAAAGCAATAATCGTTTGGATCTTTTTGGGAGGCGTTGTATCTTTCGCCTTAAAATAAAATCCGGAGGGACCAGCGGCATTCACAATTTTTACCAGGAGTTCGTTTTTGCCAGCCTTCAGTGCGAGTTTGACTTTATCCTGATCAGCGGCGGCGCCCCCCATTACTTTTTTGGATAACACCGACTTCCCATTCAACCAGACCTTAATCGCATCATCTCGACCGAGCGAAATATCGAGCGGAGTTGCCTGAGGGACTTCTATCGTCCGAAACAGATAATTGGCAGAATTATTTCCTTTTAGAGTGTTATGAACTTTACCATCAGTCCAGGTTGGCTGAGGTGTCCACTTTAATTTCCCTTTGGAGTAGGTTTTCTTCAGATCCACTTTTTTCTCAGGATCATTTCTTCGATTGAAAGCATTCTCAAAATTCGCTGCTGTAAAGGGACCAATGGTATGCCACTCGCTGAGCTTAGGCTGAATGGATTCGGTCGGTCTTTTTTCCAGCCAGATTGCTAATTTTGAAGGCAGGGTTTCTTTCTCATATTTGAGCCGCGCATCGATAAATGGTTTATGGGTGATATCAAAGGCTACTTTTTCCTTTTTATATTTTTCCGGATTCCGATCGTGTTGGTAGTCTTGAAACCCTGTTTCGGCAAATGCCGCAATCATCCGATAATAATCGCGGCTGGAAACAGGATCGAACTTATGATCGTGACAGCGAGCACAACCGAGTGTCAGCCCCAACGTTGCAGTACCGATGGTGTGAATTACATCATCTAACTGCTCGTATCGACTACGTTCGCGTTCTTTTTGTGTTTGCTGTGAGGTAAAAGGGCCAGCGGCTAAAAAACCGGTGGCGGCTTGTGACATATAATCTGTAGGACCTAACTGATCACCGGCAATTTGCAGCTTGATAAATTGATCATAGGGCATATCTTCGTTGAGAGCTTTAATCACGAAATCGCGAAAGTGATAAGCGGCAGGACGATCTTTATCAAACGCATACCCATTACTTTCTGCGAATCGAGAAACATCAAGCCAATGACGGGCCCAACGCTCGCCATAATGTTGACCGGCTAACAAATGATCGATGAGTTTTTCGTAGGCATCAGGAGATTGATCATTGACAAACTGTTCCACTTCGTTTGGCTCGGGAGGCAGTCCCCAAAGGTCAAAATAAACCCGTCGAATTAAAGTTTGTCGATTTGCCCGTTCATTGGGCGTAATCCCCTTCGCTTCTAGTTTTGACAAGATAAACTGATCAACGGATGTCTTGCCCCACGTTTTATTTTTTGTAATCGGAGGCGTAGCCTGGCTGAGTGGTTTGAAAGACCAGAATTCGCGTGCTTTGGCAATATCAATTTCTTTTTTTTGTATTTCCAGCGCCTTACCACTCCGTGGATCAGGGGCTCCCATTTGAATCCACTTCTCAAAATCAGAAATCACCTGCTTCGACAATTTGTTCTTGGGCGGCATCTCAAATGACTCGTGTCGAATCGCCGCCATCAACAAACTGTTTTTTGAGTCTCCAGGTATAATACTGGGTCCCGTATCACCTCCCTTAAGCATCGCTGCTTTTGAATCCAGCAGTAACTCGCCTTCGAGTTTTTCATTTTTCCTGGCTTCGACTGAATGGCATTCATAACATTCATTTACGAGCACCGGCCTGATTTTCGATTCAAAGAACTGCAAACCTGCTTTAGTGGGTTGCGTGTTTTTTGTTGACTCTGAAGAGAAGGCGGGATTCAGCAGCAGGATGAATCCCAAGCTCGAAAGCAAGCAGGAGCGCAACATAGCAATCGTCCAATGGTCAATAACTAAGGTGGGAAAAAAGGTGAGATCGTTCTGACTCTAAAAAAATCGATGCTCTCTTATAAAAGAAACCATCGATTTTGTTAGTTTAAGCATAAAGTGCTACTGATTTATTGTACCAATAGTCATATCATTATCAAGGAATTTCTAATCGTAGACCATCAAAAGACTTCTCAATTATTATGATTTGCCTATAACAACTCGTCAGGGCATCAAATGAACAAACTTAAGAATCTTTACTTTTAGAATTGGTTCTTCTCATTGTGAAGTCGAATACATTATCTGAAAAGAAATTCGGTTCTAATGTGGTGCATTCGAACACAGCGAAATCCTGATTGAGATAGATATGTCCGAGAAGACTGCTCTACTGACTGCTTCAACAAAAATTTCCCTCTGGCCGAATTTGAAGACAAGAAATCGGCAACAGGAATTAATGGACGATCCACAATTGGATGAAGCGTTGCACCAACGGGCATTGGAAGGTTTGTCACGAGTCAACCGGGTGTCGCGCACACATCGACTTTTATGGCAACCGATTGAGAAATACTGTCGGCAAAATCGAATAACCTCGATTTCCGTTCTGGATCTGGGATGTGGAAGCGGGGATCTTCTGATCTGGCTGAAGACGAAAGCACGTTCAAAAGGAATCGAACTCAAAATCACCGGCTGTGATCTGAGCCCGGTGGCTCTGGAAGCAGCCCGACAGCGCGCGGATCGAGAAAGACTGGACTCGAATTTTCTACAAATGGACGTACTTAGTGAAGCGTTACCTGCGAATCAGGATATCATCGTCAGTTCGCTTTTTTTACATCATCTGCAAGAAAGTGATGTCGTAAAATTATTGCAACGCATGGCAGAGACTGCCAGACATTTAATAGTGACTCAAGATCTCCTCCGTAGTCGGTGGGGATACCTACTCTGTCTGGCAGGAACTCAGTTGATATCACGTTCGCCGATAGTACACGTTGATGGTCCACTTTCAGTAGCGGGGGCGTTCACTCTCGCTGAAATTCAACAACTGGCTGAACAAGCGGGTCTGGCACACTGTCAGATCAACCGCCATTGGCCCGAACGATTTGTATTCACATGGCAACGGTCTCCCTAGAAAACCGGATTTCGGCGACGCTCGAGTCACAGGATGCGGCCCAAAAATCATGGGACGTTGTCATCATCGGTGCCGGTCCGACTGGTTCTCTGGCTGCACGACAATTAACTTTGGCAGGCGCGGATGTTCTGCTCGTAGACCGTCAATCATTTCCCCGCTGGAAAGTCTGCGGTTGCTGCCTCAACGCGCGAGCCGTCTCTATTTTGGAACAGACGGAGTTACTGGAAGAGGTTTACGCTGCGGGCGCTGTCCCCTTAACGGAATTTCAACTCCGAATCAATGGGCATTCAGTTACGCTCCCGCTATCCAACAGTCTTTCCTTAAGCCGCACACAACTTGATGCCCTTCTGATTCGCTCAGCAATCTCTGCTGGGTCGAACTTTCTTCCAGAAGCAGAAGCTCGCCTGGGTTCTAGTACCAGTGAGTATCAAGAGGTGGTTCTCACACGGCATACCAAACCGATAACGATTCGTGGCAAAATCGTGCTGGTCTGTGAAGGTTTGAATCCTCGACTTTTAAATCGAACCCCTGAATTCTCCAACTCAGTTGATGAGCATTCCTGCATCGGCGCTGGGGCTGTCGTTCCACTGAAGCCAGGAACACTCGAAGCAGGAACCATTTTTATGGCCGTAGGTCGTGCCGGTTATGTAGGAGCCGTGCTCGTTGAAGAAGAGACATTAAACCTGGCTGCAGCGATTCTCCCCAGTTTCCTCAAAGAAGGACGACCGCTTGGAACGATCATCCATCAGATATTGCAGGAAGCGGGTTGTACATTGCCCGTTGATGTGGAACGGCTGAATTGGCAAGGAACTGCCAGGCTGACACGCAAAACCAGTCCCGTAGCCGATGGTCGTGTACTCGTTTTGGGAGATGCATCCGGCTATGTCGAACCATTCACCGGTGAAGGAATGGGCTGGGGACTTTCAAGTGCTATCGCCTGTGTGCCGATAGTCCTTGACGGGATCAAAGACGGGAATCAGTCCGTGGTTGAGAATTGGATTCAATATCACCAACACCATATCCAAAATAGACAGAGGTGGTGCCGACGGTGCGCCTTTGTCTTGAAACGACCACGACTCGCGAGAGGATTGATTCATGTTCTCAAATATTGTCCGTGGATTGCGACTCCGGTAATCCATCACTTGAATCAACCATAGTTACAGGAAAAGCAAATGTAATGACGACTATTTTAGGAATAGGAACCGCCGTTCCCGAATCATATTTTTCGCAGTCCGACAGTGGGCAGATTGCCGCAGATTACGTTGGCAAAGACCAACAACTCAAAAGATTGCTGCCAATCTTGTATAAAAAAACAAAAGTGAAGCGGCGTTTTAGCGTCACGCTTAGTTCGTCAGAAGGTGACCTGCGAGACCGCCAAAAGCTTTATCGCCCGTTAACATCACCAGAAGATAACGGGCCGGGAACTGCCGAGCGAATGCGTTTCTTTGAAGAATATGCAAGCGAATTGGCCCTGAGTGCGGCACGACAAGCTTTAGAACAAGCGGGAGTTCAATCAGACGAGATCACACATCTCGTCACTGTTTCCTGTACTGGTATGGTGGCTCCCGGTTTTGATATTGATCTGGTTACTACATTACCATTGAAAGCTGATACACCACGTACACATATCGGTTTCATGGGTTGCCACGCCGCCATTAATGGACTGCGGGTGGCAGAAGCATTTACGAAACAAGATCCTTTAGCCCGCGTGCTACTTTGTTCAATCGAACTCTGTAGCCTGCATTATCAATACCAAGCAGAAGCAGAACAGGTTGTTGCGAATGCCCTGTTTGCTGATGGCGCTGCCGCCTTAGTGTTAGGTCAAAACGAGAAAGCTGACAATGTCTGGCATCTGCGAGACTGCGGTACAGAAATTATTGCAGGCAGCCGCAATATGATGTCCTGGCGAGTAGGTAATCACGGTTTTGATATGACGCTTTCTCCTGAGCTCCCCACCTTGATCGAAAAGCAACTGCGTCCCTGGATGGAACGCTGGCTAAGTGAGTTTCAGCTGCAACCAGAAGACATCAAAAGCTGGGCAGCGCATCCCGGGGGGCCACGGATATTACAAAGTTTTCAACAAGCGATGAACCTGACCCGCGAGAATCTCAGTCCTTCGTACCAGATCCTGGAACAATTCGGCAATATGTCCTCTTCCACTATTTTATTCCTGATCAAACAACTTCAACAGAGCGAAGCGACTTTACCATGTGTCGCAATCGGGTTTGGCCCTGGTATCACAATCGAGTCAGCGCTCTTCTGTTAATCTGATGTTTGGCGAGGCCGTTAAGTGAGCATTTCCACGGTCGCGTGATACGCAAGTAGCTCAACGATTAATAAGAGCTCGTGCCTGTGGATGTCACTTCAATCACAGGTAGCCCCAGCCGTGTTCTGGCTTCGTTCAGAATGTCACTTGTGCGACTGGCTCCACATCGGGTAACACCCAGTTCACGCACTGCCAACAGTGAATCCAGATCGCGAACACCTCCCGCTGCTTTCACTTGCACATTGGGACCAGCATGTTTTCTCATTAATTTAAGATCTTCGTGAGTGGCTCCCCCCGATCCGTACCCCGTCGAGGTTTTGACCCAATCGGCGTTTAATTCAGTGCAAATCTCACACAGCCGTATTTTCTGAGTATCATCGAGGTAACAGTTTTCGAAAATCACTTTTACTTTCTGACCGGCGGCATGTGCCACTTCAATCACTGCAGCAATATCCTGTTTTACGTAGTCCCAGTCACCACTCAATACCTTTGAAATATTAACGACCATATCCAACTCTTCGCAGCCATCCGTAATTGCCTGCTCTGCTTCTGCACGCTTAATCGCCGTTGTATGTCCGCCATGCGGAAATCCAATGGTTGTAGACGCCTTGACAGTGCTGCCAGAAAGTAAATTGGCACACTCTTTCATGTAATAAGGCAGAATGCACACACTGGCAACATCATAAGCCAGAGCTAACTGAATGCCGGTTTGTAAGTCATCAGTATTCAATGTCGGATTCAGCAGTGAGTGGTCTATCATCTTGGCCATATCTTCGTAGGAATAGTTCATTTTTTCTCTCCCTCTATAATTTTGTCATTTATGTTTCAAATTCTGTTTTCACTTTTTGAACGCATATCAAAAACATCGCTTTGTCACTCTCAGTAAAAATTAGAGCGCGTCTTTTGCTGTAGCAATCGCACCGATAACGCCAGCCTTGACTCCCAGTTCCGATTTCAAGACTTGAACATGATCCGTCGGAAACATTCCAACGCGTTCCTGGATGACAGACTGCACCCTCTCAATTAAAAGCGGCCCCATCTCTGCCACACCACCGCCGAGTACAACCATATCAGGATGCAGAATTGTGACGACATTTGCTGCGGCGATCCCGATATAGGTGGAAGCATCAATGAGTGCCGCATGGATTAATGGGTCCTGCTGTGCCACTTGTGCCATCTCTACTACTGTCACCCGACTCGCTTCGCCTTCCACCAATTGATGAAGGTTCGGTGCCTGTCCCGAATTCATTAACCGGATTCCCGCACTCGCAATCGCCGGTCCACTTGCCAGAGTTTCTAAACAACCACGATTGCCACATCCACAACGCGGCCCCTCGGGTAAGATTGTCTGGTGACCTAATTCGCCGGCTGCACCGAGTGGTCCGAGTCGCAATTGTCCCTCAATGGCAACGCCACCTCCGACTCCCGTTCCCAGTGTCATAAAAGCCAGAGTCGCATCAGGACAAGATCTTCCATGACCGAAACGCAACTCACCCAATGTAGCCGCGCGGGCATCATTGACAACGCGTACTTGACACGAAAGCAGATCTCCCAGTTGTCTGGCAACAGGCACCTCACGCCATTGAGAGGGCAAATTCGGCAGAAACTTCGTGATACCTTGTTCTACATCCACCAATCCCGGCACACCCATTCCGAGCACTTTGAGGGAGACAGCATTCTTTTGCGAAAGTTGAGACAATAACTCGGCAATCCGACTAAGAACATTCGTTGCACCAAGGTGCCCTTCGGTCGGAATGCTCGCGTGACAGAGCAGATCACCGGCGCAATTTGCAAGAGCGACTTTGATTGAAGTTCCACCAAGATCGACACCAGCAATGGCTTCTCTCATGTATTCGACTCTCCATGCGGAATATAATTACGCAGAAAAGTGCAGCATTGCTGTAAAGCGAGTTCGCGCGCTGCAAGAGAGCCTTCATAAACACGGTCTTCCACCTCCACACAGACTGGCCCCTGATATCCGGTATCACCCAGCACTGCAAAAAAGTGCCCCCAGTCCACATCGCCCAGCCCCGGTAGTTTGGGAGAATGATACTCGAGCGGGTTCGCCAGAATCCCTACCTCATTTAAGCGATCTCGATCAACGCGAACATCCTTGGCATGAACGTGAAAAATACGATCAGCAAATTCTTTGAGCGGTGTAACACAGTCCATTTGCATCCAGACCAAGTGCGAAGGATCGTAATTTAATCCAAAGTGAGAACTGGGAATCGCATCAAACATCCTCCGCCAAATCGCGGGACTGATCGCGAGATTTTTACCGCCCGGCCATTCATCATTTGTAAAAAACATCGGACAATTCTCAATTCCGACTTTTACGTCATGCTGTTCTGCGACTTTGATTAACGGCGTCCAGCATTCGAGAAACCGTTGCCAATTTTCATCGACCGATGCGCGATGATCACGACCGACAAATGTATTCACCTGTCGAATTCCCAACTGAGCGGCGAATGCGATGATCCGTTCCAGATGTTCGACCGCCTGATTTGCTTCCGCCGTGTCTGCTGACAAAGGATTGGGGTAGTAACCCAGTCCACTGACATCGACCGCGTATTTTGCTGACAATTCACGTATCGCCTTCAAGTCGGATTCATCAGACTGTGTCACATCAATATGAGTCACACCTGCATAACGTCGTTCCGCTTTGCCCACAGGCCAGCACATTAACTCAACACAGTCATACCCCAGACTTGATGCGGTCGAAAAGACCTGCTCAAGCGACGCTTCTGGTAAAATCGCACTTACAAAACCAAGCTTCATCATTTTTGGCTCTCTCCTACTTCAACCCAACATTGCTTCCGATGACTTTTGAGAATCGCTTCACACAGCAAAATTTCTCGGTGTCCATCCTCAAAAGTAGGAAACGGAGGCGAAGCCGTGAAGTCTCCGGAAGCAATATATCCATAGAACGCACGAAACAATTGCTTGAAGGTGTCTGGAAACCCTTCATTGTGACCTCCGGGATAACTGCAAGTCGATGCCGCTGATGGACTCAGCAGCGAAGGATCCCGTGTCAACAGTTCGTTCGGACGATCACGATGACCGACCCAGAGTGCATTCGGCGCTTCGCTATTCCAGGAAAGGGATTGCTGACTACCGGCAATTTCAAACCGTAGACAATTTTTTCGCCCCGCTGTTGCTTGAGAGACATGCAGTGAGCCTCGTGCACCGTTTTCAAATTTTAAGAGCACACACCCGGCATCGTCTGTTGTGACTGCAACAGACGCAGTTTTTGCTGAGTCTGTGACTTCATTTGAAAATGTTTCGCTGGCTCCAAGAGGACGCTGTCGTTTAGTATGAACGGTCTGCAGATCGGCACACACAGAAACGACTTCTTGTCCGGTAATAAACTGAATCAAGTCTAACCAGTGAGTTCCAATATCCGCGACCGCCCGAAGTTCTCCTCCCTCATCGGCAATGACACGCCAGTTAAAATCGGTGTCGTGGAGCAACCAGTCTTGTATATAGGATCCATTCATGTGAATTGGGTCACCAAACTCAGAGCGGGCGACACGAGACGCGGCTTCCTGACATAACGGATAAAATCGAATGTTGTAAGCAACCCCGGCGACGAGCCCGCACTCTGCAGCCAGGGTCACAAGTTCTGCCGACTCTTTTGAATTCATTGCCAATGGCTTCTCACACATCACATGTTTGCCTGCGCGGAGCACCGCGGATGCCTGTTCAAAATGAAAACGGTTTGGTGTTGCCAGATGCACGACATCCACACTGTCATCAGTCAGTACATTGTTGAACGAAGTGTAACCACGCTCCAGCCCCAGAGTTTTGGCGGCCGTTTGAGATTTATCTGCAGTCGAACCAGCGATTCCAGCAACGAGTATACCAGCTCTTCGCAACCCCTCGACATGTACAGGGCCAATAAATCCGGTGCCAACGACTGCCGCGGTAAGAGATTCAGTCATCGCAAAATTCCTTTCTATCATCGATATTACCGCAGTTTACCCCGAGGAGGTGTGGCTGACTGAATGGGACCAAGCCGACTATGAAATTCGTATTGATCGCCCCGATAAAGTGTACGTTCCCACCAGAGTGGTTGACTGTTTTTAAGAAACCCGACAGAGACGACTTCGAGTGCTGGTGTTCGCGTTGAAACCTGCAACTGTCGCGCCTCGCTTGCCTTGAGCGATACCGCACGAATAATTTCATCCGCCCCCGCAATCAGGAGTCCATGAGTCTCCGTAAAGGCGCGATAGAGTGAACCTTTGGCATGGGTCTTTGTTAGATTAGGACAGCGGTCAGCCACAACATAACGATGTTCAAGGATCACGGGAATACCGTCAGCCAGCCGCAAGCGTTGCATCTCGAATAACAACGAATCAGATTCAACCTCCAGGGCAGATAGTAATAGTTCATCTGATTCCGCGGCAACAATTTTCTGAAAAGAAATCAGTTCGGTCCCAGGGTTCTTGCGAGCAGCTTTTGCCTTTTCCGTAAAGCTGATCAAGGAACGCACGTCGTAATTGATGACATCACGCCGTACAAAAGTCCCAATCCCTCGACGAAATTCTAACAAGCCTTCTGACACAAGACTGGCCAGCGCTTTGTTCGCCGTTGCGCGACTGACTTCAAACTGCTCGCTGATCTGACGTTCGGTGAGAAATTTGTCACCACATTGATATTCGTCCCCCAGCGAGGCGCGAAGCCGTTCGTTGAGTTGCTGATATACAGGATTGCGTTGCAGAATCTTATCCATCGACTTACTCCAGAGTAAATTGCTCCTTTGCACACAAGTGGCTTAGCCACTATACCTATTTGGAAATCTCCTTGCAACTCAACAGAATCCCTTCGACACAGAAACCAAAACCAGGAACCAGAAAAGCACTTCACGTTCCCGGGGACACGGAATATGTTCAGCTGTCACTAAAACTAATCGAGATTTTGATGAGAAATCATCGGTTTGGACTTAATTCCATCTCGAACTGTTGATTCTTAATTTTGTTGTGATATCTCTCTTCGAATTAGCATCTCAAATGAGATTAATTTACACGATTGATTTGTGTCTGCCTCTGCGTTTAAATAAGAACTCAGAACATTTTTTAAGCATGTCTATATTTTAGAAGCAACCCCCCCCTTCACTGCTTGTGTGGCAACTATTAAAAAGGCAATTTCCTGATGAGACCTGTGTTAACCATTGTATTATGCTGCTTGTTAGTTCCCACTTTCTTAGAAGCGAAAGAAAAACAATCAAATCCAAACATCATTGTCATTATGGCGGATGACCTTGGTTATGGTGATGTCTCCTGCTATGGCGCAACCGAACTGAAAACGCCCCATATCGATCAACTTGCAACAGAAGGTCTCCGCTTTACGAGTGGCTACTGCTCCGCTTCCACCTGCACGCCCACACGGTATTCAATGCTCACAGGGACGTATGCCTTTCGTGGTAAACGCACAGGAATCGCTCCGCCGAACTCACCGGCGATCATCAAACCGGGTACTGAAACGATCGCTTCCCTGCTAAAGCGCGCTGGATATACAACTGCCGTGATTGGCAAATGGCATCTCGGACTTGGTGGGAAAGGAGGTCCAGACTGGAATGGACAACTAAAGCCAGGACCACTCGAGATCGGTTTTGACACCTGCTTTCTGCTGCCGACCACGAATGATCGTGTGCCTCAAGTTTATGTCCAGGATCATCGGGTTCTCAATCTCGATCCTGCCGACCCGTTATGGGTGGGAACCAAAAAGCCGAGCCCCGACCATCCCACAGGAAAAACTCACCGCCATACACTGAAGATGGACTGGTCACACGGACATAACTCAACGATTCACAACGGCATCAGCCGGATTGGTTTTTATACCGGTGGTCATGCCGCCCGCTTTCGCGATGAAGATCTGGCCGACAAATGGGTTGAGAAATCGGTTGAATTTATTGAACAACATCAAAACGAACCTTTCTTTCTATTCTTTTCATCACACGACATACATGTTCCACGTATGCCTCACGAACGATTTCAGGGAAAGACAAAACTTGGTTTTCGTGGAGACTCGATTGTGCAGCTTGACTGGTGCGTTGGTGAATTGATGAAGACACTCGATCGACTCAAGTTAGCTGATAACACGCTTGTTGTGTTTTGCTCCGACAATGGTCCGGTACTCGATGATGGCTATAAAGACGGAGCAATCGAAAAGATTGGTAAGCACCGTGCCGCTGGTCCCTACACCGGAGGCAAGTACAGTGTCTATGAGGGCGGAACCAGAACACCATTTATCACCCGCTGGAAAGGTCGGATTCAGCCTGGCACCAGTGACGAACTTGTCTGCACCATTGATCTGCCAGCCAGCCTTGCGGCTCTTACAAAACAAGGCTTATCTGACGGAGAATGTCGAGACAGTTTCAATGTGCTGGGTGCTCTACTTGGTGAGAACAAAGCTAAAGGCCGCGATCACCTCGTCCAGCAGAATAATGGCAACAACGGAACGTATGCCTTGCGTGTCGGTAACTGGAAACTGCATCGCTACGATAGAAAGTCTGCCAGAAATGTGACTGTCGAAGCGCAACTTGCAAATACGAAGGTGCCGCAGTTTCAACTCTTCAATCTGACTGACGATCCTGCCGAAAAAACAGATGTGCTCGCTGAGCATCCTAAAGTTGCAGAACGTCTCAAAACACAACTTGCCAAAATCATTGAGGATGGCCGCAGCAGACCACAAAAATAACCATAACAAACTTTGGGGCTACTTGTGTCTCTGGACAAACATAAACAGGACACTCATGTTCGCTGTGTGGATCAACCCATCAGTTCACGGATGGGTTTCCCCTGATCGGCAATAATGGGAGTCGGACGACCGTTGAAATCTTTAAGAAAGACGTTCGACGAATCGATTCCCAAATGATGATAGATTGTTGCCAGAAAATCGCCTGCACCACAGATGCGTTCGATTGAGTCAGAACCATGTTTATCAGTCGCACCAATGAAGCGGCCTGTTTCAATTCCGCCCCCGGCCCAGATGTTGGAGAAAGCGCGTGCCCAATGGTCTCGGCCTGGTTGCTTCGTACCCGATGGGGCACTTGCGTTTCCAGCACCGGTACTGGGCTGATAGTTAATTTTGGGAGTACGCCCGAATTCTCCGGTTACCACAACAAGCACTCGTTTGTCCAAACCGCGTTCGTAAATATCTTCGATCAGAGCAGACACCGCTTGATCATAGGCCTTTGATCGGAAACGCAGGGCATCGAAAACATGATGATTCACAGCATGGTCGTCCCAGTTATTCACACGACCACATAAGGGACCACTGAGGCTGGTGGAAAGAATATCGACTCCCGCTTCGACTAATCGACGCGCCATTAGCAGTTGCTGTCCCCAGGTATTGCGTCCGTAGCGATCGCGCGTGCGATCATCTTCTTTACTCAAATCGAACGCATCTTTCGTTTTGGGATTGGTGAGCAGTGTCATTGCCTGGGTTTCAAATTCATCTAACGCCTGAAGCTCACCTGCCTGATCAAAAGCACGCTCCAATGTGTCGAGATTCTGACGAAGTGCCGCCCGACGATCCAGATGCTTGACTTCAGCGGGATTAGATAAACCAATATTTGGCACAACGAAGTTCGGCTTGTTTGGATCACCAGAGACCGAAAAGGGACCATAGGCATCCCCGAGATAAGCGGCTCCCACGCGCTGCGATGAAAAATTGACACCGACATAAGGTGGTAACGGATTTGTCCGCGGGCCTTCTTTCGCACGCAGGTAATTGGTAACCGACATCCAGTCTGGATATTTGGGAATTTCTTTGTCACGGGTATCGGGATCGCCGGTCAGCATTCTCAGTGTTCCCGCAGGGTGGCCGGGGCTACCATGACGCATGGAACGCAGCACCGTGAATTTGTCAGCGATTTTCGCCTGCATTGGCAACAACTCTGTGAAATTCAAACCCGGTACTTTTGTGGGGATCGTTTCAAAAGGACCACTGTACTCACTAGGAGCATTTGGTTTGGGATCATAGGTATCAATGTGCGAACAACCACCGGGTTGCCATACCATGATGACCGCGGTTTTTTCTTTGTTATTTTTTTGAGCAGGACTTTCCGCACGAAGTCGCAAGATGCTCGGTAAACTCAGCGATGCGAATCCAGCTAAGCCCATTTTAAGAAAACCACGACGGCTCCCCGGACCCGGACAGGGGCTGATCGATGATGCATGAAATGGATCTGTCATCTTTATTTTGCCTTCTTTGCTGGATTAACACGAATTTGAATCGGCTTGGAAACGATGATATCGACAATGTCTTTTGGTTTTGCTCTAGCGGTTGCAGCCTTTAATAATTTATCGGCCGTCTTAACGGCAGCCTGTGCTGATTTTACCTTTTCAGAAGCAGCCTGTGCTGCTTTTTCTGCATTCGCCTTTTCTGCCTGGGAGGCTGTTTTTGAATTCAGAACCAGTTTTTCTGCTTCCAACGACAGTGCTTCCGCTTCTATTTTTGCGCGTTCAAGTTCTGATTTTGCTGAAGCAACCGCCTCTAAATTTTCCCGATATTTGGCAACGGCATAGCCATAAAATGCAATTTGATACTCACCGGGGGGTGTCTTCAGTTTTGCTAAATCGAGAACGGCCTCGGAAGACTCTGCCTTTAATGGCGCATCAAATGCGGGTACTCTCTCAAAGCCGGCACCAAAGGTCTTCAAAGTAATATTCGCACCAGAAAATTCAGAACGCCGTAAGTGAGTGAGTGGAATCGTCAGCTTTTCACCAGCAGTCACTTCCCAGACTTTGTCTTCCGTGGGGGCAATCGTGATCGTAGCCAGCTCTGAATTGCTGACTGATACAGGCACATCGGCCAGCAACCGTGGCGATGGCACTTCACTCCACGCATTTTTAACCGGCCATTGCATTGAGGCCATTCGGCAGGGCCGCGTTACGGTTTTGCCGTTAATCGTAGCCTGACCTAAGAAGGAAGCACTGGTCAATCCCCGTGGAGCGTTCTCCGAAGCGGTCACCAGCATAATGCCGCGCGATTTTCCTTTGGGGATCTTCAGCCCGGCAGCTGTGACACCCTGTGGCAGGTTCTCCATATATAGTTCAATTTCACCATCAAAACCATCGCGACGGACAACAACCACTTCGATGGGCATTGTCGCACCGGCACGTAAGGCAATCGGTTTGGAAAGTGCATTCCGATCACCATTTCGCAGGTTCATATGCAAGCCCCAACCCACAAGTGCGAAATCAGGGGCAGCCTTGCGAATAATCAAACGATAGATATTGAGTGGATCGTTCCGCGTCCCACCAAACAAGTCGCGCAGTTGTAATCGATGTATGCCGTCCTGTTTAATTTCCACTTTACCAATAATGTCAGAGGAGCCTGCATTGTAGGGAGGGCCGTCATAAGAATAACCGTTACTAGAGATTTTTACGGGACTGGGAATGTCGCTGAGTTCCACTACATCCGTCAGTTTTTCTTTCTTCCCCTCTACGCTTACATGTTGAACGACGATTGAAGGGTCTGTAGGACGTCCTAACCGTTCGGATGCGACTTCCACCCACCAGACATCGCCTTTCTTGGCAGTGAATTCAAACGTGTCGACATCTGCAGCGGGAAAGAAGCTGCCAGTAATATCACAAGGAAGCGTAATTTTTTGTGCTTGTGTATGTTGATTGTTGGGTTCTGCTTCAGGTCGAATTGCTTCATCAGTCAATCCCGCAGGTGGCCAGGAAAACGCACTGACAGTTTGAATCGAAGGCAATCGGGGAACGATTTCTTTTTCAGCCGCCGATCGAACTGCGAGCCGATAAAAATAATAGGGGCCACCATCATAGGTCAAACCGTGAACTTTAATCACGTATTTCCCCGTCTCTGGAGCTGTAAAGTCAAGTGCTCCGCCACGTCGCTCAACTAGCAGGTCCATCCCCTGTTCATCAGCAATAATCAGAACCGGCTTGAGTTTAGAATCGATCCCCTTTGACGCACAATCAACGACAATGCGCTGTCCCTTGCTTGCTTCGAAAGTGTAGTGATCAATCTTTTGCCTGGTCATCACCGCGTTGCAGATCGAATTCAGATCAAGTTTCAAAGCAGTTTCCAGTGTAGTATTCGGCTTTGCCTGAGTCACTTCTGCCAGAGTTCCCACATTGAAAGCACGTGTTGTGGAAACCCCCAGGCGCGTCATCACGCGGGCTTCGTGAACACCTGACGGACAATCTTTCGCGATCGAAACAACATAAGTATTTGCGACAGGTTTTCCGTCTGCCCCGAGCTTTTTCTTTGCTGTAATGCCGGGATGTGAGAAGCTGAGTTCATCAACATTCTCCAGATGTTGACCTGTGATCTTCACGTCGAAACTGGTTCCGACCTGCCCTCCCATCGGCATGGTCGTCAACAATCGAGGAGCCGGAAGACAAACGGATTGCGCGACTGCCATTGAAGAAGCCAGACATGCGGCAATGCTAACTGCCAGCACGAGAGAAAATCGTAATTGTAAAATAGAGCTCATCTTTTTCATCATGTCCCTAATGCGTAAACAGGAATTCCTTTGTGTTCATTAACGCCCAGATCAAATCCTGATAGTCTTTGTTTGACACTTTTTTATTTTTAATCGGTTTTCCATTTGTATCCATCAAAGGTTCAGTCAGATACTTGATGGCTGTCTGCATTTCTTCCGGTCGCGGCTTCCGTGCAAAAGCTGCCAGATACAATTCCGTCACATTTTCTTCGGGCTTTTTATCGGATTTCGCCATGAGGGCAGCACGACCCGTGCTCGTAGACAGTTTTCGCTTGATCTCATACGAATTGATCAGATGCAGGCTCTGTGCGAGACTCGACGATTGAATCCGTTCGCATTCACAGACACTGGCACTATTCGGACGACCGAAAACCTTCAGAAATGCCGATTTATTGTAACTGTTATCGGGTAATGCAATGGCACGTGTACCGGGCGGCAGATTGGCAAACGTGGTCGTCGACCCCGTGAGATCATCGATGGCATCGAGTAACACTTCTGCCTGTAACCGACGTGGGTAAAATCGCGAGTAATTCTGACGGTCGATCAGATTGTATTCATTCGGTTTTGAACTGAGTTGATAGGCACGTGATTGAGTTATTACTTTCACAAGCGTTTTTAAATCAAATCCGGATTTTACAAAGTGGTCTTCCAAAGCTGCCAGCAGTTGCGGATTGGTAGGTGGATTCGTATCCCGGATATCGTCTTCAGGTTCGATTAAAGCCCGTTTGAAAAAGTGCTTCCAATATCGATTGACCAACGCCTTGGCAAAGAACGGATTGTCTTTAGAACTCATCCATGCTCCGAGCCTCAGCCGTGGGTCTTCGTCTGGACTAATCTCGCCAATATCATCTCCAAGAGCGACGGGCGTTAGCATCTCTCCCGATTTGACGTTCTTTGCCTTGGCAACTCCTCGTTTGTGAAAAATGAGATCTTCACCACGCGTGCCGGTTGGCTTGCGTCCAATTTGTGAGAAGAAGGCGGCAAAGCTGTAATAGTCGTCCTGGCTCCAGCGTTCGAAGGGATGATGATGACATTGGGCACACTGCATTCGCACACCCAAAAACAGTTGAGCAATATCTTCCAGCTGTTCCTTGGGATCTTTTACCCGTTTGTACCAAGCGACAGGCGGGTTCCCGACGACAGTCCCCGTCGCCCCCAGTAATTCACGTACTAACTGATCATAGGGAACGTTTGCCAGCAAACCATCTCGAATCCAGGCATGAAAGGCAAAGTTCGAAGTAATGTCGCTGGCGGCATCACGACGGTTTTTAAGGAGCGGAGCCCACTTGGAAGCGAAGTAATCCGCGTAATTCGGACTGCGTAATAACGCTTCGACAGCTTGGTCACGTTTATTGGCATCGGTACTCGCCATAAAAGCAGCCACTTCTTTTTGAGTCGGAAAGCGACCACAGATATCTAAAGTCACTCGACGCAGAAAAGTCGCATCGTCACAAACATCTGATGGTGGAATACCCAGTTGTTTCAAGTTGGCAAACACATGCTCATCAACAAAGTTCTTGGCTTCGGGTACTTTTGTAACCGGTGCTCCCAAGGGCACAGCCGCTGTGAAGACAGCCACCTTTCCCTGATAGCGTACCATAATGGCAACTTTTCCGGGAATATCGTGAACTTTTACAACACCTTCTTCGGAGACCTCTGCCATGGAAGTCAGGTTCGATTCATAAAGTGCACGATGAGTCACATCACGAACACTTCCATCAGAATACTTTGCTAGCGCCTTGAGTTGCTGCTCGCCATCCATGTTGACCAACCCTGACTCTGGTTGAACACTGACGGAGACCAAAGTTGGTTCATTACCGGTTGAAAACTTCGCACCTTCTTCAATCCATCTGCGAAGAATTGCATAACCTTCCGAATCGCGAGGGAGCTTGGTCCCTCCACCATGGGGGGTCACATTCGAGGCTTTTGTCAGGAGAAGACTTTTCGAAGGAACAGCAGGAAAAAGGCGACGACCATGGCCCTCTTTCACGATGCTCTCAAAATCTTCGAGTGGCTCAAAACCCAGGAGCGATAATTGAAAACCGTTCTGACCTCCCCCCGCTTTGGCATGACAGACCCCCATGTTGCAACCCGCTTTGGTCAGCACCGGGACGACATCATTGACGAAACTCACAGGAGACTTTGTTTCTGCTCCCATTGTGACAGTCGAAGAAGCGAGAATCAGAGCCAGAGAATAAAGAATGTTTAGAAAGAACAGACGTGGTGAAATCGCATTTTTCAATGTAATCATGTCAATTCTATTTGAGGCGGGAAGTTGTTTGGTTGGAATGAGTTCTCTATTTGAGCAACTACATAAAATTTTACTGATACAATCACCTCTCTGTCAACATTTAAGCAAATTATTAAGCGTTATTAAGTCCTTCTGACCCTCACAAATCAGGCACTGATACTGGAAAGCAAGCAAATATCATTTCTCTACCGGAAGACTCCACTATATGAACAAACGAATACATCAACTCGTATTCTGATTTGTTCGTGGTAGAATGAACTGCTGTTAAAGAGAGTATAGCTTGTGAAATCAATTGCTGGTGGGAAAACGAATCAGGTCAGTGAAGTTTGATGCTATTTCATATCGAGTTCTTTGTAGTTCGCATTTTGATCAAGCACAGTTCCCCAAACTTGATGGGAAGCCTGATGTCTGGAAGGACCAAAATTAATAATCGGACCGAATCCCAGGTCGAGATTGTTAATCTTTTCCAGTTCGTTGATCATATTTTCCGTTGTTAATGCTTCACCCGATTCTTCCACTTTTTTCAAGCCTTCCACGAAACATTCGGCGGCCAGAAACCCCTCAAGCGAAATGAAGCCAGGCTTCAAAAGCGGGTAATATTTTTTCAAGGCATCACGATAACGGAGCACCCCGGTTGCGCTGGAAAGGTAATAGGGAACAACCTGGGTTACGATAACACCTTCCGCATATTCTGGGCCCATTTCTTTAAATTGTTGTGCCAAAAACTCGCTACCGACAAAAGAGACCGCAGCCACTTGAATATCAAGCTTACGATCTTTCAATTGCTGAACCATCAAAGCAGCCGGTTTATACGTTGAGACCATAATCAACGCATCAATCCGATCCTGGTTTTGCTCGATCTCAGTAATCGCATCTGTGATCTGGGTCGTCTTCCGCTCGTAACCAACTCGAATGATGTTCTCCGGTAGCACTTTGTATTTTTCGAGTGCTTTGGCAACACCTGCAAAACCATCATCGCCAAAGGAATCATTCTGAGCGAAGACGGCAATTTTGTCTGGGGAAAGACGTTTCTTCTCGACAAAATAATTAACCATTGCCGCCGTTTCATCGGCATAGCTGGCACGAAGATTGAACACATAGCGATCAGGGGGATTACGCCTCAAATTTTGAGCCCCTGTCATCGGTGCAAAAAAGAGGTATTGATTTTCGTTGGCATAGGGAACAGTCAACTTTGCAGTAGGAGTCCCCACATTGCCGATCACGGCAAATACTTTATCGTCTTCAAAAAGCTCATGCATATTGTCCAAAGCTTGATGAGGGTCATAGGCATCGTCTTTTACGATCAGTTCAATTTGACGCCCCCCTATGCCTCCTGCTGCATTAACGGACTGGAAGCAGGCTTTCATCCCCATCACCATATTAAACCCCAACTCTTTATTTGCGTCTGACATGGCAGTCGACGTGCCGAGGATGATTTTGTCGGCGGTCACTCCTTGTGCAAGCTGCCCCGCCTGTTTCTTCGCTAAAGGATTCTGAGTTGTCTCCTTACTTCCATTTCCATTCCAGACATAATAAGGGACCGCTGTCAGGAGTAAAAAAGTCATGACAAAGATAATCGTATTGAAAATTTTGCCACGCCAACGAGGCTTTGTCGATTTGTCTGGTGAGGAGCCTTCGAGCTCTTCCTGAGAGACAATTTTTGTCGTATTGAATTTATGTGAATCAGAATTAATGTTGCGTAAATCGGTCAGCATTTCCTCTGCAGACTGATAGCGGTCTTCGGGCTTTTTGGCCATCGCTCGCTTGATAATTGCGGCACACGCTTCTGGAACGAGTGGATTGATATCACGTGGATCAAGCACTTCAGCATGACAGTGCGCATACATAATTTGTACGACACTGCCCGCATCCTCATAGGGATGTTTGCCCGTCAGCAATGTAAAATAAGTGGCTCCCATCGCATAGAGATCACTACGTGCATCCACTGATTTTGATTCACATTGTTCAGGACTCATGAAATAGGGCGTGCCAATCACCTGCCCGTCTTGAGTCAGTTGTTGTGACTGATGGATGATTCTTTTCGCCAGCCCAAAGTCAGCGACTTTAATTGTACCATGCTCAGATTGCAGTAGGTTCGCTGGTTTAATATCTCTGTGAATCAGCCCGGAAGCATGCGCCACCATCAACCCCTCGCAAGCATCAGCAATAATCTGCGTTGCTGCTATCGGAGGATAGGGTCCAACATTATCTAAATGATCGTCGGCACTTCCCCCCGACATGAATTCCATCACAATATAATGGACGCCCTCGGCTTCACTAATTTCGTAAATTGAAACCACATGAGGATGGGTTAAGCGACCGGCTGCTTTCGCTTCGGCCAAAAAGCGGTCCAGCATATTTTTATCGGATGCGAGTTCCGCCGGTAATAGCTTGATAGCGACATCTCGCTCGATAGAAGCATCATGCGCCTGATAAACGACTCCCATGCCCCCCTGGCCCAGCAGACCGGTAATCAGGTATTTTCCTAGGCGCCTGCCAATCCAGGATTGTGCTTTCTTAGCTGAGGGACCTACAGAGTGTTTGGCAGAACCGTTCGCAGCACTTTCAGCTCCGATAGCGGCTTTATCAATTTCCTGAATATTGAGTGGGGGGATTTCGTCTACCGTTTCCTCCTGATCGAGATTCACAGGAGGGAACTCATCTACTGTTTCTTCATCATCGATGGAATCCCTGAAACGTTCGTCCGGCACTGGTCACTTCCCTCAGATCGTTTTTCCCACAGATGGAATCATCTGATTAAAATACGCAGACATCCCGAATTCTGATTTTCCCCAAAAGAAAACGTTTGATCGATTTTGAACATGATAAAAAGTTCAAATCCAAAAATCAGCATTCGATTTGGTTTATTCTTCTTCGCTGATTATCATGTTTTAATAGATATACAAAATCATCGTTTATAAAAAAACTTTCGCAATCAATATCTTTTAAACTCTGCATATTATTAGGGAAAAATTGAGCTTAATATTGAATCTTCAGCTTGATCCAATCATATCTACACCCAATAACGGCAAAATGTTGGTCTATACACCCTGATTTCAGCAATGATTTCGAGAAAATCATAAACTGAGCCAACGTGAAGAATGAGTTTTTCGCAGGCGGGAACCTAGTAATAATCGCTGTAAAGCGCACACTAAACGCTTTAGCTGTAAGACCATAAAATCGCACATGAATACCACAGATTCAAGAAGGCAAGAGATCAGAATTTTCGCTCATTTACCAGAAACGCGTAAACGTACTGTTTTCAAATCAAAGAGCGCGTTCCGAATTTTTCCATCACTGCGAACTGCCAGTTGCGTCTTCCCCTGATTCAATTCGATGGAACCAATCTTTTGAGATTGATAGATATCCCAACTTCCCGTACTGGGAACTTTCCAGGAGATGCGTTGGCCATTGACTTCCAAAAAAGCACGATTGCCGGCTACGCCCTGCGGACAGGCATATTCCAGATAAACATCAAATTTACCCGATTTAGGAACATTCAATGTCCATAAAGCGCGATCATTTTCACTTTGCCAATACCCCAGATTTTGGTACTTCTTCTCAAACTGAATGGTCTCACCAAAAATTTCCGCATTTTGAGGCACAAGAAAAAACTCACCCCGTAAAGCTTCTGCCTGAACCACTTCAGGTTGGTTACCAGCAAAAATTTTCCGCGGTTGTTTTGTCGCATTCAAATAGGCTATGACATCACTCATCTCCTGTAAGGAAATATCTTTTTCCAACCCCTCGGGCATCAGCGACTTGCCTGTACTCAGAAGTTCTTCAAGCTCGTTGCGAAGTAAGGTAACTGGCTTGCCATCGTTTTGAATCAAAGTGATACTTTCACCACTTTCTGCAGCGAGCAGACCATTATAAGTTAAGCCATTCACAGTGACCGCAAGATAACTGACATACTTACTCTCAATTGCCCGATTCGGATCGAGTATGGCAACCAATAATGCTTGTTGCGATTTATCAGTCAAAGCAGACAGGTCAGGACCGATCGGTTTTCCTTCTTTATTCAATTGATGACAAACGGTACAACGTTTGACAAATAGTTTATGTCCGGCTTCGGTATTCCCTTTCAAATTAGAAATAGAAGAGTACTGCTGAATCACCTTTGATCGATCTGAGTTCAACGATGAGACCATCAATTTCATCGCCTTTTTTCGAATCTTAGTGTTGTTGTGATTGAGTAACAGTTGACTACTGGAAGTATCGACCTCAGAGGGATGAATCTTTTTGTGTTCAATACGGCTCAGAACAGATTCCACCCACGCCTCGCGACTCAGCAATGCACTCAGCACTTCTGAACGTAAACCGGGCCCAAAACTTTTCCAGCGTTCGAGTAAAATCTCTGGAGTTTTCTGGTTTCCAAATTGAGTGAGTGCCCTAACCGCTGCACTTTGAATTTGACGTGTATTTCGTGGTGATAACATTTCTGCCAGAATCTCAAAGTCTTGCTCCTGCTCATCAAACCCACGCCCCAACAGTTGCATAGCCAGGATTCGTTTTTTAGCAGCAGTCTTCTCAGAATCCGCTATTCGTCTAGCTTCATCAAACAGAGGTTTCAGATTTTCTAATGCTGACTGCAAGCGTTTGTTCGACTGCTTGTGATAGTTTGAAAGTGTCCGATTTCGACGCCCAAGCGCATTCAGCAAAGTCGCAACAGCCTGATGTTTCCATAGCTCGAATGACTTTCCTCTCGGCTTTTCCCCTACTGCTTCGCAAATTTGAGCTAAAGCAGCCTGTTGGTTCGCAGAGACAGCCATATTCACTAATGAATGAAATATCTGGTCCGGTGGTTGCGCGCCGTTTAATTCAACAAAGAACGCATCGACAAAAGCGTCCAGTTGTGTGCCTACAGAACTCAAAATTGCCATGCGGAAATATGGATCGGTATCCTTTCGCAATGACATGCGCGCCAGTGCCGCGCCGGACTGTGGGTCATTCCACTCACCAAGGGTGTATGCTAATTGCATTCTTACCTGAGGGTCCCGGTCATCAACCAGAGAGAGTAACTGAGTTCCTACTTCAGGTGCTTCCTTTACGATGGATTCACTAATACGAATCGCATGACGGCGAACACCAGGATGCCGGTCTTTTAAAGCAATTAACAATTCGCCTGTCGACACCTCATCTAAACCATCCAGCACACAAAGTGCATGTAGGCGAGCTGTGGCTGATTTACCGTTTTGAACCATCGTTTTTAAATCAGGAACGACCGTTTTTCTATTTTGTGTTATCAACAGTTGGTGTGCCATGTCGCGTTGCGTGCCATTGGGACTTTCCAGAACCTGGACTAGCTCTGTATCCGAAAGTTGATTCAAGAGAGGAATGGGGCGTAACGGCGTATTCTCGCGCACCACACGATAGATTCTGCCCTGCTCTTTACCGGCTCTTAAATCGAGTTTTTCCTGCATCGCTTTGGGGATCCATTCGGGATGCTCAATCACGTGCCGATACATGTCAGCCACCCATAAGGCCCCGTCAGGCCCTGTCCGTGCCATCGTAGGGCGGAACCAATTATCGGTGGATGCCATAAATTCGGATTCCTGCTCGTCCTGAGCGCGCCGACTGGTAAACGTTGTCCCACGAGGCGAGACCACTTCACGGTGCACCAGATTATGTACGGGCTCACAAATAAATGAGTTGCCCACAAATTCTGGTCCCAGTAATTGATCTCGATAGAAACAGAGTCCACAGGCGGAAGTGATGCGATTGACTTTGTTTAAATCGTTAAAGCGTTTTTGAGTTCGACTTATGGGAAAGATCGTCGCCGCGCCCGGCTTAACAGAAACTTGCACTTTTGCTCCGGGGGCAATAAGGTCTTTGTTTCTACGCAGATAATGATCGGTTAACGCATAATGAAAGGCAGGATTACTGTTATTACTGCCAAACCAGTTCCCCCAATCATCTCGTTCACGACCAAACTGAGTTTGGCCCGACTGAGGATCCATCTGCCCGGTCTCAGGCTTGATCCGTAGATCACGCTGACCGAGTTTCAATTTCTGTTTTGTTTTCACTGAGACAAGTTCTCCGCCGGAGTCTCCATTCGCCAGATAAACCCAGTTATCCAGTCCCCAGCGCAAGCCATTCACCCGATGCTGCTGATTCCCTTCTCTAAAGCCGGTAAATAACGATTCCCGTTGATCCGCCTTGCCGTCTCCATTTAAATCTTCCGCGTAGAATACTTCCGGCGCAGTGGTCACGATCACCCCTTTTTTCCAGGCCATCACTCCCGTAGGAAAACCCAAACCTTCCAGAAACAGAGTTGATTTCTCATAGGTTCCATCGCCGTTTAAGTCTTCCAGATAACGCACTCGCCCACCGAAAGTTCCTTTTTCATCGATGCCCAATGGATAGTCAGCCATCTCAGCCACCCAGAGTTTCCCGTCTGGTCCCCAGTCAAAGGCCACGGGATCTTTTAATAGTGGCTCTGCCGCCACAAGTTCGACTCGAAATCCGGGTTTGACTTTGATTGTTTTCAAAGCGGCATCGGGCGACTTCGGTTGAGGACCCGCCGCTTCCAGTAATTCATCGAATGACTTGCCATCGACCAGATTTTTCAATTTGTCGGTATCTTCGTTTTGAACCCATAAATGCCGCGAATGAAACCAGGCGCCATTATTCGTCCCGTTTCGCGAAATCATAGGCATGTCGTCGCCAGCCTTGCGTTGCTTTTGAAAGACTTTTTTCAGCCCCTTGTCTAAAGTAGAAAAGAGATGCAAAGAATATCGTTTCTCATTAGAGAAAAGGACGTCATCATAACCATCCTCATCCACGTCTACGAAACGCATGCCTGCATCTCGTCCCATTGCATCAACGAGGAATGCTTCTTGAGGAAGCGACCAGGACAATCGTCTCCAGCGAGAATCAGCTTGAGACCAATTATAAATGGCCTGCTGAGAGGGACTGGAAACAATCAACTCACATTGCCCATCATGATTAAAATCACGAAACCGAACTCCTTGATCCACACCCGCCTGATTTAGAATCAATAGACTTCCCTGCTCCGTGGGCAATCCTGCCAGTAATCTTTTGTCTTCCACCCATGCTTGATTATCAAATCGCCAGGCTGACGTTTCATCAGGTGTCAGAGTCATTAAAACAACTTGATCATTTAATACGCCAAACCGAGTGCGTGTTGCCTGATTCCCCTTCGAATCAGGTTGAGATACCAGCTGTGTCGGAAAACTCGATTCTGTCCATCCCTGTTGTTTCGGATTCCACATTCTCGTTTTTTGGACGTTTTCGTTTCCAATGACCACATCCATAAATCCATCATGGTTCAAATCGAGCAATCTCACCCCGTTATCGGCTCCCTTTTCAATTCTGAGAGGTTGCCCCGCTAGAAGATGTTGATTCATGCGTTTGAGAACATCTTGAAACGAGAGAAATTTGACAGCGGAGCCATGTTTTTCAACGGCATGATCAATCAGCTTGATGACCTGCTCATTGCTGATCCAACCATGGGGATGAAATACGAGATTAAACGTCCCCTGTTTCAAAACCGTGGCATCCATGACAGCGGTCCAATCCTGAACAGTCAGCGGGTTCATCGATTTTTGTCGATGCTGAGCTGACCAGTCACTGGGAGTTACACAGGAAAACTCCCAACACAGACGCGAGATCGGATACGGATAAGGGTAATCAAAAATCGTATTCACAAAACCGCGATCCGTGGGAACATACTTTTCGATTTTGCCCTGCCCATCAGGATCAATGACGAATTTTTTGGGTAATTCGGGATCATTGGCTGTGAAGACATGAAACACAGATGTATCGATTTGCAGATAGTTTCCTTTTGGCGACTGACGATTGAAGATCTCAGTGAAAAAACGAGGACTCACTGTATTTAAGGAATCGCAGCAAGGCATGCGATAGGCAACCGGTTGGCTGTTGGGAATCTGACTCAATAAATCCACACAGCGTTCAACGGTTCCCTTGGCTTTCTTGAAGTCGCGATCCTTTAATAAAGGACAGGGATGATCATAAGTGTGAACTTCAATACTCACCCCTTCTTTAATCCATTTTTGTAGATGCGGATCTTCAGGATCCACACGGCAGGTCATAATACTGACACCAGCGTGACCGTCGATGTCTTTCAGCCGCTCCAGAATCGGACGCAGATACGTTTCATACTTTTTGATATCCCGCATATCATCAATGGCTAAGACACAGACGGCTTTGACCTGCTTGTCTCCATACCACTGAGGCGTCGTGAGCTTGGGGAAACTTTTCGAAACGTAATAAGGGTCATCCTGGTCCAGATAAACCAGTCGATTTCCCGCATCAGTTTTCTGCTCGGCAGCAATTAATGAATTAACTGAGCTATCAAACAAAACCATCAGGAGACAACTCAGTAAAGTTAACTGCCAACGGTTAGCACAGAAATGGCCATTCGAAGATATCTTACGCTGTTTGAACCACGAAAATACCATCATGAAGTCTCCGCAAATGATGCTAAACAACATATTATCATCTTAGTCAACTCATAAATCTCCACTCGTATGAGCTTGATTTCAGTCTGTCAGAATGATCCACTCCTGTCAACAAAACACGACCTATATTGTATACAATAAAACTAAACACCAGAATTAAATGCCATTTCCAATCAGACACTTCACTCTCTGATCAAATTATTTTTAAACTTAAATCAAATAATATATACTATTTAAACTCATATTGCATATAAAAGATTTTAACTGGTTTGCTATCGCATAATTGTGTACAATCAACAAAATTTGAGTCACAATCAGCTTCAAGTTGTCCTCGAAATAAAAACGATCAAGAAGTAGTCTCATGAGCGAAACCGAAGTAAGCCAAAACCAGAGCGAACAGATTGTTGAACAACTGCGCCTGGAAATCATCACAGGGCAAATCGAAGAAGGAACCCCCTTGCGGGAAGTCAGTCTGGCCGAGCGGTTCCATGTCAGTCGTGCTCCGATTCGAGAAGCTTTAAAACAACTCTCACACGAGGGAATGGTGGAATCGAAACCCAACTGTGGGATGCGTGTGGCTCCCTCCTTGTCTGATTCCATGCAAGAGTTAATCATTCCGTTACGACAAACGGTCGAATCGTTTGCATTAAAATCGATTTTTGCAGATCTCAATGAAGCTGATTTCGAGGAATGGGAAACCATTCTGAACGAAATGAAAACCGCCTGTGAAATGGGTGACTATTCCCAAATTGCCGAACTGGACATCAAGTTCCATCAATCCATTGTGGCTAAATCACCCGAACAGGGATTGATGACGATCTGGATTACGTTAGTTTCACGCTTAAGACGCCACTTCCTCGAAGGCTTTCAGAAACCGGGCGACCCCATGAGAATCTATTATGAGCACGTGGCTATCGTTGCAATGTTTCGCTCAAGAAAACTGGACGCAGCCGTACAAGTACTGATTGCCAATATTGATTAATTCGAAACATACTTTGTCTCTTTCAATCAATAAAAAACTTCCGCAACCATATATTGATACATGATTGCGGAAGCCGAATCTCAGAAAAACAGATCCAATCTTTACAGAGCAGACATGCGTGTATAAGCATGATCTAAGGCGTGTCGCAATGTCCAAGCCTGTTGTGTTGGACAATGCATTTGCGAAGAGTTACTCAGAGCGTGTTTCATTCTGGTACGAATCTCTTCTGGCATTTGATCTACACCCTTCAATACTTCATGCATTGTTTTCTTGTATAATTTTGCAGAAGCATCGTGATGACCTGAGTTATACAACCTTGCGCCTTGTGCCACAGCATGCTTGATTTTCTCGCGTGCTTCAGTCGCACTGAATTTTTTCGCATCAGAAGGCATGATTACTGAGTCAATCACATGAATCACACCGTTGGAAGCGTCAATATCGGTTGCCAGCAGCTTTGCGTTATTCACTTTCGCAGTTCCATCTGCGACACCGATGTTGATATTGTTACCCTGAAGAGTTTTCGCTTTCTTCGCTGCCAAGGCATCTTCAGAATAAACACGACCCGGTACGACATGATATTTTAGGATATCTGCCAGCTTCTGTTTGTTTTCAGGTTTCAGAAGCGAAGCCACGGTACCTTCGGGAAGTTTCGCGAAGGCTTCATCAGTGGGAGCAAACACAGTCAAGGGACCCTTGCCCGACAAGGCCTCTGCCAGACCTGCAGCTTTTGCCGCAGCGATCAATGTTTTGAATTTGCCGGCTTCAGCGGCTGTGACCACAATATTCTTATCGGTAGGAAGGATCACACTGTCGATGACGTGAATGATCCCGTTGGTACAATTAATATCGACGGTTTCGACTGTTGCTCCATCAATTTTTACCTTGTCCCCCTTTGTCATAATATCAACGCGTTGTCCGTTGAGTGTCTTGGCTCCTTTTAACTTCACAACGTCTTTCGCTGCCACCTTTCCAGGAACGACATGATAAGTTAATACTGCAATCAATTTGTCTTTGTTTTCTGGCTTAAGCAGCATCTCTACCGTGCCTGCCGGCAACTTTTTAAAGGCAGCATCAGTTGGTGCGAAAACAGTGAACGGCCCTTCGCCCCTTAAGGCATTGACAAGATCTGCTGCCCCAAGTGCAGCGGCAAGTGTTTTAAACGAACCAGCGCCAACCGCAGTATCTACTATATCTTTCTTTTCAGCAGCTTGCGAAAAATTCGCTGTCAACAAAACAGCAATGACGGCTGCCCAGGCTGATGCCTGTTTTACGAGATGTTTCATCAATCTAACTCCTTAGGTGGTTGTGGATTATTTGCCCGGTAATTTTGAATTTATCTGCAACTGAAGTGGCCACTGTGCTTCCCTTCACACCCATACGATAGAATGGCGAGCACCTTTGACAACCAGCATTTTTAGAAAATTCACCGAAATGGGTGTCACATTGAAAAACGAAAAAAGATCAAACAAAAATTCGTTAAGTCAACGCTATTTCTATGACTCACTTTTCAGTTCTGCAGAGCTCGAACGTTTCCAATAAGAGGCAAGCACGGAACTGGAAATCGCGCTCCAGGGGCCAAATACTGCAGATCCCAAAGCGATCACTGGGCTCTTGAGAACATGGATCGCTAACCCCGTTGCCATTCCACCATTCTGGATTCCCACCTCTAAAGCCACAGTGCGGCAATCACGTTGGTTCAGCTTTAGACAACGGGCGACTCCATAACCAAGCACATATCCAGACGCGTTTTGGCAAGCCGCAGCACCCAAAAGTGCCAGTCCTACCGTTGCCAGTTCGTTTTTTGCCAGGGCAATTGTGATGGCAATAATCACACAGATAGCAAACATGGCGATCACGGGCAGAATTCCGATGATTTTTTCGACAATCTGATGGGCATAACGATTCGCCAATAAACCGAGCAACACCGGAACCAGAATCATCAAAAAGATTGAGCGCATCATGGGTAGAAACTCAATCGAGACATATTGATCTGCCCAAAATTTCATGACAAGTGGAGTCACAAATGGTGACAGCAACGTTGAACAGGCCGTCATGGTCACGGAAAGAGGAACATTGGCTCGCGCAATATAAGCAATGACGTTTGAAGAAACTCCACCCGGACTTGAACCGATCAAAATCAAACCAGCGGCCACTTCCGTTTCCAGTTGAAACATCGAGGCAAACCACCAGGCAAGAAAAGGCATGATCGAATACTGACAAACAATTCCAATGAGTACCGCACGTGGCATCTTCAAAACACGGCTAAAGTCAGCAAATGTCAGCGTAACACCCATTCCAAACATGATGACTTGCACGAGTGGCGAAATGGCCTCTCGAAGTTCCCATCCCTCCCAATTCCAGGTAAACAGCCACGGAAAGAGATAGCCACAGATTGCAAACACCAAGACCCAGAACGTGAAGGGAATTTTTGAAACGCTGCACCAAAATCGCGTCATGAATCGTCTTATCCTCAGTCACTACCAACATCGAATTCATCACTATTTTTCAAATTCTCCACGACGTTTCATATCGACTCTGCTTATGGCGATTCGGTGGAAGCATCAAATTGAAGCGATTCGACAGGCAGAATCGATAATCCACAGTCTTCCTTACCGATGGAATAAACGACATAGAGTTTTTTATCATGCTCGAAGGCATAGGGATAAGACCATTGTTTTCCTTTCGCCGCTCCGGGAAAGCGAGGGGGTTTGGATTTTCCATCTCGAATTCTCCACATACGACTCAACGTCGTTTCACCAGGTTTGCTGACAGAAATCACAAGCGTGTCACGATTCTTCAGGTTTGAAACCAGATATTGTTGCCCCGTACTCAACTTGCCAAGATACGCCTTGGCCCGAGGCATCGGTAAATTACTCTTTTGCGCCTTCGACCAGGTCCGGCCATAATCATCACTATGGGAAATCCAGGCCACGCCACCTCCCCCCCGAATGATCGCACGCACGATATTTCCTTCCGCCCAGACTGTCGTCTCGGCAAAGCTTGGTGCAAGCTCCGGTGGATAAGGAATCGCTACCGTATCCCATTTGGTAAGATCCTTTCCATGGCTAATTGCGACAACAGGTAAGCCATCTTTATCCTGACCACCGGTAATCAGGTTACCGTTTTTCATGCGCACGGGTTCGTCATACGGCCAGCAGTTGTTCATAACGATTCCCTGCGATTCCCAGCAGTCTGTCTCTTCATTCAAAACGAACGCTTCCGCCTGTAACCCGTTGAACTTCCTTGCCTTCTTTCCCACTCCAAAACGACTGCAGATCGTCCATAACTTCCCGTCATGCACAAAAAGAACACCATGGCTGTGACGATCAGGCCCCTCAAATCCCGGACCAATCACTTCGAGCTCGGACCAACTCTTACCTCCATCTCTAGAGCGTCTCCCTTGTAATGTTTCATGAGGACCATTCTCGTTAGTTGGACTATTAGCCCAATTGGCATAGAGCACACCTTTGTGCTCAATAATGGCAGCTCCGTGAAGAAATTTATATCCTTCTTTTTGTGCACGATGGATTGTTTGATGTGTTACACCCGGAATGAAAGGAATCTGTTTGACACCCTGAGCGATAGGTGGTCCAGTCCAGAGGGTAGTCGTTTTTTGCAACGGCTCGCCAGCTACGACGACAGTCAGTGAAATGAACAGCGAGATTAATACAACCAGATAACTTTTCATGAAAATATCCTTGAGCGCGTATTTGATTAGAAGTATATTTAATTACGGATTATATGAGCCCTGCATTTCGCAGAGCTTCACGAATCGGTCCCTTTTGCTCTTCAGAAGTTGCTGGCATCGGGGGACGCGGGACTCCACCAGCTCTTCCCTGCAGTTCCATACAATAACGAGTATTCGCGGGAAGATTGTCTGCGAAAATCGCGTTCCAGACAGACAGCAATTTTTCATGCAGTTCAAGCCCTTTTTTGTGATTACCAGCCTGGACTGCATCCCATAATTCAACGCACAATGTGGGAGCCGCAGTGAGAATCGCCGCAATTGATCCCACTGCCCCCAGTGCAAAAGAGGGGTAAAGTAACGCGTCCACTGCAGTCATGATCCGTGCCCGACTTCCCATCATGATTAAGAGATCTGCCAATAATTTCAGATCTCCCGCGCTTTGTTTCACTCCTATCACTCCGTCTACTTCAGTAATGATCCTGGTAAGAAGCCCTGGTGAAAGATAAGTCCAGGGCACCACGTTATAAATAATGATAGGAAGCTCGGTAGCGGCAGCAATTTCTGCAAAATGTCGCACCATCGCATCGTCGTCTGGTCGAAATACATAATGCACCGGAGTGACTTGTAGTGCCGCAACCCCCAAATCTCTGACTGCGCGGCCTCGTTCAATCACTTCGGCTGTACTATTCGCAATGATTCCTGTGATCACAGGAACGCGCTTTGCCGCTGTTTCTGTTACCACATCAGTAATCAATCGCGTTTCATCGATTGACAACGTATGCCCTTCTCCAGTGCTGCCACAAACAGCCAGCCCATGTATTTTTGCTGTCTCAATCAGATACCGTGCATCTGCGCGCAATGCCTCTTCATCAATCGAACCATTAGCGCCAAAGGGAGTGACCATCGGAGGGATAATTCCGACAAGTTGTTCGTACATTCAATCTCTTTCTTCAAGTAAAAAACCAACGTAATAAAATCATCAGCGACCAAAACAAAAGTCAGACACGAAACATTGTCTTATGCTCAAGGAACTCCCTTCAACCCGGCTTTATCAGACACTAAAAAATCATGCGTGGCGTTCTCTTTGGGTAAATCAACACTGAGAACAAACGGAGGAAAAAGTGAGTTATCGACATCCGGTGAACTCGGTCGCGTTCCATCTGTAGCAATAATCGTTACTAAATGCGGACCGCCAACATGCCCTTTATTCTTGCGTGTCTGAAATGTTCCTTCCCGAATGTCAGCGACTCCAGCTGGCCCCTGATTTCCCTGCTCTGTATCAGGTTGAAGTAAGATCCGACCAAAGGGAATTCGTTTTTCACCAAAAACAGCTTTGCCTTTGAGTTCATAACGGTTCGCCCCCTCAGAGTTTGAATGACAACTACTTTGAACCAATACAAAAATAGATGTCAACCACAAAACTCCTGACACCATTCGTTGGAAACGCTGTTTCATTGCAAGCCTCCCAGAGGAAGACCATCCTGGCGTTGCGCCAATTGTCGATACAGGGCCAGATCAATGTTTTCACCGACGAATTGAACAGAACCATCTGCCATCGTGAAGTGCGCTCCGCCTACATGCCAACTGCCAAAACAACGGGTATGCGTCCCAACAACAGCTCCGATACCTGCCGGATGATTTGTGTAGGGACCATCACTGGGAAAGTAATCAACAAGTGGTGTATTAATAGGGTCAACGGCAGCAGCGACAACATTCACATGGCTTGAGTTGCTCGCGTTCCGCGTGCTGGAGGCCCAGGTAAAATAAGTGCCGTAGGGAGAATTCTGCCCGACCGCAAACCACCAGCGGGATTCACCAACCAGGAATGTGTTTGAAGTTCCATCAATAACATCCCTCATTTTTATACTGGAATTCAGAAACAGGATGCCATTTTTAAAAAACAATCGCCGATTACTCGCAGAACCTCCTGTGCACGAAGCATTCGCTTCACTGCCTCCCCCTTGCACACCCCGATAGTTGGAATTTGGTTCTGCCGAAGCAGCATTAGGAGCGGACGGACATTGATATTTCGAATTCGGACGAATTTGCTGTGGTTCGTTCGTATTAGAAGTTTCATTCGCAATGCCTGCAAAAGTGCCTTCGAAATTAAAACTGTTGTAGCGGGGAACATCATCCAGGAAAGGAAGAATCATCACAGTCCAGGTGGCGCCACGTCTCGCTGAGCCTGGCAACGGACAAGCAGTACTGGTTACGATCGATCCCGAAGGGAATACTCTGTGAGTTTCATGATAATTGTGTAGAGCCAACCCGATTTGTTTCATGCGATTCTTGCAATCTGATCGACGGGCAGCCTCACGGGCCTGTTGCACCGCAGGCAGTAACAAGGCAATTAAAATCGCAATGATCGCAATCACTACCAAAAGTTCGATCAGCGTGAATCCATAGCGTTTCCTGATATTCATTGTTGAGCGCCTTTATAAATGGAATTGCAAAAGATAATCATTAAAACCATCACGGACTCTCTGTTTTTCATTCTATGAGCCGTATTGCATGGGTACAATGTTGTATTGACACAGTCTTGCGCGCGAATTCACATAGCCTAATTTAGAAATTCATTTTATGAACAAGACCCCCATGAAATCAGTGACTGATCTTCGAGCAAAGCTGGAAGGTTTTGCAGCAAGACATGCCGCTGATAAAGTAATGGGAGGCGTCGACCCACAACGACTTCTCAACTGTTTTCAGAAATTGCGACAAGCAGCTGAAAGTGGCAACTATCGCCGCTTTGCGCTGGAAGACCAGAAGCTGCATCAAACAATTGTTAATATGGCGGATGTACCCGGGTTGAAGCAGGCATGGAGTTCTGTTTTCAATGCACAAAATTCATTTCGTATCAAAACACTTCAACAATGCTGGCCCGACCTCTCGGTATTGTTTGAATCACACCGTCCCCTGGTGGATAACATCGCATCGGGAAAATCGGAGGAAGCAGAGGATGAAGCGCTGACCCATTTGGATGCTGTCTGGTTTCGGTTAGCTGACGCCACGGAAGATCAATCACTTCCACGCGACTCTCTGTCCAGAGCGTGTGCTTATCTTGCCTTTCATTTTCACAAACCGATCCGGTTACCTGAATTGTCTCATGAAATTGCAGGTTGCAGCCCTGGGCATCTGGCACGATTGTTCCGTGAAGAACTCGAATTGAGTTTCAGTGACTACCTGATCGAACTCCGTATGCAAAAAGGAGCGAGCCTGTTACAACATTCGAATCGATCGATTCGAGAAATTGGTGCGCGTGTAGGTTATGCCGACCCATCACGGTTCGCGACTCACTTTCGTCGTCGTTTTGGTCTTTCTCCCAGCGAGTTTCGATCCCGATTGGTCAAAGTTCCAAAGCGGCCAGGATGAAACCGGAATTTGTACTTTGATTGTATTCCTCAGATCAAATTTGCTGCTAAATATGCATTCTTTTACTTTGCCGCATTGAGATAAGCCAATAAATCAGCCATTTGCTGTTTATTAATCTGTTTCTCTAAGCCTTCGGGCATGAAAGATAACCGAGAACTAATGAGTTCATCGATGTCAATCCGCAATACCGTATCGCTGGTTCCATCGGCACGCGCGATCGTAATACTATTGGCATTTTCCGATTTGATTAACCCGGTAATTGTTCTCCCCTGAGTCGTCACAATCAAGTAGGTCACGTATTGAGGTTTGACCTCTCGATTTGGATCGAGAATATTTAACAACACTGCCTCTGTGCCTCGATCCTTAATGGCTTTCAAGTCAGCCCCTAATTGCACTCCCACATTCTCCAGACGATGACAGGCGGCACAGGATTTCTTGAAAACTTTCTTCCCATTCGCTGGATCTCCCTTCAACTTCAGGGCGGCCTGATACTCCTTAATCACATCAGATCGACCCGTCAGTCGTTGATTATCAAACAGCGACTCAGCCAGTTTCTTGATTTTGCCATCCTGATTTTTCTTCAACAGTGCCACACGCTCCGGACTGATATCTCCCGGATTGATCTCGCCGTCCTGGATCGAATCCAGCAAAGTCATCAACCAGGCCTTCCTTGAGAATAACGTCTCAACAGCACTCATGCGCAATTGCGGGCTCAAGCTGGGCCAGGCTTCGATGATCAAGCCGGCCACACGATCATCGTTAACCAGCCCTAGTTTGGTAATGGCAGCCTGACGTACCTGAAGCGGCTGTTGTACTGATAACAACTCTTCGAACACGTCTTTGGTTTCATCAAATTTTCCAATACTCAAAGTATCAATCGCATCCACGCGTGCCTTGACAGGTAATTTGGAATTCAAAGCTTGCTGAATCGCAGTCTGCATCATACCTTTGAGTAATTGTGCCGTGCGCTGACTGGTGGATTCGGCGATCACTTTCTTGGTCGAATCGGACGCACGAGAGAGCAATCTTCTGAAAAAGATTTCCGTTAATTTCTGATCTGCGGATGGCATGGCCTCCAGTGAAGTCAGAAACAACTTTACATCCGCGGCATTCTTTTGCGCTCCGATTTGTACCGCTAAGGCAACCAGAAAATCCTGACTGTGCTTTTCTTTGAGAAATCCGGGAGTCTTTACCAACATCGAAAAGACCTCTGCTGCTCCCTGATTGAGCGAACTTTGAACCGCCATGCGGATCCATTTATTTGAAGTGTTCTGTCTCAGAATCTTGACCAGTCCCTGATTCCGTGGGACGGAATCAAAGGCCCCCAAAGAAAAAGCGGCCTGGTACTGAACGTCCAGGGAACTGTCATTGGCCAGCGCAACCATCTGCTCTTGAATGTTCGGCGATTTCGCAAAGTACTCAGCGATCCTTAAAGCCTGGATACGGACTTGAGCGTCTTGGTCCTGTAGCCCTTTGAGCAATGTTGTTTCGTCTAATGACTTCAAACCGTCCAACGACCAGAGTGCGGTGGCACGAGTAATTGGTTTCGTTGATCTGGTCGCCAGATTCTTTAAACTTCCACTGACAGAAGTGTCCTGACGTTCAAATAATAATCGCTGCGCTGTATCGCGGGTCCAGCCGTTGTCACTTTCCAGTAAAGCAACCAGTTCCTGTGATGAGAGCTTCCCATATTGAGGGAGCGCTGGCTGTTGAAATCCTTTGGGGACAATTCGATAGATGCGTCCTTTATCTTGTCCTCCCACCGGATCTAGGTGTTTGATCACATCTTCTGGAATAAAGGGAGCCCCTTCGATAAGCTCTCGATACATGTCCAATACATAGAGTGCCCCATCGGGACCGTTTTCGAATTGAACCGGACGAAACCAGACATCACTCGAAGCCAGAAACTCCGCATCCTGATCGGCACGCGGCGCGATCAATGACAAACCATTGGGTTTCGGCGCGGCGCGATATACCAGATTGTTGGCTGGTTCACCGACAAAAATATTCCCCTGATATTCAGCGGGCCATGCCCCACCGCGAAAGATCGTGATACCAGTCGCGGCGGTAAAGAAACCGGAAGGTTTGCCCCCTTCAGCGTTTCCTTTTTTACTTTGTGAACGAATGCGAGTTCGTAAGATACGCCACGGTTCGACCTGGCTGATTCGCATTAACTTTGTGTATTTGCCGCCCGGAGCAATGGAAACCGGTGCCGCTGGTGGCGCGAGATACGGATTGCGGGCAATATACCGATCGTCATACATCAGCACCTGCATCGGAACACTGTTCGCACACACAAAAACCCGATTCCAGTTCCCCAGGCTCATCCCGTGTTGGCCACCACCGGTCGTTAATTCGATAGTGCGCGTCTCCGGGTCGAAAATGACATTACGACCTTTAGTGTTATACTTTCGCTTTTGTTTATCCGCAGTGACTGTGACCATCCCGCCATCGATGCCTGTCGAAAAATGGATTTTGTTATCCAATCCCCAACGAAACGAATTGATCATCCCTTCATCACCACGATCACGGCCAAAGCCGGTCATCACAATTTCTTTGAGGTCGGCAATCCCATCACCAGTCGTGTCTTTACAATAATACAAGTGGGGTGGAGCGCCCACAAAAACGCCACCTTTATAACTGAATACCGCAGTGGGCAGAGTGAGATCAGTTAAAAAAGGGAAACTCTTATCAAACTTTCCATCTCCGTCCGTATCTTCCAGCAACTTAACGGAACTGTAACCTTCTTTTTTTGCGTCATTGTATTCGGGCATCTCAACAACATAAGCACGACCACGGGCATCAAAACACATAGCGACTGGATCACGAACTAAAGGCTCAGCAGCAACGAGTTCAATTTGGAAATCGTCATGAATTTTGAATGACTTCAAAGACTCTTCCGGAGTTCGTGGAAGAATACGAGGCATCTCCGCGGAATAATCGACTTTGGGTTTTGATTTTGAGTTGTCGGCTGACATGACATTGACTGTCAGACCCATAATCAAAACAGGAAGGCCAATGGAAAGGATGATCACAGGCCGTAAATTTCTCAGAGCAAAAAGCGAACGCATTAAATCAATCCTGTTGTGAAAACTAGTGGTGTGAAAGGGATGGCAGGGCTATTTCTTAACTATGTTCAAATATTATAAAAAGTGGGTACAAGGAATAGAAAGGATCTTTTAGCATAAATCCTATGAATTTATGGATGTAGTGTACCTGCAGGTGCTCTTCAAAAGTCGGAAAGTCGGGCAGAAGACTGAAAATGAGATTCTAGGCTGGGTGGTGTTTGGCAGATAGAATCGCCTCCTCCTTACCAGGTCCAGAATCCTGATCAGCCAAGTTCTGGACCCGGTTAAGCGGGGAAAAGCTAGCCTGCTTGTGTGATTTGCAAAAAGTAATCAGCCAGTCACTATCGACGGCGTTTTCTGTGATTGAAATCTAAAATAGGATCAAGGTCATTGGAAGCAAAGACCTGATCCAGCATTCCGTGATTAACGTCACGTTCATGCCGATGCGACCGACGGTCATCGTCTCGACGATCTGCGTGCTCTCCCCTGTGACGTCCATCATGCCTATGATCACGATCGTCGGTGTCACGCACATCGACATCGATCTCCACTCCGTCAGCCACTTCAATGGTGTCATCACCGTCCAAGCCCCGAACCACAATTCGCTCCAGGCCGGTGAAATCCAATTGCAGGCCGTTGACATCAACGAAACCATCGTTCACGATGATCGAGTCGGTTTGGTCCGTACCTTTGACGATCAATGTATCAGAACGGCCTTCTCCCGCTTCCACGATCAGACCACCGGGTAGTTCTGCTGTGGTGATCCCCACGACGGTGATGTGCTGCGACCTGCCATTGCTACTCGTGAGCATCAAACGGTCAACGCTATCAAGCGACTGACTAGTGATCACCTGCCGCGTTTTGTTGTCGACCACTTCCAGATTTCCGTCTTTTGCGCGAATGGTGGCATCGGTTGTTCTGGTTTCCGCCAGGTCAACCTGCATGACAGTGGGTGCAAAGAAGACGTTTTCCTGCAATCCCGAGATATCCGAGTTGCGTTCAATCACATCGGCCAGCGTCGTGCCGTTGATTTCCTTGAGTGCATCACCGGAGAACACGTTTTCGTACCAGAAGCGATCTCCATCACGCAGTCGTTCGAACTGATCGATGATGATGGTCGTGAACGTCTCCCCCATACTCGATCCCGGCAGATGATCTTCGGCCAGGCCGCCGACCCACAGATCGATGTTATCAACTGTGCCGTACAGCGCTTCCAGTTTGGCAGCGACTTCCGGATCGGATGAGATGTCGGAGAAGCTTTCCACGGCTTCCAGTCCCAAAGCAACCCTTGTTGAGTTATAGTCTGACAGTCCATGGTCGCGACCACGCTGAATATTCAACGACGCCAGATCGAAACCGCCGGCTCCTGGAGGACCAAACAGGAAGTTGCGAACATCATCAACGACTTCGTTATCGAGTTCCTGTGCCAAATTCACGGTTACCCCGCGCAACAGAGAATCAATCCCATGGTCTTCCAGTTCGCTCGGGTTGAAGAACGCGTCCAACAACGCAATATTGCCTTCGTCAGCAACGTTCCCGTTCTCGTCAAGCCGCAACAGTTCGGACGAGAGCATGGAGTGCCCAAAGCGATAGGCGGCATTTGAAAATTCGTTGGCGATACTGGGATCGACCGTGGAATCATATCCAGCGTATTCACTGACAGCACCGGTGCCGAACAAAGCCGGGAGGAATTCATTGAACGTGATTGCCTGTAACTGGGCAGCAACGGTCTGCCGCGCCTGTTGATACAGTTCTTCATCGGTCAGGTTCGGGTTTTCAGTTGCCAACTCTGTCGCAATCCGATTGTGCTCGCGCACCCAGATGGTGTGCATCGCAGTCAATGCGACGTTCTCGTTGGCCCGAATATCGCCCGCCAAAAAGAAGCCATCGTCTCCGTATGGCAGCAGATCACCGTCACTGGTTGCCAGCAGGCCACCTTCGAAAGTTCTCAACTGGGCGGCCAACTCTTCATCCGAACCGTAGATTACCGAACCATCGATAAACGCCGTAATCTGATTGATCTGCTGTCGAACACCGTTCTCATCCTCTTCGAATATTGATCGATTCAGATTAATAACAGCATCCCCAGTGCCTGTTGGATCGAAAAATACGTCACCGGTCGGTACTTCGATCGGGAATGACTCCAGCGGATTTCCGTCTGCATCATGAGCGGCTTCGGTCAGGGTGATATCATGATCGAGGAATTGTCCCCATAACCAGAAGATGTCTGTCAGATAGCGATCGTTGGTTTCAGAAGAGTCTGCGGCAGCGATGACATTGCTGATTTCACGAGCACTTGGACGATCTTCCCCCGCAGGAGTCGACAGGCCGTCACCATAGTCCGCGTTGGCCAGACGCAGAAGTTCTGTGTCGGTACTGCCGAGTTCCGGGTTGTTGATGTTATTGCCAATCCCGTCGATCGATGCGTATTCGGTAACGGTGTTTGACTCCGTGTTCGAATCGATAATGTCGGTTGAGATGGAATTCACCGCAGAGAGCAATTGACGATCTTCAAGGTACTCAGCAGCTGAAATGTGATATGATTTACGGGTGGCCTTGCGTTGACGATTGGGTTTTCTTAATAGCATTTCGAGTTCTCCTGATGCGTGCAGTGGCATGCGCGCAGTTCTCTCGAACTGATCGACGGAAGCCACCAGACGCGTGGTTGATTTTTTGTATAGACGAAGGCCCGCCCTACAAAAGGTTGATCAACCGGACTACTCAAGACAGCGAGTATTCCTTTTAGATAGAGTCTCTAATTTGAAAAACGAAAACCCGTTAAACTGATCCACAGAAATTCGACAGAAAATTTATCAAATTCATCAAAATGGATATGTTCGACACCTGTCAGTTCACTAGAGTTCGTTTCGAAATTCAAAATTAAGTGGACAGGCCGGTACCAAATCAGGCTCAGAAAATTTGTGAACGATAAAGCTTATTTGATTAATCGTGTTAATTCGGCCTGTAAGGTTTTGATGGTTGTCTGAGACTCTGGCTGATCAATCAGGTTTTTCATCTCATAAGGATCATGCTGAACGTCATAGAGTTCGTTCATACCTTCCAGCTCATTAAACTGGATATACTTCCAACGCGGTGTTCGTACTGCTTTATATCCCATTTTGACAAGACGTGGAAAAACAGTATCGCTGTTATATTCGATCAGGAACGAATCTCGCCAATCATCGGGTTGTTCCCCTTTGAGTAAAGGAACCAAAGTTCTTCCATCGTACTTCTGTTCCACTTTCACATGTGCCAGGTCCAGTATCGTCGGGGCCAGATCCACGCTGACAGCAAACTGATCGACGAGCGTACCTGCTTTGATTAAAGGGGGATAACGAACTAACAGCGGAACGCGAATTCCTTCCTCATAAGGAAGCCGTCGTTCGACACTCAAGCCATGCTCTCCATACCAGTAACCGTGATCACTGGTAAAAACAAACACGGTGTTATCAAGCTGCCCCTGTTTTTCCAACAGTGCACAGAGCTGCCCTACCCCTTCATCGATGCCCGCCAACATCCGCAGCCGGTCACGGATGACCTCATCGCTGGTTCCCGTTTCTCGACTTAAAGGAGGCAACCCTGGAACGGCTCGTAATAAGGCGCGTTTGCCTTTTAAGTTATCAATCACGTTTAAGCGTCTTGGTATCGCATCATTCGCGTATAAGTTCTCATGTCGTTTTGCCGGCATAAATTTCGCTGCGGAGGGATCAGTAATACTGCCGTCGTCACGTTGCGTCAATTCTGGATGTAACGCCTTATGAGCAATGTAAATGCAAAACGGTTTGTCTCGTTTCTGCTGAACGAATTCATTGACTTTCTGATTCAGAACATCCGTCGTGTGTCCGCTGTGTGGTACACGTTTGCCATTCTCATTTAACACCGGATTGAACGACGTTCCCTGCCCCTTCATACTCACCCAATAATCAAAACCGGGGCGGGCCGTATCGTCGTTGCCCATATGCCATTTACCGACGTAGGCTGTATTGTAGCCTGCTTTTTGGAGTGCATGCGGAAATGTTTTCAACGTGTGACTATGCTGGCTTCGATTTACATTGTCCAGAATTCCATGATTGTGTGTATAAAGCCCGGTCAGTAAACATGCCCGCACAGGAGAACAAAGAGGAGTGGAACAAAAGGCATTGCGAAAGCGGGCACCTTCATTAGCAATACGGTCGATGTGAGGCGTTCGCACAAAAGGATGCCCCATACAGCCCAGTTCGTCCCACCGCAGGTCATCTACCAGCACTACCACGATATTCGGCCTTTGCGCTGGTTCGGCAGCCTGCAATAAACTGACTTCGGAGGCTGAGAAAAGGCAAAGCCAAACTAAAACCCACTTCGACACACTCTGAATCAACCGTTTCATCTGCTCTGTTCCCGGATGTCATATTGGAAAAATGGTTTGAGCACTCTCGTCAGTTGCAATTAGCTCTTAGCCACTGTACCAGACTCCCTGACTGAATCAAGCAAAGCGCTTCGGGACACACTAAAAGCAACGATACCGGTTTCATGAAACAGCATGACATATTCCAGAAAGAAACGTAGGTCTCTCTTGTTACTAGTGCCCTGTTTTCATCTCAGACGCTGGAACCCGATCAGTTAAAATAAGAGAACCCGAACGGAATCTGGACCGCGCATTGTGCGTAGGAAGTTGTAGACATCCCAAAGGATGCGGTGAGAGCAGTACTTTGCGGGCTCTGTCTGTATTTCGTGTGTCTGCTAAAAAAGGAGAATTAAGATGCTGATCTGGTTTGTCCTGATTTTTCGTATGCCGATTTTGTTTTTGATTACACAGCATCATGGTGAACTGCATGAGTCGGTCAAGCGAAGTATTTGCGCAGTTTTGTCTCAGACATGGTATCTGCGCGGTCGTATAAGTCGTGGTTTTAGTAGAAAACAGACCATTTTGGATCAAAATAGTAGTGTGCATCGAGAACTGAACGTAAGAAGATATTTGCAAAATTTTGAATGCATAGCGGGTTTTGTGGTGAATGTTTTCGCAGCTGAAGAAGTTATTACTATTAGAAAAAGGTTGCCTCGCGCGCGACAGAAACGTAGTGTCCCGAGCGGCACGATTGTGTCAAGATGTGGTTTGCACCACTGAAAAAGAATCACGAAAAGACTCGGAGTTGCGTAAATGTCAAAAGATTTCCATTTTTACTCTAGTAGATTCACTGAGGTTAACATTCACAGGCAGAACCAGTTACTGTTTGTTCTCCTGTATTCGAATATTCTGTTTTCTTAAGAAAAAATTAATCGACTTTATATTAGTCATCGCTGGTCGGTTTTGTATAAAATAGTAACACACTCCATTCCATAATCCTCTTTATAGTCTGGAGTTCGGTCATGTGTGATTAATCGAGGAACAACTCTGGGAGTTATTGCATGTCAGGAAAGCAAGTCAAAAATGCGAGGGGACTCTCGCGACGCTGGAAGATCAGCGGTTTGTTTGGTGTGGTTGCCTTAAGCATCATCATCTTCTCGGGGCTTCATGATTCGGAAGCCGCTCAACGAAAACGAGGAGCCAAGAAGAAGCCAGCTCCCAAAAAAGAAGAACCACTTCCACCTCGATTTATGGTGAAGTCAAAACCGGTCAGCACAACGAAACTCTCCAGTGCGATCAAATCAGCAGAAAAGATCGATAAGCTGGTTGAATCAAATTACTTCAAACACAAAGTCAAACCCAATCCGATGTCGACAGACGAGCAATTCCTACGTCGCATCTATCTCGATATCACCGGCACGATTCCCACCTATCGCGAAACACGCTACTTTTTAGCTTCGCGTCATCCGGATAAACGAAAAAACTTAATCGACCGTTTATTAAACAGCGATGGCTACGCCAGTCATTTCTATAACTATTGGGCTGATGTCCTACGTTATACCGACCGTTTAAACAACAATGTCGATGGGCGCCCCTATCGACAATGGATTAAACAATCTCTGGCGGAAAACAAACCGTGGGATGATATGGTCAGCGAAATGATCACAGCAGAAGGCTTGATCTGGGAAAACCCCGCTACGGGTTATCTGCAACGCGACTCCGGTATGCCGCTGGACAATATGAATAATACGGTCCGAATTTTTCTGGGTACACGCATCGGTTGTGCGCAATGCCACGATCATCCCTTTGATCGCTGGAAACAAAAAGAATTTTATCAAATGGCGGCATTTACATTTGGTTCATCGACACGTGCCAATGGAAGAGACAAACGATTTTATACAGGCAGTGATCCTAACCGCCGTCTGCGAAAAGAATATAACGAGTTGGGACAGGAGGAAAAAGACAGACGCCGCAATCAGGGACGGTTTAACCGTATGATTCGGGTTAACATGATGGTTGTCAACGATCAGATCAATCGCAAGATCCGGCTGCCACATGATTACGCTTACACGGACGCCAAACCGAAATCGGTGATTGAACCAAAGACCTTGTTTGGCAAACCGGCTGATATCAAAAAGGGAGAAGCGCCACGCAAAGCGTTCGCCCGCTGGATGGTATCGAAAGATAATCCCCGATTTGCTCTGACCATCGCCAACCGCTTGTGGAAGCGGGCATTTGGTCGCGGTCAAATCGAACCTGTGGATGATATGATGGATCATACCGTTGCAGAAAATCCGGAATTGATGAAGTATCTTGAATCAGAGATGAAACGACTCAATTTCGATATGAAAGAATATCTGCGAATTCTATACAACACGAAAACCTATCAAAGACAAGCCACTACCACTGATACGCCCTTGAGTGAAGCTTATCATTTCCCCGGTCCCATTCTAAGACGTATGACAGCAGAACAGGCCTGGGATTCATTCTTAACGTTGGCAGTTGTTGATCCTGAAGAGTATCGAGAATTACCTTCGGATGTTCGATCTGACATCATCGCTGTGAACTTGAATGATGCTTCAGCTCAGGAAGTTCTCGATGCTGACAAAAAAGTACGAGAGGAAGTTGACCGTAAGCGTTATAAACGTGAAAAGAAATATAAATACAAAGGGCAATTACTGGCAAGAGCTTCCGAGTTACCCTCACCAGTTCCGGCCAGTCACTTTTTAAGGACCTTTGGTCAATCGGACCGTGAACTGATTTCTGCCTCTTCAGACTCAGGTTCGGTACCTCAAATTCTGTTTATGTTTAACGGTCCTGTAACTCATATGATGCTTGAGAAAGGATCTACGATTTACAATAACGTAATCGAACAAAAAACAGTCAAAGAGGGAGTGGATGTCATTTTCATGACAATTTTAAATCGACGTCCCGATAAAGAAGAATCCAAAATTGCAATGGACGAAATCGAAAAGAATGGAGCCGCCGGTTATGGAAATGTCATCTGGTCGCTCGTGAATACACGCGAGTTTCTGTTCATTCAATAATTGTCAATAAGACTACGTCCAGAGCGTTTGCTCTGGGCTAGACTACAATCACAAGAAAATTTTCAAATATAAAGGCATTCGCAATGCAAGAACTTCTTTCGAAACTTGATGGACTGGGTCGGCGACAGTTTATTGAATATGCTGCCAAGTCAGCTTTGGGAGTCAGTGTACTCCCCGTATTCAATAATCTGATAGAAGCGGCTCCAGCAAAATCCAAAGGTGGCAAAGCCAAACGCTTGATCTATTTATATATGGCCGGTGCCATGACTCACCTTGATACGTTTGACCTGAAGCCAGGACATAAAAATCAAGGCGAAACCAAAGCGATCAAGACCAGTGTTCCCGGAGCACAAATCAGTGAGTTCCTTCCCACACTGGCCGAAGAGTTTGATAAGATGGCGGTCATCAATTCCATGTATACCGAAACCGGCGCTCATGGTCCCGGCGAATACATGATGCGTACGAGCTATAAGAAGATCGCGACTACGCGACATCCTTCTATGGGTCCCTGGATTCAAAGATTTAAAGGACGTTACAACAAAAATCTGCCTGATACGGTTCTGATCAGTGCCCCGGCACGACACCCCAGTGCAGGATTCCTGGATCCTTCGTTTAGCCCCTTGCCAATCGGCGATCCTAATCGAGGCCTGGAAAACACAAAATCGCCTTCCTATCTGTCAGACAATTCATTTGATAAACGAATCAACTTGATCAACAAGTTTGATAAAAAGTTTCAAAATAAATTTAAAACCAAAGATGTTCTGGCTTATACGGATTTCTATTCCCAGGCCACTACACTACTTTCCAGTGATGAGCTCAAAGCATTCGACTTGAATGAAGAAAAGCCGGAAGACCGCGATAAATATGGTCGTAATTCCTTCGGCCAGGGTTGTATGCTGGCGCGACGTCTGGTTGAAAATGATGTGCGTTGTGTGGAAGTCACTTTCGGTGGCTGGGACATGCACCGCGATATCTATGATGATCGAACTTTACCAACACGTGCCGGGATTCTGGATAAGGCTTTAGGCAACCTCCTGAAAGATCTATCCAGTCTTGGTCTCCTGGATGAAACACTTGTAGTGCTGACAACGGAATTTGGTCGTACTCCTGTGATTAACCAAAACGCAGGCCGAGACCACCATCCCGGCGTCTTTTCTGCCGCACTGATGGGAGGCGGAATTAAAGGTGGTCAGTTCTATGGAAAATCAGACGAAGAGGGCCACAGTGTTGATGCGGATGGTGTCTTACCAGCCGACTTCAATGCAACGATTGCTACTGCTTTGAATCTGCCTTTGGACAAAGAAATTTTCTCACCCGATGGTCGCCCCTTCAAGGTTGCCCACGATGGTGAACCTGTCACAAAGCTGCTCTAAGTTCAGTTGTGGCTCGCAAAAAATCAAAACGGCTTCCACTTTGGAAGTCGTTTTTTTGTATGATATCACACAAAAAAAAATCCGATGTTTTTTTCGAAATCATATAATTATAGTAGCTTCCCAAATTTTCCGTGACTATGATCAAACTGTTGGTTCTCTACTGAATCAGCATCGCGTCCTTCCGAATAGATCAGAGTACCTCAAACTGTTAACCACTTTAAGTCAGTAGTTTGAAAGATGAGTCCCTCCTGCTTAACCTCAAGATTGTAAGCTGAGAAAGATCGCTCAGATGATGAAAGTCAGCCGTACATTGTTATTGGTTCAAATGTTGTTCAGCCTGTTTTGGTGCTGTACGATTACCAAAGCAGATGATAGTTGGACTCAGCTGAAAGGAAGCAGTCAACGATCGGGAAACGCGGCTGAGATCACTTTAAAAACTCCGCTCTCCCTTGCTGCAGCGGTTCCTCTTACAGACGGTATTTTTACATCTCCTGTCGTTAGTGAGGATCAAGTTTTCGTCGTTGATGGATCAGGGGTTGTCTTTGCCATAGACACAACGAGTCATAAAGTTATATGGAAGTTCGCCACGCGTGGCGGTTTGGGGAACTGCAATAATGTAGCTTCGCCTGCAATCATTGATAATTATCTACACGTTGGCACAACTGCCGGTTACTATTACGTTCTTGACTGTAAAAACGGCGCTGTCATCAAAGAAATAGACTGTCGTGAGCCAATTTTTTCTGCTCCCGTCGTAAACGCAAATCGGGTCTATTTTGCCACATTGGGAGCACAAGTCTATGCGGTCGAACCCAATGGTGAAGTTGCCTGGACCTGGGATTTCGTGAAAGAAGTTGTTCAGTTCAATGGGAACCGCTGGAGTGGTGCAGACTGGCTCGCACACCGCAAAGATCGAGTCACGTGGCGCGACCACTTTGTGTGTTCTCGCGACATTTGCTTCGCTGGAAATTCGATTGTCATTCCCGCAGGAGGGAGAACCGTATTTCTTGAGGACGATGGTAAACAACCCCGTCTGCGCGCAGTAGGCGAAGTCCCTAAATATGCCGGTTCAGAATATCCGGCGACCTTTGGGCAAAGTGCCGATGACGCTGGTAATGTATTTGTACAATGGCATCGCCGCGACAACGCAGGCCGCGTGGAAGTGATGCAGCTGGATGGTGAAAAAATCAAAGCAGATTATATCAAGGGAACTCAAACATCAATTCGAGATCCGGGGCTCTTGAGTTTTGCTTCCGTCAGTATTCGAGGCAATGATGTCTACCGTGTTCGCCCGGAAGAAGGGCTGGGACTGTGTCGTCACACCATGGGGGACGAGACCACTGAAGTCCTCTGTGCGGCTGCTTCTGTCTGTTCTCCTGTATTAACCCACGATCATGCTGTCTACGGAGGCCTTGATGGAAAACTATATGTTGTCCCACTGAAAGGTGGAGAGGCAACGACATTCACCACAGCCTTCGATGCACCGATCACAGCGCCCGTGGCAATCGCGAATAATAAAATCTATGTTCCCTGTGAAGATGGTTATCTTTATGTTCTGAACGCTGACGGAACAATTTCAGGACCAAAGGCTGCCTTACCGGAGCGAGATTTACAAGTCTGGAAAATACGCAGCCCCCTGACCGGACCACTCACTGATCCGAAATTTGACTGGTACACCAATTATGGAGACTTCGGTGGAACCAATGCGAACGCACAAGGTCTAAAGCCTCCACTCCGGATGCGCTGGGCACGTCGGTTGGAAGGGACCGTCAAACATCTGCCCGTCTGTGGTGGTGGTCGACTCTATACACATACTGCGGAAGGTCAAATCATTGCCGTTGAGCAGGACACCGGTAGACTACTCTGGAGACGCTATTGGCCCGACGTCTATTTATCATTTACCTCGCCACTATATATTGATGGGAAACTTCTGATCCCACAAGCAGGTATCAAAAAATCACGCATGCGCTGTCTGGATGCAGCAACCGGTAAATTACTTTGGGAAGCGCCCTTTACCGGTTCCCCCAGTTGGAGCCGTCAGTTTCCACCGGTCGTGCATGGCAATATTGCGATCTACGCTTCCGGCTCCGGCGAATACGCAACACAGGGAACGGAAAAGGCATTCACATTCGGAGGCAAGCCAGCAGTACAACCAGACGGACGCGAAGTGATGAGCTGGATCTATTCCAATGACAATCCTTACTACCCGAAAGATCACCATCCGATCGTCTGGGCCTGGGATTTAGATACCGGCGAGGTCATCTGGAAAAAAGACTTTTCCCAATATGGTCGTGGCGGAAATGATTGCGGTATCGCGATACTTGATGGCAAGCTTTATTACTCCACATTTTTTGGTTACGCCACCAGTCAACGCAAGCGGCGCGGATTACCTGTCGAAAACAATGGAATCACTGCCTGCCTCGATCCTGAAACAGGTAAAGTCGAATGGCTGACAAACAAATATTATGTCACTTCAAAGTGCACTCTCAGTGCGCGTGATGGGCGGATCTATATCGGTGGTTTTAACCGGGCTAATGAAAACACACAGGATCGATTCGTATGGTGCCTGGATGCAAAAGACGGATCACTGGTGTGGAAATCGGATGCAGTGACTTCGGCACTCAATGTCGTGACCGTAGGTGAGGAATTCATCTTTTCGAATGCATTACGAGGCAAGGGAAATGTATTTGATCGAGTTAGCGGAAAAGTTGTCAACAGCATCGGCCATAACTACGCCTGCTGTCGCTTCACACTTTCTGAGCCTTACGTTCTCGGTGCGAATATGGATATGATTGATCTTTCAGACAATGGCAAACTGGTTTCGACCGGCCCCGCCATTGATTCACGTGAATGTCTTGGAGCGGTCGTTTCGAACGGACGCATTTTCTATACATCACAGGCCAGTGGTTTTGTTGTCTCACAGACGTTTGGTGAAGAATCAAAAAAACTACCTGCGATCTGGGAAAGGCCGTGAATCAAGGGCATTCATTTGATGTCTGACTGAACTTTCTAATTAAGGATTTATTAATTTATGACACCTGGAGGGAAAAGAAAAAAGTGCCAACTCGTTTGCACTCCCTTTTGGCTCACATTAAAATTCGTGGATACGTCAGTGTAATGGCGTACCCTTCTGCAGTTGCAGAAATATTTTGTCGCGTATTGTTAACCAAGGAGAAATACATGAAAAGACTGCTTACACTTTCAGTAGCAATGATGTTTGTCGCTGCCAGTTCTATCAGTTCTGCTGCAGAACTAAAGTCTGGTATCGAAGTTGGTGGTAGACCTGGTGCTTACACAGTTAACGACTGCACCGGCCCTAACGCTGGTAAATCACTTTGCTACCGTTGCAGCTATGGCGGACGTCCTGTAGTCAATATTTTCGCTCGCGAAATCGATGGCAATGTTGAAGATCTGATTGCACAGATTGATGAAAAAGTTGGTGCAAACAAAGATCAAAAGATGGCCGCCTTCGTTGTTCATTTGACAGACGATGCTGACAAATCTAGCGCTGCCCTGAAAAAAGTGGCTAACGCTAAGAAAATCAAAAACACACCTTTAACTAACTTCGAAGGTGAAGCTGGTCCCTCATCATACAAAATCTCTAAAGATGCTGATGTTACTGTTTTGATGTGGGTTAAAGGAAAAGTGAAGGTCAATCACTCTTTCAAAAAAGGTGATCTGTCCAAAGACAAAATCAAGAAGGTCGTTAATGATACATCTAAGATTTTGAACTAACGATTTCTTACCATAACTCTGAAGATTCGTAGACCCCGCTTCCCAAAATTGGTTAGCGGGGTTTATGCATCCCACCGCATTAGACTAAGACGAGTCTCACAATTGGCAAAGGGGTTTCAATGTCTCACCGCAGAAGGTCCGTTCGTTTTTTTTACCCTCTGACACTTGCATGCTTCATCAGTTTGTTGCTGAGCCCCCAGTTTGTCAGTGCCGGCAAATCCAATAGTTTGATGGACATCTCAACGGATGGGAAATTGCTGGCTTGTTCCAATCGAGATAGCGGCTCTGTCACCATCATCGATTTGGATACCAACAAAAAATTAACCGAAACCAAAGTAGGCAAGCATCCGGAGGGAGTTACCTTTCTCGGTGACACTCACACACTGGCGACCGCCGTCTATGATGATGATTTAGTTGTGTTCCTTGATGGTGATACCGGTAAGAAAATCGGCCAGACGGAAGTATTTGACGAACCTTACGGCGTTGTCTCCACAAGTGATGGTACTAAAGTTTTTGTCACGCTCGATTATCCGGGTCGTATAGTCGAAATTGATACAAACTCTAAAAACGTCATTCGCGAATTTTCGAACGGCAAACACCTGCGAGGAATTGCGATTTCCAGCGATGATCAAAATCTCTTTACTACCGAGTACTATACAGCCCTGGTTCGCAATATTGATGTGAAAAATGGCCAAACGGTTGATGAATGGCCTGGAGGAAGTACCGATAATCTTTCTCGACAGATTACCTTACACCCTCGTCGTCCTAAAGCATATCTGCCACATATTCGATCGCGGGTGACTGTCGCTCATGGTGCTGGTTCCATCTTCCCGATCGTTTCAATTGTCGATACGAAATCCGGTGAAGGAAAGCGAAGACGAAAAATCCCGATGGATTCTTTTCGAGGGGCCCGTGTCACTTCAAATCCCTGGGACACAGCCATCACACCAGATGGCAAAACTTTTTTCGTCATCTTCGCTGGAACAGATGACATGTATATCTGCAATGTCATCGATGATGACTACCGCGAATTGACTTTTCGAGCATCACTCAACTTAGGACATAACCCGCGGGCAGTACGCGTCGCCCCCGATGGAAACACCGTTTATGTTTACAATGCGCTCGACTTTGAAGTAGTGGCATACGGCACACAATTCCCACGCCCTCGAGCTAGAATTAAGGTCACCGAAAATCCTTTGGGACAAGAAATCTTATTGGGCAAACGACTTTTTTATACCGCCTTACAACCAATGTCCAGCCGCCTCTGGATTTCCTGCGCAAGCTGTCACCCAGATGGACAGCCTGATGGAAAAACCTGGCATAATCCAGAAGGACTGAGAAACACACAATCACTTGCAGGAATGGCCTGGACGCACCCCATTCATTGGTCAGCGGATCGCGACGAAGTTCAGGATTTTGAGCACACGATCCGAGGACCACTAATGCAGGGAAAGGGGCTGGCCCAGGGAAAGATCAACCCTTCTTTGGAAGCACCTAACAAAGGATTATCCCGCGCATTGGATGCGATGGCAGCTTACTCAAACACTCATGAATTCACCTTGAGCCCCTATGCGAAAAAAGGACTGACTCCCGCAGCCAAACGCGGACGTCGACTTTTCTTCTCAAAACAGACTCAGTGTGCCACATGTCATAGTGGACCGTTCCTGACAGATTCTGTTCCGACGGGAAAGATCGTTCGGCATGATGTGGGAACATCGGTGGATAACCCTGGAGAGAAGATGGGACCCGCCTATGACACTCCAACTCTGCTGGGTCTTTATCGCACTGCTCCTTATTTACATCACGGAAAAGCCCAGAGCCTGGAAGAAGTGTTGACGATATATAACCATGATGACAAGCATGGAAAAACGAGCCAGCTCTCGAAACAGGAAATTGCGGACCTTGTCGAATTTTTAAAAGCACTCCCCTACGAAGACCCTGTTCCCAAAGCGAAAGCTGCGGGACTGGTTAAAATATCAAAATGAAAGTCACCAGTAACCTCATCGACAAATACTCACCTGGAAAAGCAATGCTCATGTATGCGAAATCGATCTGCCTTTTATTATCTGTAGTTTTACTCAGCAGCTGTGATCAGGAAGTACCTTCCGAATCGAAGACTGTGAAAACAGAAACGACTTCCGAGCCAATGGTAGAACAACAGCAGGCCATACCCGGAGCTCAAACATTTGAGGAAGATGGGATCACAGCAGAAATTGCCAGTTGGGGTCAACTGCAAGAATTTATCGCGAAACAAAAAGGAAAAATTGTGGTCGTCGACCTCTGGTCTACCTGGTGTGAACCATGTCTTCGCGAGTTTCCACACCTGGTTGAATTACAAAAGAAATATCCCGAAAAAGTCGTCTGTGTTTCTTTCAACATGAACTACGATGGAAGTAAGAACTCGCCTCCTGAATCAAATCGTGAAGAACTAATGGAATTCTTCACCGAACAAAAAGCGGATATCGTCAACATCATTTCCAGTACGCCTGACGAAGAACTTTATGAAAGTATCAATCTGGCGGCAATTCCAGCAGCTTATGTCTACAGTCCTGATAGTAAGTTAAAAAAACGTTTTGACAATGAAACACTAGCCTATGGTCAGGAAGGTTTTACATATAACAAACACATTGTTCCACTAATCGATGAAATGCTGAAGGAACCTCAAAAACAAGATTCGCATTAGAACAGATTGTTGTTCTTTAGAATCAGCGACTGTTAATTATGCAAAAGTAATATAAACACAAGACATGATTATCGCCAACAGTAAGGCAATCAGACGAGGATCGGTAACTCCAGAAAGTTTGCGGAATATAATTTCTTTCAGTGGGTGTTTCCAACACATCATTTCGATTTGATCGTTTGCAGGTGGTGGAGTCATCAGACTGACGGCAACAAAAATCACCGAACAAATCACAAACAACCACCATGCCTGAAGCATGAAAGGGATTCCTAATTCATTGGTAATCAGGCCAAAACCAAAGTCCAACGCAAATGTAAGCCCTCCCAAAACAGAGCCTGCAATCAATGTGACGAGTGACGCTTTGGCGGTTCCTCGTGGCCAAAGCACTCCCCAGATAAACACCACGGTAATCGGCGGCGCCAGACAGGCAATCATACTGTTAAGCCCTGAAAAGATGCTCTCGAATTTACTTCCCATTGTTGACCAACCAATTGCCAGAATCATAACAACAATCGCAGTGATTCGACCGGCTACAACCAACTTGGCATCACTCGTTTCCGGCTTGAGCTTTTTCACAACATCGATACTGATTAATGTCGCCGTGCTATTTAATGCCCCGGCAATGGTACTCATCAGCGCTGCCAATAAACCGGCTGCGATTAATCCTTTCAACCCCATGAGATCTTCAGTAATGAGTTTATTGATTAACACTGGTAACGCTCTATTTGGATTCTCTCCAATTTGATCTTGAAACAGAACATAAGCAAGGACTCCGGGAAAAACCATAATCATTAATGGTAAGATTTTAATGAACCCTGCAAAGAGCGGTCCGATCTGAGCATCTCGCTCCGCTTGCGCCCCTAAAACTCGTTGCACGATTGTCTGATCAGAACACCAGTACCAAATGCCCAGAACGGGATATCCTAAAACAAACGCATACCAGGAAAATCCGCCGTTTTCTTGAATCATACTCATATGCTGCTCAGGAAGTGCCGCACGAAGCTCAGAAAAGGAATTGATTCCTTGTTCATTGAGAGCACCAACTGCAAACCAGGTCACTGCAAAAGATCCAATAATCAGTAGTACGGTTTGAATCGACTCTGTGATGACTACCGCCTTGAGCCCTCCCATCACTGTATAAAGTGTCGTGATGGCAGAAATTACCAAAACCGAAGTAAAAACATCGATCCCAAAAAACTCATGTAAAATGGTGGAACCAGCATAGAGTGTCATTCCAATATGAATGAAGAGCGCAGCAACAACTCCCATAATCGCCAGCATAATCCGTGAACCGGCGCTATAACGCTGCTCTAGAAAATCAGGAAGCGTCACCACTCCACTGCGGTGGTAAATCGGAGCAAATACGAGCCCTAACATAATCAATGTAAACGCAGCCAGGCATTCGAAGTTTCCTACCACTAACCCTACTCGATACCCATCCGCCGCAAGCCCAATCAAGTGAACTGTGGAAATATTAGTCGCAAATAAAGATAATCCGATTGTGGTCCATTTAAGTGAGCGCCCTGCTAAAAAATAACTATTGACGGTTTGCTTTTGTTTGTAACTAACGTAAAACCCCATCCCAATAATCAATAGTAAATAAACCAGGATGATCACGAGATCTAAATGGGAGATATTAAGTTGGGTAGCTGCCAGCAGGAATGGCCCATTCATAAATTTTCAATCAAATCAAAGATTCCATGGCAGAAGTTTCCAACACAGGATCAACATCCGTTTGTGATTTAGAAACTTCAAGTGGAGACAGACCATATTTCGAAGCAAGCTGATTAAATTGTTTGACTAACTGCCAGCCGACGGGAATCCCCGTTTTCAATCGTTCTTGACGTGTTCTCAATTCAGGCTCACCCGGATAGTAAACCTGATCTTCTTGCTTGAGTGGTTGTAAAGCCCCCCAACGTTGAATGATCTCTACAATTCTTTCCTGAAACGAGTCTACTGAAGTGAAGTGGCTGATATCAATTGCGCCAACCAGGCCTCCCAACATTCGTTTTTGTGAAAGGTCCCCATACATCTTCGGAATGTCTGGTCCAATTGGTGCACCTCCTAAAAGCGCACACAACACATCAATCAACAACCCCAAGCCAGACCCTTTAAATCCACCAAACGGAAATAAAGCAACCACTTCGTTTGGATCAGTCGTCTCTTTTCCATTGGCATCCAGGGCCCAGTCACCGGGAATCGAAACTCCTTCAATCGCGGCATTCGCGATGGTATTCCAGGGGGTAATGCTTGTAGCCATATCCAGACAAAGTGACTTCCCATTTTTCCCGGGTGCGGTAATACAAAGTGGGTTCGTCCCACAAAACGGTTCTGCGGCTCCGTGTGGTGTCACCATTGGATCAACATGCGTAAATGCAAAGCCGATCATCCCCTGCTCGGCAATTTTTAATCCGTAGTATGCAAGTGCTCCGCAATGGGATGAGTTACAAATTGATACCCAACCAGCACCAGAATCCCTGGCAAGATCAATGGCATGATCCGCTGCCTTTACCATCGCAAGCTGACCCAATCCATGATCACCATCAACACGCCCGACAGCAGTTCCCAGCTTTTCCCATTGCATCTCAGGACGTGGGTTAATGCTCTGTTGTCGGATTCGCTCCAGATAATGAGGTAGGCGTGCGATACCATGCGAATCAATTCCCCGCAGGTTAGACTCTATCAGTGAATCTGAGACAAGTTCCGCTTCATCTTTTTTTAAATTGGCATGAGTCAGTAAGCGGAAGCAAAATTCTTTCAGCTCCTCAGCATTAAACAGAGTACTCTTCACTTGAATTTGTGGCAAAAGTCACCTCGTATAAAATATTTTTCAAGCAGGAAAGAAATGAGCACAGAATGGAAATTCGATTTCATCTTAAAATTCAGGCAAAGAGATCATACATCACTTCGCCATGAACGTCGGTTAAACGAAAATCTCTGCCCGCAAACTGATATGTCAGCTTTTTATGATCCAGTCCCAAAAGATGTAAGATCGTCGCGTGCAGGTCATGAATGTGAACCTTGTTTTTGACTGCATAATATCCATAGTCGTCAGTTGCACCATACTGTAACCCGGCTTTCACACCACCACCGGCCATCCACATCGTGTATCCTTGTGGATTATGATCGCGTCCATCATCACCCTGACTCACAGGAGTTCTTCCAAACTCTCCTCCCCAAAGCACTAACGTGTCTTCCAGGAGACCACGCGACTTCAAATCTTTTAATAAAGCAGCAATCGGTTGGTCGACTTCCATCGCATTACGAGGAAGCACCGTTTTCAGACCTGAGTGTTGATCCCATTTATAACTGTGTGTGATTTGAACGAAGCGTACTCCCCGCTCCGCAAAACGGCGTGCCATCAGACACTGACGTCCAAAATTCTTGGTGACATCATTGTCCAGACCATACATCTTTTGAGTCGTCTCAGATTCATCACTGATATCCTGCAACTCAGGTGCAGCGGTCTGCATACGGTACGCAAGCTCAAACGAGTTGATCCTGCCTTCAAGTGCGTCATCAGGGCCGGATTTTGTTAATTGTTCCCGATTCATTTGCTGGAGATAATTCAATTCCTTACGTTGAATTGATAAGGGGATTCCACTCTTGTTATTGATAAAAGGAATCAGAGCCCGGTCAGCGGGAATACTCGCATTCCCAATGGGAGTTCCCTGATAGTCGGCCGGTAAAAATGAGGAACTATAGGCATTCACTCCACCATGTGTCAGAGTCGGACAGACTGTAATGAAACCTGGTAAGTCCTGATTCTCCGATCCTAATCCGTAAGTGATCCAGGATCCCATACTGGGACGGACAAATGTGTCACTCCCCGTATGTAATTCTAATAGCGCTCCACCATGTCGAGAGTTAGATCCATACATCGAATTGATGATACATAGATCATCCACACAGCCCGCAACATGCGGAAAGACTTCACTGACCCAGGCACCACTCTCACCGTGTTGCTTGAACTTCCAAGGCGACCCCAACAAATTACCTGTTGTCGCCGAGAAAACACGTGGCTTATCAAAGGGAAGCGGTTTTCCGCTATCTTTCTGTAACTGAGGTTTATAATCAAAAGTATCCATATGCGAAGGACCACCGTGCATAAACAGAAAGATGACACGTTTTGCCTTCGGCGTGAAATGGGGCTTTTGAACTAATTTTTGTTGTGCTGCTTGACTGTCACTTCCCAGCAATGCAGCCAAAGCGAGACTCCCAAACCCGGCAGAGCTTTTTTGGAGCATCTCCCGCCGCGACATCAATGTATGCCCGAAATAATTAGTCCCACTACTCATATGATATCCCATTCAAAACCGACTATTAAAAGTCTTCTATTGATCTGATCATTAATTAACAAATAGAAATTCATTGCTGGCAATCAGAATCCGGCACAAGCTCTGCCAGGTTCGTCGTTCTTTTTCTTCTTCCGACATCTTTAATAATTGCAAATCCTGATTGTATTGACCGATATAATTTAACGCCTGATTGATTTCCTTCGCTGACGCCGGGCGACTGAATGTCCGCTCATAAATTCGATTAATTTTGGCAGAATTATCTAACTGCGTTTCATGAATGATTTCATCTGCAAAGTCTTTGGTATGCTGCATCATAAAATCGCTATTCATCATAAATAACGCTTGTGGTGCCACAGTTGTATGCGTGCGATCTCCCGAGAGAACACTCGGATCGGCAAAATCAAATGCCTGCAATACTTCATATAAGGCACTTCGTACGATCGGTAAATAAACAGAGCGACGATTCGTATCATAGACCACAGGGTCAACATTAGCTGTGCTCGTCACGTACTTCCGATTTTCGACATTCAACAAGGACCCCCCCATTTCATTATCGAGTTTTCCACAAACGGCGAGAATCGAATCCCGAATCGCTTCTGCTTCCAGTCGTCTGCGATTCATACGCCAGAGCAATCGGTTTTCAGGGTCGATTTCTGCTAATTGAGGATGATAAGCCGTACTCATCTGATAAGTCGAAGAGAGCATAATTAAACGATGCATTGATTTGATGGACCACTTATTTTCAACAAATTGCACTGCCAGCCAATCCAATAATTCTGGATGTGTGGGACGTTCACCAAGTTTTCCAAAATTGTCGGGCGTTCTGACAAGACCCTTTCCAAAATGCCAGCGCCAAATACGATTGGCCATTACTCGAGCCGTTAAAGGATGCTTGCCGCTGGTTAACCATTGCGCGAGTTTGAGCCGTCCGCTTTGTTGGTCATCGAGGGGAGTCTGATTTTCTCCTTCAATAATTCTCAAAAACTGCCGCGGCACTTCTTTGCCGAGCGTGAAGTGGCTCCCGCGGAGGTGTACCTTAATGTTTTCCGGTTTTTGTTCGGATACCGCCATTGCTGTAGGATATTTGGGTAACGCTTTTTCCAAATCTTGCTTTGCTTCCCTTTTTTTCGTTAGGACGGTTTTGATTTCCGCAACAAAATATTTTTCGTGATCCGCGGGTAAAGCAAAGGGGCCTTTGGAATCATAGAGCACTTTGCGAATGGCTTCTCGCTCGACATCGATTAAAGAAGTCGTTTCTTTTTCGGCTTTACTTTTTTGAATGGCCTGCCATTCTTTTTCAACGTCTGCAAATAGATCTCCATAAATCTGAGCTGCTTTTGTTAAGCGTTGTTTCAGAGGTAGATCATTAAGTATTTCAAATCGTTGATAATTTGTGCTCAGATTCTCTGGAGTTTTTCCAGTCCGAATGATTTCATTCCAGACAAAAAAGGGAGACGATTTGCCCGCTGAATCTTTCGTCAGATAATCGGCCCATTGCATCGTAACGCTGTCAATGAGTTTTACTTGAGGCGGAGCCACCTCAGCAATCAGACTCTTGTTTTCATCTGGGACTTTGCGAGGTTGAGAGATCAGGATTTTATCGATATGCGGAAAGGGAGTTTTACTTTCAAGATGGACCTTGTTCTTCCCTTGCTCAAATTGAAAAACCCCTTCCATTTTCCATTGTTGGGACTTCGGCAACCAACTCCCCGTCACTTCGCCGGCTGCATTATTTTTGACTAATTTATCGTTGATAGACAACTGAAGCGGACGAGCTGTTTGTGCGGCATAACGGATTTCAAATTGATACAGGCCGCTATCAGGGACTTCAATTTCATACTCGGCAATATTGGGTAAAGGTCCGTTATTATAAATGACACCAATTCCCTCACCATATCCGGTAAAGGACTTCTTCACGTTACCCGTCTGATAATCTTCTGCTTCAACAATAATCGCAGAATGGGACGCATAAGCTTCTGGATCATCACCAATCGGTTTTGTGGTTTTCAATAACTGATCGGCATGTTTTTTGATTTCTCCAGACAATAAGTAATCGGAAACCCGTTCACGTGCTAAATGCAGTAACTCGTCATCCGCTTTTTTCACAACAGATTGAATCTGAGAATCCAAGTCAGCGATTTGTTTTTGCTTCTGCTTTAGAGCTTTAATCTCACTGGGACTGGCCAGAATTCGTTCCTGCCAGCGTGCAACAACCTGGAAGTTTTCCATGGTCTTTGTGCTTTTAAAGATTCCCGCCAGAGAGTAATAATCTTCAATCGGAATAGGATCAAATTTATGTGAATGACAGCGGGCACAACCCATGGTAAGCCCCATAAAAGCACGGCTCACGGTATCCAGTTGCTCATCCACAATATCCATTTGCATTTTGGTTTCATCATCTTCGGCCAGCATTTTGGCACCGATGGAAAGAAATCCTGTCGCCGTGATTTTCTCAAGCCGACTTTCATCAGTCGTTTGATCAGCCAGGATATCACCCGCCAACTGCTCCTGCAGGAACTGATCGAAGGGCTTATCCTTATTAAATGCAGCAATCACATAATCGCGATATCGAAATGCGTTGGCATATGCTAGATTTTCATCGAGACCATTCGAATCGGCATACCGGGCTACATCAAGCCAATGACGTCCCCAGCGTTCGCCGTATCGGGGAGATGCGAGTAAGCGCTCAATGACTTTTGCAAATGCATCCGGGGAATCGTCTTTGAGAAACTGCTCCACTTCTTCGCGCGTCGGTGGCAAACCGATCAAATCAAATGTGGCGCGTCGAATCAGAGTTTGTTTATCTGCGGGCCTGGCAGGAGAGGCCTGCTTCTTTTCCAGTTTTGATAACACAAAGAAATCGATGGGACTTTTGGCCCATCCCCTGTTTTTTACTTTGGGAATTTCTGGTCGCTTTGGTGACTGAAATGACCAGAATTCTTTCTCTTTCTGACTAAAAAGTGGGCCATCATATTGGTTCGTTTCCGTATGAACTATTGGCTTTGAGTTAGGCCAAACCGCTCCCATCCGAACCCATTCGGTCAAGTCACGAATTTCTTTTTGCGAGAGCTTTTCTTTCGGCGGCATATGCACCTGGCCGCTATGGTTCACCGCACTAATCAAAAAGCTCTCTTTAGGCTTTCCGATGACGATTGCAGGACCACGATCTCCCCCCTTCAGTAAACCAGACAGGGAATCAACCCGCAAACCGCTCTCAACAGAATCCTCACTGTGGCAGTCGTAACACCGATTAATGAATAACGGTCGGATATGCTTTTCGAAAAACGCCTCTTGTTTAAGATCGGTATCCTCAGCTCCAGGCAAAGCCATGGGTGCGAATACCACAGTAAAGAATCCAAAGGCTACTGAAAGCATGCGATTCATTGCAGAAGATCCAAACATCTATTTATTTTAATCTGAATTACCTGAGCATATCCATTATCTTAAGGGCTGGAAAGCCCTTAGACTTGCCCAAAACGACCTCCAGCCAACGATTATATATTATATATAATATGAACTGCCAAGTAAAATCAACTCTAGATGAGAGAATCTGGCTCACTTTTTACATAATAAATCAGAGTGACCGCTAAACATCAAAATAAGGCCAAAAATCGTGATCTTACAATTAGCCTTTCAACGAAGTCAGCTTGACTCTTCAGAGGATTCTTGAAAAGAAAATCTAATTCATTTCAGAAAACCAGATAGATCCTTCACCCGCAGATTCAGATCTTACTGGATATCACCGGCCAGGCCTCTACCAAATCATCATGGCATGGTGCGAATTTGCGCGGGTCGATTCTTGGGGTCCCCTTCTCTCAGAGCATCTAGCATCCAAAAGAAGGGCCACCACATTTTTTGAATTGATTTCTGGCATCGCTGCACATGATGTGGATCACACGGGATTCCCAAATATTGTACCATTCAGAAAATCCCGACTGAACGAACTGCTATTCCAGCTATCGTTGAACTGCACCGTGCTCTGAGTGGAGTTGCTTAACAACATAGTCCATTAGTTGCTGTGCCTCGCCGGAAGTCAGAGAATATGTGTCATCGCGGAACAGCATGCGAATTGTCAAGCTCATCGCACCGTCCCCTACACTTTCACCGACAAAGGTATCGATACAGATAACTCTCTCAAGCCTCGGCTGTAATTCAACCACTGATTCCGTTTCTTTTCGCGGCTCAATTTCCAAATTCTCTACGGCAGATGCAAACGCGTTTTCAAGTGATTTTTCAATTTCTGCATAGCGTAAATCGATGGGAACCACGATCGAAATATCGCGGGCAATCACCTGAGTCCGTGCCAAACCAGCAAACATTTTGGCTGGCGATTTAATTCGGTTGAGTGCGGAGATATCTAATTCGAATCCATAAAGTGGAACGCGCGCACGATCTTTCATGCCTAAGACATTCAAGTCGATTCGGCCCAATGCACCAATTCGCTGATCACCGTGCTTTAGCGCCGCGAATTCTTCACCACGGTATCCGTGAGCAGGCTCATCACCCTCAAATGTGATTTCATCCACACTCATCTGAGCAAGCAGGTTTTGAACAAGCCCTTTTGCTCGTAGGAAATCGATTTCTTTTTCAGAAGCGATCCAGGCAGAATCATTCACAACTCCACCCAATACTCCACCAATCATCCAGCGTTCATCGATGTCATCCTGGTTCTGTCGAAATGTGCGGTCGATTTCGAAGAAACGGAAATTACTGGCACCGCGACGTGCGTTCCGTTCCACAACTTCAACCAGGCTCCCCACCAGACTTTGTCGTAGTGAAGTCATCTCCTTGGAAATCGGATTCTGAACCTGAATCCGTTCGCCCTGCCATTGACTGAATGATAACGCGAGCTTCTCGGTTGTGAGAGGAGGCGTACGACATTCCAGAAATCCATTGCTGTTGAGAAAAGTCGCAATACCCGTTCTGAGACTATCCGTCTCAGAGATCCGGCCTTTGGTCGTTGTCGCGATCATCGGCTTCATATCAATGCTGTCATATCGCAACATGCGAGCAACATCTTCAGCTAAAACGACCTCGTTATTGACATCGACACGCCAGGTTGGAACAGAAATCGTAAGATCACTATCATGCGTCATCTCCAGCTTGGAAAGACACTCCTTGATCTGATCATCACTGATCTCCGCCCCCAATATTTTGGAAAGTCGACCGGAATCCAAAGTGAATTTCGTCTGTTCTCGCTCAGTGGGATAATTGTCGGTTACGTTCGAAGCAGGCTTTGCCCCAGAAAGCTCCGAATCCTGCAACAACTGCGCGGCTCGGTTGAAAGCCCCACTCATCATACCATTGGGGTCGGTTCCCCGCTCGAAGCGGTAGGAAGAATCGGTACTGATGCGAAGTTTTCTTGAGGAGGTTCGAATACAGACCGGATCAAAACAGGCCGCTTCCAACAAAATTCGTTTTGAATCTACCGTCGTCTGGGAATCCCAGCCTCCCATAATTCCCGCTAGCGCAATGGGCTTCTCCGCATCCGCAATGACCAGCGGTTGATGCGTGCCATCCACTTCGGCTTCATCCAGCAGCTTCAGTTTTTCTGTTTTCTGAATGCGACGGACTTCAATCCGATTCCCCTTCAATGAATCAAAGTCAAACGCATGTAAAGGTTGCCCCCATTCCAACATTACAAAGTTAGTAATATCGACGACATTATTAATCGGACGCAAACCCGCCGTCTGGAGACGACTCTGTATCCAGTGTGGTGAAGTGCGGATCTGAACGTTATCAAACACCTGACAGGTATACCGGGAACAAAGCGTTTCATCTGCGATTTCAACAACGACGGACTCTGTCTGATTCTCAGCAGGGCTAATGACACGCTCGCTGGGATACTTCAGTTTCATATCGAGCACCGCTGCGACTTCGCGGGCAATACCAATCATTCCCAGACAGTCCGGGCGATTTGGCAAGACAGCCACTTCCACCAACGATTCCTGAAACGGTGAGACGGCTGGCAGACTCTCACCCAGAGTCGCTTCATCTTGAAAGACCTGTAAGCCATCTGATTTTGCAATCATTCCCAATTCACCATCGAGACAGATCATCCCTTCAGAGCGAACCCCTTTGAACTTTCCTTCAGAGATCAAAGCACCAGTAGGCAGCTTCGTGCCGGCAATCGCAACAGGGACTCCCCAGCCAACTTCGACAGGATGCGCGGTAGCACAAACGATCGTAATCAGTTTGCCTTTTTCGATTTCAACCTGACATTCAAAGTAATTGCCTGCTTCGTCTAATGGCTGCTTTTCCCGAATAAAACCAATCCGAATTGGTTCCAGTGCATGCGAGAGGTCATGTTCTTCTTCGATTTCCAAACCAACCGTCATGAATGCATCAAGCAATTCGCTCTCTTTGCAATCTTCAGTCAGATAATCGCGCAACCAACCAGTATTTATTTGCATCTTACTCTCTTCTCTGCCAGAAAAATTGTGTCAGTTTTTACAAGGAAATGGAGTTTAAAACTGACGCAAAAACGCTTCTTCATTTTCATACATCAACCGGATATCACTGATCCCGTGTCGAATCATCGCCATACGATCCAGCCCTAAACCAAAGGCAAAACCCTGCCACTTTTCAGAGTCCACACCGCCGGCTTGCAGCACTTCGGGTCGGATCATGCCCGCTCCCAAAATTTCGAGCCATTTACCGTTAAACATCACATCCACTTCCGCACTGGGTGTTGTGAACGGGAAATAACTGGGACGGAAACGGAGTTGGACATCTTCGCCAAACAAAGCGCTGGCTAATTGATACAACACCCATTTCAAATCTGCAAAACTGATATTCTCATCGATGGCGATCACATCGAGTTGATGAAAAATAGGAAAATGCGAGGCATCAATTTCATCACGTCGATAACAACGTCCGGATGTCATCGCCCGCAAGGGAGGCGGACCGAATTCCTTCATGGCCCGTGTTTGAAACGCAGACGTATGCGTCCTTAGCACGTTCCCTTTTGTGGTATAAAACGAATCGTGCATATCACGCGCCGGGTGCCAGTCGGGTGTGTTCAACGCGTCGAAATTATAAAATTCCGTTTCGACTTCGGGATAATCATCGTAACGAAAACCCAACCCGATCAGAATGGACTTTACTTCTTCCATCGTCGTTGCCAGTGGGTGACGATGCCCCGGCAAGGCACGTACGCCGGGAAGTGTTACATCAATGGCTTCGATGTCAGGCCCTGAGTTTTCACTCTCTTCCAGTTGTGACTTTTTCTCAGCCAATGCGGTCTGAATACTCTGTTTAATGCCGTTGAGAACTTTTCCAAACTCGCGTTTTTCCTCAGGCGACAACGACTTCAACTGTGCTTGCAGGGATTTCAGTTTTCCCTTCTTACCCAGATATTGGACGCGCACTTCATCCAATTCTGCAAGAGATTGTGCTCCCGCAATGCCTGCCATTGCTTCTTCAACCAGCGCGTCATTGTTGTCCGACATTTTGATTCTTCAGATTCTGGAATTTCTGTGTGATAGTATTTTGGTACTTTAAAGACCACTAACTCGCTCATATCTCATGAAATCACAACGAGTTGCGCACAAAAAATGTACTGAGACGAGGATTGTAACTATTCCGTCAAAATTCTGCAACCACCCTAAAATTCAAGGGATTTATGATTCATCGAAAGACTCAGCTGTGACTGTGCTTAGCAACAACAATCAGTTCACATTAATTAATAGCATCGTCATAGATTATGACAAAAAAGAGTTGGCCGGGTTCCCCTTAATAATGCCATGTCCCTTACCCTATGGATCGGATTTTAGGGACCTGCATAGGTGGATCAACTGGAAATAATATCAGTCACCACTTCACCATAGACATCAGTCAGACGGAAATCGCGACCCGCATAGCGATAGGTCAGTTTCTTATGATCCATACCCATCAGATGCAGCAGCGTGGCATGCAAATCATGAATATGTACTTTATCGCGTGCGGCATAGTAACCATACTCATCGGTGGCGCCATGCACATGGCCACGTTTCACCCCGGCTCCCGCTAACCACATGCTATAACCTTGTGGGTTATGATCGCGACCATTTTTCCCTTGTGCGATTGGCGTACGTCCGAATTCGCCGCCCCACACCACAAGCGTGTCTTCCAGTAGCCCCCGCTGTTTCAAATCAGCCAGCAAACCGGCAATCGGTTTATCCACCATCTGAGAATTGCGTTCGTGCCCCGCTTTCAATCCGCTGTGTTGATCCCATTTGTTGTTCCCCAACGCCACTTCGATATAGCGCACGCCCGCTTCTGCAAAGCGGCGGGCCATCAGACATTGACGACCAAAATTTTCTGTGGACTTCTCATGGATGCCATACAACTCGTGAGTCTCTTTTGTTTCAGAAGATAAATCCATCAAGGCGGGAACATTTGATTGCATCTTGAAAGCCAACTCATAGGAATTGATCACTCCTTCGATCTCATTGTCAACTTGCACTTTTTCCAAATGTCTCCTGTTGATCGCTCGCAATAAACCTAGCTGTTTTCGTTGTTGTTCTTCTGAAGCAGAATGATTGGTGAGAAAGCGTATCCGCGCCTCTTTCGCAGCCGTATCAGCATCACCAATTGCCGTTCCCTGATAGGCGGCAGGCAGAAACGCACTCCCATAATTCCGAACCCCACCATGCCCCCGTGAAGGACAAATCGAAATAAAGCCGGGCAAATTATTATTTTCCGTCCCTAGACCATACACCATCCAGGAACCCACCGAAGGACGCACCAGACTGTCCGAACCGGTATGCAGCTTCATCACTGCCTGCCCGTGCGATTGGCCATTGGTATGCATCGAATTGATCACGCACAAATCATCGGCATGACCGGCGACATTTTCAAACAGTTCGGAAATCCAAAGTCCGCTTTCCCCGCGCTGTTTGAATTTCCAGGGAGACTTCATCAATCGCAAATTTTCCTGCGATGATTTCTCGATGTTCTTGGCTGCTTTAAAAGGTAGCCGTTTGCCATCTTCTTTGTTCAAACGAGGTTTGTAATCGAATGTATCCACATGGCTGGGTCCGCCATGCATAAACAGAAAGATCACACGTTTGGCGCGTGGCTCAAAGTGAGGTTTCTTCTCCAGCAAAGGAGACCGTGATTTCATCGCTGCTTCAGAACTGAGGCCCGCCAGCGCAAGATAACCAAAGCCACAAGCGGATGACTTCAACATTTGCCGACGAGAAGGTTGGAACGGTTCCATAACAAATCAATCTGATTAAAAATTAATTGAGAAAACGAAATTCAGTAGAAGCGAAAAGAATCTGACAATAAGAGGCCCACGCTTGTAATCGTGCTGCCGATGAATCGGTACTCGTATTCGCCAGAGATTCAATATACTTGAGCGCTTCAGTCTGTTCTGCTGCTTCTGCTTCGCGTCCCAGACAAGTCAAATATAACTGAGATATTCTTTCCTGATCATTTTGTTTTGTATCTGCTAATAAGCGCTGCGCAGTGACTTGCGCCTGCTCCACCACAAACGGGCTATTCATCATAAACAGCGCCTGGGCGGGAACCGTTGTCACCGGACGATTTCCGACCAGCATTTCCGGTGCAGGAAAATCAAAGACCGCCAAGGCAGCCGGCACACTTCCCCGCACGATGGGGAGATAGACACTGCGACGGTACTGATTTGGATTCACTTTCACTTTTTGATTCTTGTTGGGATTTACCGCTTGCTCTGGGTAATGGTCGACTGAAGAACCGCCCTGCTTCAAATCGATCTTACCGGAAATCGACAATACCGCATCCCGAATACTTTCCGCTGACAACCGCCTGCGATTCATCCGCCAGAGGTGATAATTTCCCGGATCTTTCTCATATTGAGCCGCACTGAATTCCGAACTCAAACGGTATGTCTTGCTCAGCATAATCTGACTGATGAGAGTTTTGATTGACCAACCTTCTTTAACAAAGCGAATCGCCAGATAGTCTAACAGTTCAGGATGTGTGGGCTGTTCTCCCAGGTGACCAAAGTTATCGACACTACGCACCAGGCCATTTCCAAACAAGTGTTTCCAGACCCGATTCACAATTACGCGGCTCGCCAGTGGATTCTCGGGACGACTCAACCAGTTCGCCAGTTCCAGACGTCCACTCTGACGCGGACTAACAGGACGCGATTTTACAACAGAGGCAATCGTCAAAAACCCGCGATCGACTTTGTCACCCAGTTGATGAATATTCCCTCGTCGCGCGATACGATAATCTCCTGGTTCAGGCTGCTCACCTACGGCGAGTGCCACCGGTGCCGGAGGCGGTGCCTGCTTTTTCAACTCGGCAATCTGCGACTTTAGTTTTTTCACAGCAACCTGCAGACTTTTAATCTTCTTCTGCCTGGTGGTATTCCCAGGCTTTCGTGCTTCGATAGCTCCGGCCAGAGCAGCCTCTTGTTTTGGCAATTCAAACTGTGGAAGAAACTGAACGGCATCCACAATCACATAACCTGAAGTGTCTTTATTCGAGATGACAACCGAACTGGTTTTACCGGCTTCAAATTCAAAGCGGCCCAGTGAGACAAACATACCATCAATGGGACCTTGTTTTGTTTGGTTGACATAAACCGTCTTCGCACCTTGATGCGAATGAATCGTCACAGGCACACGATTGGCACGCCCGTTACTGCCTGCAAAGGCAAAACGAACTTCATACTTTCCGGCTGCGGGCAGATCGGGGACAAAACGAACTGATTTCTCCCCTTTACTCTGATTAAGATCATGTATGTAACCGATCCCTAAATAATTTTTAGAGTAAACCGATTCTTTCCAATCACCTGTTTTCACCGCGTGCACGTCATCAACGATAATCCCAGGCAGTGACTTTAAGTGCTCCTGCTGATCTTTTTTGTTCTGAAGCGTTTTGAGTTCTTTTGAACTCGCTTTCAGTTTCTTTTCCAATGACTTCAACTGTGACTGATACTTTTCCAGTGCCGCCGCATGCTCTGGTTTGATCGGCAAAGGACGTGTCATCCAGCCGGAAACAAACTGGTTATTTAATCGATTCCCCCGCACCGTTTCCGTACTGCGGAAGATACCCGCCAACGCGTAATAGTCGGTCATGGGAATCGGATCGAACTTATGGTCATGACAGCGGGCACATCCCAAAGTCATCCCCATAAAAGCGCGACCAGTTACGTCGATCTGCTCATCAACGACATCCATACGTAATTTCTCTTTATCCCGCTCACTGAGCATTTTGGCTCCCATCGCCAGAAATCCGGTGGCGATGATATTGCGAGACAACTCGGCATCATTCTCATAAGGCAGGAGATCACCGGCAATCTGCTCGCGGATAAATTCATTGTACGGTTTGTCTGCATTGAACGCCTGGATGACATAATCGCGATACCGCCACGCATTATAAAACGTCAGGTTAATATCGAGGCCATTCGAATCGGCATAGCGGGCAAGGTCGAGCCAGTGCCGTCCCCAGGTTTCACCAAACTGAGGCGTATTCAACAATCGATCAATCAGATGCTCATAAGCCTGTGGCGACTTGTCATTCAGAAACTTCTGAATTTCTTCAGGTGACGGAGGCAGACCGGTCAAATCAAAATAGACACGCCGAATCAATGTGCGTCTGTCAGCATCTGACACGGGTTTCAGCTTAGACTGTTCCAGCTTCGCAAGAATAAAGCGGTCGATAGGATTCGTAGCCCATGTTTTATCTTTGACGTCCGGAATCTTGGGATTCTTCAAAGGTCGAAACGACCAGAACTCGCGTTCTTTATCAAAGTCAATCGCCAGTTGTTTTTTAGTTTTGGGACGACTCGTTGCTTTTCCCTTACGTGGATCGGGCGCCCCCATTTGAATCCACTTTTTAAAATCGTTAATGACTTGTGCCGGTAACTTCTCATCCGGCGGCATCGCATAAAAATCAGGATCGTGCTCAATTGCCTGCAGTATTAAACTCTGCTTGAGGTTTCCAGGTACGACTGCTTTGCCGGAGTCGCCCCCCTGCAACATTCCTTCTCGTGTGTCGACCACAAAAGACGCACTTTCGACATCGGGTTCGCCGGAATGGCATTCATAACAATGTTCTACCAGAACGGGACGAATTTTCTTCTCAAAGAATTCTATGCCCGCTTGCTGATTCTGAGCAACTGCTTTTTGTTTGGGAGCTTGAGCGCTCACCGTCTGCTCGTTAACGAAAGTCAAAGCAGGTACGAATACAATCAGGAATGAAAAATAGAGGTAAGACCGCAACACAGTTCTCCTTCTCGAAACCGTGAATGATGAACACAATCAATACGCTAACGGAAATCAAACTCTTAAGGATGGATGAGGTTCAGGCCGGGAGGAAGTTTGTTTGATCATTCGGATCGAGCCTGAATTTCAATCATCGGTCATTGTAATCCAAAAATGGTTGAATATGAACTAAATAAAGTCATTTTTTACCTTTTTAAGACAGTTCTAACTTAGAAATTACCAAACTAGCGTCAAACCGAACCCATTAGATACGAACAAACAGAATGCTCCCAATAATCGGACCCAACAAACTAAAAGAAAACCTCCTCTCCTATTTCCTTAATGAACTAAAATTAATCCATTCCCCCGGTTCAGTTAGATTTCGACACCTGTATTTGAAATCAACAAATCATCTTGACATTTTCACGACTCCAAAACCTCTCGTTTTCCAAGAGACAAACCACACCTTGACACAGCCGCGCCTCTCGCGAAACTCCGTTTCTGCGTCGCGCGCGCGAGGCAACGTTTTTTTGGATAGTAATGACTTTCGCAGCTGCGAATACTTTCACCATAAAACCCGCTAGGCGTTCGAAATTTTTCAAATACCTTCTCAAGTTCAGTTCTCGATGCTCACTACCATTTTGATCCCAAATGGTCTGTTCTTTACTAAAACCACGACCTGCGCGAACGCGCAAATACCATATCTCAGACAAAACTGCGCAAATCATTCGCTTGACCGCCTCATGCAGTTCACCAAAATGCGACGTCGTTGAAAAGAAGCGCATCAAACAATCAACCGAGACCAAACAGACCAGCAATGTAATTCCCCTTCTGAAACAGACCCACTAAAATGATAGACAGAGCATGTGGAAGACTTTGACTTTCTGCGCAAGGCTCAACTCAGATTCCATTCGGATTCATTCATTGTAGTTGATCGCATTCCATCGTCTGAGATGAAAATCCGGCAGTAGTGCAAACCGAGACTGATTCTTGAAATCAGCAAGATTTATTTTGCACTGTCGAATCTGGTTCTTATAATGAACAACACACAGCACACACACCTTCACTTAAACTTTCCTCCTGAATCGTTTAGCCCACCTGGAGAGAATCTCATGGATCGCAGAAAGTTTCTACAAAATTCCGCCGCTGGAATCACAGCCACAATCGCCCTGGATGAAGTCGCGAAGGCCTCTGCCAGCGAACGTATTCGCGTTGGAATGATCGGCGCCGCGGGCCGTGCGTCTGCCCTCAATAAATACTTTGCCGCGAATCAGAATGCAGAAATTGCCTCGATCGCCGAGATTGATTCCGCCCGTCTGGGAAATACCGTCGAAACCGTCACGAAGTTGCAGGGTAAACAACCCCAGATCTTTCAGGACTTTCGCCGACTGATCGATGACAACAGCATTGATGCCATCGTGGTGGGAACCCCCGATCATTGGCACGCTATTCCGACCATCCTCGCCTGTCAGGCCGGGAAAGATGTCTATGTCGAAAAACCGGACGGCCACAATATTGTGGAAGGCCAACGCATGGTGGCTGCGCTGAAAAAACACAAACGCATCGTGCAAATGGGCTCACAACATCGTTCTACAGAACGCTTGAAATCCGCCCTCGAATATATCCGTAGCGGTGCACTCGGTCGTTGCCTGGTTGCGAAAGCCTGGGAAAGCACGCGTCAGGGAAATATCGGAAACCCACCGGACAGCACTCCCCCCAAAACCGTTGACTACGATATGTGGCTCGGTTCCGCCCCCAAACGGCCGTTCAACCGAAATCGATTTCATGGCCGCTGGCGCTGGTTCCATGATTACGGCACCGGAGACCTCGGCAATGATGGCGTGCATCGACTCGATATGGCGTTCGCAGCCCTCAACGCCGCCTGTGAGGCACAGGGAGACGAAGCGGTCTCGCTCCCCACAAAAATTTCAGCGACCGGCGGAAAATGGTATTTCGACGACATGCAGGAATGGCCTGACACCTTGCAGGTCACTTACGAATACACGAGCAAAACTCCGAAAATCCTGACTTATGAAATGCGAATCTGGGCTCCCTACCATTACCATGGTGAATCCGAAGGCGCCGTAATCTATGGCGACAAAGCCCACATGACCATCGGTAACAGCCGTTGGCGCGTCTACGGAAACCGCGGTAAGTTAATCAAGGAAGTCAAAGGGGGCAGCAACGCCGCGGCTCACGTAGCAAACTTCCTGGACTGCATCAAAACCCGCAACAAGCCGGTCTGCGACCTGGAAACCGTGGGCCATCCCGCCTCCGTGCTCTGCCATGCCGGCAACATCGCCGCCCGCGTCGGACGAACTCTTGTTCTTGATTCCAAAACAGAAACATTCGTCAATGACGACGAAGCAAACCAACTCCGCGGCCGCAAAGAATGGCGTAAACCCTGGGAATTGCCCGAAGTCTGATTTGACTCACACACACCACATTCAAGAAAAATATCGATTGAATCACTGGCTAACCTGTAGTAAACATCAATATTTTTCGTGTCTTTCATTGGAAGAAAAAAGAAGTCATGTCGAATTTTGAGTTTGTTCCAGCCTATTGTGCATTTTAAGAAGGTTAAAGAGGAGTTCGATTATGAATTTTCAAAAAGCCTTTTTAGTAAGTGCCATGAGTGCTTGTTCGATCATAAATAATTGTGATCTTTTAAATGGTCAGGAAAATTGTCAGACTGCGCCAGCATTCAAATGGACTCCATTGATGAGTGAGCAGTCCATTTCGCTAAAGTGCGAGGATTGTTCCATATTAGAGTTTGGAAAATCCTTGAATCAAGCACGCGGTGCTCAGAATTTTCCGCTTTCATTTGATGATTATGATAACTACCTAAAAAATGGCTCACTTGCTCTTTCAAAAGAAGTTCTGGATAGAAAAATTTCACTTAATCTGAATCGAGTTCCATTCTGGGATGCGGTTGGTGGGATTGCGTCTAAGACCAACTTAGGGATTTTGACCGATATTGATGGTTATCCCTATCTGACTGACGGTCTAGATACACCAAGCAATCACTGGGAAGTTGTTGGCCCCATGTTACTACGTGTGAATTTTGAATTTCCGGAGAAAGAAACTTCTGGTATCGAGGGGAAAGATAATATTGAAAAAGCAACCCATTTAGAACTGCGGTTCACCTATGGTGATGGAGAAGCCGATCGCTTCGATATGAAACTGAATGAGGTAGCAGTTATGACGAAATCGAAGCAATTACATCCCGTTAAGCTCAAACGATATTCTGATGGTACACGGTTTGGAAAGATACCATTTGGCCAGGACGAAGTAGCCATGATTCGTGGCAAAGTGATCGCGAATGTCGCAACGAAATTGCTTTGGTTAAGAATTCATCCCAACTCTATTTGTCAGGACAAGGATTTTGGATTACGAGCAAAGTGTAGCGAAGTGAAATCAACAAAAGAGTTAATACTTCGCCGAACCAATCGCACTGGAAAGGGTGTCGGTAAAGGGTTTGGAATTAATGGCACAACATACTTACCTTCCAAAGGACACGAAAAAATATACTACACAACCATTGAACTCGAGTGGAAGACAGACATCACAGAGAAGCAACAGAGCAGATTGGCAAATCAAGTTTCGTGGGATCGTCTTGATACGAATGAAGTTAATTTTATCGAAAAAATAATGCAGGATAATCTCATCTTAGATTTTGTTCGGAATAGACCGAACCAAATCAAAACTACCGATGGCAAGGTGCCAGATCGCTCTAACTTCTTCGCAGCAGCACCAAACTCTTTTGTTGAAACGAATATAGATAAAATATTGATTACACTTTTTTCAGAAGACCGTAACAAAATTAATATCTGCCACAAATTACTTTTTGCACGCAAGGGTCTACTTAAAGAGAACTTTACAGTAAGCACTGGATTTGGGAATTAATGTTCAAGGGGAGGTAGTACAAGTCCCAATTCCCAAACTCACGACTGATGAATTTTCAGCGGGTTGGTCTCCAGAATGATGTCATTAATCCCCGTCTGATTAAAGCCTTTGAAACCCTCTTCGCGTTGTAGAATTTCCATGTGAGATCCGATCGCGCCTTCCCTGCGGAAGCGGTCGGCCTCTTCTGCGGAAATCAAACCTTCCTCAAGCAGTGACATAATCCGCGACTCTTCAACAGCCCAGATTTCACCGGCGGTAAACGCCTGCTTGAGATGCGGTAGATCCGTAAACGGTTTCATCGTTTTGACTTCATTTTCGGACGCCAGTTGATCGCGGGCCGCATCGAATTCAAACAGACATTCGAGGTGATGCATGCCCGCCTGCAGAAATGCTTCGCCATGCAGACGACACCAGAGTCCCACCGTTCCCAGTTCGTCCAATTCCAGTAACGGCTCATGTGCAAAGTCCTGTGAGACTTCCGCAGGCGACAAATCGACGTCGGCAAAAATCACCACGCCTGTTGTCGGGTGCTCCAACACTTGAGCCCCCCACCCCGCTTCCTTGCCTGCATAAAAACGTTCTCGCAGGTCAAAGCCGAGTAGCTCAAACATCGCAATCAAACGTTGAAAATGCTTTCGACTGGAGCGATAGGTATGGTGATCGTGATTCGCCCAACCCAGGCCCATTGTATCCTGACGGGCTTTTTGAATGCGGGCGACTCCGTTTCTTTGTTGCCAATACGCACGTTCGGCAGCAAAGAAAAGATCACAAGTGCGATCCACACCCAAATCTTCAATCGCAATTTTAATCAGCGACTCGGCGTGTTCAAACCCGGCGATCTCATCTGAAAAATCGCGTTTACGAAGACGAAAGGCTTCAGTATGCGAGAGCAGATCTTCCAGGTCAGCCTGAAAGGATCTCTCCACGGAATCAAGACGAACACCATGTCTTTCGATGGCGTGTAACTCAAAATCGTTTTCCTGAAACGCCAGTCGATGTCGCACCGCAGCAGCGATTTCCCCTTCAATCGGAAGTTGTAGCGAATACTGATGAGTGGCTAAGAAATCTACCACAGATTCCACACGCAGAAACAGTCGTTCTGCTGACAAGGAACTGGATTGAATCGGCGGAAAATGTGCGGCAACATGTCGAAACAATTTGAAATTAAAACCGGTTACTTCCTCATAACCTAAACGGATCAAGGTCGCTTCTAACGCGTTGGACCAATGCAGTTCCAAATGATCCACCCAATCAATCAAGCGGGTCCCCGTTTTCGCTTGCAAATCACTCGCAAATTTTACGAGGGTGGGAGATTGTTGAGAAAACGTTACAATCCGCTCATTCAGAAAGTCGGCTGTCTCGGGAAAGCGTTTCCAGTCATAAGTTGCAAGTTGTTCGTCAGACATGTTTTATCTCCTTCAAACTTCATTCTTTCCTCTCAGAATTAAGAGTCAAGTCGCCTTTCTCTTTTAATACGATAATTATCCGTAAAACCGTAACTCAATCAGAAACGACTTTTCCAACGTATATAATTAAGTAGAGACTGATCTACTGAGAATACCACATCTTGAATTCACGTCTGGAGGACCTGGAATGTCTCAAACCATCTTACTCATCGGCGCGGGAAAAATCGGACGCATGATTGCATCCTTGCTTAACGATTCCGGCGATTATCAACTGCGAATCGCGGACCGTGTTCCCGCTGCCTTGGAACGAATACAGAAACGTATTCCTTCCGCTGAAACCTATGCCCTGAATGCCGACTCGCATGCGGAACTGGTCCACATGATGCAGGGTTGCACTGCAGTCATCTCGGCTTTGAGTTTTCGAGAAAACCCGGGCGTCGCCCGCGCTGCGTTAGAAGCAGGCATTAACTATTTTGATCTCACCGAAGACCGGCAGACAACGGTCGCCGTCAAAGAGATCGCCGACGATGCCGTCCCCGGTCAGGTGTTTGTTCCTCAATGTGGTCTGGCTCCCGGCTTTGTGACGATTGTGTCAAAACATGTGATGGAATGGTTTGATGAGATCGATACCATTCGCATGCGCGTCGGTGCATTACCCCAACACCCGACCAATGCACTCTCCTATAATCTCACCTGGTCTACCGACGGCCTGATTAATGAATATTGTAATCCCTGCGAAGAGATCCACGCGCACGAAATCAAGAACCGGCTCCCTTTGGAAGGACTGGAACAGTTTACCCTCGATGGCAATGTTTATGAGGCCTTTAATACTTCCGGGGGCCTGGGAACGTTATGCGAAACGATGCATGGGCAGGTTCGCGAATTGAACTACAAAACGATTCGTTACCCCGGCCATCACATGTTGATGAAGTTCCTGCTGCAGGATCTCAGGCTCGCAGACCGTCGTGAATTACTGAAGGATGTGATGGAACACGCTATTCCCATCACATTTCAGGATGTCGTGATCGTGTTCTGCACTGTCACAGGTAAACGAAATGGACAATTTGTTGAAAAAAGCGACTTGCGCAAACTCTATGCGCAGGAAGTCAAAGGAGAACAGTGGAGTGCGATTCAATTGACAACAGGAGCCGGTATCTGCGCTGTCGTCGATCTGGTTCAGCAGGATCAGATAAATGGAACCGGGTTTCTCAAACAGGAAGATGTGCCGTTCGATCTGTTTATCAATAACCGATTCGGTCGTTACTATCAGACAGATAGTCTTCTCTCTGAAAAATCGAATTTTATCAAGTGAGCTAAACTATGACTCATTCAATACAAGATGTCTTACAACGCATCGGCGTTCCCGGTCAGCCCTCCGCAGTTGGTATTGGAACCACCTGGCAAGCGGGCGCGGGAGAAGTCCTGACAGGAAAATCGCCCATTGATGGCGAGACGTTGGTCACGTTACAGGAAGCCACGCTCGGCGATGTCGGTCTGGTTGTCGACACCGCCAAAAATGCCTTTCTGAAATGGCGACAAGTCCCCGCCCCCCGACGCGGTGAATTCGTACGCTTAATCGGCGAAGCCCTGCGCGAACACAAAGCAGACCTGGCCGCGATCGTCAGTTGGGAAGCTGGTAAGATCACGCAGGAAGCATTAGGGGAAGTCCAAGAGATGATTGACATCTGCGATTTTGCGGTCGGCTTGAGCCGTCAGCTTTATGGATATACCATCGCCAGCGAACGTCCGGGGCACCGCCTGATGGAACAATGGCATCCATTGGGTCCCATCGGAGTCATCAGTGCGTTTAATTTCCCGGTTGCGGTCTGGGCGTGGAACTCGATGCTCGCGTTTGTGTGCGGAGATTCGGTGATCTGGAAACCTTCAGAGAAAACGCCTCTTTGTGCGATTGCCTGTCAACAAATCGTCAACAATGTTGCACAGGATTTCCCCGAGGTCCCCGACGGCATTTCGAACCTGCTCGTCGGACGCGCGGAAATTGGCAAAGCGTTAACAGAACATCACGAAATTCCATTGATCTCGGCAACGGGATCGATCCCCATGGGCCGCGCTGTTGCCAAAACTGTCGCCGGTCGCCTGGGACGCAGCCTGCTGGAATTAGGTGGCAACAACGCCATGATCGTCACCGAATCCGCAGACCTGGAAATGACCGTTCGTTCTGCGCTCTTCTCCGCCGTTGGCACCTGTGGTCAACGTTGCACCACACTGCGTCGTCTTATCGTCCACGAAAGTATCGCAGACCAATTACTGAACTCACTCAAGAATGCCTACCAGCGATTGCCCATTGGAAATCCCTTGAGTACAGGCACGCTGGTTGGGCCCCTCGTTGATCAGGCTGCGCTCGATGCCATGCAACACGCGCTGCGAACTGCTGAAAGTCAGGGGGGCACAGTCCACTATGGGAACCCCATTTTGGAAGATGTTCCCGCAGGCGGCTGCTACGTGCATCCGGCGATTGTAGAGATGCACAGCCAGACCGAAATCGTGCAACAGGAAACATTCGCCCCCATTCTGTATGTCATGCGCTATCGCACGCTGGAAGAAGCATTCGAAATGCACAACCAGGTTCCGCAGGGGCTTTCGTCAGCCATCATGACAAATGATATCCGGGAAGCAGAATTGTTCATTTCACCCGTCGGATCAGACTGTGGTATCGCCAATGTGAATGTCGGCTCCAGTGGCGCGGAAATTGGCGGCGCCTTTGGAGGTGAAAAAGAGACCGGCGGCGGGCGCGAGTCAGGCTCTGATTCCTGGAAAGCCTACATGCGACGCACGACAAACACGATCAATTATTCTACCGAGTTGCCGCTCGCTCAAGGCATCGAATTCAATCTGTAAGACATCAACGCAATTATTCATCGCTTTGGGTTCGATTCTCGGGTACTTCGAATTTCTGGACTGAGTTCTCTTCGGGAAAGACGGCCGTGGTTTGGAAATCAGCAAAGAGAGGGGGATCTCCCCCTCCTTCGTCCTCTTCTTGTGAAGACTGTGTACTGCGTCCCTTAATGATGACGGTATACGCGCCGCCAACGACGCCCCGCCCTGCTTTTGCCGTATCAAACTTACCATCTTCAATCGCCGCTACCCCCTGAGGTCCGGTGTTTCCTTCGTCAGCGTCTGCGACGAACAACACGGAACCATAGGGAACGGGTTTGCCGGCATAAGTCACCGTTCCTGAAACATCATACAATGTTTCACTTCTCCCGTTTGATCCACAGCTTTGGCTTAACAAACAACACAGACCGCCCAATAACATCACTGTCAGCTTGGGAACATTCAAATGAAACATGATCAGACTACCAAATCAGTTGTAGGTTACAATGAAAAAAGCATCTCCCAAGGAAGACTTCATGAGAGATGCAAGTTGAATCGATATGACTAGAACTCAAGCGTATTGGTTTCGCCCCCTTCGCGGCTGGCCGTCGCCAGATACACATTCAGATCGATATTTTCGGAAGCAAAATGTACGCTACCATCGGACATTAAAATGTGAGCGCCCCCTTCGTGTGTGCTACCGAAGCTCATATTATTGAATTCACCAGAAACGAATCCGTGCACGTTAATTCCAAACTTCACGTTCTTGCTACTCCCACACGAATCATTGTGGCAGCCACGATTCCAGGATCGGGGGGCAATTGCTTCGGCCAGATATTTATGAGCAGACATTTCTCCCACCATAATGGTATTGGAAGATCCATCCAGAATATCCCGCAGCCGCACCTGGGAACGAGGACCACCTAAGACTCCCAGATTGGAAACGTCATTTCCACTTCGACAATTGGGAATCGAAGTACCCGATGAAGGGTTTTCGCACTCCAGTTGATAAGGCGCCGAAGAAGTTGCATTGGTTCCCACCGGCCCCATGTTGCCCACATAGTGTGAGGCGAATGTCGGTGTGGAATTAAAGACTTCACTTGTATGCGTGGATTTCGTTTTATTAGAACTCGGGCAATGGTAAACCTGTGGCACGTTCAGACAGGCTTGCCGATTATCGGAAAAGGCATAGCCTCGATTGAGATTAAACGTTTGATACAAAGGCGCCTGATCCACAAACGGAAGAATCATCACAAGAAAGCTCATACTCACGTTATTGGCCGTCGAACTACCGGTTCCCGAACCAATCGATTGCCCATAGCCCCCTTGGGGAAAGATCCGATGAGTCTCATGATAATTATGTAACGCCAGACCAATTTGCTTTAATTGATTCTTGCAGGTACTGCGACGCGCGGCTTCGCGCGCCTGTTGGACTGCCGGTAATAATAACGCGATTAAAATGGCAATAATGGCAATCACCACCAGCAATTCAATCAGAGTAAAGCCACGCCGCTCTCTTCTGCCTGATGAACTCATGATTTCTTCCTTCGGTAAGATTTAAAAACGATTAAGAAAATCCGAACTAAAACACCTCATTGATGACTTCACCCCCTAATACGGTGGCGATTTCTTTTCGATTATTATGCATATAAAACAGTTTGTGCTGATCGATACCCAATGCGTGAAGCAGTGTGGCGTGTAGATCGGCGGGAGAGACGGGACGTTCGACGGGCGTGTATCCCAGGTCGTCCGTTCTGCCAATGATCTGCCCCCCCTTCACGCCTCCTCCGGCCATCCACATACAATAGGTCGTTGGTAAATGATCGCGGCCGCGCCGGTCCCCTTTTGCAGAGCCTTCCGTGGTCGGCGTTCGTCCGAATTCGCCTCCCCAGATCACCAGCGTCTCCTCCAGTAAACCTCGCTGTTTCAAATCTTTGAGCAAACCCGCTATTGGTCGATCCGTCGCACGGGATCGTTTCAGATGATTGGCCTTGAGCGAACCATGAGCGTCCCAACCTCCGTTTCGTAATTGCACCACCCGCACGCCGCGCTCCACGAGCCGTCGCGCAATCAGACAATGCCTGCCAAATTCCGCAGTCGGCTTATCATCCAGACCATAGAGTTTGGCAGTCTCAGCCGTTTCGCTCTCCAGATCAAAGACTTCCGGTGCGGAGGTTTGCAAGCGGAACCCGAGTTCGTAAGAGGCAATTCGCGCCTCCAGTTCGGAATCCTGACCGAGCTGCCCCAGATGCTCCTGATTCATCCATTTGATGAAATCGAGTTGCTGACGGCGATTCTGATTCGAATAACCGGACGGCATCTGGGTGTAGGGAATCCCCCGCTTTCCATCCACCAGTGTTCCCTGGAATCGCGATGGTAAAAACCCGGCCCCCCAGCCCGGTGTCTGCGGGGCGGGACCGGTACTGTTGGAAAGCATCGAAATAAACCCGGGTAGATCGCGGCTTTCACTTCCCAATCCATACGTCATCCAGGCGCCCAGACTGGGTCGATCACCAATGGCTGAACCGGTCAATGCAATACACTCTCCCGGTCCATGTACGGGCACCCGATGATTCACCGACCGCAAGACACAAATTTCATCAATCAACTGTGCGGTCTCGGGAAACAGATTCGAAACGGGAATGCCACTCTCACCATATCGTTTGAATAAAAACGGTGATGCCATCAGCTTGGAACCCAGGCCCGCACGCGGAATGTTCGGCACACGGGCCGCTATGCTCGCAGGGACCGCCTGCCCTTCCAGTTCGGTGAGCAATGGTTTCGGATCAAACGTATCAACCTGACTCGGTGCTCCCGACATAAACAGAAAAATCACGCTTTTGGCCGTCGCGGGAAAATGACGTTCGCCGCTACTGATGTGAGTTCCCTCTTCTGCACACAACAGCCCTTCATCGGCCAGCAAAGACAATAATCCCACAGCGCCAAAGCCGAGCACACTCTGCCCCAGCATTTCACGCCGACTCACAAACCGTCGATCGATGCCGGGAGAAAACCAAGTTTGATTCATTTCATCAGATAACATTAAAAATCTCTGAATTAAGGGATGTACATAAACTCGTTCAAATTCAGTAACGCATGACAGAGCATCGACAGCGGACGTTTCTGCTCCACTACAGGTTTCTCCATTTCATAAAAGAGCATCGCACGCTTCTGTTCCTGTGCAGTCGGCATGCGACCTAACACTCGTAAAAACGCACGCTCGACCTGTTGACCGTGATGATCGCCGGCTTCCTCAACAATCGTTTTCGCCAGGACCTGCGCCCGTCGATCCATGAACTGACTGTTCAACATAAAGAGAGGTTGCAGTGCGACGGTCGAAACCTGCCGACGGGAACAACTGGCGATACTGTCCGGCGCGTCAAACATCGCCATCACGGATGGCTTCTCGCTCCGCCGCTGAAACAGATAAATTGTGCGTCGCAAATTTTCCTCTTCGCGTTCCTGAGGCACACTCGGTCCTCCAAGTTCGCGTTTGAGTTCACCCGTCGCACATAAAATTGAATCGCGAATCGCTTCCGCTTCCAACCGACGACGAGGCCAGCTCCAGAGCAGTCGATTCTCGGGATCCTGTTTCAAATTGGTTTCGTTAAATGAACGTGCCTGCCGATAGGTTGACGAAAGCACAATCAGCCGATGAATGTGCTTCGTGCTCCAGCCCTGATCCATCAACTCAGCCGCCAGCCAGTCCAGCAACTCGGGATGTGTCGGTTTCTCGCCCTGCACACCAAAATCACTGGGGGTTGCCACCAGACCCCGTCCGAAATGATACTGCCAGAGCCGATTGACCCACACGCGGGATACCAGCGGATTCTTCCGATCCGTCAGCCAGTCCGCCAGCGCGGTCCGCGACATCGTTTCTGACGATTCCGAAGTGGCCCCCAATACTGCTGGCCAGCCTTTTCCTACTTCCGGTCCCCGCTTGTGCACATCGCCGCGAAGCAGGATTTGCGATTTGGTCAGTTTCAAGCGTTCTTTGGAATACGGGATCGGATCACGGTTCACTACCGGCAGCCGTTCGATGTTTCCATGCCCTGTTAACGGAGAATAATACCCCCAGGTATGCGGTTTCGTCGTGTGCTGAAATCGCTTCTGTTTGATTAATTTCTTCGCCTCGCGTTGATAAAAATCAAACGTCCCTTTCGGCATCCACGCTTTCATGTCTGTGGGGTTGGAAAGCGACTGACTCTGGAGTGACAGATTCCCCAATTGGCCATTCACAAAAAAGCCCTGCAGCCGATAATAGTCCCGCTGTGTCAACGGATCGAATTTATGGTTGTGGCATTGAGCACATTCCAGAGTCAGACCAAGCAGCGCACTACTGGTGACATTCACAATATCCACCAGCACATCATTTCGCTGTGCCGCCTTATCCATCTGATTACCGCTGATTCGAGCCGATGCTAAAAAACCGGTCGCGATCACATGCTCGTCTGCATACGGCTTCAGCTCATCTCCCGCTAACTGTTCCCTGATGAACTGATCAAAGGGTTTATCCTCATTAAAACTCTCGATGACATAATCACGATACCGCCAGGCATAAGGCCGCGGCAGATCATGCTGGTAACCGTGGCTCTCCGCCCAGCGCGTGAGATCGAGCCAATACCGCGCCCAACGTTCGCCATAATGTTTCGATGCTAATAAGTGGTCGACCAGTTTTTCGTAAGCACGCGGATCCGTATCGTTCACAAAGGTCTCGATTTGCTCTGCCGTTGGCGGTAAACCGATCAGATCCAAATAGAGGCGCCGAATCAATGTTCCCTTGTCGGCTTCCGGTGCAGGTTGAATGCCCTGTTTCTGATACGCGCGCTTGATAAACGCATCCACGGGCGTACGCACACGTTTGGAGTTTTGCATCACGGGCACTTCGGGGCGTTTAATGATTTGAAAGGCCCAATGATCGGACTCGGCTTTGGGCGTCGGTAATAACTGATGATCCCATTTTGCCCCTTGATCGATCCAGGCACTTAACAAAGCAACTTCCCGTTCAGACAACGGCTGTGTTGAATCTACAGGCGGCATCCGTTCCTCGGCGACTTTTGAGGAAACTAGCTGAATCAGCTTACTTTGTGCGCTTTCCCCCGGCACAATCAACTCTTCGCCGGTACTGAACCCAAGTAATTCGTCATACACATCCAGTCGATAGCCGGAATCGGGATTCGTGCCCGCATGACAGGAAAAACAACGTTGTTTAAGCAACGGATAAATTTCTTTGCGAAAATCAACCTGCGACTGCCAGGCTTGCTGTTTTTTCTGATTCATTGAGGGAATCTGTGACGGTGATAAATCGAGCATATCACTCCAGGTGCGACTCAATACCAGATCACTCACATAAATCCGGTCATCCACTTCCGTTTTATACCCGGTCGCAAAACCGACCCAACGCACCGCATTGACACTCTGCGGATTTACCGCGGTGGCCACGGGTTGGTCGAATTCGTCCGGTTTCGGATCGACCCATAAATCGAATCGCGTAAACCCCGCACGCAGGGATTTTTCCGGCTTCGATAATCTGCCGACAATCTGGTAATCCCGATCGCGTTCCAGCTCAACAGAACTCCAGGCGGTTTTATGGCTCCCAATCCGAACCATAAACACGACTTTTCCTTTTTGTGGACCGCTGGCAGCCACATGCACACCGATATTCGGAATGTGTGAAGCATGGACCGCCTCATCAGTGCCTTCATAACGATCCAGCCAGAAGACAAAAAACTCGCCCTGATCACGCAATCTTTCATCGACCGCATAACGGAATCGAAACCGCAGAAACAATTCCTGTCCCTGATAGGTTTCCTGCAACTCTCTGCGCAACGGATTATTGCGTTTGTTGGAACCTTGAATCAGCGCTTCATGTTGAATGGCCTGTTGCTGTTCGTTTTGTGATTTCTTTTGCTTCACATCGACAAACAGAGCCGGTTGCTGTTTCGAAAGTACCCAGCCTCCGTTCCAGCCAAATCCCGGTTGTTCTTTTTTGTGTGAATCAAACGTCTGATTGACTAAGCCCTGTGCCAGTCGTGATTCTTGTCCCGGTATCTGCTGAATGTGAGAGAGCAGCATCCCACAAACCAGTATGGAAAGTAGTCTTGTATTAAAAAGAAAAGCCCGCACAGCGCAAAACATCACAAAACTTTCAGTACAAACATTGATAAACTATTTCTGAACGGCAGCAGGTTGTGTGACTGCTTCATACGAATCACCAATGACGAGCCGATCCAGAAAAAGCGAATCGGTCACTTCAGTATATTGCCCGATCCGCATGCCTAGAGCGTTAATCGATTTCAGGAGCTTCCCCTCTTTCGGTAGGTTCACAACAACATCCGGAGTTTCTACCCGATCACCAACCGGGTTCACCCAGACCTCCAGATGATTAAAATGAGGGGCATTTTTCCTGGCAAGATGGCCTACCAGCAAAAACGTTTCATGATCGATGGGCTCCTGAAATAAGACTTCATCTTTCACAGTAAAACGAGCAAAGAACTGCCCCTCTTTAAACCCGACACTCGGCACCAGGGAATGGCTGTTTCCCAGACGGCCCTTTGAATCATCAAACCAGAGGCCAAAAAAGTCATCTCCATCCAAACCATGATATTGGACCAGGACGCTGAAATAGAAATCATCCTTAAGTGGTGTTTCCAGTTTGCGGGCCATCCGATGTGCGAGTGAAGGATAGGCATGATGACGACCGCGGGCCTCTAAGATCATCGGCCCCCCATCCAGTCCTCCCCATTGCATTCTTTTCTCAGGAACCATCAAGCGGGTAAAATTTTGATCGACCCACCAGCCTTCATGATCGAATCCGATACCACCGTTTTGTTGAAATAGCGAAGTCGACGGATATTCAAAATCCTCACCCACCAGAATCCCCGCAGGCAATGCGGAATTCTCTTTGATGAGCGAAATTTGATTCAATGGCTGGTGATTCTCAAAATGAATTGTCTCTTGCGGCGGATAGTTACCGGACTTCGCCGCGACGAGTTGTTCGAGCGTCGGCACATCTGCAAACTTCGCTGGCGTCACACTGATTTCTGCCCCCTGAACTGTTCCGTTCGAAAACCGTAGTGCCTGGCTGGCCTTGAGGTTGGCAAGCTTCTTGTTCGCGGACATCACCGGTTTCACATCAACTTCGCCTTCAAACACATGCACTTCCGCTTCGCCTGACCGATCCACAACGGTACCAAACCGTGTTCCCAAATCAACAATTCGTATTTTGGAAGTATCCACAGAAAACCCCTGCGCCTCATCAGGCACATACGCAGCCAGTTTTCCATGATGCAGCAGTGCATTCAAAGGAGAACGGAATTCGATCTTCGCCGGACCTTCTAAGACAACTCCTGCCCCACTCTGAAAATGGATGCGGGCAATTCCCGATTTCAACCACAGAGATTGCCCTGTTTTAAACTGAGTGCCATAGGGAATGTCTTCTTCGAGATCGTCATGTCCCCAAACCGCATCTTCCGTATCGAGTAGCATACCGACGTAGTCGGGGCGAGAGGCGATTTGGTTCTCTTGTCGGGGCGGCACTTTCTGGTTCAACCAAACAACAGCACCGACCAACAGAACCACCATGACTAACGCGATCCCTCGCAAGCGAAAAGAAAATCGACGGGAAGCTGGGAGCTCCGCGGAAGGGATTCCCAAATGAGTTGTCTGACTTTCGTGAGACAAATTTTCCTGATCTACAACATTGATTCCTTCCGGAACTGATTCATACAAGCTGGCAGACAAGAGTGAATCGAGATGAATTTGATTCGTATAATCTTTAATGAGATCAGGATACGCATTGAGAATCTCGGTCAGCCGCGCGTCTTGATCTGTCGTCAACTGTTTTTCCAGGAGACGGCAGGTCAGAGCTTCCAGTTCTTTGCGAATGGCATCATTGGGTTGATTCATAAATGCGCCTCCTGGGCAACCGTCTTTTGAATACACTCCATGAGTGTCTTACGAATCCGATACAAGGTCATCGAAACCGCATCCGCCGAGCGCCCTGCTTGCGAAGCGATCTGATTCACGGGTATCGACTCACAATATCGGTTTTCTACCAACTGACGATGTTCCGGCGAGAGCTTTTCCATACAATATGTGAGCGCCTCAGCGTGTGTTTTTGTATTGACCGCCTGTTGTGTGGCGATGACAGCGATCTGCTCCAGCGTCCGATCATCGAGGGCCGCCTGTCCGTGATTCCGTACCCGCTTAAAAAACGCCATCGCCTGCAGTTGAGCAATCCGACACGCCCAAGGCGTGAAATCTAATCGCCAGTTATACTCGGCCCGTTTCCGCCACAAAACGGTATTCGTTTCCTGCAACACATCATCCACATCCGCGGCCCGACGAATCAACGCCATTAACAAACCACGCAATACAGGTTGGCTGGCTGCAATTAAAGCGACGTATTCTTCATCAAGTTCCTGATTCTGCAAAACGAAAAACCTTCTCTGGCCTCAAGCCGATGAATCTACGTCAAAACAAAACACCGTGTAAGTTCATTAGATCAAACCCCACCAATCTAACGCACATTTTTTAAAAAAGATCTTTTTAATGCTCTCTGACAGTGCTTTGGAATAGCTTTAGTTTCATGAACTATTGCAAAAACAAAGATAGTATGGTTGTCAGAATAAGTCGTTAAAAGTTCTAAGCAATAATGGGCTAATAGATCAGCGATATTTAATCATGGATAAAATGGAAAAACTTTAACGATTAGTTGACATATTGACATAACCAACACATAATAGCAAAAATCCAGTATACAAAATTTATATTTATACTAGATTTAGGAACTCAAAATGCCCAGGTATGAAGAAATTCGGGATCAATTCAAAACTGGTGATATCATCTTATTCTCTGGAAAAGGTGCTTTTTCAAGTATGATTAAATTGTTTTCCGGAGGAAAATGGTCACATATAGGAATGGTTATTCGTCTTCCAGATTTTGACGATGCAGTACTACTTTGGGAATCTACTACACTAACAAATACATCTGATGTAGAGTTCAATAGCAGCATCAAAGGTGTACAGTTAGTTGCACTAAGTGAAAGAATTTCACGATATGCTGGAGAAATTTCCCTAAGACCGCTGAACAAACCAATTAATGAATCTATGTATTCAGACCTTTCTCAACTACGTCACAAGCTGTCTAGGCGCCCCTATGAAAGAGATGAATTAGAGCTATTGCGATCTGCTTGGGACGGAATTGCAGGGGCTAACAGTGAAGATCTCTCAAGTGTGTTTTGTTCGGAGCTAGTGGCAGAAGCTTATCAGTCAATGGGCTTGTTACCAGAGCCTCCAGTTGGGTTACCTTCAAACGAATATACGCCTCTTGATTTTTCTGAAGCAAGAGAATTGAAGCTTCAGGGCGACTATCGTTTGAAAAGAGAAATTTCTATTACCTAGCTGGATAAGGTCTTATGAATAAGAAGATAGTAGGCAGGAAGGTGAAAACAACTATGGCGGATACAGATACAACTCAAGATTCATCGAATAAAACTAATCCAGTTTGGGGAACTCAATACTTACCATATATCTTCTTGACGGCTGGGCTCCTATTAATAGTTTGGTTGATTTTACGAAATGAACCTTTCAAAGAAGCAATCTTTGCTTATGCACTACGTGTTTTTCTTAGCGTTTGTTCTGCATATTCCGTACAAGTTGTTCCCGGTTTTCTAAATCTTGAAATTAGTCAGAGGGGACGACGAATTACTGCAGGAGGTGCTTTTGCCTTCGCAATAATTACATTTTTTGGAGCTCCTGTTATTGCACCAACTTTAGATCCAGAAAACATTAGAAGAGAACCCCCTCGTACTTTTCCATGTAGAGTATGGCTACCAGAAAATTATTCAAGCAAACAGGTTGGATCGCTTTACTCAACATCTGCTCGTGAAGCGGGCTTTTGGGTTAGTAACTTAATTGATCAACATGAAGCAGATAAAGCTGGTTATTTGTCTCAACAACCTAATCTACTAAGAAATGTTGTCAAAGAGCTACAAACCACCTCGCTTAAAATTGATTTTGTTGAAAAAAAGAAAGACGAAAAAAATAAAGATGAATTAGTCAAAATCAAGGAAGAATTAAACCAACAAACAAATAAAGTGCAAGAAATTGCTAATCAATTAGGTGAATTATTACCTAGTACTCAACCATTAATTGTTATAGCGGAGACAGATCCATTTGAAAGTCCGTATGATGCTTTTAGTGCATCAGTCTCTACACTAACTTCAGCAACTGGCAATCCATCTGGCTCACATAAGATCTCTGCGTTTCTAGTTCGCAAAAAAGATGCAAAATACACATTTGAACCATTACTAGTATTACACAGCTCACAGTTAGAACGTAATACTATTCACGTCCCAGCATCAAACTCTGGTGATCAAATTCTTCTAGTAATTAAATTTATATTGAAAAAAGATGATCCATTTCCAAAACGTGCAGACCAGATACCTGTCCAAATAATTCCATTGAACTAAGTATAATTATAAATTTAAAGCTTAACTAAAGGGAGACAAGTAATGTTTCGACAATTGACTGGTGTATTAGTACTATTACTTACTTTGACAAACCCCTCATATAGTGATGTTGAGCTTTCAGGAATTGTTACTAGTAATGATACTCAAAAACCTATTAAGGGCGTTTTTATTAGGGTAAAGGCAGAACGATCAGGACGTACCTTGGGAAATATAGGAAGAACTGATAAAGATGGAAGATACTCCATTAAAATCAAAGAAGTAGACGAAGCAATTTTTCTAGATTTTAATCCAGGTGATCGAACAAATAACGCACCCGACAGTGTTAGACTATTATCTGGAAGTAAAAAACAACAAATCAACAAAGTTCTTAGAGCTGGTAACATTGTAAGAGCTAGATCGATGGCTCCACGTTCTTGCCCAAAACCTTGTTGCCCAAATCCTTGTTGCCCAAATCCTTGTTGCCCAAATCCTTGTTGCCCAAATCCTTGTTGCCCAAATCCTTGTTGCCCACCAATAGAAAAATCGGAGAAACAGAAAATTGAGCCGATTCCTGATGGAAAATCAAACTTTAGAAAGATGTCCTCTAATGATAGATTAAAAGATGCTCTGGAAAAACTTGCTTCATTTGAGGATTTTGGCTATCGATTGATACAGATTAATAATCCTGATGAATTTGATATTCAAATGAAAAAATCTATTGTAAACTATATGCGTAATATGCCACTCGCTAAAGAATTAATATACGGTGAAGACCAATACAGCCAAGGTCTTTATAATGCCTTAACTCGAAAGAGAGAAATCGTATTTTCTCTCTATAATCTAGAAAATATTGAACAAACTAGAGTCAACTCTCCAGAACCTTGTTGCCATGTTTACAAATGTAAAAAGCGATATCGAAAATCGAGAAAATGTAGAGTTCGTAAAAAATGCTGGCGTCGATAATTAACTTCTTTCACTCAATTAATATTAACTCTTACTGTTAAAAAAACAGAGTGATGAGAAATATCACTCTGTTTTTTTGTTTGTGCCAGAAACGCATCCTCCAAAGTATTCAATTTTCATGAATTCAAAGTTCGTTTAGTGAGATAATTATATCTGAAACGCCCGTTTCGTAAACTCCAACATAAGCGGAATAGATTCACTCACCACAGAAAACGTATGCCTTCCTTTAAGCATGATCCATTCGGGCGGCTGCTTCAGTTCGATCAGCCGTTCTCGAAAATGTTCGTTCATCGTCCGGTCGAATGCCTTGTCAGCGGTGACGATTAATACGCACATCCCCTTCAGCTTCTCGGCCCGCTCAATCGGATTAAACTGTTTCCAGACTGCTTCGTCTGAACCAAAGCGGGCGGTGGGCACACGGTACGACTGGCCTTTTGGTAAGCCGTTTCGCGGAAAATCGAGTAACCCAATCATCGAACTGACGGCAATAAATCGATCGGGATGGCGTGCAGCAAAATTCACACAACCAAAGCCCCCCATCGACCAGCCGGCAATCGCCCATTGTTGACGTGCAGTGGGTAACTGAAATTCCTGAGTAACAACAGCCAGCACTTCTTCAAGATACATTTCATAAACGTCTGACTTGCGCACCGGCGAATTAATGTACCAGCCATCATCGCCATCCGGCAGGATCACAAACAGACCGGAATCGAGCAACTGCTTGCGAACGCCCTTGTCTTCAATTAAAGAGAGTTCATGCCGACCACGACCATGTAGAATCACTAACATGCGACGTTTTTGCTGTTTGATCTGTTGCCGATGTTTTGGCAAGACGACCACAGCCCGTTTCCGTTGCTTGAGATTCTGGCTGAAAAACGTCACTCCCAGAATCCGTGGAAAGAGCTCCTCAGTTTCGAGCTTCGTCTCCTTAGTTTTCGGATTCTCTGCCATAACGAAACCAGCATTAAATGACAGTAAAGAAAGAACAATCCAGATTATCAGAAAATTCAAAAACAAACGCTGTTGCATCAAGTTACTACCCAAGCTGAATCAATGGAAAGATTACTACCACGAAATACACGAAAAGCACGAAATTTTTCTATATGAGGAATTGTTGAAAGCAGCAGAGATTGTATCACACACGATTAAAGATATTTTAATTGGATGACCATTAATGTTTTCGTGAATTTAGTGTATTTCGTGGTTAAAAAATCAGTCCTCAATAAACACGTACTTCACAAATCCGAGCATGATCGACTCCATTCGAAGCGGTCACAACAACACGGATTGCTGACAATGACGATGTTCGTTCGACTGTATGCACACGGCGACGTTGAAAATTCCCCTCGACTTCTGCTAACAGAAACCAGGTTTTTCCGTCAAAGACTTCGATGCGATAATCACGCACTGTTTCCGCCTGCGGCGCTCCCCACTGCATCTTTGACGTGTATCCATCATGATGACTGAGTGTCAGATGCCGATGCAAGCCTGTATCAAAAATGAGTTGAATTTCACTCGGTTGAATCGGCACATCCCACTCCAGTTGTAATGTAGCAGGTAAACCCGCTTTGGGATCAGACATCCAGCGGTGACCACCAGGATTCGCACGGCCCTCCGGTGCTCCCGCAGCTCCATGCACACAACGCGTCTGACCTGAAACCACATTCGCCGCTTCATAGCCAACCCGCTCGCTGCTGGCTGAAATACACGCGGCTCGCGCAAGATCGTTGTGATCCTGAATCTGAATCCCGACCAGATACGAATCGTCCCGCAACAACTGTTGCTGAACTTGTGCCATCACACCTTGATTCGAAATCAGCTCCGCCGGCGGCAACTTCTGCTGCACAGCGAACGCGGCTGCGGTCCCGACCCCCTGCCCGATCACCGCACAAGTCGCCATCACCCTTGTAGAAGAGAAAGCCACATGTGTTGCAGAAATATTGCGGCCGGCAAACATCAGATTGGTTCTGTTTTTCGAAATACAGGCAGACAGAGGCACATTATACAACGAAGGTACCGGATGTTGAGTACAGGGCTCAAGGTCGGGTGCGTCGATGCCTTCCGGGGGATGTAGATCGAGCGACCAGCCGCCAAAGGCAATCGCATCGGGAAAGTCGCGTGAAGTAAGCAGATCCTGTTCGGTCAGAATGTGTTGACCGATAAACCGTCGGCTTTCACGTTTGCCGGGGAGAAAACCAAACCAATCCAGCGCCCAGTGCGCCGCTTCAAAGGGATCGTCTCCTGCAGGCGTTCCCGGTGGTCCGTTCTTTACATGATCCCAAATCCCCATCACGACCGCTAACAACTCATCGCGGATCTCTTCATTCTGCTTGATCGTATCCAGTACACCGCCCCACTCTGCCCACCAGTAACCGTATTCATGCGTCGGTTGCTCTTCACCGGGTGTCGCATAGAGTCGCCGTTTCAATTCGTCCTGTTCAAATTTCCGTACCCACTCAGGTGCGATAAAGGGCATCGGTCGATTATGACGACGGGCCTGCAGCAAAATCGTGGAACCCAGGCGATGATTGTCTGGCGTTTCAGGAGCCAGTGATTCGTTGAACTGCTGCCGCCCTTCTCGCCCCTCAATAAACAGAGCCCCCGCTTCCGCTGCCAGCCGACCATCGCCGGTGCAGTCAATGAAGATCTCTGCGTTGATCGTAAAACGGTCTTCAGTACTTTGACGTTCTGCAATCGCATGCTCGATTTGATCACCGTTTAACGTGACGGCGGTCACCGCAGTATTGAGCAGCAATGTGAGATTTGGCTCCGCCTTGCATTTCTCAAATAAGATCAAATCAAACATCGAAGCCGACCGCTGAGGATTGCGGACACAATTCTCCAGCCGCAACTCTTCGATGATTCCCCCTTCACGGGCCTCTGTTTCCAGCTCCACCCCACGATCAAAGCCGCCTGTTCCATTCGCCCCTACGATATGCATGCGAATTTCGCTTGAGGCATTTCCGCCGAGTACAGAACGATCCTGACATAAAATGACCTTGGCCCCACAACGGGCCGCAGCGATAGCGCAACAGCAGCCCGCCATCCCGCCACCAGCGACGAGGATCTCGCAATTCAATGTATGTTCTTGCAAAAGGGTCACTTCGTTTTTATTGCCTTTGAATTTGACAATGCTATTAAATGCCATATAATAATCAAATCCAACCAATATTCAATCATAAACTCGTTAATAACACACTATAATGACACTTATAACCAAAGAACCACAGAATTCACTGGCACTGGAATTGTCAGAACGCATTCGACACCGGATCCAGTCTGCTGAGTTCAATGATGGTGATTTTTTTCTCACCGAAGCCGAACTTGCAGAGGAATACAACGTCTCGCGACGAATCGCCCGCGAAGCTGTCAACCGTTTGTGTGCACTGGGATTGCTGGAAGGTCGCAAACGAAAAGGACTCATTGTTCGCCATCCCGATCCGGTCGAAGTCTGGGCCAACTGCCTGCCATCACTGGCCAGGTCACAGGAAAAACTGGCCGAACTCGCACAGTTCCGTTATGCCCTGGAAGTGGGTGCTGTGGAAATGGCAGTCAAAAATGCGAGTGAAGAACAAATCGCTCAACTGGCAACTCTGGCCAAAGAATTCAAATTGATTGCGAGTAAAAAGAAGAACCGCAAACAACGAACCGAACTCGAACGACAATTCCATGGGCTGATTCTGGAAATGTCAGGTTCATCGTTTATCGCGGACATGCAGAAGCTATTAGCGACGCTCTTTGAAACATCTTACCCTCCAAGAGAATCCCCCGTTTTAGAAGACGACGTGAACGACCGCATCATCTGGCAGCACTTTGAACTCGTCAGCGCGATTCAAGACCGGGATGTGGAACGGGCACGTTCCGTGATGCGATCCCATTTGAAATACTTATTGATGTCCAAACCAGATATTCCCTGATAAATTGAATACCAACATTCTTTGAGGCCCATTACAATGAAAAAACAGATCCCCTCTCTGATTCCCTTATTGGCACTGTTCTCTGGCTGTCTGATGAATCTACCCGCTTTACTCGCGGGAGAGAACTCTACACTCCCCGAAGTGGAAGTCACCAACGTGCGCCGTGTTTTTCATAATGGAGAGCACAATGCGTTTACCGATATGATTGAGTTCAAAGGAAAATACTATCTCACCTTTCGCACTTGTCCGGGTGGCCACATGTTGTTTCCCAGCTCGCGCATTCTGGTGATGCAAAGTGATGACACCAAAACCTGGAAACAGGTCGAAGAATTTTCCGTTCCCAAACGGGATGTACGCGATCCTCACTTTTTGATCTTCAAAGACAAACTGTTTGTGTATACGGGAACCTGGTACTGCGGCGATGCTCCACCAAAAACCAGAACCCTCAATCAACATCTCGGATATGCAGTCTGGACTGCCGATGGTACGAACTGGTCCAAGCCGATCATGCTGGAAGGCACCTACGGTCATTACATCTGGCGGGCTGCCGCCTATGACGGCAAAGCGTACCTCTGTGGCCGACGCATTAAACATTTCACAGAAGGGGATAAAGATCGCGAACTCATCGAAACCGCGATTCTCGAAAGTGATGACGGTTTAGTATGGAAGACCGCGAGTCTGTTTAATGAAAAACAGGGTGACGAAACGGCGTTCCTGTTTGAAAAGAATGGCGACCTCTTGGCCATCGGCCGTAGTGGCACCAAGCCCGCCTGGGTCATGCGTTCGCGTCCCCCCTTTGAAAAATGGGACCGCAAGCAACTGGATCGCTACATCGGTGGTCCCTTACTAGCGAAATGGGGGAAACATTATCTGGTGGGAGGTCGTCAGCTCAAAAACAGAAAACCCGTCACGTCTCTGTACTGGTTCCAGAATGATCAACTGCACGAATTCGCCTCGCTCCCCAGTGGCGGTGATAATTCATACCCCGGAATCCTCATTCTGGAACCCGATCGTGCACTGATCTCCTATTACTCCAGTCATGAAAAAGACGAGAAAGGAAAGCCCATCACGGCAATCTACCTGGCAGACCTCAAGTTGAAGAACCAGAAATAGTTGGCCGCAGATAACAGGCAAAAATCCTTACTCTATTATTACTGACTGAGTAGAGTTGAATCCACATTGTGGAATTGAGAAACTTGACCCTGACGATATATCATGATATATTAAAGGGTGCAAATCTGCAATAAAACGATTTAACCGAATAACTGAGTCATTATGGAAGAAGCGCCTAAAAATCTGACCGAGCAATCCTATCAATATATCAAACAGCAAATGGAACGTAATGTTCTGCCCCCTGGTTCTCGATTGGTTAACAGGAAACTGGCATCAGAACTTGGCGTGAGCGCGATCCCCGTACGTGAGGCCATCTGTCGTCTCGCCTCTGAAGGCTTCGTCGAACACATTCAGGGATCGGGGGCATTCGTCAGGCAACTCAGCCGGGAAGATTTAGACGAACTTTATGTTCTAAGAGACCTTCTGGAAAGTTTCGCCGCAAGCGAAGCCGCGTTATATATTTCACGCCAGCAGTTAGAAGATCTACAGTTTATCATTGACGAACACCGTGAAATCACAGCCACAATGGTAGAACGCGATGCAAAACACACGACTCCGGCACAATTCAATCGCTGGGTCGACTGCGAAACAGAATTTCATGAGATCCTGGTGGATGCTTCGCGTAATCGTCTACTGAAAAAAGTCATCCAGGAAAACCGGGCCATCACGGCTGTGTTCTATGCCCTGCGTCAGTTGAAACATAAAATCATCACACCGGAAAGTGCAGAAGAAACCTGTGCAGGCAAAGAGCAGTTATTAGCTGCCCTAACAAAACGAGACGCTGAACTCTCTCGCAAAATCATGAGTGAACAAATCCAGGCGGGCCGCCGTGATGTGCTTGCTTTTATGCGAAAACAGGAAAGAGAGAGAAATGCGTCTTAACAACCTGGAAACGGGGATCCTCTTTAAAAATGACAAACCGCACGTCAAGAGTATCCACGCCTATTTTCCTTCTGTTGTGGTATTACCCGATGGCGCGCTACTCGGCATGTACATGCTGGGGGAAGCCTTTGAAGCAACTAACGCGCAGGTCCATTTATCTCGCTCTTACGACCAGGGCCGGACATGGAAGTATCAGGGACGCCTCTGTCCTGATACAACAGACCGAATCACATCCATGTTCGGACGAGTGGCGATTAACGATGATGGCGAATTAATTGCAAATTTGATTCGCTTTGACCGAACTGATTACCCAGATCAGGGTCTCTCAAATCCTGAAACTCTGGGGATGGTCCCCGCCGATTTATTATTAATGAGGTCGAGCAACTACGGGGAAACCTGGGATAATCCAGAAAAAGTCAAGCCCCCTTTGGCTAATTCGGAATTTGAAATGTGTAGCCCGATCACATTTTTAAAGGATGGTCGCTGGGTTTGGCCCACATCGCTGTGGCGTGACTGGGAGGGCAACTTGCCGCACGGCAACCGCATGGTGGCACTCGTTTCCCAAGATCGCGGCGTCAACTGGCAACATTATTTCGACGTGATGCATCATGAGAGGAATCATCAAACGTTCTGGGAATCTAAAATTGTAGAATTTCCCGATGGCCGTTTGCTGGCAATTGCCTGGTGCTATGATGAAGAATCAAAAAGCAATCTTCCCAATCAGTATTCCCTTAGTGACGATGGTGGCGCCACATGGTCGGCACCATCGTCAACGGAAATCTGCGGACAGACATTAACTCCTTATCTGTTAGATGATGGAAAAATTCTGAACATTTATCGTCGGCTTGATCAACCCGGGCTCTGGGCTTGCATGTCTCGTTTTAAAGAAGGACGATGGGAGAACCTCGATCAACAACCACTCTGGGGAAATAATTCCCAGGAAGGGAAAACGGCGACCGGTGAAAATATGTCGGAGAATTTTGCGGTACTCAAATTTGGAGCGCCCCATATTACTCGTCTGCCTGATGGTGACCTGTTTGTGACATTCTGGTGTTATGAGCAGTGCGTGAGTGTCATTCGCTGGTTTCGCTTTAGTATTGGTTAGAGCTCCTCTTGCAAAATCAACGTCTGATACGAACAGACTGAACTTTTCAAGAGCACTTGAAAAACCGGTAGCCTTTCAGTTGTATTAAGTCGCAAATGATTTCTTTGTAAATTCTTTAAGCGAATCGTACAAAACGCTAATTCTTCAAAAGCACTCCCTTTCTTCATTTTTGTATTGACAATATAGCAAACTACAATCATGATATATCATGATATATCTATATTTATTTAGAATCATAAATATGAATAGAAGGCGTTCAACTGATTTCATTCCGATTTTCTTTTCGCGTTGTGGGAGGCCCTAAACAATGTTGCGACGTAATTTTTTATCAAACACCATTCGTAGAGGTTTTACCTTAATCGAACTCTTAGTTGTGATCGCCATCATCGCCATTTTGATTGCCCTGCTCCTACCTGCCGTTCAGCAGGCTCGCGAATCAGCGCGCCGCAGTACCTGTAAGAACAATCTAAAGCAAATCGGGCTGGCGCTACACAACTACCATGATTCACACAGCATTTTTCCAGCCGGAAGAAGTTATACCGATAGTTCCTTTTCAGCGCCACAACTTTATGGATCTCATATGTGTTCCACGATGTTACTTCCCTTCCTGGATCAAGCACCACTTTATAATCAATTCAATTTTCAGTTAGCCTTCTATCAGGCACCCAACTCTGCCTTAACTCAACAAAAAATTGTCGTTTTTATTTGCCCCAGTAACCCGCAGGACGAAGGGCAAAATTGGACCGGTGCCGGTGGCCCCAATGATTCGTGGGGCAGCCATTATCACCCCGTTGCCCACAGTGGACGCGATGGAAATCCAGCGCGGGATGGGCAGGATGCCGTTGGTTTTAATAAAGATGGCATGTTTTTTAGAAACTCAAAAATCAGATTCCGAGACATCACCGATGGTTCCAGTAATACACTGGCATTCGCGGAAACTGTTGGCAACAAATTAGGCTCTCATCAATTATTTACCTGGGGAGCCTTTGGAGGCGGTGGAATTGGAGTCAGAAGCGGAATCAATACCAACTTTCCTTCACTATCCGGCTGGAGCTGGAACGGTGATGATTTTACCGGACCTGCCAGCCACCATACGGGAGGCTGTCATTTCCTTATGGGTGATGGTGCGGTCCGCTTTATTTCTGAAAATATTGATTTGGGTACGCTGCAGGACCTTACCACACGCGCTGGTGGCGAAGTGGTTGGTGAGTTCTAAAATCTATTCATTTTTCATGGCATCTACTTTTGTGTAACACGTATTGCATTTTCGATTTCAACAGACATTGATTCTTTCCCTCTGGTACTGGTAAATGAAAAGCAAGTTCTCTCTCTGTATTAGTCTGTTTGTAATACTTCTGGCTGGATGTGGCCAAAATTCTGATCAACTCTCATTGACTCCGGTCAGTGGTAAAGTGACTTATCAGGGAGAGATCATTCACGATGGCGTGATTCGCCTGATTCCTATCAAGGGCAATCAGGCGCCGGCAAGAACTACACAAATCAAAAAAGGACTTTATCAGTTCGCGGAACGGTCTGCAGTAAAACCCGGTACGTATCAGGTCGAAATTGACGCTTATCGAGGGGGTGCCAGTCTGCCGGGAGACAAAACTGAAAACTCAACAGAACGGGAACAGTTCCTCCCGGAACAATTCAATAAAAAAACGACAATCGAAACATTCACTGTCAAACCTGATAGTAACGAAATAAAAAAAGACTTTGACCTCAAGTAGAGAGAAACTTCCATGATCCGGAATATGAAGCACATAAAATTAAGAACCCTTTGTCTGGCGTTGACTGCATTCATCGCTACGATGAACTTATTACCTGACCATAGTGATGCGGAATCACGTCTCTTAATTAAATCTACAAAGGACCTACCTCGACATGGGGAAGGTGCCCTGCTGACACTCGATAACGGACGGTTACTTCTGGTTTACACTCAATGGTATGGCGCCAAAGGTAACGATCATGATCCAGCACGACTGGTGGAAATTCATTCGGACGATGGCGGCAAGACCTGGTCAGAGCCGAAAACAATCCAGGAAAATATTGGCAAGATGAACGTCATGTCCGCCAGCCTGGTGAAGACAACCAGCGGGAAGATCTTGCTGACTTACATCCGCATCGACAGTAACCGCTTCGCCAATTTATGGTTCAAAGAATCGACTGATGAAGGAAAAACCTGGAGCGAGCCCAAACAGCTTTCGCACGGCAAAAAAGGTCTGATTTTCACCGTCAACGCAGCCGCCATTCGTTTGAAATCAGGTCGTATCTTATTAGCCGCCTATGGTTCTCCCAGCGCCTGGCAGAAAGACGAACACTTTCGCGCCTTCAGCTATTACACCGATGACGAAGGAGCCACCTGGCATCGCTCAGAAAATGATGTCGATTGTCCTATGCGGGGCGCGATGGAACCGGAAATCGAGCAATTGAGCGATGGCCGGATCCTCATGTTGATTCGCACACAGACCACCAGAATGTACCGTTCCTATAGTAGTGATGGAGGCAAAACCTGGAGTCCTGCTAAAAAAACCGAAATCGTTCATCCCGAAGCACCAATGCTCTTACAACGCGCACCAGGCAAAGACGCACCTCTCATTTTAATCTGGAACAACGCCGTCGTTCCCGGTGCCGATCACCAGGGGCCACGTACGCCTTTCACACTGGGTCTTTCTTATGATGACGGAAAAACATGGGAGAATCTGACCAATATTGAAGAAAGCGCTAAGGGTTCTTACTGTTACGCTGCAGCAGCATTTCGAAAGAATGTACTGCACCTGGTCTATTATGGACCGGGTGGCCTGCGTTATCAGAGCATTCCCCTGGCCCAACTATTAAAGAAGAAGCAGTAAACAAAGACATCGAACCCGCTCTGATTCCATCGGCAAATGCTTCGTTGAAATCATGGATTTCGCCCCTTCTTTTCGGTGACAAGTCCTCGCGCAGCGATTACCATTAATATAGTAATCGCTGCACTCCTTGTTCTGTCAGATCACCACCAGACAGAGATCACCAATCAAATAGAGGCCCTCCATGAGATTCCTGACGGTTATTGCATTTCTGTTCGCACTGGGATTCAGTTCTGAAACCACGGTTGCCGACTGGCCCCAATTTCGAGGAAACGCAGCCCGCACTGGATATACCCGTGAACCACTACCAAACCGCCTGGAATTGAAATGGACGTTTCGTGTCCAACATGCTCCTACTCCTGCCTGGCCCACACATACACGCATTAAATTTGATGAAGTCTTTCAGCCCATCATCGTGCAGCAGACCGTTCTATTTGGGAGTTCCACCGATGATCAACTTTATGCACTCGATTTAGAAACAGGGGAACTCAAATGGAAATTCTTTACAGAAGGTCCCATTCGTTTTGCACCGGCTGCCTGGAAAGACCGCATCTTTGTTGCCAGCGATGATGGCAACCTCTACGCTTTGGCCATCAAAGATGGCTCTCTCCTCTGGAAAAGACAAGGTGGTCCCAAGAAAAAGTATATCATGGGCAATGATCGACTCATCTCGCACTGGCCTGCCAGAGGTGGCCCGGCGGTCGTGGGAGATCAGGTCTATTTTGCTGCGGGAGTCTGGCCCTCCGATGGTGTTTACCTTTATGCACTCAATGCAGAAACAGGAGAGGTGATCTGGAGCAACCGCGATTCAGGTCAGCTGGTGATGGATCAACCACATGGTGGCGCGAGGGCCAAAAGTGGCGTCTCTTCACAAGGGTATCTGGCGGCCAGCCAGGATCAGATTTTCATGCCTACCGGACGCGCTGTGCCTGCGGCATTCGAACGAACAAGTGGAAAATTCCAATACTTTCATATGCAGAAAAACCAGCAACGGGGCGGTTCTGAGGTCATCCTGGCTGATCAATTCTTTTGTAACGCCGGTTGCCTGTTCGATCAGTCGACGGGTCAACTGACACAACAAACGGGCACCGGACCGATGGCGGCAACCGATGGTGGAATTCTGCGCGGCAGTGGTCAATCACTGCTTTACAGCGCATGGACAGACACACAAACCCGCGACCGTAAAGGGAAGCCGATCACCATCAAACAGTTACAAGAGAAACGAGTCATCCCATTAAACTACACGATCACCGATGTCATTATTGCTGGAGTCGACGCCTACTGCGGATCGCATAACAAAGTCACCGCCGTCGATTTCAGCAGGCAGGCCAACACCTGGTGGTCCCATGAAATTGAAGGCACCGTCCGCGGTCTGGCTGCCTCCGATGAATGCCTTGTTGCCAGTACAGACCAGGGAGTAATTTGCTGTTTTGGAAATGGTGGAGCACAAGAGACAGACAACACTTCACCTTCCCCCACTCCAAAACCTGTCGCATCCCCCAAGGAATACCAAGCGGCCGCAAAAGAAATTCTCGACAAAACAAACCGGAAGACAGGAATCTGTGTCGACCTGGGTGCTGAGAATGCGCAACTCGCTCTGGAGCTTGCACGGCTCTCTGATTTGCAGATTTATGTCGTTATGCAAGATGCAAAACAAGCGGCTCAGGCCCGCAAGCTGCTTTCTAATGCCGGCGTTTACGGTTCACGCGTTGCCGTCCATGTGGCTGATCCGAAACGTACTCCCTACTCGAAAAACTTTGCAAATCTGGTGATTTCTTCGTCTTCTCTTGATAAAACAATAGGCTCCAAGCTGCTACAAGAAGCACGTCGTATCCAACGTCCCTATGGTGGTCAATTTTGTCGGGGAGCTTTGGGAAAGATCCAGGTTGAAACCAAATCGGAATTAAAAGGAGCCGGTAGCTGGACACACCAGTATTCCAATGCCACGAACACCGTCAACTCGGATGATGAAATCGTCAAAGGTCCTCTCAAAATGTACTGGTATCGTGACATGGATTTTCAGATTCCAAATCGTCACGGCCAGGGACCCGCGCCACTGGTGAATCAGGGAGTGATGGTCGTCGGTGGTTTACATGGCCTTTGCGGACTGGATGCCTATAACGGCCATACGGTTTGGCGATATCAACTCAAGAATAATCTCACGGAGATGAATGGCATTCATCATGATGTGGGAACCGCGGAAGTAGGCAGTAATTTCTGCCTGGGAGGCGATTATGTCTTCGTTAAACAAGACACCTTCTGTCATCAGATCGATTTAAAAACCGGAAAACTGATTCGAAAAATTTCCACCCCCGTCAGTCAAGACAATCCGAATCAGAACTGGGGCTATATCAGCTATCATGACGGTATTGTATATGGTACTGTCAGCAATGACGCACACTACACAAGCCCCCGTTATAAAAATCTGAAACTCCGTAACGAATCAGTTCTGTTTTTTGCCATCGATGCCAAAACCGGCAACATTCTCTGGACCTACCAACCCGAATATTCCATTCGCAATAATGCGATTACCATTGGAGACAACAGTGTGTATCTCATCGATCGTGAAATTGCGAAGGCTGATCACATCAAAGAATCTCGCCGAAACGGCAGACCTAATCCTGCCTCGGCTGAAGATGAAAAACGCAAAGGAAAATTGAAAGCCTTTCATGCCAAAGAGGGTACGGATCTCTGGAAAGCCGATCAGGACATCTTTGGAACTCAACTCGCCGTTTCAGAAGAAAACCAGACCCTCTTGATGTTCTATCAGGGTATCCGCCATAGTTTTTTCAAACTTCCCTCTGAAGTCGGCGGCCGAATTGCCGCCATCGATACCAAAACGGGAAAACGTATCTGGGATATCAAAGCCAAGTATCAATCGCATCCCGTCATCAACGGTGACAAAATTTATGCACAAGGGGGCGCCTGGGATTTAAAAACAGGTAAAAGTATCGACTTCAAATTTGATCGTTCCTATGGCTGCGGACAAATTTCTGCCAGCAAACACCTCATGGTCTTTCGCTCCGCCACGCTCGGCTATGTCGATTTAACCCGCAAAGCAGGCGTTGAAAACTTCGGGGGCATCCGCCTGGGTTGCTACATCAACGCCATCCCTGCCGGCGGACTGGTCCTCGTTCCCGATGGTTCGTCGCAATGTAACTGCTCTTACCAGATGCAGGCCTGGTTTGCCTTGGAAGGGAGTGAGTGAAAAACACTCAACCTTCCATTTGCTTCAAATGAAACGTTGCAGGAACACCAGGAACACTTAATCTGCAGATTCTCTGCGAAATTTCAAATAAATCCCGTGGTGATGCCCCAATAGATGCGTTATGCCTGCTGACGAGTCGTTTTCCGATGAAAAACTAGCAGAATTTTCATGGAAAATGAATGATGAGCGATTATGTACCATCAACGGGAGAGTCCATCGAATGAAGAAAATTATTGCATTCCTTGCTATCGCAGCTATTGCCGGGTTAATCACCACCAGCGTCTCCTCTCAGCCACCAGGAGGTGAACGAGAACGTCACCGACCAGAAGGACCTCCGCCTGATCCGCTCCTGATGTTATTTGATACAAACCGAGACGAAGAAATTTCGACACAGGAAATGAAACAGGCGACGGAAATCTTAAAAAAGCTGGATCGCAATCAAGATGGAGTTCTGAGGCGAGAAGAACTCCCTCGTCCCCCTCGCCCGGGAGAAGTTCGCCCCGGCAAAAATCCAGGAAAAATTCGTCATCAACAGAAACCTGTGTCAAAAAATGCCCCCGCTGGCAGTGTTATTTTCACAAATGGCCATCAAACCGATCCTCGTGATCATGGTCGGCCAGTCACTCTCATTGCAGCTGCGCTAGGTGTCAAACCCGAAGTCTTTCGTCAGGCCTTCAGCAATGTGAACCCGGCTCGCGGAGGAGATCCAACCCCCACACGTGCTCGTGCCAACAAAAAAGTGCTGATGGATGCGCTGGGGAAATACGGGATCACTAATGGTCGACTTGACGCCGTATCAAATTATTATCGCTACCAGCCAGAGAGGGGAGACCTTTGGAACCACACTCCTGCCGCTGCCAAAGCGATTATCAAAGATGGTAAAGTAACTGGTTTTCGTATTACGAATGCCGGTTCCGGCTACACGACAGCTCCTAAAGTGACAATTGCCGGACATGAAAATGTTCAAGTGAAAGCCACACTTGAATTCAGCAAGAATTTTCGTACGAATGGCAGTATTAAATCACTGATCATTGTGAACTGAGATTTTTAAATGGTTATCGCATGCGACGACGAAGCACATGCGATAACTATTCTACTAGAATCACATAATCGCCGAAGCACATTTCATACTTATGAACTCGCAGAAGAGAGGGCCGCTGCCTTTTGCTTGAGCACATCCAGTTGTGCTTGAATTTTATCCTTTGCTGCTGAACTCTGATAAAGCGACAAAAGTTCCTTGGCTGAATCTCGCAATTCAATGTAAGGCCCCTCATATTCGCTGGCGTAGGCGTCTAAAGATTCCATCAGCACAGACAGTTCCTGAGCCGCGCTCTTCGGTTTTTTCTTAGCAGATGCGATAAATGCTTCAACGGACTTCTGTGCAATCTCGCTTTTCTGTGACTCCGATGGTGGTGGAGCTGAAGGACCACCACAACCAGTAAAAACAACCGTCAATAAGAGCAACACCAAACAACTTGTCAGTTGCTCACCAATCGCAATTCTACTTTTCATTTCTATGTGCCTTTGTAGCTTTGAGTAAAAAAACAGCCCCAATAGAAACGATTGGAGCTGCTAACTTTTTGAAGAGAGAGAATCCATCTAACGATTAGAATTCACCAATCACATTTCCATCAGCAATCGATAATAAATTCAGGTAGGTCGTTTGATCGATGTTCTCAGAGATGAAACGCACCGAACCATCTCCAAGGCAGACATGTACACCACCTACGTGAAAACTGCGTGCCGCCTGCCCTCCCCCGGCGTTTGTATCATCAGGGTTGTTTCGCTTATTAAAGTTATTATCACTCGTGTTGTTAGAAGCATATGGAGTTCGATCAGTAACTAGACTGGTATTGGGAGTTAAAACACCATTCTCGTTTGTCCCACTAAACAACGCTCCCGTACACCATCCCCAGGCTCCTTTGTCATCACCAGTATTCGTACCAGTGACAACTTCACCCAGCATAATCACATTGGTAGTCCCATCGGAAATGTCTCGGATTTTCGCTCCATACTGCCCGATGGCACTAAAGACCCCTCGCTCATTGTCATTGTTATAGTCAGCGATATCTAAAGTCGATCCGGAACCAACAGATCCTGCATAGGTGATTTTTGAAAATCCGTTGAAGTCTTGTGTGAGTAAGAAACGATCAATGCCTGGATGGGAGGGGCATCGTAATACGGGAATTTTAGCTTGTAAAACACTATCCGTCGTATTTGCATTCGCACTACGTGCGGGCAGCGACATGTTGTAGTTGTTGTATAACGGGGCTTGATCCATAAATGGAAGAATTTGAACCACCCACGTGGTGCCCCAGTTAGCATCGCGGCCATTTGCAGGTGCAGAACCGACTCCATACCACACTGCCCCGGGAGGAAATGTGCGGTGTGTATCATGATAATTATGCAATGCAACTCCAATTTGCTTCAAGCTATTTTTACAGGTACTGCGGCGCGCTGCCTCACGTGCTTGTTGTACTGCTGGCAATAAAAGTGCAATCAGAATCGCAATAATGGCAATCACCACCAGCAATTCGATTAGCGTAAAACCTCGTTTTTTCTGTACGTTCTTCGATCGCATGAATGAAATCCCTGATAAATAATTTGAGTAATAAAATGGCCCGGAGACTAAGTTGGTCCTAAATAGGGACCACACTAATACGCTTCTAATTGGTGGAAGCTGGCCCTGAAAAAAGTTTGAAAGCTTGAGGAAGAAAACAAATTCCGCCACGTTGAGATATGCAATGAAACACTCTTCTTACGTTAACGTTACGGGAATTCTAGATTTTTCTTTAGCTCAGGCAACAAATACAATGAATCTTTTGTGACTGATCACCCAAAAACTATTACATGTTGAGTAAATTCAAAATAACACTGTATAGAAAGGAATTAATATTGAAGCTCCAAAAACACTTATATGTAAATTCAAATCCTATACATTACACTAAACAGAACAGTACTCTTGCTCGCTTTCCCTTATAAAAAAACTCAGCTTTATTGAATCAAACCTTAGTTAATAAAAAGAGAGAACCGAATTGATCGCATACATAAGATGAAAAATGCTTCAATCATTCTGTGAATCAAAAAACACACTCGTGCAACTTCTGCTTAAAATCAAGTGTTATACCCTGAAAGATACTTCAGATACTTCCCTCCCTGTAAGTACTATAAACATTCGACGTGAGATTTCTTTACGTACAAAACTAACTTGAACATAGTACAAGGAGGGTTTCAGCTCTTTCCCTGAAAGTGTAACTGTGTTTAAAATCTTCCCCTCGCTCAAACCATTTCATTACATTACGACATTCACAATTCAAAATAGTTCCGATCATAATTAGGCAATATTAACTCTGTTGATAACCCTAAAATCATTACTGCATCTGGTTTCTACTATGATCTAACCAGGTAATAACCGATTTTCTGATAACCAATTCATCTTGCTTATAACAGGAGAACAAAAACAAGAAAAAAGACCCAATGTAATTAAGTCCCTCTACTCTACTTTTATATTGAATCTAATTTCTTCCAAACCAATTCTTACCATAATCGAGGCACTACTCATTTAATGAGACGATTTGAGAGAGCGGTTGGTATCTATCGTACGCGCTAAAGCTGAAGGAGTACCACAAAGCATGACCAAGCCTCAAGTCTCACTTTTGCCGCTAGAAAATCTTATTACAGAAATTGAGCATTCAACTGTTTCGAATTTCAATCAAGCCCTATCGGATATGCATCTTCTTGCTGATATGCAGTTGCTTAGCGAGCAGGAATGCCAGACAAAAGCACAACCCAAAACATGTCATGAGACGGTCCTTTCAAATTGTACACTGGCACTGAATCATCTTCAGTCGACAATCACCAGAATGAAAGAGGAAGTGCATCAACTAAGTAGCCAGTTTGATGAAAACAAAAACAAGACTCTGGAATCAATCAATTCCTCACTTAGCGATAATGAAAATTCAGAACTAGAATCAACGAACGCTGTCATCCAGTCTCGGAGCGAGTTTCTCGCAAATATGACTCACGAAATCCGCACTCCCATGACAGCAATACTGGGTTTCAGTGAGCTGCTGGAAAACAAAGATCTCACGGCCTCACAACATTCAAAAGCGGTCCAAACAATCCAACGTAATGGCCGCTATTTACTGGATTTGATCAACGATATTCTTGACCTTTCTCAAGTCGAAGCGGGGAAATTTGAAATTGAAAAACGAAAGACAAATCCCGCAAGAATGCTCCTTGAAATAAAGGAGTCCTTAAATCATCGCGCATCGGCACAAAACAACAAACTCTTGATTGAACTTCAAGGTAAGATTCCTCAGTTCATTCATACTGATCCCACGCGGCTCAAACAAGCGCTGGTTAATCTAACCGAAAATGCAATCAAATTTACAAAGCATGGTACGATCCGGATCACTGTTGAACATGACCCACAGCAGCAACGGCTCTGCTACTATGTAACCGACACCGGAATTGGCATTCCATTGAATCAACTACAACACATCTTTCAGCCGTTTGGTCAAGTCGATTCATCTCTGACACGAAAACAAAGTGGAATCGGTCTGGGATTAACGATGACCCAACGCATTGCCAAAATGCTGGACGGCGATGTGAATGTTGAAAGTACGTATGGTAAAGGGAGCAAATTCACGTTCCACATTTCGACGGGAGATCTGTCAGGAGTGGAAATGGTAACATCTCTTGATTGCGATAAAATACGCAAATCAACGCCCATGGAATATTCAGCCAACAGCAAAATTAATGGACGAATTCTGTTAGTGGAAGATCGACCGGATAATCAACATCTGATCCGATTTATTTTGACAAAAGCGGGAGCAGAGGTCACGATTGCCCACAACGGTAAAGAAGGAACGGAACTCGCGTTGATAGAACTGCAAGCCAAGAATCCGTTCGACCTGATCTTAATGGATATGCAGATGCCAATTATGGATGGCTATGAGGCCACCCAGGTTCTTCGTAATGCTGGTTATAAAGGTCAAATTGTTGCATTAACTTCTGAAGTGAGGGATGCCAAGCTCGACAAACGTCTGTCAGCAGGCTTCGATGGTTTTTTGCCGAAACCTATTGATCGTAAAACCTTCATTCCAGAAATCGCTGCGCGGATGAGTCTGACATTAAAGAACGATCAAAATCAGCATCCGCAAGTCGCTTAATAAGAGTATCCCTTCGCTATCTCTCTCCAATCCGAAATGGGAAATGACGCGTTTCAACTGGGTGATGAATCCTGTTACCTTGTGAGTTGTCAATTTCAGACTTTTGCTGACTCAAACGAGCTTGCTATTTGGTATTCTCGCATTTACATTGGAAAGTTAAGAAAAGTGATTTCCTCTTCGTTTTCGTGAACAGACCATGTCCGTTTACACTGCAAAATCAAGTGGAAGCTTTCGAGAATGAAAAGGCTCTTTTAGCAATCAGCTCAAAAAAGTCTGATCCAAATGACAAGGAATTGTTCCATGAACCAGAGCCAGAAACTGGAGTCTCCTTCAAAAAAAATGCGAGGCTTGAGTCGTTTGTTTGTTTTGCAAATCTGTCTGCTGTCAATCAACTTTTGTGGCCTTACCAGTCATGAACTCTCTGCTGCAGAAAACTGGAAAGTGGGTATCGCCAAGGCAATCATTACTCCTGAAAAAGGAGTTTGGCTCGCCGGCTATGGGTCAGCAAGAGCCCCCGAAGGAAAACTGCATGATATCTGGATGAAAGCGCTGGCACTAGAAGATAGCCAGGGACATCGCGCCGTGTTAATCACCAGTGATTTTCAAGGCGTTCCTAAAATGATGAGCGATCGCGTCTTTGCACAAATCAAGAACCAGTTTGGACTTCAGCGTAAACAAATCATGTTTACATTCTCACACAATCATTGTGGGCCGCGTTTAGGTGATGATCTTTATGACTACTACCCGACCACTCCAATGCAGGACAAACTGGTTGATGAATACACGGATGCCATGGTAAACAAGACGGTCGAAATGATCGGACAGGCACTCACCAACCTTGCCCCCGCCAGTTTGAAGATGGGAACAGGCCACACCACGTTTGCAGTCAATCGCCGTAACAATCGCGAAGCCGATATTCCCGCTCTCTTAAAAGCAGGCAAGAAACTTGTTGGCCCCGTAGATCACTCTGTCCCCGTCATGACTGTTACGCGACCTGATGGAAAATTGGACGCCGTACTGTTTGGATACGCCTGTCATCCCACAACGCTCAGTTTCAAAAAAATATGTGGTGATTACCCCGGCTATGCACAAATAGAAATCGAGAAAAACCACCCGGGTGTCACTGCCATGTTCGTCAATACATGTGGAGGGGATCAGAACCCCCTTCCCCGTCGAACGGTAGAACTCTGCGAAAAATATGGACACATGCTGGCCGTTGCAGTAGAAGAAACTTTGAAAAAATCGCTCAGACCCATTTCTCCTGATTTAAAGATGGCGTTTGAATATGTCGAACTCCCGTATCTGAAAGTGGTCACGCGCAAGGACCTGGAAGCGGATACCAAAAGCAATAATGCCATCAAAAAGCGCTGGGCGGCGCGTCTTCTGAAAAAGCTGGATCAAGGTGAAACGTTCCCAGGTTCCTATCCTTACCCGATCCATGTATGGCGACTCGGAAAAGACACCCTGATGATTGGTATGGGCGCTGAAACCGTTGTGGATTATGCACTCCGTTTTAAAAGAGAGTTTGGTCCAAACACCTGGGTCTGCGGTTATGCAGATGATATGATCTCTTATATTCCTTCAAAACGTGTTTGGCTTGAAGGGGGCTACGAAGGTGGCTCAAACCTTTATGAGTATGGGAGACCCGCTTATCGTTGGGGACCCAATACAGAAGCGCTGATTTCCGCTTCCGTTCACAGGCTGGTCAAAGAAGTAGATCCCAAGCAAGATTAAGAGACTAATTCTAATCAGATTTCATCAAGCTTCTACGGGAGAGATTGATTTTCCAACGAAGATTTTCTGAACATGAGGCTCCTCTGTCAGCAACACTTGCTCATGTGCAGTTAAAGCACGCATCGGTCGAGGTGCAAAGTTACCCGGAATACCGCGCATATTCATTAAAGCTGTAACAGTTGAAAAGAGAGGAGCTGAAAATGATTGCAAAAATGAGAGCAATCCGGACAGATCCCGCTGTACCGCTGATAGTGTTTCCCAATCTTCTGCCTCAGTTGCTGCTACCATTTTTTTAATCCATTCTGGCACCAGAATATACACACCGTCCAGATGTTCGCTGACGCCAGACCGCAACAGAACATCCATTAAATGGGGTTGCGCCACAATCACACGAAACTGCTCACTGAGTGAATCAACCACCGGACGAATCGTCACAAAATGATCCGAGCATTTAATTCCTCGAATATTAGGATGCTCAGCCAGCTTCAACACAGTCTCCACTTCCAATTTTGTTCCCGTCGTCTGAGGCAGGTCATACAAAAATAATGGCTTCGAACTCAGATCTGCTAACGATAAATAATAATCGACCAGATCTTCCTGACTGAATTGGACAAAAAAAGGAGAAATCACGACAACCCCATCAATGGACAGATTCTCCACCATTCGTATGCGGTCGCGTGTCCGCACAAAGCTGGTATCACCCACCCCCACAAGTAATTCTGCACGGCCTTTAGTGAATTGAACACTCTGTTCCACAAGCTGTCGGTAGGTCTCATCTGACAAAAGCTGCATCAACCCCATAGTGCCACCCACTAAAAAACCATTGATTGCATGAGAAAGTTGATCATGAATCTGTGCTTCCATTCCTGGTAGATGGAGATCTTCTTCTGCAGTCAGTGGAGTTCCCAGCGCGGTAATCATTTTAACAGATTGTATCATATTGAAGGACTTTCTTTGTGCTCAATGACAAGTGGTTAAGATGTATGATTGATGAACTCTGATAGCGTAACGACCGGGCAGGTGTTTGAAGCCAGCATTCGATCTATTGAAGACTGATCCTTGAATCCTGTGCCCGTGATGAGACAGACCACGGTTTCCTCCCGGTGTATCTTTCCTTCCACGGCAGCTTGTAAGATGCCCGCCAATGAAACTGCAGCCGCTGGCTCACAAAAGATGCCTTCCTGTCGTGCCAGTTGCGACTGTACCTCATACACGAATTCATCTTCGACAAGATAACCAGAGCCACCAGTTTGTCTGCAGGCTGCAATCACTTTGTCTCCATCCAGCACACTGGCAACCTGTAGTCCACCAATTTCTGTCGTGCTCTGACAGGGCCGTGCATGGTCAAGTCCCTCCCGTAAGGGACCAACGATCGTATTATTACCAGCTGGTTGAACACAGTGCATGGCAGGCAGGTCGGTTATGTTTTTCTGTTTCAGTGCCGCTTCAAAGCCCCGAAAAACAGCCAGAATCAGCCCCCCGCCCCCCGCACAACTAAAAACATGCTCAATAGGACGTTGTAATTGCTCTGATTGACTTACAAGTTCCTGACCGATTGTCTCAACCCCCAGCATGCTGACGGGACTAAATTGATAACTGCTGATCTGAAGTTGCGCATCGGAGGCCGACCCGATCTGTTTCAGATACTCAAAAGTGTCCCTGGTAATTTCTGGATCTGATCCGAAATCCCGAATCTTCCAGATTTCTGCACCGTAGGCCAGCATCTGTTTCAGTTTGTTTTCCGGTGCGCCAATAAACACAGCAACCTGACATTTTATTCCCGCAGCAGCACTATAAGCGGCCAGCGCAGAACCGGCATTTCCGCTGGAAGAGGTCACAACGTGTTGTTTCCCATTCATCCGCATGTCAGAAATCGCAGCAGCGGCAAACCGATCTTTGTAAGACCCTGTGGGATTGACGGTTTCCAATTTAAAATACAAATGCTGCAGCCCCACATCAGGGCCAATGCGGCGCGAACGTAAGAGAGGTGTTTGACCTTCGCCCAAAGTAAAATGTTTTGAATCCATATACCATTCCCTGGTGAGAAATCAGCAATTCATTGATGCCAACGACATCACATTAAACCAAAGCAATTTACATCAGAGTTAGATTCAAAACATCAGTAATCTTGATCAAAAGAGTATGAATAGCCTTGACGCACATATTATCAGTTATATGATAATATCTTTGATTATCATACAATTTAATATTTTATAGTATAAAAATTTATTTGAAGCAATAAACCCAATCCCATGTTTTTGGACGTGGTTTCAGAAAATCGCATTTCATTGCCTGTCTCTCAGAGATTCACGAGAGCACGTATAGGAAAGTCGTCGTTAAAATGAAGATTTCGCAGGATGCCCGACAAGTTGATGCAGCAAAAACACTCAGTGCGGAACTGGCTGATCGCCTGTGTGAAAGAATCCGTAACGACCGACTCGCCCCTGGTTCACGCCTGGGAACAGAGGCCGATCTAGCCGATCAATTTGGTGTCTCGCGGACCGTGGTACGTGAGGCCATCGGTTCCCTGAGAGGCTTGGGAGTTGTGACGGGACGACAAGGTCTGGGGCTTTGTGTGGCAGAAGCAGATAACTTTTCCTCTGTCTTGCGGAAGGCTCTGGTACCACAGGTCGCCAGCCCCCAGGGATTATGTGAACTACAGCAACTGCGTGCCGTGATCGAAATTGGTTCTATCGCACTGGCAGTAGAACGGATCACATCTGAAGAAATTATTCGCCTGCAGACTATCGTTGCCGAGATGAAGCGTGTGATGAAAAACCTTAAGAAAGACGAAGCAGGAACGAGTAAAGCCTATAAAGAAATGGACTGCCTGTTTCACCAGACAATTCTTGCCGCTTCGCATGGCAGCTTTGTGAAACAGTTCCACGGAGTATTGCTGGATTACTTTCACGCAGGTGAATTCTACGGCCGCATTCCCACGTTGAAAGGACTCCGGGAACATGAAAAGATTGCCAATGCCATTGCTGATCGGGATACAGATAAAGCAACAAAACACTTAACGGAACATTTACAAACTCAGTTAAAAGCTCCGAGTGAATGATACTAAAAAGCCCCTCTTTTTTTTGTATCACAATAGATTTAACAATCGTGCAGACCATCGGACACTTGATTGAATGCGAGCGTTCTGATTGAGACATAAAATCAAATACGGCTGAGCACGTCAAAATGGTGAACCCTAATCTGGTAAATGCCATTAATCATTAATGGTGAAACATCGTTTGTCATAGAAAACAGTCTGATGGCTGACAACATTTATTATTCAGAGATCATATGCGTCTAGATACAAAGGTTATATTTATCGTATTGCGTTCTTTCCCCGTTTTGATGGAGATGAAACAATGTTACAATTCAAAGTCGAAAAGAAACATCATGGATTTACGCTAATTGAACTACTGGTTGTCATTGCCATAATCGCAATTTTAATCGCAATCTTACTGCCTGCAGTGCAACAGGCACGCGAGGCAGCACGACGCTCCTCCTGCAAAAACAACTTTAAGCAAGTCGGATTGGCTTTACATAACTATCACGACACCTTTACCGCGTTTCCCATCGGTGCTGGAATCAGTGGCGGTTGCAGCGGATACTCAGGAAGTCATATGTTTTCCTGGGGCGTGCGCATTCTGCCTTATCTGGATCAGGCAAATATTTATAACAATCTCAATTTTTCCGGTCCCACACCTTTTGTACCGCCCAACTTCAATTCGAGCACTTGTCTGTCTCCCGTGCTCCCGTTCCTCTGCCCCAGTAATCCTCAACCAGATGTGATCGTTAATAAAGCAGGCGCCTTTGCAGGTGCTCTGCCTGATGGCATGGCTAGAACAGATATGGCGGGCGTCGCCGATTCCATCAGCTGGAGATGCAATAGTGGTTCGGGGGTGCGACCGACCTCTGTCGGAAATGGTGTGCTCTATGGCATCTCCCGCGTCAAAATGCGCGACATAATTGACGGTGCAAGTAATACCCTGATCGTGGGTGAGATTACCGGTTCCCTCGCTCAAACCGGGTTGAACGGAAATTCATACACTGGCTATGACGTTTTCGATACCAGTAATGGCATCAACAGCATCGACACGGTCCCCGGTGGAGGTGCATTTGCATTTCGCCCTCAGGGTTTTTCCAGTTATCACGTCGGTGGTGCCCACTTTGTCCTCGGCGATGGATCTGTCCGCTTTATTTCCGAAAACATCGATCAGGGCACACTCTCTGCCATCACCACCCGTGCTGGTAAAGAAGTGGTCGGCGAATTTTAACTCCGTTTACATCGTCATGTTGGACATGCACGCTCACGCATCTTTTTGCGCTGACTAACCGGAATTAGTCAACGTTCTTTAAGGAGGCTGTTATGCCTGTCATACGAATGATTCTTTGTGGAGCATTGTTGGCTCTCTTCTCTGGCTGTGGAGGTGTCAGCGATGCGCCTGATCGGCGCATTGTTAAAGGTATCGTCACTTTGAACGGCGAACCGCTGGAAGGGGCTGCGATTCGCTTTCTACCACAACCAACGGGCCCCGTTGCAGCAGGTAAAGTCAAAAATGGGATGTACGAAATCTCGAATAAAGGTGGCGTCCCCTTAGGAAAACATCGTGTGGAGATCAAAGGCATTCCCATTCTTCCCGATGATACAGATGGAAAATCATTGGGAGAAATTGACGCCGCAACCAAACCTGCAATCTCCATTCCAGAGAAGTATCACACCAATTCTGAACTGGAAGCGACTGTGGAAGCAGGAAGTGAACCATTCATCGTCGACTTTGAACTGAAAGAATAAATGTCAAAAACTGACAACTTTAAGACCATACTTTTTATCAAAATCGTTTGAAACAAGGCAGAGAAAATAATGAAGCAGCTTTTACGTTCAACCTGCGTGATATCAATCACTTTATACTCGTTACACGTTTCTCAGGCAGAATGGAATCATCCACAAACGCAAAAATTACCCCACCGCCATCTGGGACCGTTTCTCAAACTTTCAGATGGAAGCCTGTTGGCTCCGGATGCCAAACAGGTCTTAATAAGTCAAGATGAAGGAAAATCATGGGCTGGCAAACCCTTGTATAAAAATCCTGAAAAATTCCATACCAGTAATGAAAGAGCCATCATCAAAACACGTAAGGGTACGATCATCCTAGCTTTCATGAATTTGAAAGAACGAAAATTCAACTGGAATGATAAAAAGGGAGGTCCCCAGTCCGACTGCTATCTCCCTGCTTACATTGTACGTAGCAAAGATGGCGGCCATACCTGGCTGGCCCCTCAGATCATTCAGGACCATAGCTGGTGTGGCGCTATTCGCAGCATGATTCAAACCAAATCGGGACGCATCATTGTTGCCGTTTCCAAAGCCATCGCTAATCCGGGTCGGCATGTGATGGTCACATACTACTCGGACGATGAAGGAGCAACCTGGAACCACAGTAATATGATCGACCTGGGCGGTTCCGGCGATCACGACGGCGCGATGGAGGGCACAATTGTTGAATTGAAAGATGGCAGAATCTATGCATTGATCCGCACAAGATTTGGTCGCTTCTGGGAGGCATTCTCAACAGATGAAGGTGCTTCCTGGCGTACCATTCGTCCTTCGCAAATTCCAGCCAGCAGTTCCCCTGCCATTCTGCAACGACTGGAAAGTGGCCGGATCGTCATGCTATGGAATCGTTTCCGTGACCCGGAACGCAAAAAGGGACGGCGCGAGGAATTGTCTATTGCGTTTTCAGACGATGAATGTAAATCCTGGAGCAAACCCATCATCATCGCACGGGACTTAACACCTTCAGGTCAAAAGCGTGAAAACCGGGTTTCTTATCCGTATGTGCTGGAAGTCAAACCCGGACAACTCTGGATTACCACCATGCAAGGCCCCGTCCGCCTGACTCTGAAAGAAGAAGACTTCCTCACAAAATAATCTCAACTGTGATTCCGCAGCAAGCTCCCAATGATTAGCGGAAATATCATCATCCCTATTTTCTAACCCCAATTCGTTTACGCAAATAAAATATATTTGCGTAAACGAAACTCCTATTTCCTATCCACTCAATTTTAGTGACATCAATATCTTTAGATGAATTTCTCTTTACATCTATCAATAAATTGTTTATCAACAAGAGTAATGTGAGAAATAACCACCTTCGTGCCCTGCTTATTTTTAATCTATATGCGTTAATTTGCATTCAACTTCTATATCGATTTCTGAAACCAACTACGAGGTCCGATTGTGAGTGGAACTGTTGAACTCGTTACAGTAAAAACAGTCGCCAAAGCAGCTGACTGTGCAGTGAGTACGGTGAGCCGCGCATTACGTGATGACCCTTCGATAAGCGAAGCGGCAAAACAGCGCATCCGACAAGTGGCAGAGTCATTAGATTACCGTCCGCTCAGACGCCGACGTCCTAAAGCAAATCCCAGCCAGAATACACCCAGTATTCTCCAAGGCAAGCGCTTGCTCGCCCTCTCTTTAGGACTGGATCGATCGCTGATCTCACTCCCGGTTGTCAGCTCTGCGTTTAGTGGTGTCGAAGATGCATTCTCAGAACTGGGAGTCCGTTTTCAAATCGCTCACATTCCGGACATGCATGCTGTCCCCTCCCATTTAGATTTTGACCAGATTGACGGTCTGTTTCTGATGGGTGCACTTCAGGGAAAAATGCTGATCGAATCAAATAACACGTTATTAAATCGTTTATCACAAATTCCCTCTGTCTGGCTCTTAGGACGTCCCGAAGGTTGCTCAGGTGATTTTGTTGGCGCTAATGATGTTCAGGTTGGCGCGAAAGCCGCCGATTATCTTGCCGATTATGGACATCGCAATGTTGCCTTCTTGAGTCCCAAGCCCAACCACTTGATTATGATGAACCGTGAAACCGGCTTCGTTTCACAGGCAATGCGCCGCGGCTTACACGTGCAACGCTTTGTTGATGCTCCCTCAGAAGGATGGTCACTTCCCATAAAACCACCGCTGTCTACAGAGGCCGTTCAGCACCTTGTTGATCAACTTTTAAAGGCTAAAAAACGTCCCACTGCGCTCTTTGCAGGTTCCGACAGTGTCGCAGCCGTGGTTTATGGTTCACTGGCGCGGCGTGGAATCAAAGTTGGCGAAGAGATCAGTGTGATTTCAGGAAACAACGACCATGCCTTTATTACGGGTCTGTACCCACAATTAACTACGTTTGATATTCACGCCCATGATATTGGTCGGCTGGCAGTGCGTCAGATGGAAACCCGTCTGGCAATGGGCAATGCGATTGCAAACGTCGATTTAACCTTGGAATCACATCTGACTCAAGGTGAATCTGTATGTCATTTAAACAGTTAAATAAACCGAATGCTCCCCGCATAGGAACAGCAAAGATGAATCGAATCACAAGACGTGAGTTTCTTTATTCGACCAGTGCAGCCACCGCCGGTCTCACAGGAATCAACTGGCTGGAAGCAGGGAAATCAGCCAGGCCTGAGCTCACACTGGGCTTCAGTCTTTATGGAATGCCCCATTTAAAAACCGAACAGGCGATCCAGGCTGTCGCTGAGATTGGTTATGACTCTGTCGAGCTATGCCTGATGGATCAATGGGACGCCACGCCCTTAAAACTCAATACCAAACGACGCCAGGAGGTCTCTAAAAAACTGGATGATACGGGATTAAAACTAACATCGCTCATGGAGCACTGTAGCCTGCCCGGTTCAAAAACAAGTCAGCAAAAGGTTCTGGAACGTCTCAAGCGGGCGGCAGAATTAGGTCATACTTTAAAACCAGTACACTCTCCACTAATTGAAACGACGGCCGGAAACGGAAAATGGGAGGCGCTAAAAAATGAAATGCGGGACAATCTGGGAGCATGGGCCAAGATTGCCGAAAGCACGAAAACGGTGATCGCCGTTAAACCTCATCGGGGCGGTGTTGTTGATCGACCCGAGCAAGGCGTCTGGCTGGTTCAACAAATCAATAGTCCCTGGATTCGCTTAAACTATGATTATAGTCACTTTACGCATCGAAATATTTCACTCGCAGATTCCATGCGGACGATGATGCCGTTTACCAGCCTGATTCAGGTTAAAGACACCATCAAGAAAGACAAAAAAGTACACTTTGTCCTTCCTGGCGAAAGTGGTGAAATCGATTATTCCAAACTACTCAAACTGGCCGTGCAAGCAGGCTATCAGGGAGATATCTGTTGTGAAGTCAGTAGTATGGTTTTTAAACAAAAAGGCTACGAGCCGATTGTTGCCGCAAAAACCTGTTATCAGAATCTGGCTCCGGCTTTTGATAAGGCGGGAATTTCACGCGGTTAGCCAGTAACGTTTTTTCATTCACAATGTAAATGGTTAGAACATGATTGAGCGCAATCGAATTCAACAACTCATTTCACTAATGGTTTTCGTAGTTTTATTCTGCCTGGAAAATTCCCTCTTCGCTGCCGAAGCAACAAAATCATCCGCTAAACAAATCGAATTCTTTGAACTCCATATTCGTCCTGTATTGATTGAGAAATGTGCCGATTGCCATACAGGCGACGAAGACGCGGAAAGCGCATTGGCAATCAGTTCCCGATCTGCCTTAATCAAAGGCGGCGATTTCGGCCCGGCGATTGTCCCAGGAAAGCCGGAACAGAGCCTCTTGTATCAATCCATTCAACGGACGCATAAAGAACTGAAAATGCCCCCTGATGTGGATGAGAAATTAAACAAAGCAACCATCCAACATTTCAAACGTTGGATCGAATGGGGTGCCCCCTGGCCTGAAGAGAAAACAAAACCCCTCACTAAATCTCAAGCAAAGAAAACACAGTCTCTAACAACATCACACTGGTGCTTTCTTACACGTCAAGCGATCGCACCGCCTGAAGTCAACAATCCCCAGTGGTCCCGGTCACCCATTGATCGATTTATCTACAGCCGTCTACAGAAAGAAAAGCTCACACCCGCACATTTAGCATCGCGGCGTATCTTAATCAGGCGGGCCTCCTTCGATTTGACAGGCCTACCCCCGACTCCAGAAGAAGTGCAGGAGTTCCTCGATGATCCCGATACTGATCTTCATGCGTTTTCCAAAGTTATCGATCGCCTGTTAGCCTCCCCCGCTTACGGGGAGCGATGGGGCCGTCATTGGCTGGACGTCGCAAGATATGCGGACACCCAGGGAGATGTCGGAGACTTTCCCATACCGGGTGCCTATTTATATCGAAACTGGGTCATTGATGCGTTTAATACGGATCTTCCTTATGACAAGTTCCTTCAGGCGCAACTTGCCGGAGACATCCTGGCGAAACGTGAAAATGATCCCCAGCGCGCACGTCAACTCAAAATTGCCACCGGTTTTATTGCCCTCTCCCGCCGGTTCGGCAATACACGATTTGAAGATCAGCATCTGACCATCGATGATACCATCGACACCATCGGTCGTGGCATCATGGGAGTTACATTAAAGTGTGCCCGCTGCCATGATCATAAATTCGATCCGATGCTGGCTACGGACTATTACGGTTTATATGGCATTTTTGAAAGCACACTCTACCCGACGATGGGCGCTTCGAATTCCCCTTCACCAACACAACTGGTCTCAGCGGAAAACAACCCGGAGTCACAACAAAAAATCAATGCCTACTGGGATCTCCTGAGTCACTATCAACATCAAATTCGAAACCATTTCCGCCCCTGGTTGAAGCCGACTCTCAAAGAGTATGCGGAAGTCGCTAAAAAAATCAAATCCGCGAAAAAAGAGGACCAATCCAATGAGAAGTTAGAAGCACGGCGTCAAAAGCTTCTGGCTTCTCACAAAGGGAAATTCCGGGAACTGATGGAACATGGTTTACCCTGGCTCAAACAGGAAAAGGCCCGACTGGTTAAACAACCTCCCGCAGAAATGTTGTATGCGGTCATCGATGGTAAACCTCACCACGCGAAGCTGCACCGTCGTGGCAACCCCAGCAACCCGGGAGAGGTGGTACCGCGCCAATTCATTAATGTGATTTCCAAAACAAAGCCCCATTTAGATCAAAAACAATCAGGTCGAGAAGAACTGGCAAACTGGATTACCGATCCAGCCCACCCCTTAACGGCCCGCGTGATTGTCAATCGGCTCTGGTATTATCACTTCGGACAGGGGCTTGTGAAAACCGTCGATAATCTCGGAGTCCTGGGCGCAGCTCCCTCTCATCCTCAATTGTTGGATTATCTGGCCAATCAACTCATTGAACAGGGGTGGTCCTTGAAAGCACTCCATCGTCAGATGCTATTAAGCCGCGCTTATCGATTAGATAGCAAAGACATCCTCGAAAACAGCAAACGAGATCCGGAAAATGTGTTTCTCTGGAAGTTCACCCGTAAGCGCCTCGATGCCGAGTCGATTCGAGATGCCATGCTGTTTGTGTCAGGAGAATTGGACCGTCAACCAGGAGGACCGCATCCTTTCAAACCCTGGCATAAGAAAGGGTATAGTCTGAATGGGCCCTTTCATGAGGTTTTTTCATCAAAAAAACGTAGCGTCTATCTGATGACGCAGCGATTATACAAACATCCGTTCCTTGGCTTGTTTAATGGTCCTGACACAAATGAAACCACTGGCACCCGCAAGAACGCCAACATTCCCACACAGGCACTGTTTCTGATGAACTCTCCATTTGTTCCCAAACTGGCAGAAGCATTTGCCAGACGAATTTTACAGACAGAAACAACGGAAGAAAAACAGATCAAAGCAGCCTGCCAGATCGCTTTTTCCAGAAACCCAACACCCACAGAAAAGGCCGAATTTTCGCAAACTCTCGACGCTTATCGCAGGCAACTACTAAAGGAACAATCAAAACGGTCTGCAGAAGTGAATGAGGCGGCATGGACCGGATTATGCAAAGTACTGCTCACGACTAATGAGTTCTTTTTCATCGACTAATTATTTTAACATCAAAAAAGCAACTTCCACTGAGGAGTGACAAGATGCAAGACCCCACATTCATCAATCGCAGAAACCTGCTGCAAGCGGGACTCGGAACAACGGCGGGGCTTTTACTACCATCTCCGCTGCCAGCCAAACTTTCGACTCCGCATCATCGCCCGCAGGCCAAGCATGTGATTATGCTCTATATGTCGGGCGGTTACTCTCATGTCGATACATTCGATCCTAAACCCGAATTGACAAAACGGCACGATCAATCGATCGGTGAAGAAGAAAAAGCTGCTGTCTCCGGACAACCGATTGTGAAACGTTTTCTCAAAGCCCCTCTATGGAAGTTTCGTCCCAATCGAGAATGTGGCACTGAAGTCAGTGACCTCTTTCCTCATCTTCGCAAGGTGATGCACGAAACTGCCTTAATTCGCTCCATGAATAGTGATCACCGGGACCATGGTGAAGCCACACTGCAACTTCATACCGGCAGTACCACCACGGCCATGCCCGGATTAGGCGCCTGGTTGAGTTACGGGCTAAAATCTTTTAACACAAATCTACCCTCGCATATTGTGATTTCGGAACACCGCCCTTATAACGGTCCTCAATTGTGGGACGCCAACTTTTTACCAGCGGTTAATAGTGGTGTGCGTGTCGTTCCCGGCGATGAACCGATTCCCTTTCTCAAATCTCCCACTTCATATGAGAGACAACAACTGGAACTTTCATTGTTGACAAAAATGAATCAACGTCATTTAAAACACCGCATGCACGATGCACAATTAGCGGGAAGAGTCGCCTCCTTTACTGCCGCTGCAGGTCTCCAACAACAGGCACCAGAGGCACTCGACTTATCGAAAGAAACGAAGGAAACGTTAAAACTTTATGGTGCGGAACGAGGAGACCAATCCAGTTATGCGTCACAATGTATCATGGCGCGTCGTCTGGTGGAACGGGGAGTACGCTTTGTTGAAATCATTGATGCCATCGGTGCCTGCCGTGATAACTGGGATGCGGCACATCGCGATATCGCCTCACATGAAAAGTATGCCCGTCGTGTGGATCAACCCATCGCCGCATTAATCAAAGACTTGAAACAACGTGGCTTACTGGAAGACACACTATTGGTTTTTTGTACCGAATTTGGACGTTCTCCCTGGGCTCAGGATGGGAAAGGCACCAAATCTCGCACGCATCACCCCAACGCCTTTTCCTGCTGGTTAGCTGGCGGCAGTGTACGAGGAGGAGCCGTTTACGGAGAAACAGACGACATCGGAAACTATGTCGTAAAAGATATGGTCCATGTACATGATTTTCATGCGACCATCTTACACATCATGGGACTCGATCACGAAAAACTCACATACCGACACGCGGGTCGTGATTTCCGACTGACCGATGTGCACGGACATGTCGTGCAGAAAATTCTCAAAGCATAGTCCTCATTCGGACTTAATGCTTTCTGGAGGAAATAAGCGACCTTTGGCGAAGCCAGTCTTCGGCGCGACTTGGAAAAGTATCGACGTTGGAATTTTCAACTGGCCGCATCCCGTAACCGTGCCCTCCTGTTTCATAAATGTGTAGTTCAGCCCCCACACCATTCTGTTTTAACGCGGTATAAAACTCGATGCTACTTAACGGAGTGGCGCTATCGTTGTGAGCGTGCGCAAGAAACGTGGGTGGGGTCTTTTTCGAAATGGTGATAACTTCATTCAGCTTCTCCGTTTTTTCATCGAGCAGCCGCCAGGGATAAATCAACAAGCTAAAATTGGGGCGGCAAGAGACATCATCGACCTTATCTTGTGGTTTGTAGGAGCGATCTTCAAACCGGGTCGTGACAAGCGACGCTGCCTGCCCTCCGGCAGAAAAGCCGATCACACCAATCCGATCTGGCTTGATGCCCCATTCTTTAGCGCGCTTGCGAACCAGGCTCAATGCCCGTTGTCCATCCTGAAGCGGTCGCTCCGAAAAAGGAGGTAATTTCTGATTGGTCTGAGGAGTGGGCGTTTTTTGTTGCTTTGTGCGATAATGAACGACAAATGCCGTAATACCTAATTGATTCAGCCATTCAGCCGCCTCGGAACCTTCTTTGTCCGTTACCACATAACTATATCCACCACCGGGAAAGATCAAAACCGCCGTCCCGTTCCGTTTTTCAACAGGAGGTTGAAAGACATGTAACTGAGGTCGTGTAATATTCTTGACGCGCGTCGCTGGAGGATTTTCATTAGGGCGTCTGGGAAGTGGTCTGCCTGTCTCACGCGTCGTCTCGCCAGGAGCAAGCCCCGGCCAGATGTCGATGATTGCATCTGGTTCACGTGCATTAGCAAAACTTAGCATGCTCAGCTGCATGCCAGGGATGAGAAACATGATCATCATGAACCGCTTCATGCCAGAATTTCCTTTATGATATTCGACGGTTCGACACCCGTCAGTTTGAAATCGAGACCCTGATGTCGATACGAAAAACGTTCATGATCGATCCCAAGTAAATGTAACACAGTGGCATGCAGGTCGCGCACATGCACCGGATTTTCGGCGACGTTGTAACTGAAATCATCAGTGGTACCATAAGTCATGCCTGACTTGACACCCCCACCTGCCAGCCACATTGTGAAACAGCGAGGATGATGATCGCGGCCCCCTTCGGGACTGTCCCACTTCCCCTGACCGGCAACTCCCCGACCAAATTCACCGCCCCAAACGACCAATGTATCATCCAACAACCCACGTTGTTTGAGATCTTTGACCAATGCCGCGCTGGCCTGATCAGTATCACGACAACGCGCCACACACCACGACCCCAGGCGACTATGATGATCCCAGTCCGGGTGAAACAACTGCACGAAACGCACGCCGCGTTCGATCAGTCGTCTTGCCAGCACACAGTTGGCGGCATAGCTACCCGGACGACGCGAATCGGGTCCATAGAGCTCAAATGTGGATTCCGGTTCATCACTCAAATCATTTAACTCGGGAATACTGGACTGCATCCGCCAGGCCATTTCATACTGACGAATTCGCGTTTCTATTTCCGGGTCACCCGTTTCTTTGAGACGCATCTGATTCAATTCGGCAATGCCATTCAACATTCCTCGTCTCACTTGACGAGGGAGTCCATCCGGATCACGAAGATAAAGCACGGGCTCTTTCGAATTACGAAGCTTTACTCCTTGATAGCGGGATGGCAAAAAACCGCTACCCCAATAATGATCGTAAAGTGGCTGATCACTGGGACGCTTCATCTTGGAAATCAAAACCAGATAATCGGGCAGATTCCGATTCTCACTACCCAGCCCGTAGCTGGTCCAGGCACCAATCGACGGTCGTCCCGCGAGTTGATGCCCTGTGAGGAATTTCGTCATTGCAGGGGCGTGGTTAATCTGATCGGTCACCATCGATTTAATAAAACAGAGTTCGTCGGCTACCTCTCCATGATAAGGCAACCACTCTCCGAGTGTCGCACCACTTTCTCCATAACGCTTGAACTTAGTACGCGAAGGCATAATCAATTGTTTTTGATTCGCCGTCATTGTTGTGAGTCGTTGCCCGCGTCGCACGCTTTCTGGCAATTCCTTGCCGGCCCACTTCATCAGTCCCGGTTTATGATCGAACAGTTCAATCTGTGAAGGACCACCTGATTGCGTAAGAAAAATCACGTTCTTGGCGCGGGGAAGTTTATGAGGTAAACCTGCCAACCCCGGTGCCTTCCTTTGATCAGCGTGCGCGAACTTTGTTGCTTCTAGAAGCCCTAAAGCCATCGCTCCCAGGCTCACTCCAGCTCCATGTCCCAGAAAATAACGGCGGGAAACATCCATTGCCTGTTTTATGATTTGATCATTCATGGGTAATTGCCTCATCCAGATTAAAGACCATACTCGCAATGACCATATAAGCGGCAAGCTCGCCAGGATCAACTTTGCTGTTATTTGGCGGTTGCCCCACCTCCAATAGTTTGAATGCATCCCGTGGATGACTTCGATAATGTTTGTGTGACATTTGGAATTCTCGCTCCAAAACGGCTTGCTCTCGTTTGTCCAAAGGTCGGGACAAAATACGACGAGCGATATAATCAAGCCGCTTTGGAATGGTAGTCTCTTTCGCCATCGCAGTCCGCGCTAACTCGCGTGAGGATTCCAAGACACTCAAATCATTCAGCAATGTCAGAGCCTGCAATGGGGTATTCGTTCTACGCGGACGCACTTCACACACACGACGTTGTGCACTATCAAACAAAAATGTAGGCGCGCTGGATCGTCGCCAGAACGCATACAAGCTGCGTCGGTACTGAGCGGCTCCCTGACTGGGTTCATAACGATAGCGCCCCATGAACATTTCCGCCCAAACCCCTTCTGGCTGATAAGGCATGACGGGTGGACCTCCCAGCACCGGATTCAATAATCCGCTGGCTCGTAGCACCGCATCGTGAATCATCCAACTTGGTAGACGAAACCGGGGCCCGCGCGCCAGCAGTCGATTCTCCGGATCGCGGGCTAATAATGCGGGGGAAACGTTGCTGCTCTGTTGATAGGTCTGGCTGGTCACGATCAGACGCAGGATATGCTGTAAATCCCAATCGTGTTCCATCAACTCTACCGCTAACCAGTCAATCACTTCAGGATGAGTAGGACGTTCTCCCTGTAAGCCAAAATCTCCCGGCGTCCGAACGAGTCCCATACCAAAACACATCTGCCATAAATGATTGACGACGACCCGCGCTGTCAACGGGTTCTCACGGGAGACTAACCAACGCGCGAGATCGAGACGATCCTTTGTTTTTTCTTTCGGTAGCGGAAAAATGGCTTCTGGTACCGAGCGAACCACTTCTTTTCCATGTTTATCCCAGACACCCCGTTCCAAGATAAATGTTTTGCGAGGTTCCTTTCTCTCTGCTAAAACCATTACATTAAGGTCACCCGCCGCTTTTTTCACTTTAGAAAGCTGTGCATTCGCGCGATCCAGGTTTGCTTTTCTCTTCTGATAAGCTGCATGATCAACGAGAAACTGATTCAACAGTCTCTTTCTCAACTTCGCATCAATTTTTGAATCCTTACCCGACTTGACTGCTGCCAATTCTTCTAGGGGCATCGGATTCAGTGATCGCACTGCTTGTCCGGGCTGATCTGTCAACATCACACGAAATCTCCCAATGTTCGCGTTACCCACTGTCGAACGATGTAACATGACGAAGATCAATTCTTCCTGATCGTCCAATACCAACGGTTCCTTTAATGCAAAAACGGCCATATGTCGCTGCTTCGGATCATGCGATTCCGTCGTCCAACCATTACGGGGATCATCATCCAGCGTGTCTTTGATTTTTCCGTACTTACGGCCTTTGGCATTTTTCTCGACATCAGCAACAGCACTGGAGATTTCAATATCCCTTAACTGAGAACTCCCCTGACGACGCACCTGAAGCTTAACATCAGTCAAAATAAATTCACCATTTGCACCACGGGTTAATTTTCCATCCGTGTGCGAAGTATGCGGAAAGACTTCCAGCCTCAAGCCCGTTACACGTGGTAAATTCGTGGAAGCAATTAAGCGATAATCATCCTGTCTGGGGTTAGGTCCACTGGTTTGAACCGTGCCATCCGCTTCTTGCGTGAGAACTGTTCCTTCGATTGATTTCAACGATCTGGTTTGAGGCAGATGCCAAGACTGAAACCCCTGCTGTACTAGATCGGTTTGTTTAACCAGCCACGGTTCAAACTCTCGTTCTGCCTGTTTTCGAGCGGCAGCCTCTAATGGTTTTCGTTCATCTACCACCTGCTGCGCTTCTTGGATGGCTTGCTTACCAAAGGGGGATTTATACTTGAGATAAGGCTTTGCCCGCGTACCGGCTTTGCCGTCCTCATCAATACTGTTAAAGAACGCAAACAGGCTGTAAAAGTCGGCCTGGGAAACCGGATCAAACTTGTGAGAGTGACATTGGCAGCAACCCAGAGTTAATCCCAGCCAGACCGTCCCTGTAGTGTTGACCCGATCAATAACATAATCAATTCGCGATTCCTCCGGATCGCGGCCCCCTTCGCCGTTGGTCATATGGTTGCGATGAAAACAGGTAGCCAACTTCTGTTCTGGCGTCGCATTCGGTAATAAATCGCCTGCGAATTGTTCAATCGTGAACTGATCGAACGATTTATTTTCATTGAACGATTCCACAACCCAGTCCCGCCACGGCCAATTGGTACGCGTCGCATCTCCCTGAAAGCCATCAGTATCAGAGTAACGCGCGAGATCAAGCCACCACATTGCCATCCGCTCGCCATAATGTTTTGATTTCAGCAAACGGTTCACGAGCTTCAGATAGGCATTTTTAGATTCGTCATTGATGAAAGACTCCACTTCTTCGGATGTCGGAGGCAATCCGGTTAGATCAAAAGAAAGCCGCCGAATGAGTGTTCGTTTTGAGGCCAGTTGTGAAAGCGTTAAACCCTCGTCCGCCAGTTTGCGTTGGACTAACTCATCAATCGGATTTACTTTGGTAGAAGACAAGTCTACCTTCAACGGTTTCTCAAATGCCCAATGCCTGCCCCACTCTGCTCCCTCGGCGATCCATTTTTTAAGCGTTGCAATTTGTTTCTTTGTTAACTTTTTCCGATGAGAATCGGGGGGTGGCATTAAGAGATCAGGATCACTGGTTGTAATCCTGGCAAATAATTCACTCGCCTCTGGTTTTCCTGGAACGATGACAGTCGTTCCATCTCGATCCTGAGTCGCCTTTTCACGTTGGTCAAGTCGCAAGTCTGCTTCTCGGTGTGTGTGATCAGGACCATGACAATGAAAACAGCGGTCGGACAGAATCGGCAGAATATCACGACTGAAGTTCACTTCACCCGCCAGGCAGATCTTATCGAAAGTCAATAAGACGAAAACGATTATTAATGGTTTGAAAAGGCTGGCAATTGGTTTCAAAACAGAAGGATATCCAAGTGAAGAAATCATGAGGTAGGCAAAGTCATACACGCAGTAATTTCATGTTACTTAGGGGGTTACCTCAGGTCCAGAGAAACCACTAAAAGTCGCCTCCAGGGAGTAGACTGGATTCACGTCATTTTGCAATGACCCGGTAATGCTCTGCTATACGAGGCTGACTTGGTATGAAGTTTGAGTAGATAACAAAAAAAGCTACTTTGGTAGCTTTTTGTTTATTATCAAGAATAGCTGAAAATAAGTTGACCACCCCCCTTAACTTTATATAATTAAATAATTAATACTAATGTATATTAATAATTGATTGTATATTAATTAAGTTGTGTATGAATTACTAGAAAAGACTTATTTTTTTAGGAGTAATCAAAGTTCTCCGAATCAGAACTTTTGATTTTATAAGTTTAAGAAAATCAGACGCTCATAGTTCCAGTTTTCCAAATATATTTATTCGTTTTTTAAAGGAAATGAACAATGGATCATTTAGTGAGAAGAAAGGCGTTTACGTTAATTGAATTATTAGTCGTGATTGCCATCATCGCAATTCTGATTGCCTTGCTCTTACCAGCGGTGCAACAAGCCCGCGAAGCGGCCAGGCGATCACAGTGTAAAAACAATATGAAACAACTCGGTCTCGCCTTCCACAACTACCATGACACTTTCAAAAGCTTACCAAATGGAAGTCACCCCACACCAAGTTATCCTGGTGGTGGTTACCACATGGGCTGGGTTCCTAAAATATTTCCATATTTGGACGAAGCGAATCGGCTTCAGTCAATGCAGGGGTTCTCACCAAACCCCATTACCGAACTCGGTCCATGGAGAATCAGCGCTGCACCACATAATGGAACTTCGGAAATCTGGGGCCCCATCCCTGTTCTTGCCTGTCCCTCATCAGCTTTAGGTGATCGATCTCCGGATATCACCAATTCAACACTTCCCTGGATTGTGACTCATGGAGCACTTCATTATCGAGGTTGCGCAGGTCGTATTGAAGACGTTACGAATCCTACAGATGGAAACAACTGGAGATGGGCGAACACTGGTTTAATATACCCTCTGAGTAACACGAAGTTTCGCGATGTCACAGATGGACTCACAAATACCATTTTGCTCGGTGAATCTTCTTCTTCTCAAGGCTGGTCTAGCGCGATGAAACGAGGTTGGGGTGGTATCCAACCCTGGACATGGGGCATCTATTGGTATACTGATACGCGACGACTTACTCTGGATAGTAAGAACATTCAATTCCCCATTAACTATCGCGGTGATTTTGGAACGAACCATACGCCTTATACCAGCTATCACGTTGGGGGAGCTCACTTCATGATGGCCGATGGTTCGGTGCACTTCATCAGCGAGAACATCGATCTTACATTGCTCAAATCTCTAGGAACACGTGCTGGAGGAGAAGTACTCGGTGAGTGGAACTAAACCCCCTCTAACAGTTTCACTCTAAATGGTCACAGAGGAGGGATCGAGTTGTTTCTTGCTCATCCCTCCTGACTGCGTACTTTGTTTGAGTCAATTAAAAAATCTCAACATCCTCTTATAGAAATACGTAATAAGGTATTTGCGATGAAATTGAATCTAACTCACTCCTATACTCACTTGACATACCCATCTCGCACTGTCCTGTCATTCGTCTGTGTGGTTTTATTATCAACATATGGCTGCGGCGACGGTCATCCCAAACGCTCGATTGTAACAGGTACTGTGACATACAACGGCAAACCATTAAGTATTGGCTCCCTTGTCTTTGTTCCCGTTGGCGGTGGTCCCTCCGCACAAGGAAAAATTGATCGCAATGGATTCTATGAAATGGGAACCTTTGATGATGACGATGGCGTCATTCCCGGTAATTACAAAATTATGATCACTGCCCTTACCAGTCCTGGTGGTTCAGGCTTGCCCGAAGACGCCGTCGATGGAAACGCAGGACCCGTATCAGTAATTCCGGAATGGTATGGTGACCTGGAAAAATCCGGACTGCAAGTGACAGTAAAGGCAGATGAGGAGAATACCATTGATTTACCTCTCACCGACGATAAGCCCAAAGATCATATTACCAATTAAGAACATGTAAAGGTCTTTAGCATATATGCAAGATTAATGCATCAGGCTGTTCTTGTAGTTCCGAAAGCCAGACTCAACCGGTCTGAATCTATATCTTTATGCCTGGAATTTGCTTTTTTGTTAACTGTCTTGTATCGGTAACCTGCAAATCAAGCAAAAACAACCCTCATATATAGTCTCGAACTGCCTACCAGCGTCTCTCCGTTCGCTTTCATCGGTATTCAAGGATATAATCAAGCTATGGCTTACTATTCGTGTGTCTTCGTTCGCGTTGATGTAAGCCTCTTTCAGTAAACGGTCCATTGAATCGCTCAAGGCGGTAATCGATAAAAATATCGCTAACATAAAGTTCATCGATGAGTACGAAATCGCATTCCAGTCGTAAACAATTCGAACAATACAAAACAGAATTTCATGAAGAACATGCTCCCCAACAGGGCAAAAAATCTTCAAAACGAGAACGTTCTTCATGGGAACTGGTTCGTAGCTTCTTCGATCTGCTAAAATTACATCGTTGGTCCGTCATTCTCTCATTGGTCACCTTGACCATCGCCACACTCCTGGCACTCATTCCTCCCGCAGCAACAAAATTTGTCGTCGATTATGTTCTGGATAAAAACCCACTCCCTCCGATGACGCCTCAGTGGATTCCTCATGAACCCTGGCCACTATTGGTCTTTATCACGATTAGCGTCATTTTGATTTCAATGATTCGTATCGGATTACAAATCTGGGGGCGCTGGCACGCGACTCGCGTAACCAAACTCATTCAAATGAAAGTAAGAAAAGACGTATTTGCACAAGCAGTTCGTCTCCCCTTGCATCGTATTCAGGAATTAAAATCAGGTGGGGCGGCCAGTATTCTGCGTGAAGACGCCGGCAGCGTAGGTGAACTGGTTTTTGGGATGCTCTATAACCCCTGGCGTGCCATCATCCAATTATTGGGGAGCTTAATCATTCTGGCCTGGGTGGACTGGCGATTGCTCCTGGGCGCACTGTTTCTAGTCCCCATGGTTTACCTGACGCATCGTACGTGGATCAGTCGAATTCGACCACAGCATCGAAAAATCAGGGCGCAACGCGTGAACGTTGATGGTTTGGCAACAGAATCATTTGGTGGCATGAGGGTCGTCCGTGCCTTTGGCAGACAGCGTTCAGAAACAAGCCGCATTTTACGCGGGAACCATTTGATGGGACGCCAGGAATTGTACGCCTGGTGGTGGTCGCGACTCATTGAAATCGTGTGGGAAACCGTGATCCCCGTCGCGTCGGCATGCCTGCTTTTATATGGTGGCTGGCAGGTACTACAAGGACAACTCACCTTAGGTGACCTGGTGATGTTTCTTGCCTATTTATTAATGTTACTGGGTCCATTAGCGGTACTCGCTCAAAGCGCAGCTCAGTTTCAAAATAGTCTCTCCGGTTTTGACCGCGTGCTCGATCTATTAGCAGAACCCCGTGAAATGGAATCATCCACCGCGCAAACGATTGGCAAATCAGAGATTTCCGGACGGATCACGTTCGAAAATGTCAGTTTCCAATATCCCGGCTCAGAACAATTTGCATTGCAGGATATCTCTATCGAAGTTGAACCGGGTGAAACCATTGCGCTCGTCGGTCCCAGTGGTGCCGGCAAAACCACGTTCTGCAATCTTGTCGCACGCTTCTACGATCCAACCACAGGACGTGTATTACTCGATAATTCCGACTTAACAGAGCTTGATGTCGAAAGCTATCGTAATCACATTGGCGTCGTAGAACAGGATGTCTTTCTTTTTGATGGAACGGTGGCCGATAACATTGGCTACGGGGACCGTCACACTATTGACGCGGAAATCCTACACGCAGCAGAAATTTCCAACGCACATGAATTTATTAAAGATCTTCCCCAAGGCTATCAGACGTTAATTGGTGAACGCGGCGTCAAGCTAAGTGGAGGACAAAGACAACGGTTGGCCATTGCCCGTGCGATTCTGGCAGATCCACGTATTTTAATTTTTGATGAAGCAACCAGTAATCTCGACACAGAAAGTGAACGATTAATCCAGGCGAGTCTGACTTCATTAATGCAGGATCGTACCTGTTTTGTGATTGCACACAGACTCAGCACAATTACGCATGCGGACCGCATCGTTCTATTTGAAGCAGGACGTATTACGGAAATTGGCACTCATGATGATCTTATGGAAGCAGACGGAAAATATCGCGAGATGGTACTGCTACAAACCAGCCCCGCTGAAGTCAGCTAAGATGAGCGAACCTGCACGTTGTGTGCACATTCGTCTTACCTGATCACATTCGCTGTTTGATTTTGCAAATTGAAATGCCTCTTTCGCATGTCTATAATTTGATATGTCAACAGATGATTGATCTCTCTTTCAGAAATTCAACTTTGTTAAAACTACGGGGTGTTCCCCAAAGGAAACAGTATGATGAAATTATTGCACCATGGTCGGTATGCTTTGTTATTGAAGTTCAGTCTCGCTTTGGGAGTTTCAATCGGGACAGCTCAATATAAAATCGACCAGCAAGGGGTTGCTTATGCCGGAGAAACGAAAGGTGTGTCTGCAAATAAGTCTAACAAGGTGCTGTTAGGCACGGGTGATCTGACATCCGGTATTCCAGGGAAAGGCCCGTTAACCTTCAAAGAAATTAAGGAATGGTTGAATCAATCAGAAAATCATGAAATCCTGGAAGTAAGTTTGCCACTCGGCCTCAGTGCGGGAACCGCACAAATTGTAGGCCTCAAAGAAAATCCTCTCACCAGGGCAAAAATAGAACTGGGCAGACAGCTTTATTTCGATAGAAGGCTGTCTGTAGATAACACTGTCAGTTGTGCCAGTTGTCATCATCCCAATGAAGGATATGGACGTCATACACAATTTGGAGTGGGTATCAAGGGGTTGGAAGGGGGACGTAACTCTCCTGTCAGCTACAACCGCATTCTCAGTGGTGCACAATTCTGGGACGGACGTGCCGCTTCATTGGAAGAACAGGCGGTCGGCCCCATCGCTAATCCGATTGAGATGGGAAATACGCACGAAAATGCTGTAAAAACAGTCAAAGAGATTCCCGGCTACCAGATACAGTTCGACAAAATTTTTAAAGAGGGAGTGACGATTGACAATATCGGCAAAGCCATCGCTTCCTTTGAACGAACCCTGGTCACAGGCCCATCACCCTTTGATTTTCAGGAGCAGCTCCGTCCGTTCCTGAAAATGGACAAAGAAGATCTTGAGGATCTGGAAGAGGAATACAAGGCTGCTTTAGCATTAACCAAAGCAAACCCGATGTCAAAAAGTGCTTTGCGGGGACGTACGTTATTTTTTAGTGAAAAGGTAAACTGTGCTGCCTGCCATTTAGGACCGAATCTGGCAGACGAAAAATATCATAACCTCGGCGTGGGAATGACAGTCAAGAACCCTGATTTGGGGCGTTATGTTGTTACCAAACAGGAAAAAGATAAAGGTGCTTTCAAAACGCCCACCATTCGTAATGTGGCTCTAAGCGCTCCCTATATGCACGATGGAGCTTTTGAAACTCTGGAGGAAGTTGTTGAGCACTACAACAAGGGAGGCCACCCGAATCCTTATCTCAGCGACAAAGTCAAAAAACTGAACCTCTCGGATCAGGATAAAAAAGATCTGGTCGAGTTTATGAAGGCCTGTACTGGTGCGTTCCCCAAAGTAGAATCCGGACGGTTACCTCAATAAAGAAATAGTATTCCCATTAAAAAAACAGCCTGGTTTTAAATACCGGGCTGTTTTTGTTTCCAGTATGAAATGTCGTGCTGTATTCTATAGATATGAATAAAACAAGAATCGTATCATTCATTAAAGGCTGAGCGTGTCAAACCCCAATCCGACGAGACCGGGTTCACCTGTCTGGAAATCTCTGGAAACATGGATCGCCCTGTTTACGATCATCATGATCGCCATCCATCTGGTGTTGCGCTATGGGCTGATTAGCGCTGAAATTACACAGAACATACCGCTCTGGTTAGTCCTCAGCCTGGGCGGCACACCTCTGGTTTGGGGACTGTTGGTCAAAATAATCCATCGTGAGTTTGGTTCGGATCTACTGGCGGGAATTTCCATAGTTGTCTCTGTTTTATTGCATGAGTATCTCGCAGGCTCTCTGGTTGTATTGATGCTTTCCGGGGGAGAAGCATTAGAAGCCTATGCCGTTCGTAGTGCTTCCTCTGTGCTGCAAGCATTAAGTAAAAGGATGCCCTCGATTGCTCATCTCAAAGTCGATTCGAAGGTTGATGATGTTCCCTTGGAACAAATCGCCATCGACGACACGTTAGTGATTTTTCCACACGAAATTTGCCCCATTGATGGAGTGGTACTCGAAGGTCATGGTGTGATGGATGAATCTTATCTTACGGGTGAGCCCTATATGATGTCCAAGACACCGGGATCTCAAGTGCTCTCCGGTGCCATTAATGGTGAATCGGCTCTCACGATTCGCGCGGAAAAACGGGCCGTGGATTCCCGTTATGCAAAAATCATGCAGGTGATGCAAACATCGGAACAGCATCGCCCCCGCATGAGACGAATGGCTGATAAACTTGGTGCGTGGTACACACCACTTGCCGTTTTGATTGGACTGGTGGCCTGGTTCCTTTCTGGTGATCCTGTGCGATTCCTGGCGGTGATGGTTGTTGCTACCCCCTGCCCGCTGCTAATTGCAATTCCGGTTGCCATCATCGGTTCGATTTCTCTTGCAGCCCGCAGAGCAATCATTGTTCGCGATCCTACCGCGTTGGAAACTGCCGACACTTGCCGTACGATTATTTTTGATAAAACAGGTACATTGACCTATGGTAAGCCGGTACTGACGGAACAGTTATGTGAAACCGGATTCGAACCAGACGAAGTCCTTTCCCTCGTAGGTAGTCTGGAACGATTTTCCAAGCATCCATTGGCGGTCGCCATTATGACTGCGATGCAGGAAGCCAAAACCGTGATTCATGATGCCACTGAGATTAGCGAACCGCCGGGAGAAGGATTGCAGGGAACGGTCGCCGGACAAAAGATCCAGATCACAAGTCGCAAGAAACTTCTCAAACAACAACCCGATCTTGCAGATCAATTACCACCCCAGGCAGGAGGTCTGGAATGTGTGATCCTGATCAACAACCAATATGCTGGTATCTATCGTTTTCGCGATACACCTCGTACCGATGGACTCTCCTTTATTAATCATCTCTCACCACAACATCAAATCCATCGAACTATGCTCGTCTCCGGCGATCGGGAATCTGAAGTCCGCTATCTTGCGGATCAAGTAGGAATCGACAATGTTTTTTTCAGTCAGAGCCCCGAACAAAAGCTGGAAATTGTAAATACCGAAACAAAAGACACCAACACGATCTTTGTGGGTGATGGAATCAACGATGCTCCCGCCCTGATGGCGGCAACTGTGGGAGTCGCCTTTGGTCAAAATAGCGATGTGACTACCGAAGCCGCTGATGTGATCGTGATGGATAGTTCTTTACAAAAAATTGATGAATTTCTACATATCAGCCGTCGTATGCGACGGATCGCCCTGCAAAGTGCTTTAGGAGGCATGGGATTGAGCATACTGGGTATGCTGCTCGCTTCAGCCGGATACTTACCACCGGTAGCCGGAGCTATCTCGCAGGAGGTCATTGATGTACTGGCCGTGCTGAATGCACTGCGTGTTGCCCTCCCGCCTAAAGCCTTGATCGACTTTAAAGTGTGATAAGCTGTTTGAAATTCAAATCACAAAAGAAGTCGCTTTAATTTCGATCAGAATTGGCCTTTGAGTGTGTGCCCTTTGGTTCAAAATGGATGGTAGGTTTACCATCTGCATATGAGACCACAAAACGTCCGTCTGATGTCGGGTAAATCACATCCTGTTTTAACTCAAAATCGGTGGGTGATTTACGAAGGCGGAACTTCTCTCGCCCGGGGATCATGTATTCGCCACCAAATTTCGTCATCATCTTGGTTCTATCACCGAGCGAATGACCGGTTGATCTGAAAACCACCTTATCAATATCCTGGGGAGTCACAAATTTGGCTTCCACATCCAGGTTTGCGGCTTTCATATTTTCATACATCTGTTTTGCATCAGGAAAGAGACAGTAACTGTCAGTGGTTCCGTGAATGATCACAATTTTTGTTTCATGCCCCAGATCTTTCATTACTTTTAAGTGTGCGGGATTCCCAATGTAGCGAATCTCTTGAGCTCCCGGCGTCAAATAACTGGCAGAACTTTTATCCTGGCTGTAACGCGCATTCAACACACTGCCGCCGGGTAAGTTGAATGCAATATCATCGGTGAGTCGTGGCATTCCACAAATATCAACGACACAGGTAAATGTATGGGGTGCCAGTTTATTACACATCAAAGTCACATTCCCACCACCGGAACCTCCCGAAGAATAGATTCGACGAGAGTTAAACGGAATTTTTTCTTTGATCAATTCATGGTATACAAAAGAAAGTGCCCGCAATGCATCAATGGCCTGCAAATATCCAAAATCATAAGGTGCTCCGACTTGTGTTTTCCAGGAACCACTTTGCACGTAATCCACAGAGATCGCAATCACGTTTAGTTCTTTAGTGAGTACGGCCGGATTCCCGGCTCCCGAAGTATTGGTTCCCCCCCAATTATGCAGGTTGAGCATCAAACCGGTCTCTGTAGTCACATTTGCCAGTTTGTTACCGGGATAATAGAGATACACTTTGACCGAACGTGGTCCTGGCTTGAATGGCCATTCCTGAGTTTCGATTGAAACGGTTCCATTCTGAGCAGGTAACTCTGCCGCCTTTAAACTTGCTAACCAAAGTACCTGACAAAAGAGAGTGAATAGGACAGAAAAATTCTGGATCATCAAATTGACCTTATTCTGATTGAATCTCATCGGGATAGGTAGTCGCACTTAAAATCGCTTGACGAATGCTGCTAGATTGATCATGGTGAATGAGTTGGCCTGAGTCAACACAAACGATCATCTTTGAGGACTCACATTATGACTTCACTTCCCATTGTAAAACCCCAGGAGATCAACCTCGATGGAGAACGGATACAGCAAGCGGGAAAACTACTAACAGAATGGACGGTTACAGGCATCATTCCCGGTGCTGCGATTGTGGTCGGACGGCATGGGAAAATTGTTGAACCACAGTTCTTTGGAAAACAGGGACCGGAAAATAACGCGGAGACCGTTCGACGAGACGGCATGTTCCTTCTTGCTTCAATTACCAAACCAATTGTCTACATGAGTGCATTGAAATTGGTGGAACGTGGTGAGCTGGTATTAACGGTCCCTGTCACGAATTACATTCCCGACTTCGCAGCCCACCATAAGGAGTCGATTCTGGTGCATCACCTGTTTACGCATACTTCAGGTATGCCTGATATGCTGGAAAACAACGTTGCCTTGCGTCAGTCACTGGCTCCCTTAGAGAAATTTATTCGTGGTGCCATCTATGACACAGTGCCTCTCTTCCAACCTGCAGGTACTGGGCTCAGTTATCAAAGTATGGGAACATTGATTGTTGCGGAAATTGTGCAACGCATCACCAAAAAAACGATTGCCCAACATGTGAGAGATGAAATCATCAATCCATTGGGTCTGCAAAGCACCTGGCTTGGACGTGGTGATTTTCCGCGCGAACGTCTTGTGCGTGTTGAAACACCAGAGTACCAGATTGGTTCCAAGTTTGGCTGGAACAGCAATTACTGGCAGGACCTCGGCGTCCCCTGGGGAGGCATGTTTAGTTCTCCTGAAGACATGGCCGTCCTCTGCCAATGTATGCTCAACTACGGAGAACAGAACGGCGTGCGACTACTTTCCCGATCGATGATGGAAATGGCAACGACGAACCGGCTCAATGATTACCCTGACCTGCCCGAACCGATTCGTCGCTCTCAACCATGGGGACTGGGATGGCGATTGAATCACCCTGGCCAGAGTGGCAGTTGGGGAAATCTTCTTGACCGAAGTGTCTTTGGTCATACTGGAGCCACAGGTACCATGGTCTGGATGGACCGCCGTCGTGATGGCTTTGCAGTAATTTTAACGACCGGGATTCGGTCGAAAGCACCTTGGCGATTGGTCAGTCTGTCAAATATCATTGCTTCTGCCTTTAAATAGAGGGGCAAGCACACCCTCGCTACTCAAGTATGAGTTTTAAAGAGACAAGAAATGAAAACGTTCTCAAAATATTTCCTTGCCCTGTTTATGGTCGGTGCAGGAGTCATGCATTTTGTGAATCCGGATTTCTTTCTGAAAATCATGCCTCCCTATTTACCTTGGCATCTTGAGTTGGTTTACCTGAGCGGATTCTTTGAAATCGGGCTGGGTATCTCTCTCTGTATTCCACGAATCTCAATATGGGCTGCCTGGGGGATTATCGCGTTACTGATCGCGGTTTTTCCCGCTAATATTCATCTCTATTTACATCAGGAAATCATGCCCGCGCCTCCCTGGTTACATTTGATACGGCTTCCCTTACAAAGTCTTTTCATTCTCTGGGCGTATTGGCACACTAGACCCACTCTGGAACAAATACCATCAACCAACGTTTGATGAGCAGAAATCACTACAAAAAATTGTTGATCACATAAGAATTTCACACGGAAGCTGTTCAATAATTCTCAGGTTATGTTACAGTCTGTACGATAATAGATGAGGTAGAATCTCAGACTGCCGGTATGAAAGCATTCTGCATTTCATATCGACTTAGGTAAGATAGTTCATTTGGGTTCTATCAATATGATTTTGTTTTGTATTCATCTAAGATTTTTTCTGAATAGAAATTGATCAATTCACATCGATTAATCACACTATGTACTGCACTCAGTAACGAATCAGACTGCTCCGTCAATACAAAGTAGACACCTTTGAAGACCAAGCTCCAGGCATTGATTATGAACTCTGTGATTCCTGTTCTTGACCCCGCGTCTCCACAGGCAGAGGCAATTAACGACTTATTTCTTCAAGTGCTACTGATTAGTGCGATCATCTTTGCGATTGTGGCAGGCCTGATCTTGATCGCTATCTCACGTGGTCGAAGAAAACAAACATTGCCTGAACAGGATTTCGGTAGCGAAAAAACAGAAATTGCCTGGATGGTTGGCCCCGTGATTATTGTGATTTGGCTAGTCGCGATCAGTGCGAATCTGGTGATCACTCTCAATGCGATTCCTAAGGCTGATCCTGACGGTAAAACGGATATTAGTGAAATCGATTTGATTGTGACCGGCCATCAATGGTGGTGGGAAGTTGAATATCCAAAATCAGGTGTGATCTCAGCGAATGAAATTTATATCCCTGTCGGTAAAAAGCTACGCGTTCAGATTTCCTCTGATGATGTGATTCATTGCTTTTGGGTGGCTCAGCTTGGCCGAAAGATCGATGCCATTCCGGGGCGCGAAAACTACATTTGGCTGGAAGCCGATGCACCCGGCTCGTATCAGGGACGCTGTTCCGAATATTGTGGTGCTCAGCATGCCTGGATGAACTTCAAGGTTTATGCAGTATCTAATGAGGAATATGAGCAATGGCTGGCGAGTGAAAACAAAGCAGTCGCTCAACCAAAATTACTCTCTCCATTGGCCTCTGCTGATGAACAGTTAGCATTTGCTGGTAAACAGTTCTTTTTCCAGGCGACCTGTCAACAATGCCATACGATTGAGGGCACACCAGCCAAAGCCAGGATTGGTCCTGATTTGACGCATTTTGCCAGTCGCAAAGAAATTGGTGCAGGTGTGATCGAGAATTCATCGGAAAATCTGGCGCTGTGGTTAAAAGATCCTCAAGCACTCAAACCAGGATGTAAAATGCCCAACTTTAAGTTAAATGAAGAGCATCTCAAACAACTCGTAGCCTACCTGGAGACACTCGAGTGACGACAGGATCGATCAAACAATCAGAACTTGCCAGTATCGAACCTCCAGTCACTTCGACCGTCATGCTCGACTGGGTGAGTACACTCGATCATAAACGCATCGGTATTATGTATATTCTGACCGCCGTCTTTTATCTGGCTGTGGCGGGATTTGAAGCATTGTTAATGCGAGCGCAATTGGCATTCCCCAATAACACCTTACTTTCGCCGGAAATGTTCAACCAGTTATTTACCATGCATGGCACAACCATGGTCTTTTTGGTGGGTATGCCGGTCTTAACCGGATTTGCCAATTACTTTGTTCCATTGATGATCGGCGCCCGTGACGTTGCGTTTCCCCGCCTGAACGCCTTCGGATTCTGGATGCTATTTTTTGGGGCTCTGCTGATACACTATAGTTTCTTGACAGGCTCAGCCCCCAATGCCGGCTGGTTCAGCTATGTTCCTCTTTCCACCAAAGCCTATAGTTCATTGCAGGGTGTTGACTATTGGATCATTGGCTTACTAATCATGGGAGTGGGCTCCGTTTCCGGAGCGATTAATATCTTCGCCACGATTATCTGCATGCGTGCACCAGGTATGAGTTTGCAGCGGGTTCCGCTATTCGTCTGGATGATGTTAATGCAGGTCATTTTGATCATCCTGGCATTACCAGCATTAAACTCGGCATTGGCAATGCTGTTAATTGACCGCTGGCTTGGTTCGGCATTTTTCGATCCCACACGCGGCGGGTCTGCGGTTCTCTGGCAACACTATTTCTGGATCTTTGGCCACCCAGAAGTTTATATCTTAATCCTGCCCGGTTTTGGAATGATTTCCGAAGTCATCCCTGTATTCTCCCGTAAGCCTATCTATGGTTACACTTTTGTAGCGGGTTCTTCAGTGGCAATCGTGCTACTCGGCTATGGCGTCTGGGCACATCATATGTTTGCCGTTGGTCTGGGTATGTATGCCGATATCTTTTTTGCCATCGGTTCCCTACTGATTGCCATTCCCACAGGCATCAAAGTCTTTAACTGGACGGCCACACTCTGGGGCGGAGAAATCCAATTCAATACGGCATTACACTTTGCAGTTGGCTTTCTGCTGCAGTTTGTCATCGGCGGCTTAACGGGGATTATGTTCGCAGCCGTCCCGATCGACTGGCAATTGACTGACACGTATTTTGTGGTTGCCCATTTTCATTATGTATTGATTGGTGGACTTGTCTTCTCTTTGTTCTCAGCCGCCTATTACTGGTTTCCTAAGATGACCGGCCGCATGCTCAACGAACGATTGGGAATCCTGCAATTCTGGTTGTGGGTCCTCGGCTTTAATATGACATTTATGGTCCAGCATTTTCTGGGAATGATGGGCATGCCCCGACGGGTTTATACTTACGCTGACAATCCCGGCTGGGCACTCTTAAATGGAATTGCTTCAATCGGTGCTATCTTTATGGCTGTCGGCACACTGGTATTTCTTTGGAATATCTGGATCAGTTTACGCAAAGGCAAAATTGCCGGTGATAATCCATGGGATGCGTTCACACTGGAATGGGCGACGACTTCCCCACCACCACCTGAAAACTTTAGCTCGCTTCCAGAAATCAAAAGCCGTCGTCCCGTTTGGGATATGAACCACCCCGAATACGCAGATTGGAAGTCCGCACAGACACCACCCGACAAAGGCAAGCGACTTAATTTACCTAAACTTGCGGCATGGTCATTTATTGCTTCTGAAGCCGTCTTCTTCCTGTTATTACTGATAGCTTTTGTTGTGTTTAACACACGCAATCGCGGAGGCATGGTTACCGCTTCCGTATTAGATGTGGAACGAACTGGTATTTTTAGCCTGTTCTTGATCTCTAGCAGCGTGACCTTCTGGCTCGCAGAACGATTTTTAAAAGCTGGCAAGAAATCGATGTTTACCTTCTCGCTAGGAGTGACGATCCTGTTTGGAACCATCTTCCTGGCAGGACAGGTTTGGGAATATACCGGTTTGTTAACTAGTAATGTAACAATTAATACCGATCTCTTTACAGCAACATTTTTTACGATCACCGGATTCCATGGAATTCATGTCACCGCTGGAGTCCTTGCATTGATCGTGATGCTCGTTATGGGAGTCAAAGGGAATCTGACTCCCAAAAAATCACATGTGTTCGGCGCAGTAGGCGTCTATTGGCACTTTGTAGATGTTGTCTGGCTGTTTGTTTTTGGAATTATTTATCTGGGACTTCTGCAATGAGTTCGTATTTCGATCTGACAAGCGGATTATGGAAATGGAGTTCACCAGTCTGGCTACTGGTTTTGTCTCTGATAGGACTCTATGTTCTAATTCAACGTGGCGCATTAGGTAAACGCAGCCTCTATTTCATTTTCGCAATGTTCACTTTGGCGATGGCGTATGTCTCACCCATTGGCGTTTTGTCTGATGGTTACCTCTTTAGCGCCCATGTCATTCAGCATCTGTTACTACTACTGATCGTACCGCTCTTCCTCCTGTTGAGTCTTTCCAGATCTGCCACAGAATCACTCTTTAGCCACCCCTTCATGAACCGACTGGGTTATGTGTTGGCAGTCCCTTTTCTAGGCTGGCTCAGCGGCTTAGGTGTCATGTGGTTTTGGCATGTACCTTCGTTTTGTAATGCTTCAACAGAGAATTATGCGCTGGGAGTTTTTCGCGATGCCACATTTTTGCTCGCAGGTCTCGTATTCTGGTGGCCCATATTTTCGCCTTTGAAACGCTATCACCTTCCTTCGCCACTTGCCATGATTTACCTGTTCTCAGCCTGCCTCGGATGCACACTGTTAGGGATCTATATTACATTCACCGTCATTTCGATCTGCCCGGCATTTGCCAACCCTGTTGATCGATTAGGAATTATGCATCTGCTTTATGACCAGGGAATGACCCCCGCACTTGATCAACGATTAGGCGGACTTTTAATGTGGGTCCCCCCCTGCTCACTTTATGTCTGTGCCATTATGGTCGTACTCAAAAGGTGGTATTCTGAAATGGAACGACTTACACCACAAACAGCTGGGACAACCAACTCGCTCCGGGAGGCACGCTCATGAATCAAGAAGAGTTACAAGAATCTCCCGAGCAGGAAAATTTAGAACAGGAATTAACAGAGCAGGAAATCGAACCAACGTATGCTCCAGCCGCGCTCGCCATGGGCATTACATTCATGCTTTGGGGAATTTTAACACATTGGAGTATGTCCTTGATCGGAGCGGCTGTAATCGTCGGTGCAATCTGGTCCTGGATGAATGAGATTCGTAATTCATGGAGTGAAACGCCTTGAATAATCAACCACCACAGCAATCTGACAAACCGTGTTGCCAGCATCCGCGTAGAACATTTCTGACGCGGCTTTCGATCGGATTGTCAGCGGTGATCGGCCTCGTCATTACCTTGCCCGTGATTGGATATGTACTCGCCCCCATTTTTAAAAAACCAAAAGAGAAATGGCGAGCCGTTGGCAAACTTGAAGATTTCAAGGTCGGCGGATTTGTGCTGGTCCAATACGAAGACCCGTCGCCTGTCGCCTGGGCGGGAGTTACTGCCACGGCAGGTGCCTGGCTTCGACGCGTGAGTGAAACAGAGTTTATCGCTTTTTCAATTAATTGCCGCCATCTGGGATGTCCCGTCAGATGGGTGGATGACCCTAAACTGTTCATGTGCCCCTGTCATGGCGGCGTTTATTATGAAGATGGAACTGTAGCAGCAGGACCACCTCCTGAACCTCTTCAGAAAATTACTGTTCGTGTCCGTAATGGCCAAGTCGAAGTACAAACAATACCAACTCCGCTGACCTTAACGACGCTCACATGAAACCACTTTTGATGAAAAGCGAGTATCCGGCTGAATGAGCAACAACTCTCTCAAGCGAACTTGGAACTGGATCGACAATCGAATTGGTTTTACCGATTACATTGTTCCTCTGATGGTACATCTCGTGCCAGACAACGCGCGCTGGTGGTATATTTTCGGAAGTGCCACTCTTTGCGCATTTATCGTGCAGGTGGTCACTGGAATCGGCCTGGCGATGGCGTATGTTCCCGGTGGTGAAGACACTTATGAAAGTTTGAAATACATTACCGATATTGCTCCTCTGGGGAGTCTCGTGCGCGGCATGCATTATTACGGCGCCTCGGCAATGGTCATGCTGGCTGTGATCCACATGGTTCAAGTATTCATGCACGCCACCTATAAATATCCACGCGAAATGAACTGGATGAGTGGCGTTGTACTGCTATTCGTAGTACTCGGAATGGCATTTACCGGCCAACTATTGCGCTGGGATGCGAATGGGGTCTGGTCAGTCACCGTTGCTGCAGAAATGGCGGGCCGCACCCCCTATATAGGCCCTACGCTTGCGCATTTCATGCTCGGCGGCGAAACAGTCGGCGGTTCTACGATTACGCGTTTCTTTGCGATGCATGTCTTCATCATGCCTGCCATTATTATTGCCGGCATTGGTTTGCATATGTTGCTGATCATGCGACATGGCATTTCAGAAATGCCTGACGTTAACGAGCCAATTGACCCTGACACTTATAAAGAAGCCTATGAAGAGCGAATCCAAAAAACGGGAGTTCCCTTCTGGCCGGTCGCGATGTGGCGCGACGTGCTTTTTTCGACGCTCATCGTCGGCGTCATCATGGCCTGTTCTATTTTTCTGGGACCTCCCGCGCTAGATCCTCCGCCTAACCCCAGTAGTATCAACGCGAATCCCCTGCCGGACTGGTACTTCTTGTGGTATTTCGCAGTGCTCTCGCTACTCCCTCCTCAACTTGAGACTTGGGTGATTCTGGGAGTTCCCGTTGTCGGTTTCATCGTCTTATTCTTTTTGCCGCTGATCTCAAATAAAGGACACCGCGCTCCTTCGAAACGTCCCTGGGCGGGGGGCGCTGTCATTTTCATCTCGATGGCATTCATTGTGCTTACGATTTATGGATATAAAAAACCGTGGTCGCCCGATTTTGATGTAAAAGAACTACCCGCTTCTGTCGTCGGTACCGATAAGGGACCTCTCGCAGAAGGGGCCAAGCTGATGCATATCAAAGGTTGTCTGTATTGCCATGACATTGGTGGATATGGAGGCCATCGTGGACCGGAATTGACAGAGATTGGAAAACTTCTGACTCGTGATGACATTATCATTCGCATCAATAATGGTGGCCATAATATGCCTGCGTTTGCAAGTTCCATGTCGTCTGTTGAGCTAAACCTGATTGTTGATTTTCTGTTAACACGCGGTGTCACTCCGGAAGAGGACGTACCCAAAAACCCAACTCAGTAAATCACTTGATCTGTTCGTCATTCAATCTATTTCTTATCACTTTTGTCATTGTCCCTGATTGGTGTATTCAATGAGATATTTGGTTTACATTCTGACGATCATCTTAACAGTTTTAAGCCTGATTCTGGGCCTCGCAGTAGATCATGATTTTTTCTGGTCGTTACTCATGCTGATTCCCTTAGCCTTACTTGGCACCTGGGACCTGGTCCAAACACGTCATAGCATCACACGCAACTATCCGATCATTGCACATCTGCGTTTTCTCTTTGAAATGATCCGCCCCGAAATTCACCAGTACTTTGTCGAAAGCAACATCGACGGCCGCCCTTTTAATAACGATGAGCGATCGCTCATCTACGAACGCGCGAAAAACATTGACGGGTTGAAACCGTTTGGGACAGAGTTGGATATCTATGGTGATGAGTACGAATGGCTCAATCATTCCATGGCACCGCGTCCTAAATCGAAAGAGTTATTCCGTACCACAGTCGGCGGTCCTGAATGCAAACAACCCTACTCCTGTTCTATTCTCAATATTTCAGCCATGAGTTTTGGAGCACTCAGTCCGAATGCGTTATTGGCTTTGAATGCAGGAGCAAAAAGGGGCGGATTCTACCACTGCACAGGTGAAGGTGGAGTGAGTCCCTATCATCTAAAGAATGGTGGCGATCTTGTCTGGCAAATCGGTACAGGCTATTTTGGTTGTCGAAATAACGATGGAACGTTCAATCCCGACTTATTCCAAGAACAGGCCAGCCACGATGCTGTGAAAATGATCGAAATTAAACTCTCACAAGGCGCAAAACCAGGACATGGCGGCGTGTTGCCAGCGGCAAAGATCACAGCGGAAATCGCTTCCACACGAAAAATTCTGATGGGACAAGATTGTGTTTCTCCTCCCGGCCACAATACGTTCAGCAACCCCATTGGATTGTGCGAATATGTCGCACAACTTCGTGACTTATCGGGAGGTAAACCAGTTGGTTTCAAACTGTGTATTGGACACCCTGGTGAATTTCTCAGCGTTTGTAAAGCAATGCTCCAGACGGGGATTTTGCCTGACTTCATTACCGTCGATGGTGGTGAAGGCGGTACGGGTGCAGCTCCCTTAGAGTTCTCTGACAATATGGGAATGCCTTTACGAGGCGGTTTAATGTTTGTGCATAACGCGCTCGTAGGTTGCAATCTACGAGATAAAATCAAAATCGCCGCTTCTGGAAAAGTCAGCTCTGCATTCACACTCGCTCGCACTTTGGCTATCGGCGCTGATTGGTGTAACGCCGCACGAGGCTTCATGATGGCGGTCGGTTGTATTCAAGCTCAGAAATGTCATACGAATACGTGTCCTGTCGGTGTTGCCACTCAAGACCCAGGACGTCAGAAGGCATTGAACGTCGAAGATAAAAGTACACGCACGTTTAACTTTCATCATAATACAATGGAAGCATTCGCCGATGTCATCGCGGCCGCAGGTCTCGATCATCCCAGTGAACTACGCCCCTGGCATGTCTACTTGAGAACGGGGCGCACTAAAATGGCCTCTTATCACGAAGCCTTTGATTTTCTAAAACCGGGCGAACTCCTCGAAGAGTGTCCCTATCCGGTTTACAAAAAAGTCTGGGATTTATCTTCCGCTGATTCATTTCAAATTCAACATCATTAATCTGAACACTTTATATGTACGCGAACAGATAAAGTAAAGTCTGAGTTTTTTGCCTCCATTCATATCAATGTCTCAATATTGATATAGTTACAGGCTCCCTTCGTTGATGTGCACAGAATGTTACTCTAATCAGAATCTAAAGCGCTAACAGTACGCTCTCTCATGGAAACGAGTACATTTTAAACTCGTAAGATTTTGATCACCTCTTTCTATCAGCTCAACGTCTTGTATCGTACTGGCACCAGTTGTATCAGAACTTACATTCAGTCATTGACAACTAAACTCAATTTAACTTCACAAGTGACAACTTGAGAACTCTGACATTTTGAGGCAAGCGTACTTCACATAACATTCCGATTCTGATGAGCACAAACTCTAACTTACGTTTACGATAATCATAGCATCAGTTTCGCAAAAAAGGTGATTCACTTAGATTACTCTCAGGTTTTATAAATGCTTTTTATTATTAATTATTTCATAATATTTCATCTTTTAAAGCAGGCGATTTTTACATGAATGTTGACAATCAACTTGAAAAGCTCAAGGTGCTTTTGGTGAAAGCGAAAACAGAACGTGCCAAAAGAGTCATTGCTCAGTTGAATGAAATCAGCAATAGTAAAAATGATAGAGTAACACACGTCACATCGACAGATGAAGCATGTGATTGTCTGAAAAAAGATAACTACTCGGTTGTATTTCTTGATCTGAGTTTACCTAATAATTCTGCTCTCGATTTGATTTCAGTGATTCAAAAAACATCCCCCGCCATCCCAATCATTGTCTTATCGACATGGGAGAATGAAGCTCTCTGTTACACAGCCATTCAAAAAGGAGCACAAGATTATCTAATTAAAGGCGAGATCTCCAAGCCACTACTTTCTCGTGCAATTTTTCACTCTCTCGAACGCAAGCGGCAAATACAGTCTCTTGCACTTCAAATCGACAATTTACAGGCATTTGCCAGGGCTGCTTCACATGATTTAAAAGCTCCTTTGGGAAACATCAAGATGATCAGTGAAATTGTGATTGACGAAGCAGGAAACCAGATGGAATCTTCTGTACGGGAAATGCTCCATAGTTTGCCTTCAATCGCCGGTCGTCTTAAAAAACTGATCGATGATTTACTTGAATTTTCTATGCTGGGGCATAAAAGTTTGCACCGAGAACAAATTTCTCTCGACAAAGTCTTGAATTCTGTATGCCAGCTTCTGGAATTGCAGATTCGAGATCAAAATGCAACCATAGATATTGACCACTTGGATAACGTTTATGCTGACTCAGATTTGATGGCGACCGTCTTTCAGAATCTCATTGGTAACGCATGCAAATATGTAAAAGATCATGCACCTGTCATACGCATTAGCACAAAAAATGAAGACCAGTTTGTTGTTGTCATGGTCGAAGACAATGGAATTGGAATTCCTGAAAAAGAACAGCAAAGAATTTTTAATCCCTTAGTACGTGCTGTCAACACTTGTGACTATGAGGGAACAGGATTGGGACTGGCGATGGTCAAAAAAATCATTGAAGCACATCAGGGAAAAGTCTGGGTTGAATCTTCTGGCAATAAGGGTTCTACTTTTTTCTTCACACTCCCCAAACCGATACCTCAAACTAATCATAAGCTCCAGGGACAATTTGAAATGAACCATACCCGACTTTTAGACTAATTTGAAAATTGTATTTAATCCAGAACATCACCCAGTTCCTGCCTCAAGCGATGAAGGACTCGCGATTTGGCAACACGCACGGTCCCAGGGCGCATTGACAGATCCTCACCGACTTCCCTGGGAGTCTTCCCTTCCACAACAACTTGCCAAAATGCTTCCCAAGTCTGTTTGGCAAAATCCTCGCGGATCAGTTCGAGCGAATGAAGAAATAAACTGTCGTGGATCTCATTGCCATCACTTTGATCGTCGTCCCATTCGACATCAGGAAATTGTGAAAGTGTTTTGTAGGCTTCGGTACCACCGATCGCTCCTGGTTGGCGACCGGTTTTACGAAAGTGATCATAGGCTTTGTTACGTGTAATCGTCCGCATCCAACCACGAAACGTATCCCCGGGACGATCCTTATGGAACTGATTAATGTTCTTGGCAAGTGACTGAAATACATCCTGAAAAATATCGACGATATCCTGTTCTGGTACATTGAGCCGCCGGCACCAATAAAATACCAAAGGTGCGTATAACTCGACCAGACTATCCCAAGCCTTCGAGTCATTTTCTTTCAGCCTGCACAACAGACTTCGAGATGTTGAGACAGAACCAACTCGCACACTATTTTTTTGTGAGTCATCGGTTCGAGTCATATCGTTTTCTACTTTAATGCTGAGTATTCTAAAAGTTGAGTATCACAATCGAAAAGAACGGCTGCGACGTGATTTGGCACTCACGACACAAACTCCGATCACCAACAGAACAACTGCAATACAGGTCATCAAGATGAACGCTCCGCGAAGGCCAGTTCTCGTAGCTTCGATGTCACGGTCGAGTCGACGTCCAATTTTGAAAACACCACCGACCTCACCAACATGCCAATCCTTCTTGGGGCTTTTACTCTTGGCGTCGTTATGGCAGTTGAGACAGCTTTTTTCCATCAGACGAGGCTTGGCAAATAATAACCAACGATGTCCGTCGATCTCACGAAATTCGTAATACTCTTTAAATTGCTGCGCAGAACCATTCCGATTTTCTTCCAACCAATCCAATGCTTTGCGTTCAAATTCGTCTTGAGGGCCACCGTCTTTTCTGTTCGGCCATGGGTAGCGACTATAAATACGGGCGCTCAAATTTTCATCAGTGTGGCTGATGCGCTCTCCCATGTCGATGGCAAACGTTGCTGGTAGCGGTAATATGCCATCTTGAGGTGTATAATGTGGTGAAATTCGCACATCAACTTTATTTCGATTTAACCCATCAATCAACTCACTGTAAAATCTCCAGGTCTCGTCCAACATAGCCGCTTCCATCCGCGCACCTTCGAGAGCCGTTTGCCTCACAAAATACTCGGACAAGCTCGATAGATAGACAATTCCCACTCCCGATCCTATAGCGACTGCCAAGAACAGGCTGACTGCAAAAGGATACCGACGACACCAGCGCCATAATCGTTCGCCGTATCCTTCCGGACGCGCGAGAATTGGTTCCTTAGCAAGGAAACGATGCAAATCATCGGCAAATTCACGAGAACTCTGATACCTTCGCGCAGGAGCTTTCGCCATCGCTTTCATGCAGATTGTTTCTAAATCATGGGGAATTTGGTCATTCAGTTGTCTTGGAAAACGTGGTTCATCTTCGAGTACCTGCAGCAGGAGCATCCGTCGATTTCCCTGAAAAGGCCGTTCGCCCGTGAGTATTTCGTAGAGGATGACCCCAAGACTATAAATGTCGCTGTGAACGTTTACCTCATGCGATTCACCTCGCGCTTGTTCGGGAGACATATACGCAGGCGTCCCCATGACACGGCCTTCGGAAGTCATCGTGTCGCCGTTATCGCGCTTCGCTAGTCCAAAGTCTGCAATGTGGGGGTGACCTTCGGCATCAATCAAGATATTTGATGGTTTCATATCTCGATGGATCACGTGATGTTCGTGTGCATAGGCCAACGCATCTGCGATCTCAGCGACTAACTCAGCAGCACGATTATGGTCGATATTACCAGCCTGTATCTGGCTTTCTAGGGTTTCACCTTCAATGTATTCAGTAACGAGATAACAGACATCTTCTTCAGTGTGGCCCGTGTCGTAGATTGCGACGATCGCTGGATGTTTGAGCTGAGCCGCACTGCGAGCCTCGCGGAAGAAGCGTTCGATTTCTTCATCGTCGGCAAAAATCCCAGCACGTTGTACTTTTAAAGCGACAATTCGGTCTAGCTCAACATCCCTGGCTCGAAAAACATAACCGAATGAACCAACTCCCAGCTCAGCTTCCAGTTCGAATCGTCCCAATCGGCATGGTCCTTCGGCCAGTTTGCGAGCCAGTCGATGTCCTGAATCGAGTAAAACATCAGAACATTCGCCATCTTCATACTGGTAACCAACACTCCTGGCCACTTCAACCAGTTTTTGTGGAACATTAAGTGTTTGATCCTCAGCTCGATCCGCATTGAGGAATTTTAGCTCAGTCACAAGACCGTCGGCATATTCATCTAAATTCTGAAGTGAAGAATCACAATGTTGGCAATCAGTGACATGGGCTGCAATCTTTTCCAACTTTGCTTCAGGAAGATCACCGACAGCAAAGGCTTTCAGTTCATCAGCTCTCGGACAAATCGAAGACGCCATGAATTAACTCCTTATGTCCTATCTTACCGAACTCGTTTGTAGTACTCCAAATGATAATAACGCACAAGCGTTACATTCGCGAAGCAATTTGTCGTAAGCAATTTCTAATGAAAGACTTAGCATATTACAGTTCATAAGCAGAGGTCCCCTCCTACATAACTCATAAAGGAACGATGTAACGCGTCTGCGTTATCTTATATAGCAGGAAATCTGTAGACTTCGACTCTGTTTTCGGCAATAGGAAAATTGGATCCGTGCTTATCATTTTCGATCCATCACATTAGTAGGAGAAACAAAATGAACTCGAACAGCCGCCGCGAATTTCTGGCAGACATCGGACGAGGTATGTTGATCGGAAGCGTAGGGTCATCACTCGCGCTTGATCTCGGACTTTCTCCTGCTTTCGCTGATGATGACTCTAAGAAGCTTACTTTTGGGAACATGGAACCCCTGGTCGCAGCCTTGCAGGAAACACCGCTCAATAAACTGCAAACAATGCTGGTCAAAAAATTAAATTCTGGTACCGATTTGCAGACTTTAATATCGGCTGCCGCTCTTGCAAATACGCGATCATTTGGCGGCCAGGATTATACAGGATTTCATACGTTTATGGCGCTTGCACCTGCCTACCAGATGGCCCAACAACTGCCTACGGAACTCAAGCCACTTCCCGTATTGAAAGTACTCTATCGAAACACCTCACGGATTCAGGAAACGGGGCACCACAAAAATGAAGTCCTCCATCCTGTGAAGGCAACAACTCTGCCGAAAGGGAGTGCCGGTGGACCACTGTTGCAGGCAGCAACTCGTAGTGCTGATTACGACAAAGCCGAAGGTATATTCGCCGCACAGGCGCAAGGGCCCATTGGTGAAGCCTTCAACCATTTACAGTTCGCGATTCAGGATGAACTCAACGTTCATCGTGTTGTTTTGTCCTGGCGCGCGTGGGCAATGCTCGATATGGTCGGCCAAGAACACGCACACAGCCTCCTTCGTCAATCGGTCAGGTTCTGTGTGAAAGCGGAACAAGGTATTGTCAACTCGAAGCGTCAACCATCAAAAATTCGGACCGTGCTTCCCATGCTTCTTGACCAATACCGTTTGCTCAGTAAACCAATTGGGAAGCGAAAAGCAGATGATGCCTGGGTAGAATCGCTCGCTCAAACGATCTACCATGGCAGCTCAGAACAAGCCGCCGACGCTGCTGCTGCGGCCCTGGCAGAAGGTTTTGATCCTGAAGCAATCGGAGAGGCAATCTCCCTCGCCTCGAATGCTCTGGTCCTGCACGACCAGGGTCGCACGAAGGCACGCCCCGATAAACCGATTGGCAGCGTACATGGGGATTCTGTTGGCGTACATGCTTCCGATTCGGCCAACGCCTGGCGGAATATTGCCCGTGTAAGCAACAAGCGGAATATGCTCGCTAGCTTAATTGTTGGGGCTTATCATACAGCCACTGGCAGATACAAAAGCAAACTGAATGCGGTATCTTATCCGCTCGATGAACAGATTGAGCAGATTACGTCAAAGAATCCAGCAACACTGATTCAAGAAGTAGAAGCCGCCATTCGCGATAAGGACCAGTTCCGTGCTGCAGCTGTGGTTCATCGTTATGGAGAACTTGGACATAGCGCGCGTCCGGTATTCGATCTTTTGCTGCGATACGCCACCAGCGAAGATGGTGCCTTGCACGCCGAAAAGTATTACAGCACGGTGAATGAGGAATTCCGTAATACGCGAGCAGCGTTCCGTTGGCGCCAACTCGTAGGCCTTGCTCGTGTCACTGCCAGCGAATATGGTAAACCATCTCCTGGTTATGCAGAAGCCTGTGGATTGTTGAACGTCAATTCTTAATCGCAAGTCTCGTACAAATCTGAAAAAGAATGCATCCAAGACAATTCGATAAGAGTTGTCTTGGATGTTTCACTTTAAACCGTGCTACTCCCAACTGCGTACTTTTATGAAATGGACCATATCCCCTTCAGCAGCTTCTATGTTTTCCATCAATTGGAAATAGGCTTGGCAGTTTGGACTTTCATTTACAGCTTCCATGGCAGCCGATACATCCTCCTTACTGGCCCAGTGAATGACATCGACCCATTGTCGTCCCTCACGTTTCAGTAAGTCTCTTCTCAAGAACCCCTTTTGTTTGCGCAGGAAACCCTCCTGTAAAGCTTCAGAGGCCTTTAGCAACGCCGGCTCACTGATACCTTCGGCAAGAGTAAAAGGAGCCCATTCCACAATCACTTTTTCAGACATAATCATAATAGAACTCTTTCTTTAAATATTAGTTTGGCTATTTGAAATGACTCATCGTTGACAATAAATTTCTTTTTACGGCATGATTAACTCGAAATCTTTAGCACCAAATGAAGACCCATTCACAAAAATTTCAATGCGGTGTGTGCCTGGATAATAAACTCGTGTCGTAATTTTTTTGAGCGGATGTTTTCGTGAGACATTGAGTGTTGAAGAAGGTTCCAGAATTCCTGTTTTGCATTTAAAGACCTTAGGAGTAGTGGTCCCATTTGCTTTTTGATGATGAATTGCATAATCAATGATCAAATTCTGAGGTCTTGTGGAAGTAGATCGCAAAGAAATTTCAAACTTGAGCTCATTACCAAAATTGACAGATGGCGTCAAAATATCAAACGTTTCAAGCTCTGCTCTGAGTGTGCCGTATCCAAGCGCTTTTAAAGTCTTCTGGTGTCCCTGCTTGATCAAGGTACGACAAGCATGCCGCACTAATTTTTCTCTATTTTTTTCTGCATCTTTCATCCACCTTTTCGCAATTTCTGCCACAAGATCCGGATGATCTTTGGCAATATCATTCAAATTATTGGCAACAGAACGTCGTACATATTCTTCCTTGTCGTCCTTCAAGATTTCAAGTAGTGCCAAAATAGGGGTTGGGTCATCAATGAAACCGGGTAATTGCATCGCCCAGGGAAGACGTGGACGCGTGCCTTCCGAAACCAGACGACGTACATGATAGTTCGAATCTTTGGCCCATTTTTTCAGCACAGATAAAGTGCGTCTGGGCTCTGCTAAAAGAAAATGTCGAATGCCAAATTCAGAAGTAAACCGCTTGGTCATTTCCTTAAACAAAGACATGGAAAGGTCAAAGTGCTCAAGTCCCTGAAGGCCGACATATTCCACCATAGGCATCACCCCCCAACCAGAGATACCACTTTCTGCGTTGACTGGATCGTCAACATCACCTCCATTCTCCTCAGCAAGACTGCTCAACATCACGGAAGCCGCTTTTTCAAAATCACGAGGCAAAAAAGTGCAAAGCGCTTCAGTAATTTGTGCGGAGCGTTCTTTAAGCTCTAATTTTTTGAGACCTTTAGTCGACATTTTCGTAAACCCACTGCAATCAAAGTCAGGCCAGGCCCTCTGAAAATGTGCCCCCATAGCAACAATTATTTTTTTGTTAAACATGTTTTTAAACGGCTCAATCATCTCGTTCCTATTCTAGAATTACACTTTTATTTCTGATCGAAAGTTACTTAGTCAGTTTAAAATGATAAAAGTAACTCATTAGAACTATTTTCTAAGACATCAAAACAGCACACACTGAATTGGTTTGATTTTCGATGATGAATGATAATTGACTAATAAGACAAAATATGTCATATTTTATACATGGGACGTAAAAAAATACTATCCAGACTCGAACGCCTTGATGAACTCATTGGCTTGCTCAAAGCAGGAGAATTCTACACTGTTTCCGACCTTGCCAATCGCCTTTCTGTAACTCCTCGCACTTTGATGCGCGATCTGGATGTATTAAGAGACAAAGGTTACCCCATAGAAGCAAGTCAGGGACGCGGTGGGGGTATATGGCTGCGCCGCCATTGGGGAATTGGCCGGCTCAATCTCAATTACCGTGAGGTGATCGACTTATTGCTCAGTATGGCAGTCATGGAAAAAATTGGCTCTCCTATCTTTCTTGGAAATTTAAAAGCAATTCGACATAAGATATCTGTCTCTTTCCCACAGGAACAAAGAGATAGAATCCAAGCCTTAAGGAGAAGAATTCTGGTCGGCGAATTGGCCTCTCAACAGGTTTTGGAGGATTTTCAAAACGTGGCGGCGATTAAGGGGCATGCTGTATACGAAGCGTTCTTTGAAATGAAGGAACTCAAAATTACTTATGAAGATGCCGAAAAGAAAAAAACGAAGCGCATCATTGAACCACATTATTTACTTCTGAATTGGCCTGTGTGGTATGTAATGGCCTGGGATCATCTTCGAAACGATGCCAGATGCTTCAGACTGGATCGTATCAGAACAGCAAAAACAATCGAAAATTCATTTCGATTGATCAATGAGAAAAAGCTGATGGAATCGATTGAAGATTTTGCCTCTTCGATATAACTCAAAGGAGACCCGATGACCACTGAAAGAGTACAAAACAGCAATCACTGACAACTTTTGCTCGAATTAGTTCATAATCTACTTATTTTATGATACATTGAATGTGATTAATTTTGAGTGACTAATCACATCTTTTCCCTTTGTGAGGTGACATAACATGAAAACTGTAAAACAGGTTATGGTCGAGCTCAAGAAAAAAGGCGACGCACAGACTCGAAAGACCTACGCACGTCATGGGATGCCGGAGGACACGTTTGGTGTGAAGATTGCTGATCTCAAATTGATTGCCAAGAAAATCAAAGGAAACCAAGCACTGGCCTGCGAGTTATATGAGACAGGAAATTACGATGCCATGTACCTAGCCGGTATTGTGGCTGATGGCTCACAAATGACAAAAAAGCAACTGGAATCATGGGCCAAAACAGCAACATGTGCCATGCTATCGGAGTATACTGTCCCTGGAGTTGCCAGCGAAAGCCCTCATGCTCAGGCGCTGGCCATGAAATGGATTCGATCCAAGACGGAGTCGATTGCGAGTAGTGGTTGGAATACCTACACTGGCATCATAGCGACAACACCTGATGAAGACTTAGATCTGGAGGAAATTAAATCGCTCTTGGATCGAGTTGCCAGAGAAGTTCACCAGGCACCTAATAAAGTTCGTTACACAATGAATGGATTTGTCATAGCCGTGGGTTCCTACGTTAAACCACTGTTGAAAAAGGCTAAGCAGGTCGCAAAGAAAGTAGGTGTTGTGTCGGTCGACATGGGCGATACCGCGTGCAAAGTTCCACAGGCCTTGACATACATTGAAAAGATCGAATCAGCAGGTCGAGTTGGTAAAAAGCGCAAAACAATTAAATGCTAATCATCACTTGAATGAATCTTTCCCATCAACCCAAACTTTTCTTGAATCTCTCAAAAAAGAAGTCCGGGCAAACTGGACTACCCGGACATCATTTTTTACTAAGGTTGAAAATCTTTTTCAGTGACCTGTCTCACCTTGTATAAGCACATCGAGTGGTCCCTGCTTTGCATGATCAATATCTTGCTTTCGCTTTAGCCTCTTCTGCTCTCTTGAGGGCCGCTTTGAGTTGTTCGATCTGTTCGAAAGCCGCTTTGAGTTGTGCCACTTCTTTTGTAAGACGCTCAATCTCAGCTTGCTTTTTCATAATTAAGTCTCTGCCACTCTTTTCGTATTGCAGATGTTGGACGATTTTTTCGATCACAGCCGGATCACCTAGACCTTTAATTTCCTTACCTGAACGCGAGTGTGACTTTGGTGAATGCAGCTGAGTTGGTCCTGGCAAACCGATTGCAATCCCGGAAACAGGTGTGGTATTTTTGATTGATGTATTTCTTCTCTGACTTGCGGTATGGGACAACTCCGGAGTCCCAAAAACTGTGATATGCGGAGGTTGAGTTTTGCTTTGAATCCTCACGTTTTTGCGAGTTTGTGCCGCGAGTAACTGTTTGAGTAGCGACTCCATTCGATCCACGCGTTTTTCCAATGAATCCGAATGACTCTTACGGGCCTGCCTGTGGCCATCCTCGTCAGAATCATCACTCAAAAGGAGTTCTTCTTCTCTGTCTTCATTTTGAGCTTTAATTTTCGATGAACGGATCAATTTCCGCCGGTTCACTTGAGTCTCGGGAGATGGAAGAATACTGTCGTCCAGTTCATCACCTTTATTAACAGGCTTGACCTTTACCCGAACGCGTTTCGGCCCCGGGACCGGGAGTTCTTCGTCCTGCTCGACCTCAATATTAATATCCAGATCCGAGGGCACAACCTCTTTTTGCCCCAAAGCGACTTCGGCTGCCATCGGCAAAACCCCAAACGCCAGCGTCAAAATCATTATTTTAACAACCGGTGATGCCGGCTTTCCGAATTCGTTTTTCAAAATCATTTCAACTCTCCGTTTTAGAGAACAGGAATGACCAAATCCGCTTGCCAACACAGGCGAAGAGACTTGGTCTGACATGATAAATTCATTGGTACGTAGCAGCGCTTCTCCGTAATCTGCTAATTGATCCGGATACATTCGCAAAACAAGTGCGTCACAGCACGCTTCTTCCGCTGCCCGCAACTCACGGCGTACCCACAAGACGATTGGATTCCACCAATAGAGCGAAACCACAACCACTTCCAAAAAACGCACCCAGTGATCTGCACGCCGTAGATGGGCAAATTCATGGGCCAAGATAGTAGCCAGTTGGTTACCATGCATTCCATCGACTAATTGCTTCGGCAATACGACATTTGGCGGATAAGCAGCAGGCCAGACCAGAGGGCTCACCACTGCTTCCGTGAGACGCAGATCCGGCAATCGGCTGAGAGAAAGTTTTTTAGCAATCGGTCCCGCGACAGACTTCAGTTCATCTGTTGCTGGCAACGTTTGACGTATGAGTCGATTGAATTCAACAACCCGACAACAGAATATGATGATCCAGATCAGAGAACCGGCCATCCAAACCAACCCGGGAATCACCCACCACAAAACTGTCTCGTCGGGAACGTCAGGTAAGAAAGGAAGCAGGCTCTCCCGACCTTCCGGGTGAGGCAGAACACTTGCCTCCACTGCTAAAGGGACGTGCTGACTTCTCGCCATAAGTTCAAACCCCTGCTCGGCCAATTCTGTATCATCCAAATGAGAAAGAGAATCGTTCAGAACCGGTGTAACAAGACTCCCACTCATAGTTTCAACTTCTTCTAATTTGAGCGGTTCCGGTTTGGAAAAGTTGATTTGACTCTCATTCAGAGACAAAGTCTCTGTAGCATCCTTTGCTGGGAAATGAGCAGACATATGTGGAACAGGAATAGAAACATGCCAAAGCGGCGGCGACACCAGTTTGACAAGCACCAGTAACCACAATAGATGAGCCACATGTGGACTCTTCCAAATCCTTGTGATAACCAATACCAGAAGAGCCATCACTGAAGCGACTAGCGCATTGCTGATTCCAGTTTCAAATAGAGTTTGCCACATCACTTATAACCCCTTGGGTTTGTAATTTTTGAGCATTTTACGAATCGCATCGGCATCTTCCTGACTCAGTTTTTGAGCCTCCATCAAATGCAGAATAAACGGCGCCATCGAACCATCCGAAAGCTGATCAGCCAATTCAGCTAGTTTCAACCCGGCAATATCTGATTCGGTCACCGCAGCGGCAAATCCATGCGGGTGCGTGCTCCGATCACGTTTCACGGCCCCCTTCGCTTCCAACCGTTTGAGCATCGAATGAACGGTAGCAAAATCTGATGCCGTACAATTCGGATATACTTCTTCGGTAATCCGACGGGCCGTTTCTTTACCGTTCTGCCATAGTACACGGAGCACCGCAAACTCGGTATCCGTCACATGCAGAGTCTTTTTCCTGGCCATATTGCCTCCGAAATAACTTGAACAAATCCGTTATAGACAACTTGCCTATAATCTGTCAAGACCTTTTCGAAAAACCTGAACTATGGCGAAACTAAGAATAAGCCTCTCCCACGATCGACTCAACCAGACATGTTACAGCTGATATGTTTCATAAGCCGAATTACAGGGTGTCCCCCGCGAAACATGCATCCGTCTTTGCTCCGGTTCAATGATGACTGAAAATACCGTTTGCCAGAATCCGGTTCCATCATCATCGTTGACGTGCCGACAAATGGAACGCGGATGATCTTCATGATCAGAGAGTGCGGCTTTGATCTCATCGATGTTCATTCCATTGGCACTAGAGTTTAGCAAGGTATCAATGCGCGCCTTGCGGGGATGAGATTCGATCAATTCCGGGAACTGTTCGTTATATTCACAGATTTCCGGATGAAGGCAATGGTTGGTATGTGTAATCCAGCTTGTTACATCAGGACGCAGGACATAAACTTTTTCAATAGACGCTTCAATATCGACCGGTCCTTCAGGAGTCGCCAACATAATATTCACGGGAATCGCTCGATTGGCACGTTGGATCGCATTCGCTGCTTCATCAAGCGATTTCGCTTCATAAAGACCACGCAAAGTGAAATAATGAGGAACCCCAAGCGATCGACTCGGTGCTGGCAGTGTATTCACACAGGCACCGATGCCAGCATCGTTGAATCCAATATACGCTATTAAGCCAGCCTGAGTCACGTTCAGTAATGCAGGCTTACCAATCGGCCGGCGTGTCAGAACCACCGTGAATGGATCAAGTGCTGGATCACTATCCCAATTCTGCGCAACGACCATGCCCCGTTCCGAATTAGCAGGTAAACTTAACGCCGTGCAACCCGCGTCCGAATCGGCTGTGAATTGATTTCGAATCTGCAAAAGCATCAATTCCCATAAAGGCAAGTCCACAGCTTCTGCAACACCCCGTAATTCATCCACCGAATCCTGACTATAGCTTTCAGCCAGTGGGATGCAACTTTCGGAGATGCTTTTTGCTTTTTCATAACTTACTTGAACGGTTTTATTCAGACGTTCTAAAGCGATGGCACAAAAAGCACGTACTTCTTCGCAAGCGGCTTCTCCCAATTGCCTCCCCATTTCGTAAGGCGTGCCAGAAATTTCGATTTCACGGTATCGGGTTTCATTAGACATGAGAGTCTCTCATTACAGGCAGGTTTAATAGCGAAATTACATGTGTATTGACGGTCACATTTTTCAAGTTAGTAATCGTTATTGTAAAATAAAAACTCTAAAGAATCATGTTATCATGGCTTATGAGAAAATGAATCGATAAACTAGAAAATAAATCAAGTAGAATCATTTTGCATATTGGACCTTTTAACTGATTGCAGCCAGCCTCTGACTTCCAAGGTGAAGAATGACACGCATACACAGTTTTGCTGCTCTATTGATCTTAGTATTGATTCTCGTTAATAATTCCAGTGCTCAGGAAAAGTCACCTGCGTTTCAATATCGATTCAAAAATGCTTCGATTCCATCGGCTACTTCGAACGAACCAAAAGCTGCTCAATTTTCTTCGAATTTAGTAAAAGACCATCTTGATCTTGGTGCAACGCTGTGGGCAAAGCAAAAAAAATGTGTCTCTTGCCATACACACGGAATCTACATGCTGACTCGTCCCGCGTTAACACCTTATTGGGGCGCACCCTCGAAAGAAACGCGTGCGTTTGTTGTCGCACAAGCAAAGGAGTTGAGAGAAAACAATGACCGGACAGGATCACTGCCTGTCCAAATGGCATACATCGCCCGTGGACTGGCCGCATGGGATTCTCAGTTTCGCCAACAAACTTCAACTGAAGCAGACGCTGCTTTGCGACATTTATTTGAAATGCAGGCAGAAGGGGGACATATTCTCGTCAAAGATCGTTGGCCTCCTTTGAATTCCAGTACGTATCATGGCACTGCGATGGCAGCAATGGCCGTCGCGAATGCGCCAGGCTGGCTGGCTAATCTCGATGATGCAGAGCTCCTGGCAAAGATCGATAAGCTAAAACATTATCTCAGAGAGACAACACCGAAGAACGATCATGAGGGTGTTCTACTACTATGGGCATCAACTTGTATGATGGATCTTCTAACAGACGAAAGACAACAAAGTCTGGTGGACATGATTTGGAAACATCAACGGGAAGACGGGGGTTGGTCAATCCGAACCTTCGCGACACCCGAGAGTTTGGGCGGGGGAAAACGTACTGAAAGTCTTCGAGCTGAACCAGATTATCAAAACCCATCCAGCGATGGATATCAGACTGGTTTAGTAGTCGTCGTGTTGCGAGACGCTGGCATCTCGGCAGATCATCCACGAATCAAGAAAGCAGTGAAGTGGCTGTTGTCCCATCAACGAGAATCTGGCCGCTGGTGGACACGTTCGCTTAACACAAGGTCACGCTTTCACTTTATTTCTTATAGCGGTACAGCCTACTCAGCTTTGGCACTCGCCAAGTGCGGTGCCTTAGCAACAACTTCTCAATCACCAGAGTAGTTCGACACGAAAAACAGAATAGGCACACAAAACTAACTGCTGCTTTTCGTTAGATTTTTTGAAAGCCAGTTCCGCAAGCTTCGTGCATCAGTTCCAAGCGGCGAAGGAACCGTAACGAAAAGAAACTTTCCATCAGTACCTACAACAACCATGCGATTGGGTCTGCCTGCGTATGCCTTCCCGACACGATTGTCGATTGTATCGATGGCAATCGGAATGTTGAGATCCTTTGTACGTTGGCAGATAGCCGCGTTTGAAACACGTGTTAGCATGTCTGTTGGTTGGGGGATCTTGCGCAAACTCTCTTTACCGTTCTGATCGATGACCGACAAGACCGAATCGGGATGGGCTTCGCGAACATAAACGAACAGAAACTGAGCACGATCTTTAAATTGTTCGTAGACGGCATCAACTCCTTCCAACTGATTTCGAAAAGGAGGGCAAGTAAAACTTCCAAAAATCAGCACGACGGGTTGATTGGCTCGTAAATCGTGAAGTGTGACATTCTGCCTCGTCTTCTTATTTGCCGATTTTTGTGTACGAGACGTTTTCCTGCTTGAAGTATCTTGCCATAACAGAGGAAGCGAAAACTCGGGAGCTATATTTCCTACTTCTAATTGATCAACCCAACGTTCGCCACTCCGGTCGGGTCGGGTAATCACTTCACCAGGCTTACGAAAACCTCGACCACGCCCCTTCTTGGACTGAGCCGAAACATAGTCGACGAACAGCAAATTGAAGGTACAAACAAAAATGCCAGGTATCACCCAGAATGATGTTGTGCGTTGCATGGACTTTCTCGGCATAAAGAGACCCTAAGTCGATCATTCAGAGAATAATGAAGAAAACACCAATCATTTAAACCCAATTATTCCGTCCAGGTTTCGCAGTTTTTGAAAGAAAGTTTCAAATTCTACAGTTGAATGATCATAGGTAGCAGCGCAATGAAGGGAGTAGCATTCGAAGCAATCGATTTGGAATTCCTTTTGTGAAATTAAGCAGATGAAAGAATAGGTTAACCTAAGTTCTCTCTCATAAATCTTGCTGCAAGGGCAATGGAGACTTTGAAATGAAAGCCAGTATTTTAGTCGGCTGTACCGATGTCGTTATTGAACGCGTCTTGAACAAGTCGGCGTTCGTGTCGCTGGTGTGCAATGTAGCTAGAGATCCAGTCTCGCAAGTCGTGTCGTAACTCATCCGCGATCTTTTTGAGAGGACGTGCCGCCTGCATACGTATTTGCAACTCTTTTAACTTAACCAGTAGTTCACAACGTTCCTCATATAAATTTTTGACCTGTGCTTGCCAGTTGGGATGCTCCTCAAGTACTTCCTCCATATAGCCACCTTGATCTTGTAACTCAAATTCGCGGGGCATTGTTTTCAACAGCGTATCCAGTACCTCAGAGATCCACTTCCAGGCCCCCACATCTCCATCGGCTTCCTCTAATAAATCTAATAAGTCACCAAGAAGAATGTATTCTAAGGCCGAGATATCGATTAATGTGTTATTTCCAATGTGTGAATTTCTGGCCATAAAGAAGCCCTCCTTAATTTTGCTAAGATGCCCGTTCGGAATGAACACCATCTTTTTTTGATACGAGATTGCTATTCGTAGGCAACTCCTGTTTTAATCTTGCTTGATCAATGGGAAGTGAAATGAGAATGCTTTGAACTGATGTTACCAATTTAACATCCGAGGGTAAAAAGGTCAAAAAAACTTTTGAATCTGGTACTCCGAGATAAACGTAACATCATCTATCTCATCTCTTTGTCTGAAATCGTAAATAGAAGCAAACACCTTTCTAGAACAGGGTTTATAGATCCGTTTTTTCGCATTTCCAAAAATGATCTTTTTCAAGCTACTACTGAAACAAAACTCACCAAAAAGTGTCGTAATATCTCATTTAAAGTTTGTCTTAATCGCCTACAATTTTAGAGAGGCCAAACGACAATTCTAGAATCATGGTTTTGCATTCGATACACTGAAGGCAGAACTACAGTGGAAATCTGAATGTTGAAAATTGCTAATTCAAAATCGCATATCGTTAACTCAAGTTTGAGTTGTTTCGTAGACAGGACTAAATAACATGCCCACAACAACTGGTATGAAAGGCGGTGGTTACTACGACGCTAACTCGGAAGAACAGCGATCTGCCTCTGATGCATTTCTTCCCTGGCTCGAAGAAGCTATTGCCGCGTTACCTGCGCCGGACTCGAATCAGCAATCATGGAATTTTCTTGATATCGGCTCTTCGGAGGGAGCCAATGCCATCCATACTATGAAGCATCTGATTGAAACAGTACGTCGTCAATCTGACCTGCCTGTCTGGGCTTTGTTCGACGATCTCCCCACGAACGATTTCAATCAGCTGTTTTTGAATCTCTTTCCTGCTTCGACCCCTAGCCTTTCCGCAACCAACGTCTATACCGCAGCCATCGGGGGATCAGCGTTCGGAAGACTAGTTCCTCCCCAAAGCCTGCACCTGGCTACCACGTTTAATGCCATCGGCTTTTTTGAAACCCGACCGGCAGACAGGCTGCCACACTTTATTCTGCCGATGGAGCCCAATCCCCATGCACCACGTGAGGGAGTCGAAGTGTCAGTCAGTGAACTGATCCCGTTCCAGAATCAGGCCCATCAGGATCTATGCCACTTTTACGCCGCACGGGCTGACGAACTAGTTGTCGGCGGTAAGCTTCTGGTCCAGATCTTTGGGAGAAACGAAACTCATTCTACTGGCCACGGGCTCATGGATGTACTCAGTGATGCTTTACTGGATTTTGTCGAAGCAGATATGTTACCGCGCAGTTTTTATGAAGGTTTTGTTTTCCCCGCTTATTATCGCGATATTGAAGAACTAATTGCTCCCATCCGGAACAAACCAGAACTAGCAGCCGCCTATCGTATCGAACATGCAGAATCACGCGATGTTCCAGTGCCTTTCAATACTGTTTTTGCCTCTACCAACGATAGGGAAACCTGGGCTCATAGCTATATCAGTTTTCTGCGTGCTTTTTCAGAACCGGTACTTGCAGCTGCACTGCCGGACGATTTACTAAAAGAAAATATCGTTGAGAAACTCTATCAACGCATGGAACGTCTGCTGATGGATCATCCGCAGCGATACGAGTTTCATTTTATCTCGATTGCCACCTTGCTAACGCGAATCTAACAAAGATTTTGAAAGAGGAACTGGAATCATGGAGTCATTCGGACAAAAATATAATGAACTCACACCTGAGGAAGCCCGTGTGATCATAAATAAAGGAACCGAGCGACCTTTCGTAGGAGAATATACAGAGCTCAAAGAAGCGGGAACCTTCATCTGTCGACAATGCAATGCGCCCTTATATCGTAGTGAAGACAAGTTTGAGAGCCACTGTGGCTGGCCCAGTTTTGATGATGAACTTCCCGAAGCCGTCGAACGCCTTCCCGATACCGATGGTTCTCGCACAGAAATCGTCTGCCGTAACTGTGGAGGCCATTTAGGGCATGTTTTTTTGGGCGAACATATGACCGAAAAAAATACGCGACACTGTGTGAATTCCATCTCGATGAAATTTATTCCCACTCATCAATCCCTGCCAACCGTCATCAAAGAAATTCAATCCTGAATCTGCTATGAACTACAGGAGAGCATAGAACAGCCAGCCCTGCTGCGCGCCCACTCAGGACGTTTCGCAGCATGCTGGTCCTGGTCTGGCTGCTCGTCATACGGATGTCGCAATAACTCAAGCAAATCGTTGACCATTGAAAAATCGCCCTGCTCTGCTTTATCAATCGCCAATTGTGCCAGATAGTTTCGTAGCACGTATTTGGGATTGACACGGTTCATCTTTTCTCTTCTGACTATATCAGAAGATTGTTCATCGCGGAGTCGCTTCTGATAACCTAGAATCCAATCGCAAATTTTTGTGCGAACTTCTCCGGTGACTTTTTCAGGCTCGTAGTAAGCATCCATTAGCGGTTCGAGCATCGCCATTTCATCGGCAATTTCATCACTTCCATTTTCAGATTCTATTAATGACAGTTTACGAAAGAAAATCGTCATATCAGTTTCAACCAACTGCAGGACCTCTGCAAGTTCTTCAAACATTTTATGGTCCGTCTCGGTTTGAAACGAACTCAGACCCAATTTTTCTGCCATCATAGACTGCCAACCCTGCTCAAAACCATCCGTGTACACATCCAATGCCTGCTGCAATGGCTCAGCATCTTCAATCAAAGGATAGACGGCATTCGCCAGTCGCACAAGATTCCAAAGTGCAATCTGTGGCTGGTTCCCAAATCGGTACCGACGTCCAGAAGCATCAGTTGTGTTGGGAGTCCAGTTCGGGTCGTAACCTTCCAGCCAACCATAGGGTCCATAATCGATGGTTAAACCAAGAATCGACATATTGTCTGTGTTCATGACGCCATGCACAAACCCGACGCGCATCCAATGCACCATCATCTCCGCAGTACGACGGCAAACTTCTTCGAACCAGTGCAAGTAGACGTCGTGATTCGGCTCGCCAAGATGCGGAAAATCGGTTCGAATCGTATAGTTGACCAGTTTGCTCAGTGTTTTGATATCACCACGGGCCGCAAATATTTCATAATTCCCAAAACGAAGGAACGACGGCGCAACACGGCAGACAACGGCCCCAGGTTCAAGTTTGGGATGTCCATCATAAAACATATCTCGTTCGACCTGCTCACCCGTTAACACCAAACTCAAAGCACGTGTCGTTGGAACTCCCAGGTGAAACATGGCTTCACTACACAGAAACTCGCGAACTGAAGAACGCAGGACTGCTAAACCATCTGCTGTACGCGAATAAGGAGTAGGACCAGCGCCCTTCAGTTGCAAGGTCCAATGTTCTTCTCGTTGATTAAGCACTTCTCCCAGATTAATGGCCCGCCCATCTCCCAATTGACCTGCCCAGTTTCCAAACTGATGACCGCCATAACACATGGCAAACGGTTCCATGCCCTCCAACACATGATTTCCGGCGAAAACCGCAGCGAACTGATCAGACTCCGAGGGATCTATTTGCAGGTCCAACAGATCAGCGACTTCTTTTGAATAAGCAACTAACTGAGGTTGTGCCACTTGAGTGGGCATCACAGACGAGTAGCAGGACTCTGTGACTTGCCGACGAAAATTTTTTGTCTCGAGATCGGCCGGCAACTCCCGTGTAAATTGGTTATCGAACTGCAGCTCATCCAGACGTCGGACCGTTTGTTTATGTGTCATAACGCTATTTAGTTGTTTAGGTAGAATAGAGAAAAGTGAAGCGTCTTAAAAAGCTGATCAATTTCTATCAAATTTGAAAGCGCATTTTTTCTATTATAGGCAGTCTCTTCTCAAAAACATGGACCAGTTAAAAGAAAAAGAGTGTCTTTAATCCTTCAAAAACACTCTTCTGTGAATAGGTTCTGCTGAGATTCAAATTATTCTTCCAATCGCTGGATTTTTTTCGAAGCAAGATATGCTGTAAACAGCGTGATGACGCTGACCATTCCGTATACAAGGGGGAAATGTTTGTTTGCAAGATTGAATTTACCTCCTCGTTCAGCTGTGAATAGATTGTTGTAAACAAAGATGGGATCATAATCAGAGATTGTAGGAATCGATTCCATGACCATTGAGCCAATAAAAAAGAAGGAGAGCGCGACCACAGCCCCTCGCACTGGCTTTTTCCACCAGCAGACTCCCAAAACCGCCAGTGAATACATCATTGAATGCAACACTGGGTAACAGACGATATAAGACCAGCTTAAAAAATTCGTGTTATAGAAAGTGGTTTGGGAAGAAATATTTTGAAGTGAATTCCAACTGACTAAAATTGTTGTCCCATCCAAAACCAGCAAAACGGTAAAGAGCCCCACGAAATATTTAAACCAAAACCAACGGTTGATCGAAATGGGTCGGGAAATCCAAAAGTGTCCCAAATCAGGCGCAAGTTCGGCAGCAAAAACGCCCGAACCAACAACTGTCGCCCAAAGAATCCCCAACACCCACATCGTAGACGGTAGACTATAAGCCGTCATCTCCATTACTTTTTCAGGAGTACTCTCGGAAAACACTGTCATCAGAGCTACCAAACATGCCAATACGAATCCCGTGACTACTAATGGAACAGACTGCCTCAAGTTAATCCAAATCAGTGAAGAAGTTTGTCCTCGATGAGGAAAGGATATCCAGGAAAACAGAGGTGGTAGATTCCACCAACGTTTTTTACCATATGAGACAAAAGTTTTCCGTGTACCATATCGTCGAGTAAACCAAAATCCCAACCAGAACAAAATCACCAGATTCAGAATTAATGGTATCCAGACCCAATTGGCTATATCAATATCATGGTAAATGCCGCGTGTATCGCCATAACTAGAAAACAGAGCCAATGAGTGCGGAACAAAAATGCCGATCCAATTTCCTATCTGGGTGAATCCGGCAGATTGAATCATGACTCGAACCGCTGTCAACGGAATCCACAGAAACGCGATGATCGCCCCGAGAAAACCCACATGAGATTCGCGACGACAACGGACACCAATTACCACCATCGCCATGAATGAAGCTATGATTTGAATCACGACTATACAAATCACTTTTCCAAGTAAACCAACTGCAGGGATTGCAGCCAGACTGGGACGCAGTGTTCCAACCACACCAGGAATATTGACAATAGAACGACCAGAACCAAGACTTACTGCGCTTGGTGGCACTTGCTGCAGAACTCCGCATATTAACAACACTGCAAGAATGAAAGCACCCAGTAAGACTGGCCCCACCAAAGTAAAAATAGCAAATAATAATCTGACAGCAGCGATACGGTGGAGTGAAACAGGTAGTGTCGAGGAGAATGAAAGTGATTGATGTGTGACTTCACTTAAACACACCCTCATGGCCAGAAAAACTGTCATGAACAAACTATAAACTATACAGACAATGCTGAATCTGGAAACGGGTGTGCGATAACCCAATACGCTTTCATAAATCACAACATATATTAAACCACTTAGAATCCAGGCTAAACAAACAAAAAATGTTCGCTTTCGCTCATGCCATTCTTTCCAGAGCAGAGATTGTAAGACCGAATCCATATAACGGAACCTTTATTCTATCACACGCAAGGTACTTTGTTTCATTATACAACAACCGGCGTACCTGCTTGCGGCCAAGCCTGAGTGCGACCGATAACAAACGCTTCAAATATCTCATCGAGACTTAAGTCGACAACTTCATGATCAACTCCCAACTCGGTTAAGTGCTCCACAAAGTCTGCTGCACCATCGACGGTTACAATAAATTGATCTTCAAATTGCTGGACATCGCGCAGACCTTGGGGCGGTAACACTTGGGATATGCCATCAGAAGTCAAAACAATACGTTTGACTTCACTACGTAGTGTTTCTGTCGATGACTGGCGGATGATTCTGCCACCATCGAGAATTGCTACTGTGTCAGCGACTGCTTCGACTTCATCAAGTAAATGCGAACTAAATAGAACCGTTCGACCGGAAGCCTGTAAATGTTCGATCAAATCACGATTGAATTCTTTGCGGGCAATCGTATCGAGTCCTAACGCAGGATCATCCAGAATCACCACATTGGGTTGATGTGCAAGTGCCAACGTTAAACCTAGTTTGACATTTTGTCCTTTGGAAAGCTGTTCAATCCGTTGATGTCGAGGAATGTGAAATCGTTCCAGATAATCGTCGGCTAATTCCTGATGCCAGGCAGGATAAAATGGAGTAAGAAAATGACAAAGTTCAATAGGTGTCATCCAACCATACATAGTTTGATCTTCAGCGAGATAACCGACGCGGCGACGTAATTCAATCGCATCTCGGGTCGGGTCACAGCCATCGATTTCCATTGATCCACCATCTGGTTTCAATAAACCAAGCAGCATACGAATCATTGTTGTTTTCCCAGCCCCGTTTCTGCCCAGCAGTGCCAAAGTTTCACCACGAGGAATTTCCAACGAAACATTTTCAAGCACAACATTTTTACCAAACGTTTTGTGAAGTTGCTGAATTTTAATGGCTGTCTCTAACATGAACGACTCCCGATGAATGATTAAGCTGTATTGGATTCTGTTTTGATCTTTTGCCGGGTAATAGCTTCTGCTTTGAGCTCTCGTTTTGCATCAGAAATCGATGTTGTCAACAATTTTCGTAGTTCAGTCGCCGTAAGACCCAATAAAACTCCACGATGGACGACTGCAGAAAACTCTAGTTGAAATTGTGTACGTTGTTCAGCGAGTTGCTGGGCATTTTCTGTCAGAGCAGATTGTGGCAAGACAAACGTGCCTTCACCGTGTCGCATCTCGACCAGTCCTTCCGCGGACAGTCGCTCGTAGACACGTACGATCGTATTCACATTGACGGCCAGTCTTTGTGCCAGCTTTCGTACGGACGGCAGACAATCCCCTGGCTTCAATGTTCCTGAAAGACAATGAGCCTGAATTTGCTCTCTAATCTGCCGGGAAATCGGCGTTGAGGAACCTCGTTCAATTCGAATGTGCATAATAAACCCTCTCAAAGAGTACACAGTACTATAACAGTATATTTTGGAGAGTCAATACCTTTTCCTACAAGTAACACTTTGTCTTTCGATGGTGTGCAATTTTTTGAATTCCCTTTTACCTTGAAGAATCAAAACGAAATCAGCATAGTTAACATAAACCAACATTGATACATTCTCAGAAAGCTAATCATTCTTCCTTTACTTTGGCTGGGAGTGATTCGCAAACTTGAGTCAGAAAAGCAGGAGGTAATGCATGTCTCTCATAAATCGGCGAACCTGGCTCAAACAGGCTTCCATGACATCGCTGCCCTTGTTGATGACGAGCGTCATAAATGCGGCCGAAACCTCTGGGCGCAAAAAATTACCGGTTGCAGCTATCGTTACGGAATATACTCCCAACTCTCACGCCGATGTGCTTGTTGGAAAAATCTTGGAAGGTTTCAAACAACAAGGAGGTCCGGGCCCTGATTTGTATCTGGCATCACTCTATACCGATCAGGTCCCTGAACGGGATTTGAGCCGTGCGCTGTCCCTCAAATATCAATTCCCTATCGCTCCGACCATTGAAGAAGCAATCACACTTGGATCAAACCAGATACAAGTGGCTGGTGTATTGAGTATTGGTGAACATGGAACTTATCCCAATACTCCCGATACGAATCAGAAGATGTATCCGCGAAAACGATTCTTTGATGAAATCACAGCCACATTTAAAAAATACAACAAAGCGGTCCCTGTTTTTAATGACAAGCATCTTGGTTATCGGTGGGAAGACGCCAAAGAAATGGTTGACACTTCTCGGCAAATGGGATTTCCCTTGATGGCCGGCTCGTCATTGCCTCTCACCTGGCGAAGACCGGCATTGACGCTACCTGAGAACTGTGAGATTGAATCCGTACTCTCTATTGGCCGCGGGCACTTCGAAGCGCATGGTTTTCATACTCTGGAAGCCCAACAATGTTTAATCGAACATAGAAAGGGACCAACAGGAGTGACTGCAGTACAAGCAGTTCGCGGCAGACAAATCTGGGAATCAGAACAACAAGGCCAGTGGAGCAGGTCAATGTTACAAGCAGCTTTGGATGCAATTCCAAATGTTGCAAAAGGTAACTGGGAGGAGATTCTGAAAGATGACAGTGCATTCTTTCATATCGATCATCAAGATGGCTTGAAAAGTACAGCAGCAATCGTCAACAGACTGGGGCGCCATTATGCCGTTGCTCTGAAATTGCGTGGACGAAAGAAACCGATGGCAACTTGGTTCAAACTGGAATTGAACCCGCCGTTCGGGCACTTCGCCTACTTGCTCAAAGCAATCGAACATATGATTCATACTGGCCAGCCTGCGTATCCGGTGGAAAGAACGTTACTGACAACGGGAATTCTGGATGCAGCCATGCATAGCCTGGCCGCCAATGGTAAGCGATTGGAAACACCACAACTGGTTATCGATTATAAACCTGGCAATTGGCCTTTTGCGAACCAGCAAATGAAGCATTAAATTTCAAACATAAGATCGTTACGTCTACAATTTTTTCGCCCCCTTATCTCTTGAAATGAGAGATTCTTTACTTCAGCACCTCACACAGACGTTTGGCCAATATGCGAGCGTAATCTGCAGTCAAACAAAGCGGATTGATCGTCAGCAGCCCTTCATGCAATCGTGCATGGCCTACATAAACGGGCGGTGATCCCTGACGCAGTTTTTGGCATACTTCGAAAGCCGTTCCCACGGCTGATTCATCAATTTGAATTTCCAATTGAGGCCACCGCTCGCTACTTTCCGGCAGTATCAAATAACAGGTCGCGTTGACATTTGCCAATTCCAATTCTTCTCCGATCATCTCCAGCCAAGATCGGAATTCCAAATTTTGTGCGTCATACGCCCCCGAGGCAAAGAGATCTAAGGCAGTCAAAACCGCAACAATTTCCTCTTTAGAAACCTTGAGTGCCCTGCCAATTCCGTGTCGTGGCAATCCCTGAAAAAGCGTGGTATCGATAAAATCAGCCGGAGGCTGCCAAAGCTGGCTATGGTCATCCATATCGAGCATCTGCAGTGCAGCCGAAGAAATCAACTCGCGTGTCCCACACAATAACCCGGTCGACTGTGGACCTCGAATCGCCTTGCCTCCACTAAACGATACCAGATCAGCTCCGGTAGCGGCTATTGCTTTGAGATTAGAGCGGGGAGGCACTTCACCCGCGGCATCGACCAATACGGGAATGCCATGCTGATGCCCCACTTCGACAACGTCTTTTAAGGCAGGCTGCGAATCTTCCGCATGTACATACACAATCCCTGCTGCATTCTCTGTGATCGCAGCTGCATATTCCCATTGCTCTGTACGTCGTACTCCCGCATTTGAAACATTCTCGTTGAACCCCACTTCAACCAATCTGGCTCCAGAAGCCCGAACGGCATGGTCATACCCACTTCTCTGCTCTCGTGCAATGATAAATTCATGTGGAAAGTGTTCACAGTGAGGAAGTTGCTCCATCCGCTTTAAGTCATGACCAGTTAGTATCGCGGCTGCCCCCAGAGTCAGTGCGCCAGCCGATCCAGAGGTAACCAGACCTGCTTGAGTTCCTGTATGCTCAGCAATTTTTCGCGAGGCCGCAGCCTGGAGCTGTTCCAGAGAAACCCACTCACTCGCTGCCTCACGAAACGAGTCCAACACTTCAGATGACATGGGTGCGCCGCCTAATCGTGTCACACTCCCACATGCATTAATGATCGGCTCGACTCCCAATTTTCTATAAATATTCATCCTAAACTTTCTTTCTGGGAAAACTCACTGGTGCATGAAAATGAACTATATTTCTTGACGCTGCCAATTTAATAAAAGCGGCTTCGACAGAATGAAAACAAGTCTCGATTCCTTGATGTGTCAACAATCAAACTGAAAAACTACTAGTCATTTAGATTACCGCCATTAATCAACATTTGATAGTTAAAAACATGATACTCTATCTCAGAAAAGACCTTTAAAATCGTTGTGATTACAATAGAAATTTCATGTACATCGCCACGATCGAAATGTCTTTCTACAATCAACATGTCTGAATTTTAAGGGCTCATAATAACACTCAATTGCAACTCTATCGAACAATTTCATCTTATTATATAATAGAGTATTGACTCGCTACGACAGCCGTTACAATGAACCTAACTCCATCTCTTGTTTCAAGGCAGATATGAAGTCAGAATATGGCCTAAAGGGCAATAGTAATGAGCCAATCAAATCAGCATAAGACGCAAGTGATGATCGTGGATGATCACCCCATCGTCAGAGAAGGCTATTCGCGCCTGATTGAACGACAGGATGATTTAGAAGTTTGCGCTGAAGCAGACAGTAAAGTTGATGCGATCAAACAAATCATAAACAATCCGCCTGATCTCATCATCGTGGATATTTCTCTGAAAGATGGCAGCGGCCTGGAATTGATCAAGGATATTAAATCCCAATTCAAGCAGATCAAAATGCTAACCGTTTCAATGCATGATGAAACTCTGTTTGCTGAGCGATCCATCCGCGCAGGCGCCTTGGGATATATCAACAAACAACAGGCTCCGGAGCAATTGATTAAAGCGATTTACCGAGTTCTGGAAGGGAAAGTCTTTTTGAGTTCCAATGTCACAGAACGTATGATTTGCCGTTCTATCGGATCAGATAACTACACAGACCAATCACCTATCGAAAGTCTCTCAGACCGAGAACTGGAGGTCTTCGAACAAATTGGGGAAGGAGAAACAACACGTCAAATTGCTCACAAACTGAATCTGAGCCCCAAGACGGTTGAAACCTACCGAGAAAATATCAAACACAAGCTGAGCCTGGAAAATGCGACTGCATTGACCAGACATGCCATCCAATGGGTTCTGGAAAAAAACTGAATACAATTCCCTCCCCCGCTCGAAATCATTAAAAACTTGAGCCTCCCTTGTCATAACCCGAATCATTATTGCATCGGTTCAGAATCATATTGCCACTAGGAAAATCCCCCATAGCGACCTGAGAATTTTACCTGAGAATTTTCACGCGATCGACCTGATAGTAGTCTACTCTTTCCTTGAAGTAAAATAGCTCTCATGAAATCGGTATTCTGTTTTTCTAAAGAGGCACAAAAATTAACTAATGCCAGGCAGCTTGCCATGATTATGTGAGGTTGAGCCGATGGTGACTATCAGCCGGAGCGAATTACAAGGGCTCCTGAAGTCGTGTCCCAATTTAAAACTCATCGAAGTATTACCTGAAACCTCTTATAAAGAGTTTCACTTACGAGGAGCCATCAATATTCCGCTGGATGATCATTTTGAAGGGAAGATTCTGAAAGTAATTCCCGACAAAAAACAAACCATCATTGTTTACAGTTTGAACTTTGAATGTAAAAGTTCAGAACAGGCAATCCAGCGTCTTCGGAAAGCGGGTTACAAGAACATTTATGATTATGAACCAGGAAAAATTGATTGGAAGGCAGCACAACTCCCCATCGAAATGGGCCTTCAACAATCGAATGCGTTAAAGAAGCAACAAGGCTTTCTCTCTTTTGTTGAATAAGTGGCTTTATTCACTGCATGCTTTCAGAGTTCAACTCATTGAAAGTATGCTGGCACACACCCAATGCAACGGGTGAAGACGAAACCTGGTGCGTGCCAGCATCCGACTTGTTCAACTAATAAACCTTCTGTTTAACTATCATTAAAAATGTCCTACATATCCGTCTTCTACGACCAGATTATTAATGACAGACCTGACCTCATTTATTGAAAGAACTTGAGTCTGGGCAACCTGCTTTAAGAAATAGGTAGGGACTTGTCCTTCGAGGCGCACGACGTTTTGTTCTACCGCAACTCTAATATGAGACAAGGCATCATACCCCGTTGATCGTAGAACCCGCTTGATCCGTGCGATGAGTTGATGTTCCGGATTGGGGGCTAGTACGATTCGTGCTTCTTTTTGCAGCTCCACGATGCTCTCCTTAGTCGTTCATTTTGTAGATCACTAGAGGTAAAAAGGTGTACCACAGATGAACCTCTGTGGCACACCATCTTTATCAAAGCGACTTCCAGGTATGCTTTAAAATTTGGGTTTCACAGTAATTTTGTGTGGCTTGCTCAAATTAGATTTGGGTAATGTAATTGTTAAGACACCATTGTCGCATTGCGCCTCCACCTGATCACTGTCCACTTCACAAGGAAGCGTCATTGATCGAGAAAAACTGCCACTCGAACGTTCGATTCGATGATAGGTTCTCCCCTTTTCTTCTTTCTCTTCTTTTCGTTCCCCTGTGATCAACAGCGTGTTTCCAGTGACTTCGACTTCAATTTCCTCAGCTTGAATGCCGGGAACATCCATTCGCACTTCGATTTCATTGTCAGTTTCAGACATATCGAGCACCGCATCAAAAGCTTGTGTTAGCCCTCCCTCACCAGAAAAACGGCTTAACAAATTATCCATCTCATTACGCAGTGCCCAGAAAGGTGCACGACTCCCAAATGGACCAGATCTAATGATGGATTGCTCTGGTCCTGAAACTGTCCCCTTAACGGCTTGTGTAACTGCCATTGATATTTCCCTCCTTATTTAGAACAATCAAGATACAAAAGGCTGCTCCCATAATGTACAGAGATCCTTATTCCTCTTGTGCATTCAAAGCCAACTCAGACTGTCATTTTTTCAAACATGAAAGAATTTTCTGCTCAACTCAATTGCATCGTAGCAAACCAAAACAAGTTTTAAATCGGAGTTTCTGCCAAAAACTGATGCAGGATTGTCCTCACATTAACCTCGGGAAACTCCCGATAAGAAAAGAAACTTGCCCCCTTATATCACCGGTGAAAAAGGACACACTTAGGCTAAAAAGCACCAACTAAAAAGTAACCTGATCCAGCTTCTCATCCAAATCAGAGTAATCCTGATCTTCTAGTGTCTGCTTTAAAGGGATCTCACTTCGCCGGATCGGAATATGAGCAGGACAGTCAATTCCCAGTTTCACTTTTCCTCCCCGAATCTTGACTACAGTTAAAACAATATTGTCAGCGATCCGAATCTGTTCATTGATTTTTCGAGCTAAAACGAGCATGAGATTCTTTCCGTGATGAGGAGGTTCGCGACATTTGATTTTGACAACAAAAACGTGCTAAATATGCCAGACGTTCTAATGTGTTCCGTTCAAAATGGCTGACCCGGTGCCAGCTACCCAGATCCAAAAAATCCAGATTGGCAGCCCAAATCACTCGCACTAATTCATCGCGAGACATCTGATGGATTTGTCTGTTAGACAAATTAGCGATGAGGGCTTGATCTAACGCCTCGTCCTGCTCTGCCCATAACACTTTGTTTTGAAATCGGGCATGATACTGTGTATTTTCTAAAGCAAGCCCGCTTCCTGTGGTTTTCATCATCTTGTGTTCCTGGAATGAGAGTTTGCATGGGGTCTAACCCACTGCTTATTAACATCCCTGCCATTGAATGGTCACAAGAATCGCTCACGCTGAAATTTAATTCAACGTATCTATGCGTGATCCACATTTCATCATGAAAATTTTTGCCAGTATATGTTAAAATCATGTTAAATTTTCACAACTAGCATTTTTCTACCTGAACGATACTGAGCATCACGATATCGAAGCAGTTGAATTTCGAAAATCGGAAATTCGACCAAACTTGAATAGGGAAATTCCCTAGGTATCAAATACGAAATCAAGTATCTCTCCGGCATTTACTTACTCAAAAGCGTTGGTTATGTTGCGGAGTGCTTTGAGATCCAGAACTATTTTTTGGAAACCACATCCAGAAACGAGACCAGTGTCATGTACGAAACACGAAGCTTACCAGTGTTACTAGTGGAAGCAGATCCGGAATCGCGTTCACAAATTACACAAATTCTCGCAGGTGATCATTACCGGGTTGACACTGCTGAAACGATCGCTCAAATGCTGGATCGTGATAACTGGTCCGATTATTTTTTGATCATTCTTGAACAAGAACTTCCAGACGGGAGAACTGACGAACTCCTCCCCAAGCTACAGAAGTTAGCTCCCAATGCAGAGTTGATGATTATCACTGCACAATCCAGAATTGAGAATGTCGTCATCGCTTTTCGAAATGAAATTGCTGACTATTTCGTGAAACCCATTGATCCGGATTTGTTTCGTTCCTCATTAAAACGGATTCTAGAAAAGCAGAGCGTCTCCAGTGAATTACGACAAATACAGGCACAACTCAAGGCGATTGTGGAAACGGCTATTGAAGGGGTCGTCACCATTGACCACAACGGGTTAATCACTTCTTTTAATCCGGCAGCTGAAAAAATGTTTGGATACTCAGCAAATGAAATGATTAACAAAAATGTCAGTTTACTGACCCCTTCACCGACTCGAGAGCATCATGATGAGTATATCGCACGTTATCTGGAGACCGGGGAATCAGATATCGTTGGGATGAGACGTGAATTGAAAGCCTGCCATCGAGATGGAACGATCTTCCCCATTGAACTCTCAGTCACCGACCTACCTCAATTCGGCATCTTTGCAGGAATTATTTCTGATATCAGTGAACGCAAACAGGCAGAACAGAAACAGGAAAAATTGACGAAAGCGATTGCAATGGCTGGACAACAGGAACGTCGTCAACTGGCAAATATTCTGCACGATCACCTGCAACAATTACTGGTCGGGGTACGAATTCATTTAGATATTGCAAAGAAAGATGCTTCTGTCGAGGCAGTAAAGCAGACTCTGGTTCGTGCAGATGAATTACTGAGTCAAGGCATTGAAGTCACTCGCTCGTTAACGGCTGAGTTAAACCCGGTCATTCTACACGAGGAAGGTCTGGTAACAGCGCTCGAATGGCTATCCCAAAATATGAAAGATCGTTATAACTTAGATGTCAAGTTGGATCTTGACCGTCAGGCGAATTCTTCTAATGAGCTGATAAATATCATTTTATATGAATGCATCCGCGAATTGTTGTTTAATGTGGTAAAGCATTCTCAAACGAATCAGGCATTTGTTCGAATGAGTCTCCTCTCGGAACAGAAAATTGAAATTGTCGTTTCGGATGAAGGAATTGGCTTTGATCCCAAACAGCTCGACCAGCAGATCTCAGAAGCCAGTGGGATTGGTCTCAGTAACATCGAGTTTCGCTTATCACTGATCAAAGGTAAGTTTTGGCTGGAGTCTGCTAATGGTAATGGAACAGTTGCACGGATTATTGCCCCATTTGAATTAAGAGATGCCAAAATACAGAATGAAACACCATGGGCTAAATAAGCCCCTGCTGTGTATCTCTCAATTTTTCTGAATTTGCAACATACTGAACAATCGCACCATAGTTTACGGGCCAGTTTCGTCTATCATTAGTTAAGTGATTCATCTGACTGAAACTTGCATGAACATTTTCAGAAATTTGTAGATTCTCAATCTGCAAACAACTAATAATCATTCATTAACTATTACCAATAAATCTTAAGATAAGCAGGCTTTATGAACCGCCCTACTAATCTAGCTGAACTCCGTGAAAGCGGCTGGCAAAGCAAAACTGTGAAACGTGAGATCTATGATAATCTAATGCACGCTTTACAAGACAGCGATGAATTATTTCCCGGAATTATTGGTTATGACAGTACCGTCATTCCTGATATTGTCATGGCTCTGCTCTCTGAGCATGATATGCTGTTCCTGGGTGAGAAAGGACAAGCCAAAAGTCGCATCATGCGATTGCTGGTTCGCTTTCTAGATCCGGAGATTCCCTATCTTGATGTTCCGGACTCTCCCGTCCACGATGATCCTTACCAGCCCATCACCAGCATTGGGCGGACATTTTTGGAAAATACCCCAGACCATGAAGTCCCCATTGGCTGGTGGTCTCGTGAAGATCGATATGCAGAACGTCTGGCCCCTGGAACCAAGTTTGCCGATGTGATCGGTGAAATCGACCCAGCCAAACTGGCACATGGCGAAAGTATGTCTGCTGAAAGTGCGCTACACTTTGGACTGATCCCTCGCATGCATCGCGGCATTTTTGCCATGAACGAACTGCCTGAACTGGATGAACTCGTGCAAGTCGGACTGTTCAATATTCTGGAAGAACGCGATGTACAGATTCGCGGTTATCCCATTCGCTTCGATCTGGACATGCTGATTCTGTTTTCGTCCAATCCGTCGACCTTCAATCGTAGTGGAAAAGTGATCCCACAATTGAAAGACCGCATCGGTTCGGTCATACACACTCATTATCCACATGAGCGCAGTCTGGGCATTGAAATCATGGAACAGGAAGCAGCCGTTGATCTTGAAGGTGATGTACCTGTTGTCGTTCCCTACTTTATGCGTGAAATTATTGAACAGATTACAGTCGCTGCGCGAAGCTCCAAATATGTTGATCACGATTCTGGAGTCAGTGCTCGTTTCAGTATCGCCAACTATCGCACAATGGTGGCTTCCGCGCGCAGACGCGGTGCGGTCCTCAATGAAAAACCAGCGGTACCCCGCATCAGTGATTTGGGGCATCTCTATTCTTCGTCTCTGGGAAAACTGGAACTCGACATGATGGGTGCCAACCAGATGTCCGAACGTCAGGTACTTGACTCCATCATTGCACAAGCAATTCAGGATGTCTTTCAGGAATATATTGTCGAACATGGACTGGCTGAAATTAGCGAAATCTTTTCTCAGGGAATTAAAGTTGAAGTCGGAGACATGTTACCCTCTTCACAATACGCGGACCGCCTGAAACGAGTCCCCCCCATCTGGGACAAAGCATTCGAAGTCAATGCATCAGGCGATGAAGCAATTCGCGCCGCTTGCATTGAATTTGTATTAGCCGGCTTGTACGCCAACAGCAAAATTTCACGCTCGCAGGATCATGGTCGAATCGTGTACGAAACCTGATCTCTCCTCTAATCCAAATAATCTTCTCTTAAGAGAGATCGAGACTCGATTATGACTGATAAACGACTCACAGGTGGGATCATTCACACCTACCAGAAATACGACCCCAAACGATTCCCTGATCCGACAGAGCCTCCCCCCGATCTAGTCTCGCCCGCCTTAAATCACATGATGTATTATGGTTCGATGCGGGAACTGACAGAAGAGGAACTTGCACGAGCGATTCACCTCGACCCCAGTCAGATTGCCGGTCTGGGGCCCAGTCTGGATGCGCTGATGGCAATGCTGGAAGAACGGAAACGGCATATACTGGAAACTTATGAAACAGATGGTGTACGAAAAAAAGCGCGTCGACGTTATCACGGCTATGCAAAACAAATCAAACCTCCGCGACGTCTCAAAGAGTTTTTTCACCAGGCAGTACGAGAAGAACAAATTTATGATCTAGAACGCATCTGGTATAAAGCCGATGATGACCATAGTCCCTTTGCTCAAGGTCTGGTTCAGTTGGTAGATCGCCTGGGAGACAAATATGAAATTGACGAACTGGCAGCTAAGTATCATTTTACTGGGCGGACTTCCCTGTCGATTCCTGAGGCACTGGAGATTAAAGCGGAACTCGAAAAAATAGACGAACTATTAAAACAACTGGAAGAAGCGCGTGAAACAGCGCAAATTGCCATCATTGATATGGAGGCACTTTCGGAATTCACACAACCCGGTGACCTCGAAACGCTGTCACAGATACAAAAACAAGTTCGAGACCTGTTACGTGAAATGGCCGATCAGCAAGGTCTGGAATTTTCCAAAGGTCAATTTAAACTCACTCCCAAAGCATATCGTCTGTTCCAAAGTCGTATTTTAGAACGCATTTTCAGCGAGCTACAAGCATCGCGCACGGGACGGCACTCTGGCCCCGTCGTCGGCGAAGGTGCCGTTGAGCTGCCGAGTACGAAGCCATACGAATTCGGTGATTCGGTCTCCAATATGGACATCACGCAATCATTCACCAACGCGATTCTGCGTGAGGGACCCGGATTACCCATTCGCTTGAAATCCGACGACTTAGTAATTCATAAAACGCAAAACTCCCCCAAATGTGCCACAACCGTCCTGATGGACATGAGTGGTTCCATGCGTTACGAAGGGCAGTATGTCAACGTAAAACAGATGGGACTGGCATTGGAGGCTTTGATTCGCGGCGAATTTCCAGGTGACTATCTGCAATTTATCGAGATGTATACGTTTGCCAAACCGCGCACTACTGGCGAAATTGTCGAACTGATGCCCAAACCAGTAACGATATTTGATCCTGTTGTTCGCTTGAAGGTGGATATGAGTGATGAAAAAATCAGCGAGCAGGTCGTGCCGCCGCACTTCACCAATATCCAACACGGCCTGCAACTCTCTCGGCATTTTCTTGCATCGCAGGACACCCCCAATCGACAAATCATCCTGATTACCGATGGCTTACCAACTGCACACTTTGAAGGAGAAATGCTCTATCTCCTTTATCCACCCGATCCGCAAACAGAAGCCGCCACAATGCGCGAAGCGCATTTATGCCAACGCGAAGGGATCACGATTAACATCTTTCTGATTCCCAGTTGGTCACAATCCAGCGAAGATATCCAGTTCGCCCATCGCCTGGCAGAAGCCACTCAGGGTCGTGTTTTCTTCACCGCAGGCCGTGATTTAGACCGTTACGTCGTCTGGGATTACGTTTCACACAGACGTGATATCATCGGCTAGAAACAAATCATTTCAATAATTCAACAAAATCAATAGAACGCCACTGCTGATTTATCAGCAGTAGCGATTTCTGGTGTTTAATTCTCTCAGGCGAGGCCAAAAGAATTATTGAACCTTATGTGGGTCCAATAGTAGATACGTCTACGTCAAGAGTAGATAAATCAGAGCCACCTTCAGTTGCCTCAACCCAAGTATTCCCCGTCAATCTCAATCGATCCCCGGTCGACAAAGTTATAGGGAACGATTTTTTGTACGAGAAATTATGGTTAAAATATGGCTGCTGTGGGTCGAAACTATCCAAAACGTTTCCCGCACCGTCTTTCACACTTACTTCATCAGTTGAAACATTGAAGCTCAGAACTGTGGTTCCATTCTTACGAACATTCAACTCCGATAGACTATGCGAATCTCCTTGAGAGGTAAAATGGTAAGTTACATGAACTGTTGTTGTAGAATTCCCATTGGTTGCATGAAGCAATTCGTACTCAGCATCATAGTCCACACCAGAAGCATCATCAGATGTGGTACTGCTCATACTGAAATCGACAACTTCTTGCTCATCAACGTTCGAGCCACATGTGACATTGTAAGAAGTAGTTCCACATGAAGCACCATAGGCTGCCCAATACTGATCAGATACCCCATGAGTACCAATTATAGAATCATTAGTTGTTCCGGTTTCAGTTGCTCCGGGATCTCCAGTACAGGCCGAAGAGACAACATCAACTTGTCCAGAAATCATTCCCCAGATATCACCCGGGTCTCCGAATGCTTGCTCACCTATGCACATGCAGCTCATTGCAAGCACAACTGAAGTGATACTTAATTTTCGCAACCCAATCATAGATACTCTCCTACAAGAAAGATGAAAGTAGTTCGTAGGACGCCAAAAAGTTCCTGCGAGTCGACTGGATGTATGCTACAAATAAAAAATGAACATTTTATTACTACATCATGAATATTAGGCATCAAATCATCATTATAATATTGACAATTTGATCAAAAGAAAATCTCACCAGGGACACAGGATAAATAGGGCTATTTACACATTGAGAGAAAACAATTTAAGCGTCAATTGCACCTCGTCTTACAGCTTCGAGATGAGAATCTCTTGTACTGGTTACGAGCCATTGACAAACTGGAATTCAAGCACAATTGCTTGATTCCGTTGAAAACCAAATATTGCCTCCTGGTTATCTGCTGCAATATAGATTTTTGTGATTTGCCAATGAATGTGAACCGACATTTGTTATTTCGAATAGCACAAATGGTTCAAAGTAAGCATGGTACTAACCAGGAAGAGGTGCCTCCTTAATTTTCCACTCGTCTCCTTCGCGCTGTAGTTTCCAAGTCATTTTTGTTTCTGTCTTCTCACTGGGTTTTTCTTTTACAACTTTGTCTCTTTCTTGTGAAGACACATAGCCTCCCAAAATTTTTACAGGAACGATTGCTTCATCTCCATTGATCTCGGCTCCCCCATCAACAACAAACACATACTTACCGTAATCCTTTCGATTTTTAGGGGCCGCTCCGGAAATGAAAGCAGCCTCAAACATTTCATCACTGCTAATAGAATCACCAAGCCCCATCACATGTGCATAGACATCTTGTTCTACTGAAGGTTTAACCTCTGCGCCACTTCCACAGCCAACCAACAGACCAAAGAGGAAACATAATATCATATTTTTCATTTTTTATTCTCTTGTTATTTGTTGTCAAAAAAGTACGCTACAAACAAATTCTGAATATAGCGTACTCATGAAGCTCACATTTTTTTAAAATTCACCAATAGTCTCTTCATTGCGAATTGTGTTTAAAGGCCGCCAGACAGCTGCATTATCAACATTATCGCTGATGAAACGCACTGCGCCATCTGCCAATAATGCATTCACACCACCCGTATGGTAACTGCGCGCGGCAGCATAGACATCAGCAGTTGTCCGATCTTCAGTACAATTCAGAAACGGGTTGGTATCTACTGGAATGTTCGTATCACAGGCAGCAAGAATATCAGGTACTTTTGCATTGGGGTTATTAAAAGCGGTAAAAATGGTCGCTCCCATTGCCGGTGAGAGCCAGACTCCCCGGATATCAGTACTGGTACCAGAAGCAAAACCATCAGCGCCCACAATTTCACTAATGGCTACTGTATTGCTCATTCCATCCACAAAATCGCTATCTGTCATTCCTTTGCCCTGTTGGAACAAGTCACCAGAGCCTCCAGAAGGAATAGCAACTTCCTGTTGAGTTGAGAAGTAACAACCAAAGGCTCCTCGTGTTGTACGAGATTCCCAGGAAAGCATATTACCTGATCCCCAACTGGCAGCATAATTATTCCCTTTGGCTAATGCTTCCAAGCCGTAAGTTCCATCAGAGAACTGAGAATTATCTTGAGGTGCTGAAGGACAGTGATTAAATGCCGGCAATCGCTGACGACCAATATGAGCAGGAGCTAGCCATTCACAATGGTCCCAAGGATTACTCGTGCCATCAGTTCTCGCTTTTAAATTATCACCACAGGTTTTGATCTGATCCCACAAACCAGGTTGTTCCATGTAAGGTAAAAGCATGACTAACCAGTGAAATCCGAATTCATTCTGGCCATTTTGCCAACCCCCAGTTTGAAAGCGGTTGCCCGATTCATCGTAGCATACATAGCCTGGTGGAAACGCACCAAAGGTATCAAGGTGGTTGTGCAAAGCCAGGCCATATTGCTTGAGATTATTCTTACACTGTGAGCGTCGTGCTGCTTCACGCGCTTGTTGCACAGCTGGCAACAATAGTGCAATGAGAATCGCAATAATCGCAATCACGACTAGTAATTCAATTAATGTGAATCCTCTACGGTGTTCTTGTTTCGTCTCTTCCTGAAAACGTTGACGATACATGTACTTACTCCTGATTAAAACAATAAAAACGATTAATAACGCCCTCTATGAGTAATAGGGCCTGAAAGACTTCTGTCACTAAGTTCAAAATACACATTCACATTCAGAGCATATTTTTTGCAACACTCCCTGTTGTATTTGGATTACTGACTTCCATGACGCCAGACGCTCAAGCAGCCAAAATGCTGTTTTTGCAAAGAGGCAATCAGTTTCTTACCAGATGTTTCGTAATGGGTCGGATTGAGTACCATCGCCTGCTGAGCATGTTTGTTTGCTTTTGCTGTTTGTTGAGTATCTTCATAAAACTGCGCGAGTAAAAAGTGTTGGTCCGCCGTGGGAGCCAATGACAACGCCGATAAATACGCATTTTCTGCTGCTTCATAGTTCCCTCTTTTCCTTTCAGCAAATGCAATCCCTTTCCAGGCAGAAACAATTCCCACCTGTTGCTGCTCTGATTTTGGCAACTTCTGCCAGGCTTTGAGTGATCGTCGAAAGTATCGTTCACTATTCGCCCAGTTTTCCTGATGTTGATAAATATTCCCCAGTAACTGAAGAGTGAGTGGGCTGGTCGATGATTTCTCAGACCATGGTTCTAATAGTCTGATCGCCTTAGCAGGTTGTCCCAATATGGTATGTAATCGGGCGGCATGATACGTCTGCTCTTCACTAGGAACCGGTCGTAACTTCATGAATGCTAAACTTTGCTCAAGATCGTAACAGGCTCGATCAAGATCATGGGCAACATCGCCGGCAGGTTTGCTATCGATTTGCACCCAGGGAGACAATACAGTCACTTCGCGCGTTAATCGTCGTGCATCGCCTAACCGACCGCTGGCGATATATTCTTCAATTTTGATCACGGCTTCATCAACTCGCGATTCAACATAGAACCTAGGTATCACCAGGGCCGTCAATAACGCGAGAAACCAGACCAATGCTCCCTTGCTCTTTATTTGAGTCGTTTCTTGCGTTAGTACTAAATTCCCCACTACTAACAAAAAGGAGGTCATTACAAAAAAAGCCACTGTAGGGCGCAAAACGAGTGATTCCCAGGCATCACTGCTGCTGAAAGTACTGCTTGACTGAGCATTGTTGACAGCCTGAATTAGGATGATCACTGTTCCTATAAAAAACAGAGACTGCACAAGAAGAAATAATTGAAAACGACGACGTTTTAATTCAACACAAATCCATTCAGTTAAGAGCAAAGCCAATGGCAACATACAAAGAAAGCTGACAATGATGATATCGGAACGCACATAAGGCAGACTCAAGCCTCCTGCACTACGTATGTTTTGTAACCACCAACCAGCCAGACAAGTCAAAAGAATCGCAAACAGGAAAGAAACCGTTCTGCCCCTGCTTGGGTTGACATGACCTGAAGTATTGAAGTCATTACTATCATGTAATGGATTTAAAGTCGCTGTTTCGCGGTTATTCATGCTGTTTTTGGCCTCCGCGATTTCCAAATGAAACCATCATACGCATAATGCAAAAAGGCCATCATTAAATTTATTGTAAGCCAGATTTCCAATAAGTGAGATTCCATTAGCCAGGACCCCATCCCGAGAATGAGCACAAACACAGCCAGAACAATTCCCCAACGTGGCATCAGACGTTGAAAGAGCTGTGTAGTTGCTTTTCCCGCTTTTTTTGTGCGATCAACAGACCAGCTGACAATGGCTAAATATTCAATAGAATGAAAGAGTGCGGAAGCAGTCGTTAACACAAGTAACAGCATTGGGTTTCTGACAGCCACAGCCCATAACATAGACAAATAAAGCGTCATCACGCTTGTAAAATACAGACACCGCCCCAATGTTTGCGGTTTAAGCTGCCAGAATTCGCGCAAAATCATAGTTACTGGAATCACCGCAAACAGGTAGTCCAACATCCCCCAACCCTGATTTGCTGCGGCTCCCATCGATGCCCAACTCGCAATGCGAAATGTCACATACAACAGAAACCCCCGCATCAGCCATTTATCGATGCGCGATCGTTTAAGTGAAATGCCACCAGTTTTACGACCATAAATCCGATAGATTCCATGATGCTGCGCTGCGAAATGCCAGGCATTCCAGATATAATCAATCGTCAGCAAACAAGTCAGTGCACCGGTTGAAATTTTTACTGCCAAAGGTACTGATATCAATAAAATCGTCACCAAAATATATTTTGTTTTATTCGCCTGTAATCGATCGCGTTCAAGAAAGAGCAATGCTGGCGTAATCCATCGATGAGGCGTTGTGATAAAATAGATCTGCCAAAAGCTAATGCTACTTTGGGTTTCCAGTCCTCCCAACCACTGAAGTAACACCAGTAACGGCCATCCCAAATTCGCTAAAAAAAAGAGATCATACTTGGGATCAACGAGCCACGCATCCTTGATTGCTTCTCGAAAATTCTCCGTTACAGCCTCTGATCGCTCAGAAGTTGTTTGCGGTAATAATGTTGTCTGGGAAATTTGTGACATAAAAAAGCTGCAATAACGTTTGATTATTGCATTAAAAAATGGAATTCCAGGGCGAGGTTATAAAGCAATTCCACAACACAAGTGCCACGTCTATCATCTGTGGACACACACTAATTGTTCTAGATCGCCTGACGAAACAGTTATAATTTCAATAATGACTCAACACACTTAAACACATTAAATATGTGAGCATGTTAAGTGCGAATTATTAATAAACTGTTAACAAAACAAGAAATTAGCTTTGCAGAAATCCTTTGAAAAAAAGTGCCTGTATGTCAGGCATATTTCAATCAAAAAAATTCCAAGATTAATGTTTCGTGAATTCTTCTTTGAGATTGTGAAAACTTGAGAGATCGTTTCACCAGAAGAAACGAAGAGACATGAAAGCAAGATCCGGATACGAAAAACAACATTTTCGCTAAACAATGACAATAAGGAATAAACAGATTTCGAACTCTAGTATTCCTAACCAGCAGGTTGTGCCGGATTGAAGCCTTTGATGTTCTTGTAATTGGGCTTCACTGAAGAATTGTCATCCATCACTCGAAAATGTGCGTCTGAAGTTTTGCCAGATGCCAGTTCCTTCACATGGACACGCCAGATGCCTGCTTTGTCATTAGGGGCGATTTGAATGGGGAAGGACTGCTTGCCGTCAACCAAAGCTCGGAAACCAGATTGTTCAGCGATGCGTCCTTCGGAATCTTCAATAGTCACTTCGACAGGAATCACAGCTGAAACGGGTTTACCATGTTGACTGGTCACATTGAGAGAGACATTAGCAGACTCACCTCGTTTCAATTGATCAGGAACATCAACGGTAATACGTTCAATGGGATCCTGCATGAGCATATAAATCCCCCCTGCTCCAGGCCCCAATTGAAGAGAAAAAGTCTGCTTGCCTGCGGACTTTTGAGTCAAAACTGGTTGGTGATTCACCAAATCATAGAGGTATCCCTCTCCCCGGTTAATGGACAAAGTTGTCTCAGAAGGCAGTCCATTTTCCATCACACGACCATGATGTCCCACATACTTTCCATATTCGCGATGATCATTGACCAGGAAAATATAATCCGTAATCTTCCCACGTCGAGAATAATGAACTACGTTTTGGTTAGAAGAGTCAACAAATCGATTATACTTGCCTGATAAGGCTGCTTTTAATTCCATCGCTTTTTTCTGGAATTCTTGTTTGTCAACGTCTGCCTTACCAGTTCGAGAATAAGATCTAACTCGAATATCAGGCTGAATCGCAGGGGTGAGAAATTCATCTGCAATCACAAGACCACCGCGTTGTTGAAATGCCTCTATCTTTTTCAAAACAGATTTGGTAACAACATCACCATGCATAATGACCAGAACTTTGTACTGGTCTAATCCCTGTTGAGTAATGGTTTCATCAAAGACGACATCGGTTTGTAATCCTGCCCATTGCAGCATCTGATGGGCATCTCCCAGCCAGTACCCATTCCAGCCCAGAGTTCCTCGGCGCGCAAAAACCTGGGACGCAAAACTTTCATAAAACGCGATATCATTCTTAGCAGCAGGAATGTTTCGCAAAGTCGGTCCCAAGGGTTGCACAACCTCATGAATCAGGCGTTTCAGTTCGTGCTGTGTTTGCGTGTTTGTTAAGCGATACGCGTATGTTCCATCAGTGGGAACCAAAGACTGCCAACCGTGGTACATGATCCCTTTAATCGGACGAGATATTTTAGCCCAGAATGCTTCACGTAATTGCATCGGTGAAATGGTAATAAAATCAGCATCAGGTTGTTCCTGTTCCCAGGTTGCTTGTGTTGCAGGAATATCTTCAGGCTTCTTCGGTTTTGGAGCAGTCTGTGAGCGATACCAGATGATCTGTGTCATCTTCATCACATCTTGTTGTTTTTTTGAACCGCGTGCCATCGCGAACATTTCATCGAGTACGACGTTAATACGAATGGGATCGGGATAAGTGTAAGTCCAATGTGAAAGTACATCGACATTCCCTCCAGAACCAAAAACAGTAGCAACTCGCATTGCAGGGTCATACCAGGTCCAGAGTGTTTTATCTGTAGAATTGAGACCACGTTCCAGATCACTGTTCAAGTCATTCCAACCATCTCCCTTTTTCCAGTGCCATTTGTAATAGACATAAAGCGGGTGATCATCTTTCACAACGCGATTTTTAGGAAAGTCTTTCAGTTTGCTATAGGAGACACCATACGGAGACCCTACTTCTGCGGGAACATCAAACCCGGCGTGTTTTTTAAACGCTTCAAGATCATGTTGATGAAAACAGGGACGTGAATGGCCACGTACCTCAGTATGCAGCAGAGCTGAATCGAAGGCAGGGTAATCTTGATAAGTTTGAACAACGGATGCCCCTACGTTATAGCAATATTCTTTTATAGCAGGGATCGAGGCACAAATATCCTCGCGACTTGATTTTTTGGTTCCATCGCGATTCATTCGCTGATATTTCTCTTGGTTACGCAAATACGTACCAGGAGAGAGTGAAGCATAAAAAGAAATTCCGTTGGCTAGGCCACGATCAAGCCCCGCGCGAACCTCTGTTACTCGCTGCTCAGAATCAGCCAGAGCCGGTTTACCTGCTTTAAATATTTTTGAATAATTGGCTCTCAGTCCTGCCGCATGCGTAAATCCGATCTCTTTCAAACGATCAATCTCGCTGATTCCCGCTCCCCACATTATAACGGGAAACTGATCTGGCAATTTTCGAGAAACGATTTGAATGGGAAAAGATTCTTCAGCAGATGTATTTAGTGGTCCGGCTGTTTTTAATTTTGCGGTCAACAAATACTGGTCTGGTCGTAATGACGTATTTAGTGGAAATAGCACTTCCTGTGGCTGACCGGTTTGTAAGTTTTTTAGAGCCGAAGTTCCCTGCGCTTCACCATTCAGCAACCAGGTGACCGTCGTTTCAGGAAGTAACTTCTTTTGCAAATTCGTCACCTGAAACGCAATTGTACAATTTTTTTCCATGCGAATAAAACAGGCACGTTGGGAGATTCTCTCAAAGCGAACCGGGCGAAATTCTAATTCCCCCTCACTGATTCGGACTTGATCAACGAGACCAGGAAAACCACCATAATTACTTCCATTACGGTCACCAATGGTCAGGGGTCTTGTTCCTGCTGCAACAGAGCCAATCCCACTAATTGTTTTTTCGCCATGGGGGATTCCATTGACTAAAAATCGTCCACGCCCTGCTCCGTCATAGAGAAATACAATGTGGTACCATGTACCCGGTTTTAATTTGAGTGGATCAGAATACCAGGTTTCCGATGAGGCGCCAAAACCGAGAACCGCTTTGAGGATTCGAGTGCCTGAACTCCCTGCTCGATTGAACAAGAGTTGATAATCGGTGTGACCCGCATACTTTTTATCCAGAAGGAATGCAGAGTGGGCCTTTTCGATATCTTTACCAGGGTTGATCCACATTTCGAGTGTGAAAGGTCCCTGCGGAGACAGTTTGGGAGAATCTTTCACAATTGCATAATGTCTTTTGTCTTCGACAGGAAAACCAGGAAAAGACCGCAAAGCGGCACCAAATCGCCCTTGTGATTCAACCTTAGCTCCTTTAAATTTTGCGGTATGACCATTGCCGGAAAGATCTTCGCCTGCATCAGTTTCATCAAACGTCCATAATCCAAGGACGTGTTTTCCGGCAGCATTTGCTTTCGTGTACTGCGATTGCCATGGCTCCTGAAGCATTACAGTTTGTTGGCCTGCAGCATCAAGCGAAGAAAAAGTACTCAGCAAAAGAATAGACAAAGCAGTAAATCGAAGATGCTTTCGATTGATCATGAGTCAGTGCCTTTGAAGAATCACATGCAGGTAATCCCTGGATATTTAACCTTATTTATTTAGTCTAGCAATTCCATGAAGCATTGAGAACACAACCATGAAAAACCGCTCAAATATATTTAGATTCGATAGTTTCAATCTCTACGTTTGTTCCTCAGCCTGCGTACTGCTATGATGATTCTCGCGCATCAAACTGACGGCCTTTTTTGCAGCCCTTCATCCGAGATGGAATCCTCTTAGTTCTTTTGTGTTACCTCTCTATCTATGAATGTTGACCCACGTTTTAATCAACAAACACCCCCTCCACTTGTTGTCATGACAGATTTGGATGGGACATTGCTGGATCACAATACATATTCTTATACACCAGCGATACCAGTATTAGCACGTCTCAAAGCAGCTGGTATTCCTTTGATTCTGAATACCAGCAAAACAGCCGCTGAACTTGAAGTGATACGCAAAGAGTTGGAAAACTCAGCCCCTTATGTCGTGGAAAATGGTTCGGCTGTTTTTATACCTGCTGAGTATTTTGATGGGGAATTGGAAAATCCTGCCCAGAAATCGGGATATTACATGCACGTTTTGGGGGCACTTCGTTCAGAAATTTTGGAATTGGTTCACAAAATTCGTATAGATAAAAAATTCCTGTTTACCGGATTTGCAGACATGGAAGTCTCTGAAGTCATTGCGCATACGGGCTTATCGGAAACAGACGCTATACTTGCAGCAACACGAGAATTCTCGGAACCACTAATCTGGCAAGACTCGGCACGTCAATTGCTTAACTTTGAAGCACTGATTGCCAATCATGGATTACGGCTGCTTAAAGGTGGCCGGTTTGTGCATGTGATTGGCGCGTGTGACAAAGGAAAATGTCTGCATTGGTTAAGGGAGCGTTTTACTAACTCGTGTGGTGCGCGACCTGCTTTTGTGGCACTCGGCGATAGCCAAAATGATGTCGCCATGTTGAACGCAGCAGACACTGCCGTCATCGTGCGCTCTTCCAAGCATGAACCACCGGTCCTTGAAAAGCGATCTTCAATCATCATAACTGAAGAAATTGGCCCACAAGGATGGGCTGATGCGTTAACCCAAATACTGGATGAAACACTTTCCTGATCATTCTGGTTTTGGCGCTCAAGCTTTGATTACGGAGGTCTGGTATGGGAGACTTTTACCAAAACGGTATCATTACAACACTACATAACCTTGCTTCACGTTCTAATGCAGAGATGGAAGCGGAATTGATCCGGTTTTCTGAAGTTCGCCCGATGAGCCTCGTGCTCCCCTGTCTGTACAGCGAACTCGAAGGACCGGCTCTCGATAAGATTGTCACAGAGCTGGCAAAAGTTGGTTATCTAAATGAGATCGTGATTGGTTTGGACCGGGCCGATGAATCGCAATACAAACACGCGATTGAATTTTTTAGTCGCCTGCCTCAGAATCATCGCATACTCTGGAATGATGGTCCTCGGCTCCAGGCAGTCAACAATATGCTACAAGAACAGGGACTGGCCCCGAAAGAGCTGGGGAAAGGTTGCAATGTCTGGTACTGTCTCGGCTATATTCTTGCACAGGGAACGACTTCTTCGGTAGCCTTACATGATTGTGATATTTTGACATACGATCGTAGCTTGCTCGCACGTTTAATTTATCCGGTTGCAAATCCCAGCTTCAACTATCAATTTTGTAAAGGTTATTACGCACGGGTCGCAGAGAGTAAGATGAATGGCCGGGTAACTCGATTATTAGTCACCCCCTTAATGCGCGCATTGAAAAAGATCCTGGGTTCATTAGATTATCTCGAATACCTGGATAGCTACCGTTACCCACTGGCGGGTGAATTTTCATTTCGCGTTGATGTGATTAATGATATTCGGATTCCCAGTGACTGGGGTCTGGAAATCGGAGTGCTCTCGGAAGTCAAACGTAATTTCTCAACAAACCGATTATGTCAGGTTGATATTGCCGACAAATATGATCATAAACATCAGAAGTTATCTGTTGAGGATGCACAAGCGGGTCTCTCTAAAATGTCTATCGATATTTCAAAAGGTATTTTTCGAAAGCTGGCCACCAACGGCGTTGTATTTTCGACTGAAACATTTCGTTCTATCAAAGCCACTTACTATCGAATTGCTCTGGACTTTATAGAAACCTATCGTAACGATGCCATAATTAATGGGTTAAAGTTTGATGTACACAACGAAGAAAAAGCGGTTGAATTATTCGCTGAAAATGTATTAAAGGCAGGGCTGCATTTCTTGGAAAACCCAATGGAAACCCCTTTCATCCCCAGTTGGAACCGTGTCCAAAGTGCAATTCCAGATATCTTCAGACATCTGTGTTACGCCGTTGATGATGACTACCGGGAGTTTTCCTGAAAACATGACCGACCCAGTTGAGCATTCTGCAATCAGTGAATATCGATTTCATATCGAAAACCATTTGCGCATCATTTATCCCGATCTCGATCATGCGGAGTTTGCTCAGTCACTGATTGATATTATGTGTCCTGACACTGGAGAATGCCGGACACCAGAAACACATCAAAATCACTGGACTCAACGCGACATCATCATGATTACTTATGGCGATAGTCTGCTCACGGAGGGGCAGCCGCCTTTGGAAACATTGCTGAACTTTGCAGAGACATTTCTGCAAGACACCATCAATGGAATTCATATCCTTCCATTTTTTCCTTATAGTTCCGATGATGGCTTTTCAATCATTGACTATCAACAAGTCAATGAGAAACTAGGCAACTGGAGCCATATCAATGCAATTGCTAAACAATTTCAATTGATGTCAGATCTTGTGATCAATCATTGTTCAAGCCAAAGTCGCTGGTTTGAACAGTTTAAACGGGGAAAGTCACCAGGCAAAAATTATTTCTTTTGTGCAACGCCAAAAGATGACATCTCTAAAGTAGTTCGTCCAAGAACAAACGAGCTATTACAATTGATAGAAACACCCGAAGGCCCTCGCTATGTATGGTGCACTTTCAGTCATGATCAAGTCGATTTGAATTTTGCAAATCCAGAATTACTAAAAGAAATTATCAAGATTATTAAATTGTATCTGGATCATGGTGTCAGAATTTTTCGACTGGATGCAATTGCCTTTATCTGGAAAATTCCAGGTACGAGCTGCTTAAGCTTACCAGAGACCCATGAAATTGTGCGATTATTACGAACGCTGATCCAATTTGTCTCACCGAAAGCGATTATCATTACTGAGACAAACATCCCAAATCGTGAAAATCTGGCTTACTTTGGGAACTCAAACGAAGCGCATGCGATCTATAATTTTTCTCTGCCTCCCCTGCTGGTCAACGCAATGCTACGTGGTAGTTGCCAGCATCTAAAAACATGGATGATGAGCATGCCCCCCGCACTGCATGGAACAACATACTTAAATTTTATTGCTTCGCATGACGGTATCGGACTCCGCCCTGCCGAAGGGTTAATGAGCGAAGAAGAAATCGGCGAAATGGTTTCTATGATGGAACAATTTGGTGGATTGACATCAATGCGTTCTCTCGCGGGTGGGGGCATGCGTCCTTATGAGATTAATATCTCCCTATTCGAAGCGATGAAAGGAACTCTGGACGGTGAAGATGAATGCCAGATCGAACGCTTTCTTTGCGCCCACGCAATTATGCTGGCTTTAGAAGGAATTCCCGCGATCTACATTCACAGTTTCCTCGGCACACGGAATGATCATACCGCTGTGGAACAGACAGGCCGTAGTCGTTCTATCAATCGTCATCGCTGGGATTATCAGCATCTTTTGAGCGTGCTTGAAGATGAATCATCAACACATTCACGAGTCTTTCAGGGACTTTGTCATCTGATAAATGTCCGCATCCGCCAACCAGCCTTTCATCCTAACGCAACTCAGTTTACTTTACACTTGGGAGATAGTGTATTTGCTTTCTGGCGTCAAAGTATGAATCGCCAACAGAGCATCTTTGCGATCAACAATATCACTAATAAGGAACAAATCATTCCCTTATCAGACATTAATTTGATTGGTACTGATTCATGGGTCGATCTGATCAGCGGTGAATTGTATTCAGACCTGCATGGTGACTTGGTTCTCAACCCATACCAGGTAATCTGGTTGACAAACTTATTAGACCACCATTAATATCGCTGACTTGTAACAACAGTCCTTCTATTGCTCTTCTGGTGGTTCGACTTGATTCTGAAAACAGAGCTCATAACCATCTGGATCTCTCAGAAAAAGCTGATTCATACCATAAAAAGCGACTTGTGGTGGTTCGAGCGAGAGTCCTTTTGATAAAAATTCCTCGTACATTGCCTGTGCATCACCGCAGTTGAAAAAGAGGCCTACTCCCTTGCTACGTTCATTAGCAGTTCCATCTTCATCGGGAACAGCCAATTGTAACATCAGGGCAGCATTCCCACGTTCGATCCGACACCAGGACAATGTACCTTCCGGCTCCCACGTGAGTTTGATATCAAAACCAAGCTGTTCAATATAAAAATCAACTGAGCGAGAGAGGTCATCGACAAATAAAAGTGGTACTAACTCCTGAAGATCTGAACTCGTACTCGCCATGAGAATGTCTACTTTCTAAAAAAATAAGAGTTGATCATCATAACGTGGAATGATGATTTTATACCAATCAAGATTGTTTCTAAAAGTGGATCAACAAGTCAGGATATCAAATTCTCGCCAAATGATTGTCTACATACTAGGAAAGCCAGAACGATATTTTTATGATCATTTTGAATGACTGTCAGTAGTTTTTTGCTGAAATAAACCATTCGACTCCTTTCAGATTTTCATTTTGAGCACTTCACTCGGGAATATTGACATGTTAACAAGTCTGCTTGTACCAATCATTTTGTCGGCGATTGCTTTATTTTTCGCCAGTTTCTTGTCATGGATGGTGTTCCAACTTCATCGAGATGATTGGAAAAAACTAGAAAAAGAAGATGAGTTTCTCAAAACCATGCAGGAACTGGATGTCCCATTGGGGAATTATATGTTTCCAGGTACAAATTCACCTAAGGAAATGAACAATGACGAATACAAACAAAAATGGGAAGCAGGCCCGTGTGGCGTAATGACAGTTTTTCCCAAAGTGAATATGGGAAAGAAACTGGGTCTGACTTTTGTGTATTTTCTGGTCATCAGCTTTGCGCTCGCTTATCTTTCAACGTTAGCGATCATTCCTGGCGCAGAATTCAAAACAGTTTTTCGATTCATATCAACAGCCGGCCTCTTCATTTTTTTATCGTCAAGTGTGCAACACGCAATCTGGTTTCATAACCGCATTATAGGACACGTCATTGAATCGATCATGTACGCTGTCATTGTAGGTTTGATTTTCGGATTTATGTGGCCCAGTGCTTAGTATTCACTTTTCCGCGAAAATAGTAATTGATCATTAAGGATTTAGAATATGAGTGGTTCCCTACCCTTGTCAGGTTCAAAGTTTCTGTTGTTTGTTGGTGATGATTACGAAGATCTTGAACTTTGGTATCCCAAACTTCGTCTGGAGGAAGCGGGTGCCAAAACGATCATGGCAGGTCTCGAATCAGGAAAAACCTATCTGGGGAAACATGGTTACCCTGCAGTCTCACAAGCAACAATCGACAGTATCAATTCGAGCGACTATCAGGGCGTCATCTGTGCGGGCGGGTGGATGCCTGACAAACTCCGGCGTTTTGAAAAGGTTTTGTCATTATTAAAGGAATTCCATACGAGTGAGAAACTGATTGCCGCCATCTGTCATGGAGGCTGGATGCCGATTTCAGCAGGGATTTACCATGGGGTCAAAGTCACTGGCTCACCAGGCATCAAAGATGATCTCATTAATGCAGGTGCCATCTGGGAAGATACTCCCGTTGTCATCGATCGGCATTTCGTTTCAAGTCGTCGACCAGGAGATCTGCCCGATTTTTGTAAAGGAATATTGGAAGTGCTGCTACAAGAAAAATGAATCCAACCGGAAGCTGATTTTCTCTATTTTCATATCGACATTTATTAATCGAATAATCGTTTTGCCTGTTTTTGAATCTCTTCGTTTGAATGTTCTATTAATAGTTTCTGAACAGTAGCGTCGATCATCTTTGTTGTAATTTTTTGCATTTGAGTTGCATTCAATAAGGCCCGCGCACGATTCTCCGTTCTGAGCAATGCTTCGAGAGCAAGCTTACGATTTCTTTGATTTAATTCTGGAACTGCATTGATCAAAAGTAGCGTTGATGCTTCGCAATCAATATCACCCAGCCCACTCACGGCTCCCATCTGTAACTCAGCCTGTTTAGAATTTGCGAGATATTTTTTTAATTGTGCTTTGCATGATTTAAAATCAAGCATCGCAATCATTCTAAGTGCGTCGTAGCGGGTACCTGATTTGATTTTTGGATCATCGGCCATCTTAACAGATTGCAACAACGCCTGTTTCCAGCGAGCAGCCAGTTTCGCGTCATCTTTTAAAATTGTTTCGATACGTGCGCGAGGCCAATCTCCGGCTATCGTGATTCCATTGATAATTCCTCCTCCAATCACAACAGCCTGCCAATGTTGCAAAGCCCCTCCCTTTTCAGGCAACGATGCTTCGAGTAACTTACGAATTTCATCAACCTGATTTCGTTTTCCTAATGCAATCGCTGTTCGCCAAATTTCAGGTATCTCGCGGTATTCATCAACTGTACCAACCTTGACACTGGCAACAAGCGACTTAATTTTTGCAACCGGGTCTACGGGAACCGTCTTTGGCTTCACTTCTACAGAACTAACGGGAACGGCTTGACTCAGGGTATCCGCTGGATGACTGGCAACGGAGATTTCAGAGAGAAAAACCCACCCTTTCTTACCTTGAAAATCAATACGGACAAAGCGAGACTGCTGTTGTGGAAGATTAATCTCAACAGTGCGGCCATCGATTCCATAAAGGCCTAAACCGTCAGGATGGTTATCAAATCCAGAAAATTTGAGATGGTTTCCATATTGCTCACCATTATTGCTGAAAGAAATCAAAACCGAAGCGGGGGCATGAATGGTGCCCGGCTCATGATTGACTCCATAGACAATTTTTAAAGAACGAATTGGTATTTTCTTTCCGAGATCAAAGTCGATACCTGGTTGAGGCTGTGTGCCGGCAAATCGGAACCCAACCCATTGACCATCATTAAATCGTGCTGATCCCGTTGACTGATTGACGAGCTTCGGCTTCTTCGGATCATCAGGATAAGTGGCATCAGGTTTCACGGCTCCGACATATTTGTATTTTATAGAAGAACTGTTTTCCTGAAGAAATACTAATAAATCTGCCATTGCTTCCAGTGAGATTTCACGTTCCAGGCCTTCTGGCATCAAAGATTTACCCGTATTCTGCAATTCTTCAAGTTGCGTTCTGAGAATCGTTTGCACTTTTCCTTTCTGGCCTTTCAAAGTGATGCTATTACTTTGCTCGGATACGAGAATCCCGGTATGAATCCTCCCTTCATCAGTCACAGCCAGATACGAGGCGTAGCGACCATCGACGGCTTTATTAGGATCTAATAACGATGTCAGCAAAAAGGATTTTGATTGATCCGTCAACGCAGCCAGATCTGGCCCTACCACATGACCTTTTCCATTTAAGCGATGGCAGGCAGCACACTGCTTCTCAAACACAACACTCCCACGTTGTATGTTTCCCTGCTTCAGATCAATTGATTGATATTGCTTAAGAATGGAAGCACGACTGGCACTGGTTGCTACAGAAAATATTTTCCTGGCACGCTGGCTGATCTCAGGGCTTTTGTGTTTAGTTAGTTTATCACGATTCGTTAAATCAATCTGAGCCGGTTGAATGAGTTTCTGTTCGATGCTCTTTAATAATTCAATAGTGGTATTCTCTCGTGAAAGCAATTGGTCAAGCACTTCAACTCGCAATGCAGGGGTATACTGTTTCCAGTTTTTGAGGACAGTTTGTATGGCAGAAGAATTCTGTGTATTGATCAAATTGCGCAGAGCAGCAACTTGAATCTTTAGAGGAGTTTGAGGGGAAAGCAAGTCCGAAATCAATCCAATATCTTTCAGACTCTGACCTGCGCTCATTACGAATTCTATCGCACCAATCCGATATTTCTCATGACTCTGATGATCTGATATTAACTGGCTGGCACGCTCGCGTAATAGCTGCACTTGCTGATGAACAGCCGCATCTTCATTGACTTTCTCGTGATTGAGCCCCCTTAAGATCTGCGAAAGAGAATCCCATTCCCATAATTGAAGCTCCTGATTTTTCTCAGTACCTTCTAACAGGCTCTCTAAAATCGTTTTCAGTGCCGCTTTATCCTTTGTGGCGATCGCCATCGCCAATAGCGCTTCGTAAACCGGTAACAATTTTGGTTTACTGCTGATTTGGGGAATCAGAACTGTAATCGCGGGTGCTAAGCGATCTGGTTCGAAACTCGTCAGTACTGCCGACCTGATATATACATTTGCAGAATGGTCTCTCATTAATTTTAACAAACCTTGTGTCGCTACGTCCCCTTTTAATTCACCTAACGAGTAAGCCAATTGTAAGATTACCGATAAATTTCTCTCATCCTTAGTTCGCTCCAGAACGGCATTTGCCAATTCATTTGACTTGTTCAAGAACGGTTCTGATAAACGAACAACTTCTCTGCGAACACCTGCAGCAGGATCATTAATCCGTGACAATAACAAATCTGAATCTAATGCCTGTAGTCCTTCCAAAGTGCTTAATGCTTGTACTCGGGACTCTGGTAAGCCTGCATTTACTGCAATAGATTTGATGATTGGAATTGTTTCCGAAGCAGATCGCAGAAGCAGTTCCTGCTGTACCATATCACGTAAGATACCATTACTTGACTTCAACAGATTCGCTAATTCTACTGAAGATAGCTTTTTGAGATTCGGTGCAGGTATCCGTTGTTGATCTTTGCGACTGATTCGATAGATTCTGCCTCGCGTCTCGCCAGCTCGTACGTTGAGTTTGGAGACTGCTTCGGGGGAAAGCCACTTCGGGTGTTCAATTAAATAGCGGTACATGTCAACGATCATTAACGATCCATCAGGGCTCATGCGCGCCTGTACGGGACGAAACCAGTTATCGGTAGAAGTCAAAAAATCACGATCTTGCTCTTCCGCAGCACGCTCACCTGCAAAACTGACACCTTTCGGATGAACTAACATCCGATGTACTAACTGATTGACAGGTTCACAAAGGAAAGCATTACCATAGAAATCATCCCCCAGTTTACGGTCACGATAGAGTCCCAGACCACAGACTGATGTAGGACGTCCGCGTGGTCCGCTTAAATGGAATTGCACCAGTTCCCCCACAGGAAAGAGCTCACTCCGATGACTCCCCTGAGGAACGGAGACTTCTGGCGGAGGAGAAACGACAAACGGATTCTTTCGAAAATATGATTCAGTCACTGGATAATGCAAACAGAGACTCCCGTTACGGCAGCCAAACCAGTTTCCCCAGTCGTCTCGAACCCGCCCCTGTTGAGAACGTCCACTCACGGGTTCCAATTCTCCCGTCTCCGGCTGAAAGCGAAAATCGCGATTCGTAACATTGACGGTCTGACCATTGAACGACTTTATGATCCCGCCGAATAAACCACCAGAAGCATAGACCCAGTTATCAAGTCCGGGAACCAAGCTGTTGACGCGTGCTTGAAAATTGTGTGTTGCAAACCCGGTTAAGATTTTACGCTGAAGGTCAGCTTTTCCATCGCCGTTTGTATCTTCCGCATAGATCACATCGGGCGCGGCACAAACCAGAACTCCTTTTTTCCAAACCATTAACCCGGTAGGAAAAGCAAGCCCTTCTAAAAAAACAGTGGCTTTGTCGTAGACTCCATCTTGATCCACGTCTTCCAGATACTTGACGACCCCTCCCGGTTTCATTTTCCCATCAATACCAAGTGGATAATCACGCATCTCGACAACCCAAAGCTTTCCATCGGGGCCGAACTCAATTGCGACGGGGTCAATCACAAGAGGCTCTGCGGCTACAACTTCTACCTTAAGATTATCTGCATAATTCATACGGGAGATCGATTCGGCAGGACTCAAAGGTCGTTTACCTCCAGTTTGGCTGACATCCACTTCTGCGCGAAATGAAGCTGGTAGCTGCCGATCAACTTCGCCTAGAATTTTTTTCTCTAAACCTGGCGCAAGTGGCGCTGGTAAATCATACCAGACCATCGCGTTCCGACCCTCATAGCCACCTTCCTGTAAAACACGTTCGGACGGAATGTAACAAGGCACATCGTTCGAATAAGCCGTAACCCAAATTTTTTCTCCATGCTTTTGTTTAAGCGCCAGAGAATAATCAACAACCACTTCACCACCCAGAAAAACCATAGCCAGGTCATTACCAAAGACCCAAGAGGTCACTGGACAAACAATTTTGTCAGTTAAAGCCTGCCCCTGTTTGAGCCGTCGAAGGTTCTTACGCGCAAAGTATCCTGTGATTCCTTTTTTATTTTTCTGATCTTCCCATTCTTGTCGTGTTGGAGGGGTATCTAATGGAAGCACCAAATCTTTATTCGTAGCGATGAGATTTCCTGAAATTCTAGTCAATTCTGTTTTGAAGCGTTGCCTTACACCTTTTGCAATAACTTGACCATTTACCCGTGCGGCTCCTTGATCATCACCTCTATATTTTGGATTCTGATCAGCGCCACAACCGATTACTACCATTCCCATACAGCCTGGAGTATCTGATTCAATCCCCTCGACGGCACACCCAGCCCAATCACCAGACATAAAAGGTACTCCTCCCAACGTCGTACAATGACAGGCATAATTTACCAGAATCGCTCGTGATTGCCCTTCAATGCTTTTCACATGTAGAATTGGTAGACTATGATCTTTAGGACCTGTAATCATCCGACGGTTTTTAGCAAAGTCTGCAACACTTATTCCCCATTCTAATATAGAAGGCTGAGCGTCTTTAATCGCATTCTCTGCAACCTGAACGAGTGAGGTAACGAGTTCGTGAGTGTATCGATCAATACGGGCTAATTCCTCTGGTGAAAGATCCTTCATATACAAATTATGCAGGACTCCATTGAGCATCGGAGCGGAATGCGTATGTGTGGAACTGATCACAAGATTTTCAGCATTAACTTTGTATTTCTGTTTCAGATTCGCGACAACCGCTTTCGTGACTGATGCAGGGACCCCACAATTATCGACAGCGATCAGAACATGTGGTTGCCCCTGCTCATTTTTAACTGCGATCGCACGGGCCCACAACTGCTGCTCCACGCGCGAAATCAACTCGGTACTGCGTGATGCGTAACCACTCAGCAATACAGGATATTCTGGAGTGATATCAATCTTGGCGACACCTACCAAGTAAGCGCTTTGTTTTTCTGCATATAAGCCGGAAATGAAACCAGATAGTAAAATTGCTACTACAAAAAAACGGGTTACAGTCATCTTCAACATTTTAGTCTCCCCAACAGACGTTGAACCAGTAGCGCATCAATCGAGTTGAAAAACAAAAAAAGCATCGAGAATTATTGTTTCCAAAAGACTCATTCGTCTATCATTTTATGAATTCGAATCTTCAGTGTACCTGCTCAGTTCACTCAGAATCAATCCAGTACTGCGACAGTATCTTTCGAAATTGCGACAACCCGAAACACGATCATGCCACACCGTACACCACAAGTAGCTATTTTTATTGAAACATCAAAAACATTTGGTCGTGGGATTCTGCAAGGCATTTCGACCTATTCACGCACACATGGACCCTGGTCTATTTTTATCGATGAGTGGGGACCTGCGAGTTCACTTCCCGATTGGATCAAGGATTGGGATGGAGACGGAATTATCGCCAGAGTTCGCTCTCAACAGATGGCAGATCGCTTAAAACAAGCTGGTGTTCCCATTGTTGACACACTGCATCAGATATCCAATTCTGACCTTCCCGGTGTCTATTCAGATGATATGGCTATCGCGGAACTGGCTTTTGAACATTTGCACGATCGTCACTTGAGACATTTTGCGTTTGTAGGTGTTGAAAGATCTAACTGGTCGCTCAGACGTAGTGTCGCCTTTACCGATCTAGTAAAACGACGTGGATTCGAATGTGAACTTTATTCACCACTTTCCCGTAGGCGTTTTGTCGAAAGTTGGAATGGAGGCCAGGAAGACTTGGGAGACTGGTTGGAATCGCTTCCTAAACCAATAGGTTTAATGGCTGCACATGATCTTCGCGCGCTATGCGTTCTAGATGCCTGCAGTCGTCGAAACATTGCTGTCCCTGAACAAGTTGCCGTAGTTGGCGTAGATAATGATGATGTATTCTGTGAAGTGATTGATCCTCACCTCACCAGTATCTCTCATCAGTCAGAACAAATTGGTTACGAAGCTGCTTCGCTCCTCGATCATTTAATGAAAGGAAAAACCACGCCGAGTTCTCCTTTGCTGCTTCCCCCTAGAATTCTGGTTCCACGCAGGTCGACCGACATCATTGCTGTGAACGATCTCGCAATTGCTTCTGCTTTGGAATTTATCAGACGCAATGCATGTTCAGAAATAAACGTCACATTAATTTCGCAACATGTGAATCTTACTAGGCGTTCTTTGGAACGCCGTTTTATGAAGTTGGTTGGTAAAACACCTCATCAATTAATCGCGGAAGAGCGGCTTCGTCGAGTAAAACAACTTTTAATCGATACAGATTTTACTCTGGAAAAAATTGCATCAATGGCGGGAATTTCGAGCGCTGCCTATTTGAGTGTCGTGATCAAAGAACATGAAAATTGCACGCCTAATGAGTTCCGTCAAAGAGCAACTCATTAAATGAGACAGGAATCCATTTTTCTTTCTCAATAATAAGTTGGTATATTTTTTTCCTTAACCGAATGAAAATTGGATTAATCTTATCTATCATTTTTATCAAACTATAAAACACAAGTCATGCAAAGACCTTGCAGCCTATTGACTCTTCAATAGTTTACTCATAAAATAGCGAGCCTTACGATCCACTTGTAAGGGGTTAAGATGCCACAAACAAACTTGCGCCAAGAGCTTAGAAAAAGACAACCTTTCGACTCCCTTGAACAGGAAGCCGTTCTGAATATCTTGCGAACAAGCGACATCTTTCATAATCAATTCGGAAGACTTTTTAGAGAGTATGGCTTGACACCCTCTCAATACAATGTACTTCGCATACTGCGTGGGGAAGGCAAACCGATGCCTTCTCTGGAAATCGCTGATCGAATGGTACAAGTTGTCCCCGCAATCACCGGTCTGATAGATCGCCTCCAGGCTCAGAAACTTGTAAACCGAAAACGCTGTACTGCGGATCGACGGGTGGTATTTATTGAAATCACCTCTAAAGCATTGGAGCTGTTGAAAGAACTTGATGAACCTGACCGAAATTTACACCGTAAACTCATCGGACATTTAAGTTCGGATGAACTCGCTGAACTATCTCGGCTACTGGAAAAAGCACGTACCTCTTTAGTCTCCTGTAATACTTGACTCCTGTGTTCCGCTCTGTATCAGTCTCGATAAGAATACCTATTCAAACTCTCCCTCCAGATTTCCTAATACAATGATCTCGCTGGTATCTTTTACCAAAAGGGAACTTTCAAATGAGCAAAGTGTCCCAAGTAATAACTAATGAACAAACAGTGGCCACATCTCACCCCTGCCAGATTTAAAAAAAGATTCTTTAAAAGACAATCATATTTTTTAAAATTAATTTTCAAATGAATATAACTTCAAATTGACCCTATACTTTCGCATGTAATTTCAATAGTGAAACGAATAAATCAAAGTCGTCTTATCTCTATAAAAAAATATTATTTCATTCTGAATATGGATCGAGTAAATTAGTATATATAATGATTCTCATTGATTATTCTGACTTGGAAAACGATGGTCAGTAATACCATCCAGAAAGAATCTTTATAATTGAACATAATACGTGAACATGGCGACATGGAGCTGAATAAAAGATGGAGCATGTATGTATCCATTGTCTAAGGAAAAGCTAAATGAATTACGGCTCCGAATGGCCATCAACACATATTTCTCTCTTAAATCGAGTACGAGTACCTACCGACTCCGAAGCGTGGAAAGAATTTGTCAACATTTATGGTCCACTCATTTATAACTACTGTCGAAAATCCAGATTAAACGACAGTGATTCGGAAGATGTTTGCCAGGATGTGTTTCGCCAAATCAGCTCTTCCCTTCATACTTTTGAGTATAATCAAAAATTAGGACGCTTCAGGTCTTGGCTGGGTACGGTCACTTATCATGAAATTTGTCGATTCTTCAAAAAAAATCAACGCTTTCAAAATCAGATCGGTTCAAACGGACTTCAAGAAATAATCTACGAGCAACCAGGAGAGATTGACGCGGTTTGGTCTGATGAATTTTGTAGTCATATCTATAAGGCAGCGTTGGAAAATATCCGACCTGAATTTGACGATAAAACCTGGAAGGCTTTTGAACTTACATGGATTAAAGACAGGTCTCCCAAAGACACTGCGGTCGAGCTTGAAACAGAGATTCCCCGGGTCTACAAAGCTAAGTTTCTTGTTCAAAGAAAGTTAAAGGAAGAAATTCAACGCCTCTCGTTTGATAGTGTTGTATTTCAGAAATAGAGAATAACTTGAGTCTTTCATGGATAAGTGCATCTCAGATAATTTGTTGCTACAGTATCTCCTGAATGACTTAGATACAGATACGTGTGAGCTTGTAAGAGCCCATCTAAATGAGTGTCCCAGTTGCCAAAAAAGAACGGAGATTTATTCTGAGGATAGCGAACTGAAACAATGGCAGGAATGCCATCTACGAAGCCAAAATGGTGATGACTCAAAAAATCATCCGTTTTCTCAAGACAAATTAGATCGCTTATTTAACTCTACTGTATCATCTATCCAACAATCAAAGACTACAGTTGCAAAAAGTGTTCGGCCCTCCAGTCATAACAGCAGCATCCTTTTACGGAAAGAACCTGAGCCCCCCCCGATACGAGTTATCGGGCAGTACCAACTAATCAAAAAAATTGGTCAGGGAGGAATGGGTGTAGTCTATGAGTCAGTTCACTCAAGATTGAAAAAACAAGTTGTCCTTAAACTACTTTTGAACAAAGACTGGGAAAATACTGACCAGACTCAGAGATTCTACCGCGAAATGGAACTGATTGGTCAGTTAGATCATCCCAACATTGTTAAGGCAACAGATGCAGGAGAAGCTGATGACACCTGTTTTCTAGTTATGGAATATCTGGATGGCCATGACTTAAAAACAATTCTCAAACAGGAAGGTCCTTTGTCAATAACAGCTGCCTGTTCAATATTAAGGCAAGCCGCCAACGGACTCCAATATATTCACAATCATGATTTGATTCACAGAGACATCAAACCGTCTAATCTTTTTTTAACCACTGATGGACAAGTTAAAATTCTCGACCTGGGATTAGCTGGACTGCGACATGCTGGCTCTTCTCTGGATGATTTAACCGACACGAATTGTATCATGGGTAGTGCCTACTACATGGCTCCAGAGCAGGCTCAAAGTATTAAAACGATTGATCAACGTTCCGACATCTATAGCTTGGGTTGCACATTTTATCAACTATTAACAGGTCAAGTTCCATTCAGAAGAGAAACACCCGTTGAAACCATCATCGCACATCGAGAAGATTCGGTACCTCGTTTAGCTGATCAGCTCCCGGAGATTCCTGTGCTACTGGAAGAATTATTTCAATCGATGGCAAAAAAAAATCCGGATGACAGAATTCAAACGATGGCTGAAGTCGTTAAGATACTCGACGAATTTCTAAACCAAAAAAGTGAATTACCACTTAACGAAACATCGGATACGTATTTGACTGAAAGCCAAGAGCTGAAAGAACTATGCCTTAAGACCGTGCTAACACCTCCCGTTGAAGCACAGAAATACTATTCCAGTACACAATACCAACCTACTCAACGCATTCTGAAATATAAAAAAATTATTATTATTGCGTCAATAATAATAATGACTGGAATTCTAACACTTGGAATTCAATATATCTCACGCACCAATCACACTACTAATACTAAGCTTAAATCCTCTACTGCGATCCCGAATGATCGACAACCGGAAAAAGAAAATCCCAAATCTATTCCAGCTCCGGGACTAACTTCAACTCAAGCGAAAATTGAAAGAGACGTGGCTAATTGGGCATTGGACCACGGTTGCGAAATAAATATTGTAGTACCATATGGAGAAGAATACCCAACAATAGAACAAAAGAAATCATTGCCAAATGAAGACTTTTATGTGAAGATCATTGCGTTTAAAAAAATTCAGATGATAACTCAAGAGAAATTGAGTCGACTATCTGGCCTTACTAATCTATACGAGCTTCAGTTAAACGACAACCCTATAGAAGACGATGCACTTGCTGCGGTTAGTGGTTTAACTTCACTCCAAAAACTTGATCTACATGCTTCTGGAATCACTGACAAAGGGTTATCTCACATAAGCAATCTTAAAAATTTGACAAATCTGTCACTTCAAATAAATTCAAATATTACGGACGAAGGTTTGCAAGTTATAAATCAGTTAAAAAATTTGGTGTCACTAAATCTTGCGAAAACGAATATTTCAGATGAAGGTCTTATATTTATTCAAAACAATCAAAAAATTGATTGGTTAAATATTGAAGGAACGAAAGTAAGTGATGAGTCAGTTAAACACCTCAAAAAACTCATTCTCTTAGAACATCTTTTCGTAAAAGGCTCAAAAATATCCAAGGCGGGAATCAAAGAAATCAATGATTTCTTTAAGAAAAGAAACCATTTACCATTTTATATTAATCCCACACCCTAATAATCGATATTTGTACCCACTGAGCATTCACTACGTTCACACTTCGATACGATTTTCATAATCTAAACTCTCTTTTACTGTGAACGAATTCTACCTCTGCAAATTCTTGTCTTGACTCATGTATGCCCTTTTGAATACTTGAATTCAGATCTGTGTTAATCACCTATTGATAGAGGGCCAAGAAATGGTAGGTAATGCACTCTGGCCGAAACCAGAGAAGACAAATAATCATCATGAAAAGACTTCCCCAAAAATAAAGGTTCGTGAAACAAAGGTCAGCATCATCATAGGTGCCAGGAATAATGCACCTTTTCTTTCAGATGCCATTGAATCAGCACTCAACCAAAGCGTCCCCTGTGAAGTCATATACTCAGATGACTGCAGTTTTGACGAGTCACTCAAAATTGCAAACCGCTTCAAAAATCAGGGGTTAATTGTTGTTAATTCTGCTTTCCACCGAGGAGTCTGCGACGCAAGAAACGATGGTGTATCTAGAGCAACAGGTAACTATTTACTTTTTCTGGATGGTGACGACATACTCCCACCAGACTATGTAAAAAAACATCTGAAAGAAATCACTTCTATCACTCCGTTCGTATATGGCGATGCCAAAGCTTTTGGTGATTACTCCACACTTTGGGAGGCACCTGAGTGGGAAACTGGTAAACTCTGGTTGAGAAACTTTGTTAACACTTCTGCTCTTTGGAATCGCCAGGCATTTGAAACGGCAGGTCGCTGGAGAAATAAAATCAATACCATGTGGGACTGGGATCTGGCCCTTCGAGGATCGAGATTAGGTACACCCGCGCGTAGCAAAGCCATACTAAAATATCGCCAACATTCCAGATCCTGGTCTGCAAATATACAAACAAAGTATAAACAGCGACAGGAAAATCTACTGCCACAAATGCGTCGCATCTGTTCGAGACTCAGCGTAGGTTCGATATTCAGTGGTAGGCTCAGTAAATTTTTTCCACATTGGATGTCTTCAGTTGCTCAGGCAGTAAAGCTAATCGACAGTTCTGAACCTGTTGAATTGGTGATACTTGATAATTCAAATGATCCAAAAGCTCTTTCTATGATTAGATCTGAATCCAATCGATATCTGAATACTTTTGAAACCATCAGGATTATACCTCATTCGGTAATGATAAACTTTTCAAATGAGAAAGAGCGAAGAAATCAAGTTGCTCAATTTATGGCTCATGCCTGTAATCGATTACGTGTTGAAATGAGAGGTGACATTCATTGGCTCATTGAAGACGATATCCTTGTCCCCGTTGAAGCAGGTGTCAATCTAATTGAACAATTGACAGCAGGATGGATTCCTCCTAATGCCGTTTCTGGTTGCTATCGAAATCGTCATGTAGAAACACAATTCGTTGGAGGACATTTTGACGATTATCATATCGTTAATGCTTTTTCAGAAATTGGTACTGAGACAAGTACGGTTGATTACTGTGGGACAGGTTGCCTGATGTTTTGGAAAGATAGAACACCTCAATACTGGGAGAGCCATTATCGAAATGTACCTGCACACGACTGGGAGTGGTGTGCAATGTTAAAGCAATCGGAAGGAAAAATTTTAATGCTACCTTCCGTTCACTGCGGCCATGCCAGAACCCCTGAGGAGATTCTCTACTAAGGAGATCTGAACTGAGGGCATAGCAGATAAAAATGCACAGGCCCACAAACACAATGATAGGAAGCAGGCACTAGTCCCCTAACTTTGCGCGCTGATTGAAGCAAGGGGCCTGTGCAATTTTGTGAAAACTTCATTTATGCAAATCGCAATAATGACGAGCACCCTCTATATGCATATAGTGACTCAAAGTAGATTTCTTCCCAAGAAAAATCATAAATTTGATAAATATTGATAAAGAACAAAAAATCATATATTCACAAAGAGATATTATTTTGAACAGGTAACAAATTTTTCATCTCATTTCTAGGCTAATATTCACTTAATTGTTTACTGTATCAGAAAAAAGTATACAAAAAAACCCCTTCTCATCCTAGTCCATTTTTCCCAATTATTTCTTAATAATATATTACTTTTATCTGAAAACCAATTTTCTCAATCTATCATATGAACAAAAAAAACCAACTAAACATTATTGTACATTCCCTTCTTTTATCATCAAAAATGAGTCCCACTTCGTTTTTATTTGACATTTTATTGTTAACAATTTACAAATATAATATTATTTAGACGTTGATCTATTCCAATTCAGATCACTTGATCAATTCGTTACTTACCAATTCAGGGGGAATAATCATGCAACAAGCTACCAAGTCAAAGGGATTCACCCTTATTGAACTCTTAGTCGTGATTGCCATCATCGCAATCTTAATTGCTCTATTGCTCCCCGCAGTTCAACAAGCAAGAGAAGCAGCACGTAGAAACACCTGTAGAAATAATTTGAAACAGATTGGCCTCGCTTTTCATAATTACCTTGAAACACACAAGGTTCTTCCTCCAGGATATATCCAAACTAGTCAAAGAAACCGTAATGAAGCAACTTGGATCTCTGTTCTACTCCCCTTTATCGATCAAGCGAATCTCTACAACACGATAGACTTCAATGCTTGCTTTGGATGTACTAGTGTTGGTGGCACAAACTTTGAGTTGATTTCAAATCCGATTCCCATGCTGCAGTGCCCTACTGATCTTCCTGTTCCGTCTCTCCCTTTTAATGTGTTTGCTAGAGGAAATTATGCTGCCAGCAATGGAATTGGACCGCTCATTTCCGGCTTTGGTATCGATCCCAGTCCCCCTACACGGGGTCCCGTGGGAGCTTTTGATCAGAATTCTGCCAAAAGAATGCGAGACTTCCGCGATGGTAGCAGTAATACAATTGTTGCTTCAGAATTAAGAAAAGTTGAAAACGGAACTGACTTTCGCGGAGTATTACATTATCCCGAAGGTCCTTTTATCCATCATAACTATACACCAAATTCTAATGTTCCTGATCAATTACGTATTGCCTTCTGTGATACCAATGCCAAACCAGCATGCACAGGCACTTACACTGCTTTCAATAACAGGAATTTACTTTATTCTGCACGCAGTCTGCATGATGGAGGCGTTCACGCACTTCTTGGAGACGGGGCTGTCCGTTTCGTTAGCGAAAATATTGACTTAAATACCTGGCAATACCTTGGTGATCTGAATGATGGAAATTCGATTGGGGAGTATTGATTAACTTTAATGTGAAATCAGATTTATCAATGGTAGCCATGATATCGATTCGCTTACAGAATCCTGCTTCGGTCAATATTCATATTTATCTTTGAAATCACTGTTAAGGAATTACTTCCAGATGGCTTTAGATTTTTTCAATTCATCTTGTCGAAAACTATGTTTGACTTCACTCATTTTTTCAAGCTTAGTGGTTCATTCTTCAAGTTGTTCTCGTTCTGATAATAACTCTCCAGAACGTGCAGCAATCAATGGTCAGATTAAATTTAAGGGAGAGGCTGTTGAAGATGGCATGATTACATTTACGCCTCTCTCACCCACTGTTGGTCCTTCAACAGGTGCCAAAATTAGAAAGGGCTCTTATTCAATTTCTCAAGAATCTGGTCCTGTCGTCGGGATGAATCGTGTAGAAATCACCGCATATCAAAAAACAGGGAAAAAAATTGAAGCAGGAACTCCCAACCCACCAGGTACGATCGTGGATGAATTAAATCAATTCATTCCCAAAGAGTATAATGCGCAGAGCAAAATAACGATTCAAATCAATACTGGGAATAATGAAAATAAAGACTTTGATCTCGTTAAAAAATAGAAATCTTTTTGATTATTTTGTTATCGTCCACCACAATTAGATTGGACATCTTTTAAAAAGTAAATCACCCATAGTCTAAGGAAAATCAATGAAGGAATCTCAGTTAGTTCGAGGGCTGGGCGAACAGATAGTAGAACGTCTTAGAGAGGATATCTTTTCAGGGAAAATTGCAGAAGGAGAGCGTTTACGTGAAATCGATTTGGCCAAACGATTTGCCGTTAGTAGGGGGCCAATTCGTGAAGCGATTCAGCAACTTGCCTGGGAAGGAATTGTAGAAGCAGATCGCAACAAGGGAGCGATCGTTTCAACATCTGCTCCTAATGAAATTTCAGAACTGATCATTCCACTTAGATGTACGATAGAAAAATATGCAGTGCGACTTTTTTTTGATAGTTTGACAGAAGAAGATTTTTTGTTGTGGGATAATATTCTCGAAAAAATGAAGTTTGCCTGTGAAGCACAAGATTTTGCGTTGATTTCGGAACATGATATTGCCTTTCACCGTGCTTTAGTCAACCGATCTCATTCTCCCGACCTCTTAGCAATCTGGTCTTCCATCGTGTCCCGAGTCCGAAGACATTTTCGTGAGTCTCATTTGAAATATACAAAACCAATTCAAATCTACGAAGAACACCTGCCGATTATTGATGCTTTAAAAAACAAAAGTCTGGCGGATGCACTACAGGTTATTGAGGATCATATTGAATAGAGCAGTAATAAAACGAATCATGTCTTTTAAAAACAAACTATCAATAGCGAGTCAAAGCCTTGGAATCCTTCTGTTAGGACTCTTCTCTGAGCAGGCATTAGCAGTAAACGATCAAAATAATTCCATTCAACGGGAGCATTATTTTGAGCAACACGTTCGACCGCTCTTGATTAAACACTGTCTCAAATGCCATGGTCCTAAGAAACAGTTTGCAGAATTTCGGCTTGATACGCGTGCGAATCTTCTCAAAGGTGGAGAAAGTGGACCGGCAATCAAGGTGAATCACCCTGGTGAAAGTCTCTTAATGAGCGCGATCCGTCGTGAGTCACTTGAAATGCCTCCCGACAAACCATTATCTAAAACAGACATCGAAGTTTTAGCGACGTGGATCAAAAACGGTGCCATCTGGCCTGAGAAAGTAGTGATCGGAACTTCAACCAAAGTCGATTTTTCTAAACATTGGGCATTTCGCCCCATTCGAAATCCCATTCGACCCTCTGTGAAAGATACTCTCTGGCCACAAAATGATATTGATTATTTCATTCTTTCAAAACTGGAACAGAATCGACTTAAACCATCATTACCCGCAAAACCGGCTACCTTACTCCGCAGAATGATTTGGGATCTTACCGGCCTGACTCCCACGTCTGAACAGATCAAATTATTCTCAAAAAGGATTTCGTCTCAGTCAGCCGATTCAATAATCGACCAGCAACTCGCCTCCCCACATTATGGAGAACGCTGGGGAAGATATTGGCTTGATTTGGCCCGTTATGCAGACACCAAAGGCTATGTATTCTTTGAAAAACCTATTTTCCATTCCGCGTTTACCTATCGAGACTACGTGATTAATAGCTTCAATAAAGACAAACCGTTCAACCAGTTTGTCATGGAGCAATTAGCCGCAGATTTTCTGAAAGATGAAATCCCACACGAGTCCCAAGCAGCACTCGGATTCATTACCGTTGGTCCAAGACTTAAAAATGATATCCATGATATTATTTCAGACCGAATCGATGTCGTCACACGTGGACTACTAGGTTTGACCGTAGGCTGTGCACGTTGCCATGATCATAAATACGATCCTATTTCAATTGAAGACTATTACTCTATGTATGGAGTCTTCCGAAATTCTCTCGAACCGATTCATCTTCCATTTCTTAAAAAAAACAAGATCCCTGATCATCTAGCGACACAGGTGCAGAATATTAAACTGGCTGCAGAAAATTTAGAAGAACTCTACAAGAACCAACATACAAAAGTATCACGAGATGCACGCCAGAGACTGTCAGAATACCTGAGCATAGCACAATCTCGGAGAAGTGGTCCGGATACCGTCAAATTTGATGTGATTGTTGATGGTGATGACCTCAATCCGGAAGTCTTATTAAAGTGGCAGGAGTTTCTAGATAATTCTGAAAAAACTAACTCCCCCGTATTTTCGATATGGCATCAGTTGGAACATATTCCCAAAGAGAATTTTTCCGCTCAATCAAGACGCTTACTTCAAAAGAAAACGAGTGACGATAACGTTGATGCTGTAGTAAGACTGATTGCCAACTCTCTATTACAATCAGAACTTGATCGTTTTCAAGATGTGATTTCCGGCTACGCAAAACTATTCAAGCAAGTTGATCAGGAATGGGACCACTGGATTGCCGAAGCGTCTAAACCGGGAAGTACTTCAAAATCCATCCCGTTTGCACCTGAAAAACAAGTATATCGTCAAGCCTTTTATAGCACCCACTCACCGTTAATCACTTCTTTACACGGATACACGGTTTTAAAATTATTTCCTGACAGAAAGTTACAAGAAACCGTCAAAAAACTTAATGCCACTCTAGATAAAGCACGGGCAGCCGCCCCTGTTGAACTGGCTCAAATGATGGCACTCACTGATGCGAATCAAATCATCGAACCACGAGTTTTCAGGCGTGGAAATCCGGGAACTCCAGCTCAACCAGTTCAACGGCACTATCTGACCTTTTTCAATCAGGTATCCGACAAACCGTTTACACAAGGAAGCGGAAGACTGGAATTAGCTAAAGCGATTGTTTCGCCTCAAAACCCTTTGACCACCCGCGTGATTGTGAATCGCATCTGGCAGCATCACTTTGGTCAAGGAATCGTTACTACCCCGAGTGACTTTGGGATCCAGGGAGCTTCCCCTTCTCATCCGGAACTCCTGGACCATCTGGCAATCTGGTTCATGGAAAACGGATGGTCGATCAAAAAACTCCATCGCTATATCATGCAGTCGGCGACCTATCAACAACAGAGTCTCTCACATGCTTCAGGAGAGAAAATTGACCCAGCCAACAAATTTTTATGGAGAATGAATCGTCGACGTCAAGACTTTGAAACAATGCGTGACACATTGCTCCAAGTCAGCCATCAACTGGATACTACAGTTGGCGGTAAGTCAATCAAAGGTATCGTATCGAAATCCAACAAACGCCGCACAATCTACACATTCATTGATCGTCAACGCGTTCCCGGACTGTTACGTACCTTTGACTTCCCTTCTCCTGATGTCAGCAGTGGAAAACGAAATTCGACTTCTGTTCCTGGACAGTCTTTGTTCCTCATGAATCATCCCCTCGTACTGAAATCTGCTCAAATTCTAGGAAAAGAAGCGCAGCGAGCAGGCAATCCAACAGCTGGTATCAGGCAGCTCTATCAAAGTATTTTGCAACGTAAGCCAACTCAGCAAGAACAAAATGACATGCTTCAGTTCCTGGAAACAGAACCCGTTCCTAAAAAACAGTCTCTGATTGCAACGGCCTGGGAATATGGTTATGGGATATATGACGAGAACTCAAAAAAATTATCAAATTTTAAAGCGATACCTTACTGGAACGGAAAACAATATCAAGGAAGTGATAAGCTACCAGACCCAAAACTAGGCTGGGTCTTTTTAGATAAAACAGGAGGTCATCCGGGTAATGATATGAATCATGTCGCCGTAATTCGGTGGCGCGCTCCAGAAACGATGACTGTTTCGCTCAAGGGAATTCTCAAGCATGAAATATCACATGGAAATGGAATTCGTGGACGTGTTCTTATCTCTGGCGAAAAAAGATTAGGCCCCTGGAATGTTCACCAGAGTTCGGTCAAAACGACTCTCGAGAATATCGAACTGGAAAAAAATCAAACAATCGATTTTGTCGTCGATATTGCAGGTCATCTCGGATACGACTCGTTCGTCTGGTCGCCGGAAATTATTGCTCACCCTTCCAATTCGATAGCATTTTCCAAGACGGCAAAAAAACAAATGCCGATTCATCACTGGCATTATTCCCAGGACTTCAGAAAACCAGACACGATACAAATTACTCCCTGGCAAAGTCTGGCCCAGATTCTTTTGTTATCAAATGAATTTCAGTTTATCGATTAAATAAACGAGCATCACATGCAACATATCACTGAAAATAAACTACCAATTGATAGGCGTGAAATGTTAACGCAATCAGGCATGGGCATGGGAATGCTTGCATTAGCAGGACTAACCGCTAAGGAACACTTACAGGCTGCCAACACCACACATCATCGTCCCCAAGCTAAACAAATCGTGCACCTGTTTATGAATGGAGGTCCTTCACACGTTGATACATTTGATCCTAAACCATTACTTAAAAAGTATCATGGCAAGCCTCTGCCTAACCCCAATTTACCGACAGAGCGAAAGACTGCTGGTGCTCTGAGTTCTCCTTTTCAGTTTAAAAAATATGGTGAATCGGGAATTGAAGTCAGTGAGCTATTTCAAAGAACAGCTGCGCATATCGACGATATGTGTATTATCCGCTCGATGCATTCTGACATTCCTAATCATGAACCTTCACTTTTATTGATGAATTGTGGTGACAATGCTTTGCCGCGCCCCAGTTTCGGATCCTGGGTCAATTATGGTCTCGGTACCTTAAACGAAAACCTCCCCGGTTTCGTTGTGCTTTGCCCGAATGGTTTTCCTGTTGTAGGACCTAAAAACTGGCGTTCCGCATTTCTCCCGGGCTCTTTTCAGGGAACGCATTTAGATACAAAAGAAACTGATGTTTCACGACTCATCGAAAACATCAACAACCCGCAATCGCCGAAACGACAACGCCGCCAACTGGACCTGCTTCAGAAAATCAATCAGCGACATTTAGCAAATCGAGGACACGACTCACTATTGGAAGCTCGAATTCAATCTTTCGAACTAGCCTATCGCATGCAGTTTGAAGCATCAGACGTTCTTGATCTTTCAAAAGAACCAAAACATATTCAGGAAATGTATGGAGATGGATTACAAGGTCGACAATTATTGATGACTCGCCGACTGCTCGAAAAAGGTGTACGGTTCATACAAGTCTGGCACAGTGGCGGTCAGGAATGGGACCATCATAGTGGAATTGAAAAAGGCTTACGAAAGCTATGTGGTCAATGGGACCAACCAATTGCCGCGTTTCTGACTGATCTCAAACAACGCGGAATGCTCGATTCTACTTTACTGCTTTGGGGAGGTGAATTTGGACGAACCCCAGTCGCAGAACTTCCAGCGATGAATGGTCGTGATCACAATCATTATGGATTCAGCATGTGGATGGCCGGTGGAGGCGTCAAAGGTGGACATGTCCATGGAGCCACCGACGAAACAGGATTCGCTGCCTCCGAAAATAAAGTCCACGTCCATGACTTACACGCCACAATGCTGCATTTGCTCGGTATTGATCATGAAAAACTTACCTACCGCTATGCAGGCCGCGACTTTCGTTTAACCGATGTTCATGGTCATGTCGTCAAAGAAATTCTTGCATAATCTTACTTCTCACTCAAGGCACATAAAACACATGAAAATTGAACAAATCATTTGTCAAATTCTCAGATCAGGTTCCGTCACGAATAAAACAGCCAGTTGCCAGGATTCAGTTCTGGTTCGCATTAAAACAGACAATGGCCTGGAAGGCATCGGTGAAGCCGACTCTTCCCCGGAAGTCGTTAAAGCAGTGATCGACGCTCCCTATAGTCACAATGTTGCGTGTGGATTAAGAGAATTACTCATCGGAGAAAACCCACTCGAAACAGAACGACTCTGGCAGAAAATGTATCGCCATACAATGTACTTTGGCAGAACCGGTGTAACGATCACCGCAATGGCTGCGATCGACATGGCACTTTGGGATTTAAAGGGAAAACATTTTGGTGAACCGATCCACCGACTTTTGGGGGGGCAACACCATACGAAGTTTCAAGCCTATGCTTCGATTCTGTTTGGGAAAGATGGTCGAGAAACATGTGACATAGCACAGCGCTGGATTGAAAACGGATACACGGCTGTGAAATTTGGTTGGGAGCCGATGGGAGAATCGGAAAAGCTTGATATAGAACTTGTTGCTGGTGCCCGTGAAGGAATGGGAGATGGCATATTATTGATTGACGCAGGTTGTGTCTGGGACGCCCGAACTGCATTGCAGCGCGCACATGCATTTTCCGAATATAATATTGGCTGGCTTGAAGAACCCCTCTTCCCCCACGATATCGCTGGCTATGCCTGGCTCAAAGATCGTTCTCCCGTTCCCATTGCTGCTGGCGAAGAAGAATGCGGTCGTGAGTCATTCCGACCTTATTTTGACCAGAGAGCACTTGATGTCTACCAAATTGATCTGGCTCGTAATGGGTTTACCGAAGCCTCTTATCTGAAACAAAGAGTGGCTGAAATCGGTGCACGCCCTTGTAACCATTGTTACACCAGCCCAATCACCGTTGCAGCCAGCCTACACTGGTTAGCCACCTGCAAAGATGCGTTTATCTTCGAAGATTGTGTGGAAGATGAGCCTCTCAGACACGAGTTAACTTATGAGAAAGTACAAGCGGAAGACGGCATGATTCAAGTCCCAGATAGACCAGGGCTCGGGATCACGCTCAATGAAGATTTCATTGCAGCCCACGTCGTTGCAGAGTCAAAATAAAGTCCACAAATGATTTCCTCCCTCAATTAGTAGAATTAACATCATGTCTCAAACACCAATTCAAACAAAGATTGATTTCGACAAACCAGGAATCCAATGGAGTACTCTCAATATTCCCTTCTCTTATAATTTAAGCGGTTGGTCACAGCTGCAAATACCGATCTCTACAATTGGACATGGAGAAGGACCAACAGTTCTATTGATGGCAGGAAATCACGGCGATGAGTACCCGGGCCAGATTGCCATTATGAAATTAATGCAATCGCTGAAAATAGAACAGATTTCCGGTCGCATCATTTTTATCCCCGCGATTAATATTCCGGCTGCAAAAGCGGCAACCCGTCTCTCACCCATCGACGGTAAAAATTTAAATCGCTGTTTTCCCGGTGATGCAGACGGCACTGTTTCCGAAATAATGGCGCATTATCTGACTCACGAAATCTTTCCTCTCGTTGATGTCGTAATAGATTTACACACGGGCGGACGAGGGGTCTATTTTTATCCGTGTGCCCATATGCATCTGGTAGAAAATCTGGAACAACGTCGTCGAATGGCGTTGGCAACTGAAGCTTACAATACAGATTTTGCTTTTCTGTATGCGGATATTGCTGGAAAAGGTCTCTTACCAGTCGAAGCTGAAAACATGGGAAAAACCGTGGTCACAACAGAAATGGGAGGTGGCGAAGTCACTACGGCTCCCGTGCATCAAGTCTCACAAGCAGGATTGCGTAACGTATTGGTTCATCTGAAAGTCTTGCAGGGAGAAGAAAAAAATCGTACAGATTTAGGACTCCCTCCCACACGATGGGTGCAGGCTCTGAATGCAGAAGACTACATTTTTGCACCAGAGTCAGGGCTCTTTGAAAGCTTCGTGGATGTGGGATCCGAGGTCTCCGAGGGACAGCCACTGGGAGCGCTCTATTTTCTTGAACGTCCAGACCGTAAGCCATCAATTATTGAAGCGAACTCGAACGGGATTGCCATCGCCCATCGTGGCCCAACTCTGACCAGTCAGGGAGATATTGTTTTCTGTCTGGCTCATGATGTTGAAGAACAAGTGCTGAAAACATTTCAATAACAGAATACTGTTTCAACACCAGGAATGAGACACATGAGTTGGCTGGACTGGGTTATCGTTTTCGTTCTGAATGGATCGGTTATCGGTTTCGGATTTTATCTGGCCCGGAGTACCAAATCCAGTAGTGACTGGTTTCTGGGAGGACGTTCACTTCCCTGGTGGGGTCTGGGCCTCTCAATTTTCGCAACCAGTATCGATAATGCAGACGCCGTTTCATTGACCGGATATGCGTATAATCATGGCATGCATATCATCACAGCCTTTACACTCGCGAGCGTCTGTGGAGCAGTTCTGGCCTCATTTTTAGTTGTACCCGTTCTCTATCGAGGCGGTTTTTTTACTAACGCCGAGTATTTGGAAACACGGTATGGAAAATCGATTCGAACTATCAGTGCACTCATACAAATCCAGTACCGAACCAGTATGTTAGGTCTGATGATCTGGTCTATTTACTTGATGCTACAAGGGATCCTTGAATTTTCACCCATTCAATGTTGGACTTTAATTGTACTGCTGGTCATTTTTACCGCTGCCTATACAACCTGGGGAGGCCTAACCTCTGTTGTCTGGACTGATGCATTGCAAAGCCTGATCATGATGGCGGGCGGCATTACCATTTTCTGCGCAGTCTGGATGGCCAGCGGAGGTTGGTCTGCCACTATTGAAAAGCTATCTCAGTCAACGGACGCGAAGGGACAACCTCTGATTAACTGGTTACACATTGGTCAGTTTCAGGACAGTCAATCTACGTCTCCCTACTTGATTGTAATCGGCTGGACTATTGTGGGTCTTGGTTATTATACCGTCAATCATACACAAACCATGCGTCTCATGGGGGCGCGTTCCCTGTGGGATATGAAAATAGCAACGCTCTTTGGTTGTCTGCTCATTATGCCAATCATGATCGGAACGACATTAATGGGAGTCATGGGGCGTGTTCTAGTTCCCGAATTCACAGAGCATTCAGGTGCTGACCAATTATTCCCCTATTTTGCCAATCAGTTTTTAGCCCCTGGCTTTAAAGGACTGGTTGTAGCTGGAATTCTCTCAGCTGCGATCAGCACATTTGACTCAATTGGATCAGCTTTATCAGCACTCTTTACACGTGACATCTATGCTCGCTGGATTTGTAAAGATCAAACCGAAAAACATTATTTGGCAGTCACACGTTGGGCCACCATCGGTATCCTGCTGATGGGATTTCTTTACATTCCTTTCATCGTTCGCTATGACAATATGATTCAAGCATTTCGTACTTTAATTCCCATTTTTGTCACACCATTGTTTACGATCTATTTATTAGGAGTTCTGACACAAGTCCCTCGTCAAAGTGGCCTCGTTGGTCTCATTGCCGGTTCTGTGTTTGGATTATTCGGCTTCATTGATCGTGAATTCGTAGACCTCGAATGGCTCAGTCCCCTTCTGACTGAAAAATGGTATGCCTTCCCCTGCTCAATGATTGTAACGACCGTCGCTATGTTCGCCGCGGCTCTCAAGTGGGGATGGTTAAAAAAAGAAATACTCTCAGAAAAAGACATGAAATTATCAAAGCACAACTGGTTATCTGAAAGTCGCGAGTCCCTCCCCAGAATCAAAGATACACCATTTTCAAAACCACTCCCGCAGTACTTAAACCCAAACTGGTATGCAATCCTCTTAGTGATGCTATCATTCTGGATTATATTTGGCTTGTTCTGGTAAACAGAGTTTAAAGAGTACACTATCTATGCCTCGTTTCCCTATGAAACCTTATCGAATTCATACTGTCATGTGCCTGTTGACAATCGTATTTGTTGTTTCACTCTTCACATTAGAGTCATCTCTGGCGGCTACTCCTCAAGACATCGAATTCACGGCAAATTATGATCATACAAAACAAAACTATGTCATGATTCTGCCAAGAAGTTTCTCGGATCAAAAATCGTATTCGATATTAATTGCTCTCCACGGACATGGATCTGACCGCTGGCAATTCGTTCAAGATATGAGAGGAGAATGTAAAGCAGCTCGTGACATCGCTATGAAATATCACATGATTTATATTTCTCCCGATTATCGTGCACGAACATCCTGGATGGGTCCCAAGGCAGAATCTGACCTTATACAAATCATTGAAGATCTGAAAACGAAATTTAAAATTAAAAAAGTGTTCTTATGCGGTGGATCAATGGGCGGATCCTCGAGCTTGACCTTTGCAGCGATCCATCCCAATTTGATTGATGGAGTCGCTGCCATGAACCCCACCGCAAACCATTTGGAATACAATAAATTCCAACCCGCTATCCAAGCCTCATTCGGCGGATCAAAGCAGGATATACCACAAGAATATAAGAAACGCAGTGCAGAGTATTGGCCGGAAAAATTGACGATGCCCATCAGCATTTCAGTCGGTGGTCAAGACAAAATAGTTCCGCCAGATAGTGCTCGTCGTTTGGTTCGAATTCTCCAACAAATCAACAAAAATGTATTGTTGATTGATCGACCTCAACAAGGTCACTCTACTTCTTATAAAGACAGCTATTCCTTATTAGAATTTGTGATCCGAAAATCATCTCAGAGGAAATATGAACAATAATGCCGAGCGTTGGTTTACTGTCCAATTTGCGTTTCACTTCGCAACAGGTTACCACGATTCAACAGTTCCTCCGTAGGCACAACGACTTTAGGTTGTAACTGGTACGTAAATTCATGCCGATTTGTCACCTCAAACGGAAGCAGGTTATCTGAAACGGCATCCAGTGGAAAAACCTGGTACCAGGGCGTTTGCACTTTTTGCATTATCGTCTGCGTTTCGTAGCCATCTTTTGTCAGCGTGATCTCACTAGTAGAGTAGTAAGTAAAATCAACCGATGTCGGAGTATACCCGATTTCTTCTCCATCCACTTTCACAAGTGCTCCAGAAGGGATTGAGCGGATTGTCATTCTCCGATGCACGCAGCCGAACTGACCGAAGGTTATTAAGACCAACGCTAGCACGAGTACCCCACGTTTCATTGCGGTGTTGAGACAATCAGGGTTTGGTAAGCCAGAACCTGAATTCACAATCGGAAAGGGATGAGACATTGAAAACTTGGTAAGAAATGACAGGGACTCAAACGAACGAGACTCCAGGTTCCAGAACCTGAATCAAGAGCGGGGATTCTACTTTGGTTCTCACTTTCTGCCAAGAGAAGTTTCGATTGCAACGAGAGAAACCATTTCACATAAACACATTGTAATTAAAGACTTACAAACCATAACTTGTAACCGCCAATTAAATTGATTTCCGTGAACCTCGTTTGTACCACATGTTTCTTTATCTCAAGAAGCCTTAATTTAAGAGTTTTTCACAGTTCTGTTGATTATTTTGCAGACAAAAGTGGGTATCTGAGTCAGTTATCTTGAATTTCTAAGGCGAGCGTGCGATAAAGTGCGAATAAATAGTAAGTTATAGATCGCTGAGGCCAAAAAGCTCAGAGTTCAAATTCGGGACGTGGCGCAGCCTGGTAGCGCGCTACACTGGGGGTGTAGAGGTCGCAGGTTCAAATCCTGTCGTCCCGACTTATTTTTCTATCGCGCCAATTTCTTATGTTGGCTTAATGTCGCTTTCTAACGGTAGGAACAGTAAAATTGTGAGCCTGTACGGCCATAACACAATTACCTTCCGAGGAAACTTCGAGGCTCTCATCAGTGATTCATCCCTTCCTCCAAGGTTTTTTCGAAAACCCAAAGCAAGTTGCATCGCTTGTACCGAGTTCAAGTTATTTACAGAACAAGCTGAGTTCACTTCCCTGTTTTCAGACAGCTCAATTTGTTGTCGAACTGGGACCAGGAACAGGTGGAACAACGGCAGCACTACTCAGAGCAATTCCGAGATCCTCTTGCCTGCTCTGTGTAGAAATCGTCTCAGATTTTGTTGATCAACTTCGACAACTCTCTGATAAGCGGCTATATGTAGAAGAAGGATCCGCATTTGATCTTGAAATATTACTGAAACATTATGATTTTCCACCTCCCGATGTGATTGTATCAGGAGTCCCCTTTTCCAATATGACGTCTGCAGAAGGTCGAAAATTGATTGAGAGCATACACTCTGTTTTGGCTCCTGGTGGTACTTTCGTAACTTATCAGTTTCGAAATCGAGTCTGTGAACTGGCAGAGAATTACTTTGGTTCACCCCAAAATAAGTCTTTTGTCCTCTGGAACATTCCCCCACTGGGAATCTATCAGTGGAAAAAAACGCCAGCCATACCATCCAGGAAAGAAGCTTACAATAGCCAAACCACCATCTGATACTTTGTTCCATGCTTGCATATCAAGCACTTATTTTACTCGAAATAAAGAGTAGGTAATTATGGATCGAACAGAAAAGAGCTGAAAGTCATTCATCAAACCCTGACGCTTTTGATCAACATGAATGATCTCACGGATTCCCTAAACCTTTTTGTTCACGTATGTATCTAATCCGTTTTTGAACATCGTTATTTTTCTAATACTAATCCGCGATGCTCTTCTAGTTCGGCTCACTTTTTCTAGTTACAAACCGTAATTCAAAAACACTGAAAACTTGCGATTTTCTGAAATCCCCTGTCCCATTTGCTCTAAAACCAGTGTACATTAAAGAATGTGCTCTAAGAGCTCTGATAAGATTATTTGGTGATATAACCCGTGGAATTGGACCGACTCAATACATTTTTTTCGACGAACCCATCGGCGAAATTACTTCGTGCGACTCACTCAGCGTACGTAATTCACTTCCTGAACCAACATTTCAAAGTAAATGGAAACCTCGCTACACCTCATTCCAAAATTCAGCAACAACTTAATCACTATCTGGAACAAATCCACGAAAGAGAACCAGAAATCCTGCGAGAGAGTGCTGACGCTTATCTGACACAATGGTCTACCGGTGAGACTCGATGGTTACGGCGTTATTTTGATTCCCAACACGCGGAATCGGTCTTTCAACTGACCCCCCACTCAGAAGATGTATTAAAGTTTCTCACGGAAATGATGGACCATTCTCTAGGTTTTGTGGGAACTGAATCGAGGCTGACGCGAATTATTGGAACACTTTCAGATATTGTGGTTCGGGGGTCCGCTGACCGTGAACGACGTCTAGAACATCTCCACGCTGAACGTGATCGCGTTGAGAGTGAAATTCGCTCGCTTGAATCAGGAGACGTCGTTTCAACTCACAGTTCCACGGCCATTCGAGAGCGATTTGCAGATGCAATTTCTGATCTCATTTCACTACAAGGTGACTTTCGGGCTGTTGAAGAATCGTTCAAATCTATTACCCGCGATGTCCAGAAACAGCAAACGGAAGCGATGGAGACTCGGGGTCAGATTCTGGGATTTGCACTCGACGCAGAAGATCGACTCAAGGAAGAAGATCAGGGAGCCAGCTTTAAAGCGTTTGTCGACCTTCTACTCTCACAATCGCAACAAGATGAACTGGAAAAAATTATCATTCAATTAGAAGAGATGGTTGAACTGGAATCACAAACAGAAGGAAAAGATCGCGTAAAACGTATGATAAGCAGCCTGTCTCTGGAAGCAGAACGTGTGTTGAACACCACACGCCGATTGAATTCTACACTGCGCAGGCTTCTGGATTCAAAAGTGAGTTCGAGTCGACTCAGGTTAGCTTCCGTGCTGCGTGAAATCCAGGCAGCAGCGGTGCGTCAGGCAGAACAACCTCCTGAATTAGGCATCAATGTTTTTACCGAACTAGATTTGTATCACGGTTTGGAACGCCCCTTCTGGCAACCCCCGGTCAAATTTGATGCGATCGAAATCACGCATGAAGAACCGGACGACAAAGCGCGATTCGACGCATTTCGAAATCTTGCCGAGATGCAACGTCTTGATTGGGATACCATGCGGTTTAATATTGCCAGTCAGGTTCAGTTTACTGAACGATTGCCTCTTTCAGATTTATTGGAAACTTGCCCGCCAGTCAATGGCGCAATAGAAATGTTGGGTTACATTCAAATTGCACATGATGAAGGCCATGAGGTAGATGAAAACTCTGTCGACGTTGTTTGTATCGAAACTGAAAACGGACTGCTGGAATTTGAAATTCCCCGAGTTTTCTTTCTATCAGAAACACTGCGAAGACGTTCCGGGCTGAGGAGTAGCACCATATGAGTGATATTCCGGAGTTTCGTGAACGTGGTATTGTTGCAGTCAACCTGCTACAGGGAGTGATCTACGAGGAGCAAGCTGACCTCTGGTCTCTACTACTTAGTAATGAATCAGACTTAAGCGAGTATTTCTGTGAAATTGGACTGACACTGATAATCGATCGTGCAGAGGGTATCGCCTACCTGCGCCAGTTTGGCGATGATGAACGCACGGGAGGTTACGAACGCTTGCCGCGTTTATTTAAGAAAACTCCTCTTAGTTATAAACCGACCTTGTTGTGTGTTCTATTACGCGAAGAGTATCGAAAATTTGAAGAGGAAGACCTCGACAACGAACGCTGTGTTATCGAAGTCGACTCGTTGTTTGAACTTTGGAAATCCTGCTTTCCAGCAAATTCAGATGAAGTGATTTTACGCAAACAACTCATCACAGCGTTAAATCAACTCGAAAAAATTAAATTTGTTGCTACGTTGAAAGAGGAACCCGGTTCATGGGAAGTCCGCAAACTATTGAAGGCACGAATTCCCATTGATGAGCTGGAACACTTGCGCGACCGGCTAATTGCAAATGAGCGCAAATAGGAAATCACTCCATGCAACACTTATGTGACTTACGTCCTGATCGCCCCGGTTATCGATTACAGAAACTGGAGGTCTTTAATTGGGGAACTTTTGACAGTCAAGCTGGAACTGTTTTTTGCTTTGAACCAAAAGGGCGAACAGCATTATTAGTTGGTCACAATGGATCAGGAAAGTCGACTCTCGTTGACGCCTTACTGACTCTACTGGTAGACGGCAAGACACGAAACTACAACGTAGCAGCAGGAGCGAAAAAAACAGAGCGTACACCCAAAAGTTATATTAAAGGCGCCTTTGATCGAACAACCGATGAATCAAACTCGAATGTAGTAAAGTTTCTACGTCCACAAGGAAATCATCTGACGGCAATTTCTGCTGTATTTAGCGATGAACAATTGGGACAATCTTTCACATTGACACAAATACTGTATCTCAAAGCCGACGGTTCTGATGATCGGGTTTATGCTATTGCCAATGAATCGCACGAATTAAAATCCGATCTACAAGGTCTGCAAAAATCTGATGCGGTTCGCGAGCATCTCAAACAACAAGGATACCAGACTACCAGAGCGTATACTGAATATCTGGGTTGGATCACCAAACGAACTCAGATGCGAAGCAAAGCCATTGATATGTTCAACCAGACTGTGGCAGTCAAGGATATTCAAAGCCTGAATGTATTCATTCGCAGACATATGTTGGAAGCTCAGAACTGGCATGATAAAGTACAAGGGCTGCTGAAGCACTTTAATGATTTAAGTATCGCACATAATGAGCTGGTTCGAGCTCAACAGGCACAGGAACTGTTACTTCCTGTTGAGAGCATTGGCAAGAAATATCGTCGTAAAAATGAGGCGCTAAATTTCTATCAGCACCAGCTTGATGCATCTGAGTCATACTTCCCTCAATTGAAAATCGAAATCTTTGAGCCGGAACTGAGGGTACAGAATCAAAATCTGAAAACACAGGAAACTGTGATTAAGAGATTAGATCAGGAACTGGAACAGACACGAGAAACCGTACGACAGACAAAAAATGAAATCGAACATGCGGGCGGTGAACGACTGCGACAAATCCCTGGATTGATCCGGAATGAACAAACAAAGTTAGATTTTAAACGTGATACCTTTCAAAAATATCACAAGACTCTAAAAACTTGTGGCATCAATGACATCGTAGGCAACGCGAAACAGTTCCAGCAGATTAACAAACAATTATGTGAAATATCCAAGTCAAACAGTGACAAACTAGTAGAGCTGAAAAACAGGCAAGAGACAACGCTTGGCCAAAAAACGAGCATCGTAAGCCAACTGAGACAGGAACGTGCTGATCTGGATATGCTACAAAAACAACATAGTAACTTGCCTCCCCGTTTTTCTACGATTCGCAGTCAACTCTGTGCCGATCTGGGTCTTGATGAAAGTCTATTTCCTTTTGCAGCGGAACTGATTTCAGTATTACCTGATCAACAGAACTGGACCGCGTCCATCGAGATGGTTCTCCGTTCGTTTGCTCTCAGCTTGTTGGTTCCTGAACAGTTTTATCCACGTGTTCGAGCCTATGTCGAAGGAAATCGCATAATTGATGCACACGGGGCAGGTCAACGACTGGATTATTTGTGTGTTGGAAAAGTCACGGATTCAGCCGGTGGTGATCGAATTCATCCGCAGTCACTCTGCAATAAACTGCAATTTAAGCCGCGTCATAACCTTACCCCCTGGCTACGGACAGAAATTCAACAACGATTTAACTTTCACTGCTGTAATAGCATCGAAGAATTCAATGACGTTTCCAAATACGCCCTGACTGCACAACGACATGTCAAATACGATTCAAAGCGGCATCAAAAAGATGACCGAGAGCGCACAACAAACCCACGTTTCTTCATTTTGGGTTGGGATAACACTGATAAGAAGAGTCGTATACGTCATCATATTCAAGAACTCGAATCCGAAATCAAAATTCTGACCGATGAAATCATTTCAATTAATGACCAGATAGAAGAAATTCAAAATACGTTTCGAGCCGCGGATGCAGCCTTGGATATAAGTGACTTCGACAAGATCGATATCAAACGTCACCAAGATGAAATCGTTACACTTGAAGCAGAAAAAAAGAATCTGGAAGAATCGAATAAAACCGTACAAACGCTGCAAAAACGGTTGAAACAGTCAGAATCAGAGGAGCAGACGCTCAGTGCGAAACGTGATCTATGTTTCGAAAAACGTGCAAAATTGAAGGGTGATATTAGTCGTGTCACTAAACTGGTAGCATTGGCTCACACTCAGCTACAGGCACAGCAGACAGCCGGTAATTTTGACGTACATCACGAAATGTTTGAAACCATCGCTGAATCACTGGATAAACCAGCTTTGTCGATTGAGAATTTTGAGCAACGAATTCAAAACTGGCGAGCTTCGACACAGAAGCAAATAGACAAATTGAGAAGTCCTTTAGAAAAAATCAAAGAGGACCTGATTAGTGCCATGTCAAAATATCTGCGCGATTTTAAAGAAGCAGCAAATGACCTCGATGCCTCTCTGAAATCACTCGATAGCTTCCAGGGTTTACTGAATCAGCTTCGCCTGGAAGATCTGCCCCGTTATGAACGCCAATTCAAAAACCGGCTGAATGATCAAGTGAGCCAGGAAATCGCGCTGTTCAATACGGAACTCCGCACCGAACAAAAGTTGATCGAAGACAAAATCACTCAGCTTAATAACGCACTGAAGGATGTTGAATATTCACCTGGAACGTATATGCGATTAAAGCCTCATCCGGTAAATGACCGAGAAATCGAGGATTTTCGACGCTCGTTGCGTGAGTGTCTTGATGATTCGCTGGAACAAACTCCTGAGGCGAACGAAGCAAGGTTTGTACGTATCAAAAATCTGGTCGAACGCTTGTCTGACAAAGAAAAAACAAATTGGAGAAAAAAAGTAATTGATGTCCGAAACTGGTACGACTTTGCTGCAGAGGAAATTGAGCTTCAATCAGGGTTGACTCGTAGTTGCTATGATGGAAGTTCGGGGCAATCCGGAGGAGAGAAGGCCAAACTCGCATTCACCATTCTGGTAGCCGCTTTAGCTTATCAGTTTGATATTGATCCCGTGGGCAATGTTCCCGGCAGATTTCAATTCGTTGTCGTTGATGAAATGTTCTCCAAAGTCGATGACCAAAACGCCGAATATGCTTTGAAACTTTTCAATCAGTTTGGGCTGCAACTTTTGATTGTGGCTCCGCTGGATGCCAAAGCCCGTGTAACAGAGCCATTTGTCGACCGATATCTACACGTGGTAAAAGATCCTGAGACAAATTGTTCAATTCTCCATAGTATGACAGCCCGCGAGTACGACGAAGTGGTACAGAAAGTCTCACACAACGCGAGACCAAAAGCGAATCAAAAACAGATTATGAAATAGGAGTCTTCTTGCCACTGGTCTCACCAGCACAGATTGTGAAGTAAACGATAAAAGCATGTCCATGTTCTTTATCATTGAATCGTATTATTTACGACACGCCTACTTATCTTCTTAATTCAGACCGACTCAAATTATTGTGATCAATCAGTGCTCAAAGTGCTCCTAGATCATCAGAAACAGCATCGATCAGACTCGTACCATCGATAATTTGATAGTTTCCTTTTTCGATACAATTCACGGACCTGCCAAACTCGTCTTCCAGAAACTCATGTTTATCTTCTATTTCATAAAATCCATTCTTTTGATCATACTCATGACGGATTCTCTTGTATCCAGAGATCAGAACAGTCTCACCTGATCTTGTGACCACAGTGAATTCGCTTGCTTTCCTGACATTCATTCTAATTTTCCTTATACATTGTGTACTAATATCGAAAACATTGTGTCTCTACTACCAGCGTATTGTGAGCCCACCTGAGGAATGTGCTTCTCGGAGATTATCGGTGAAAATCACTTGATATTAAGAGGGTAGAGATAATGAGTCAGCAATCCTGAGATTACTTTCTTCAACTCAGTGAAACGTTGAGTTGATTGACTTCACTCACCTCAAAAGCGATCGATTATTCACTCACTTTGCGAAGAAACTTGACGCCGTACTCCCAGAAATCAGCTTCTGGAAATTGCTTTTTGCGTACGATTTCTGAATGGAACCAGATGACTTTCTCTTCTAAAACAGTAAGACCAACTAAAATATCTTTTCGATCGAGGTCACCTGCAAAGAGAAAAGAAACGCCAGATTGCGAAATAGACAAGCCTTGCACCTTGATTGTCTCTATATCAAAATCAAGAACAGGATTCTCTGTTGGCAACAATATTTGGAAACTACCGCGAAAGGGTTTTCGTACATGTGACCGTTGATGTGCAAACTGGATCGAATTCTTTTGTTCGATTTTATCCAGAAGTGAAAAAATTCTCTCAGTAGCCTGTTGCTGAGATTTACTAGTTGCTTTTTTTATTTTGTTAATACTTGGGTTAGTGACTTGCATAAAGACAGTGCTTTCTAAGTTGTATCGTAGTATTGGTCTGTCCTCCTAAGTAATAGCTCTCACTAACTCTATACACTCACATTTTCAGTAATTTTTTGAGGGAAATTCCTCAAAACCAAGCTTAGTTGCCGACATATTACCGTCATCAATTTTATTTGTTGTAACCCGCAATATATGAAATTCCACAATTCAGTCTTTGCTGTGAGTGAATGTCTCATCGATTCGTTTACAACCAACCTCGCCTGACTTCGCATAAAGAAAAGCGAGCACATAATGATCTGGCGTGCTTAGAAAAGTACCTTGTTTATGAAATCGATTCTTCCTCTGCATTCTCGATCACAGAATCAAAGAGAGAAAAATAGAATTGAGATCCTCTCGTCAATGAATCCACATTTTTTTGAGTCTAAGCACGTTCTACAAATTTATCAGTAGTTTTCAGAGATGTTCTCCCGTTATTGCAGCATTAGATTAAACTGATCTCATTTAATCCACAGCTTGACGACTTTGACTTTGCCATCTTATAATCCCATGTTTTCATCTAATCTCGTACTGACCGAACAAGAAAACGATGCGGAGGCAGACCGAAATAGTCATGCAGGAAGCGCAGCTTTTGTCCCCGCCGGAGGAATTTAATAATTAGCACTCCAGCAGAGAGTACTAACCAAACCGATCAAGGCAGTGGTACGAATCCACGCTTGAACTGGCTCAATTTTTTTGCGGCAGATGTTGGTGATGGCATTGGCCCTTTTATGGCCACTTATCTGATTACAACATCTCACTGGAGTGAGGCATCAATCGGAATATTCCTGCTCACTTTGAATCTGGCAACTGTTATCGCACAGACACCTTCCGGATGGTTGATCGACAATACGCGTTATAAGCGTTATCTCACAGCAGGCGCAGCATTAACGATTGCCATTTGTGTCTTAGTCCCTGCCTTCGCATCGGAAATGGCCCCGGTATTGATATCAGCGGCGATTCTAGGCTTAGCAGCAGCAGTCATACCTCCGGCAATTGCAGCGATCACACTTGGAATTGTAGGCCCCTCCGGACTCACAAAACAGACTGGCTCAAACCAGGCATTCAACCACGCCGGTAATCTCGTATCAGCCGTAGCAATTGGATTAGTTGGTACTTATGTCGTATCTTGGGGTGTCTCACCCATCGTCGCATTTCTGGCGTGCAGCGCGGCAATAATCGCCTTAATGATTCCTGAAAAGTCTATTAATCATACTGTAGCCCGCGGTGGAGTTTCGAAAATCGAAAAGGAGAGTCAATCAGAATCAGGGCGAAGCGCCCTGGCATTGGTTTTTACAAATCGATCTCTGTTGATCTTTATGGTTTGTGTGGGTATGTTCCATCTCTCGAACGCAGCCATGCTTCCTCTTGCCGGGCAAAAGCTAGCGTTGGAACACAAAGAACTTTCCACACTCTATATATCCATCTGCGTTGTCATTGCTCAAGTCGTCATGATTGGCATTGCCGTGCTTGTGGGCCTGCGGTGCGATCAGTGGGGACGTAAACGTTTTCTACTCGTTGGCTTTGCCGTCCTTCCTCTGCGTGGTTTACTGTTTTCTCAGGCGGAGAACCCATATCTCATTATGTCTGGACAGATTTTAGATGGCATCGGAGCAGGAATTTACGGGGTCATTGTGATCCTTGTTGTCGCCGACCTGACGAGAGGCACAGGCGTATTCAACTTTGCAACAGGGGTCGTGATCACAATTCAAGGACTGGGTGCCTCCTTTGGCTCATTTCTTGGGGAATGGTGGGCCGGAGAATATGGCTACAGTTCGTCATACGCACTCTTAACAGCACTAGGGGTAATCGCCTTGTTGATTCTGGCAGTATTAATGCCAGAAACTCATCCTGATAAAGTTAAGCCTTCGCGATTCAATTCTGGTAGGAGCCGGTCCACAACATGACCACTTTTGTTGTCATCGTATACATTATTGTCTATCTCAGTATGCTCCTGGGTGGTATTCCTGGATTACGTGTCGACAGAACCGGTGCTGCGTTGCTGGGTGCTATTGCCCTCTTAGCTGTTGGAAATATTAGCGAACAAAACGCACTGGCCTCAATTGATGTCCCTACGCTTGCACTCCTGTTCGGATTAATGGTTGTCTCGGCGCAATTCCAGCTGGGAGGATTCTACGGCATCGCGACAAAACGAGTAGTTGCGCAAGATATGTCTCCCCCGGCGCTCCTGGCTGTTGTGATTTCTCTTACTGGAGCATTCAGTGCCCTCCTCACAAACGATGTTGTTTGCCTGGCAGTCGCTCCGCTGCTGTCACACCTCTGTATCGAAAAAAAATTGAACCCGGTCCCCTATTTACTCGCATTGGCATGTGCAGCGAATATCGGCAGTGCAACCACGCTTATTGGTAATCCACAGAACATTCTCATTGGTGAAGCGTTAAAAGTACCATTCAATGGATACCTGCTTATCGCAATGCCTCCCTGCTTACTCGGGCTCCTCATCGTTTGGGGAATCATCGTATCTCTATACCGCGGTAAGTGGCATTTCGAGACAGAAGCAAGTTTAGAAAACACGGAGATTGAGTTTGATCGTTGGCAGACCTTCAAAGGAATTCTTGTTTTAACACTATTAATCGCGTGTTTTATATTCACCGCATGGCCACGCGAGTTACTGGCATTGGGTGCGGCGGGAATATTAATGCTCAGCCGAAAATTCCATTCCCGGAAGATCATGGGGCTGGTCGACTGGTCTCTGTTGGTGCTTTTTATCAGCCTGTTTATTGTGAATAAAGCGTTTCAACTTACCGGCGGTATGGACTGGCTCGTCGCTCAGACCGAGTCCGCCGGCATCCCACTTGACCAACCGGCACCGCTGTTTATCTCAACTGTGATTCTGGGAAATCTGGTTTCCAATGTGCCAGCGATCATGCTCTTGTTACCCATTGTCAAGGGAAGCGATGTGGGCCCGTTGCTGGCGCTCAGTAGTTCCCTCGCCGGTAATCTAATCATTGTAGGCAGTGTCGCCAACATCATTGTGGTTGAATCAGCAAGACAAGCCGGTATTAAAATCGACTTCAAGACACATGCACGCGTCGGTATTCCAGTAACTCTGGTAACTCTTTCGGTAACAGGTGCTTGGCTTTGGCTGGTTAGTTTATTCAGCTGACTAAGTCATGTTTCTGATCGGAAGAACTCCCCAAAGTCGTTTCTCGCGCAGATACAAACCTAACCAGATAAGCACGCCAATCGCGACTTGAATCATGAAGGGATCACCTACGCGCCAATGAGTACAGATCGCTCCGCCCATGTATCCAGTCAATAATATGGCACCAAGCACGGCCGTCCATGGAATCAAATAGAGCAGCACACAAGTAATTTCAAGAATGGCAAGCGGCAAAATCATTGACTCCGGCAATCCGAGTTTCTCCATCCCTTCAGCAAACTCAGGTCCCCCTTTGAGCTTCATCATTGCGCTCATTCCAAAAGCAAGTGCAACGAGAACCGAAATCACACGCCCAATCCAAATCATCACAGTCTGCGCAGTCGACGTCGGCTTTACTTCACTTTGATTCATTTTTGATTCCTTTGAAAAACTTTATCGAAGTGTAACTCGCACTCTTTTGAATCGTTATATTTTTTATAACTCACAGAGTCAACTCGAAAGGTTCTTCACTTTTCAAAGTTAACTCCCACAGGCAGGCCCCGTTCCTGGTCGGGCTTACCCAACGAAACAAAATTTCTTCAAATTGTTTCTGCAATGACTTCGTCAGTAATATACGAGACCTTCTCCGTCATCGGATCAAAGGGGACCGAAACATGTTCATGCATAACACGCCACTCCCCTTCCGTTCTCTGGTAGCCGATCGTTATTCGCAACCAGGTCTGGCCAACTGGACTCTCTTCATCAATCGGTACGACATGATGCAATCCGTGAGCAAAGGCCACATCTCCATCTACCGTAACTGTAAAATCACGATGCTCAGATTTCATTTTAGCTGGAAAATAAGGTAAACATGCTTCCCAGTTTGCACGATATGCTTCAAGCCCTTTGAGTCGGTAAGGTGGTTTGACATCATACAGAAGTATGTCTTCCGAATAGCCCGTCAGCATGGCATCCACGTCCTTTGACTCCAAGGATCCTGACCAGGCTTTGGCAAGCGACCGAATCTCGTCTTCATCCTTGGAAGCTGGTATCCCTTGGGCATTATTGTTACGTTCCGCAACTTCTGTTTGAACTCGTTCTTCCTGTTCACGTAACTCGGGTGTTAATGCTTCACCGAAGTCATCGAATTCAAATACTTGACGTATCTCGATATCCGAGTCTTCGGTCATTGGATTAGGACAACGCGTCACCCAGTCAATTGCTTCCTGCATTGAGCTCACTTTCCAAAGCCAGAACCCGGCAATCAGTTCCTTGGTCTCGGTGAAAGGACCATCGGTAACAGTTCGATCCTTCCCGGAAAAACGTATACGAGCGCCGTTTGAACTTGGATGCAAACCTTCTGCTGCGAGAAAGATTCCCGCTTTTGACAATTCTTCATTAAAGTTTCCCATCTCAGTAAGCAGTTGCTCGCTCGGCATTTCACCTGCTTCCGAACTTTTGGTCGCCCTTACAATCACCATGACTTTCATTAATTTTCTCCTCATCTATTAAAAACTTCATGTCACCATCTTCTTGGGACAGAAAAGACTAACTTCAATTTTGTTACACCGAAAAAAATTTGTTACAGAACAATATCCGTATCCGCCTTGAATTCCTGGTCAGGCAAATTGGGTAATTCGACGAGGGGTCGAATCTCAACGGTCCCCTTCTTCGCTGGTGGTAGTTGGCTTGCCACTGCGATTGCCTCATCCAGATTCTCAACGTCAATCACATAGTATCCCCCGAGTTGCTCAGTCGTTTCGGCAAACGGTCCATCAGTTACCAGTCGTTTTCCATTACGAATACGAACACTGGTCGCCATCTCAACAGAATGCAAGGGAGATGCTGAAAGAAACTTCCCTTGCTTGTCCAGCTCATGACAGACCGCCGTTGAGTCTGACATACACTGTTCACGCTCGTCTTGTGTCCAACCATTTTCCGCACTGTAGATCAGTAACATGTATTTCAAGGCAATCCCCTTTTCGTTTCTGATTTGCTTCAAAAATGATTTCACCGCATGGCTTCATCGCGGGCTTTAATTAATGCATTTATGTGTTCATCTGCCGGGCGAATCTCAAAAGGTCCAAAACGAACACCCGGATGTTTTGACATCAATTCTACTGCCTGATTCATATCACGTGCTTCCAGAATCAGAATGCCGCCAATTTGCTCCTTTGTTTCCGCAAATGGTCCATCTGTTGTCTCGACCTGACCTCCGCGGTGTCTCAAAGTGACAGCGTGTTCGGCTGGCTGCAACGCTTCTCCTCCTGTGAAATGTCCACCACATCGCAGTTCATCATCATAGGCGAAGCACTCTTCCATGAATGCCGCCATCTCAGCCTCCGTTTTCCCTTCCATCGAGGCGGCATCGTAATACCCCAGACAAAGAAATTTCATCTTCTACTCCTGATCAGAACTCTACTTGCTACGACGATGATGCGAAGACATAAATTCATTCCATTCACCATCCTCGCCGAGGATTTGCGAAGTCAACACCCAATGCGCCTCATCGATGATTTCCACAATATCCTGATACCGCGCCATTCCCTCCTGTTCCCACTTCGGACCCTCGGTATCCAAAATCAGCTTGGTACCCGACTCATCAATCGAACCGGAATAGAGCCAGAGATGGGTCATCATGGAAGCCACAAACGTACCCACATACAGTTTCTTCTCCGGGTCGTAACCGAGTGTCATTACAGATTTCCAGACTCCATCTTCGGGTGCCTCCCCTTCCCCTTCAGCAATGAGCCACAAACCTCCCAGCGAGGTACAATTCATGTGGCCTATTGTTTTGTTAGGTGGTTGATCTGGTCCCATTTGGCACTCAGTTTCAACGGCCCACTCACCAACGAGTTGATCGAGCCAACTGTGTTCTTTCTGTGGTTTTGCAAACATTGTTTTCTAGCTCCCTAACTACTAAAACTCTGTGAAGATCTCTCTTCAATCATGGCATTAATCTTTTCATCGGCGGGGCGAATTTCAAAGGCGCCGCCACGAACCATTGGATGTTTTGACATGAGCGTAATCGCATGGTTCAAGTCCCTGGCTTCCAGAAAGAGGATTCCACCCAACTGCTCCTTCGTTTCAGAAAAAGGACCATCAACAACCATCGCCTGCTCTCCCTGCCAACGAAGCGTTACCGCGTTCTGACTGCTCTGAAGTCCCTGACCACCTAGAAAATGGCTTCCTCTCCGCAGTTCATCATCATAGGTAAAACACTCGTTGATGAAGGCAGATTGCTCGTTTTCTGACATTTCATCCCATTTTGCTTCATCAATGTATCCCAGACATACGAATTTCATCATTTTCTCCCGATTTTGAACCTAAAAAAGTAGTGTTTACTCACTAGTCGTTTGGCTGGACAACAAATCGACACAAAATCGAAAAAAAATTTATCCCAGCTCAATCAGTCGTTTTTCAAGAAAACGACGTTCCGGCTCCTGACGAGCAAAGCTCAGGGCACTTTCATAGGATTTTTTGGCGTCTTCGGTTCTCCCAAGACGCCGACACAAATCGGCACGAGTCGCATGTGCCAAGTGATATTCGACTAAATCGCCCCGTTCAAGAATCGACTCAACCAGCTCAAGCCCAACTAACGGTCCTTCCTGCATGGCAACGGCGACAGCCCGATTCAACTCAACTATAGACGAGGGTTCGGCTTGTAATAATAAATCGTACCAACTTACAATCTGTGCCCAGTCTGTCTCTGCAGCAGTGCGAGAGTTCGCGTGAACTGATGCAATGGCGGCTTGAATCGTGTAAATGCCATAATCCCGCGAAGCAACTGACCGATTCACCAGCGTCGTGCCTTCTGAAATCTGTTGACGATTCCAGAGAGAACGGTCCTGATCCTCGAGCAAGATGACATCACCGTCTGAGGTGGCACGTGCATCACGTCGCGACTCCTGCAATAACATGAGGGCCAGAAGCCCCATCACCTCTGAATCAGGTAATAAATCCAGCAAGAGCCGTCCCAGGCGGATTGCTTCTTCGGAAAGATCAATCCTGATCAGTGACTCACCTGACGAAGCAGAGTAACCTTCATTGAACACAAGATAGATCACAGAAAGCACCGCGTCCAAACGAGTCGGCAACTCGGCAAGGGAAGGAACTTCGTATGGAATTCCCGCATCACGAATTTTCGCCTTAGCGCGAACGATGCGTTGGGCCAGCGTGGGTGGAGTAATCAGAAACGCACTCGCAATTTCCTCTGTTTTTAATCCACACACTTCTCGCAGGGTCAGAGCAACCTGAAGTTCTGGTGAGAGCGACGGATGGCAACATGTAAAGATCAATCTCAGTCGGTCGTCTTCAACCTCCTGATTTGCTTTTTCAGCTTTGTCGTCTGCAATCTCTTCAAGTCGTCTGGCGAGTTCTTCCAGTGAAGCATCAAACCGACTACGACGGCGAACAGAATCAATGGCTTTGAAGCGCCCTGTGGAAACGAGCCATGCACGTGGATTCCGGGGAATTCCATCGCACTGCCATTGTTCCACAGCGGCTGTAAACGCTTCATGCATTGCTTCCTCAGCAAGATCGAAGTCTCCCAACAAGCGAATCAGTGTGGCGAATACACGGCGCGATTCAATTCGATAGAGTTCATCTACCTTATGTCGAACCTGTGCAGCGCTACTCTTACTCATCGATTTGATCCCATATTGGATAGCTTTTATATGAATGCTTCTATCTGGATCAGCACAAAACGTCACTCTTATAATTGAATACCACCAAAGGGTCAACTTTGCCGAATCTATAGAATCTCAACCTTCTCCGCCCTTCACTTAGACAAAATTCTTAATCACTAAAAATGTTCATCATCAATTCGAAGCATTTAAAAACTCATTTACTTTCAAAAATTCAGTGCTTGTAAGGACAGCTTGACACGATCATGCCAACGGCGAAACTGCGCAATCTGCGTCGCGCGCGTGGGAATGATTTCTTTGCGATACATACTTGGGCACCTGTGGATTCCCGCACTATAAAAGTCGCTATTTTTTAAAGGATTGAAGATGAATATTTTGCATCGACTCTCAATGAACACGTCTTTTTTCTCGATTATCAAACGTTATCACACGCGTATCTCCACAGATCAAAATATTCTCAAAACGTATGAAGAGCGTCTCGCTACTCATTCACGCAATATTTTGCTTGACCTGTTCGCGCCGTTCCCGATGATACTGCAAAGCTAAATCAACAACTCCAACCACGAACGACCAGATAATATCTGATTGCACGTCTGTACGAAGTAAGATAACACTCCCATAACGGTAACACTTAACAGCATTCTACGCGATATTATCCCGTTGCTTCAGATGAAAATGTGACAGTAGTGTCAAGGTGGGAAGATACGTACTTAGTTGTGAACTATTTCTATTTCACAATCTTGCTTAATATCGGATGGTTGTCACGAATGTGGTAAGACAGTGCTTTGCGGGCCGAGCGCCAGTCCTTCTTGATCAGCGCTTTCAAAATGGATTGATGCTGGCGTACGGTTTCGATGGCAGTCTTTCGATCCTGGTCTTCCCAGTCAAACAGGATGTCATAGTACCTGCCTTGTCGCTGGAAAAAATCTTGAATGTAATAATTACCCGCTTTATCGATGATGTATTCATGCAACGAATTATCGATCAAGACACTATCTGCATTCGATTTTGGAATTACATTTCCATCCAGAATTTTTTGTAAGTCCTCTTTGACCAGATAGGGTTTTGCCAGATCAAGTGCCTTTAATTCAAGTAGTTCACGCACTTCAAGAAATGCCTGCATGTCTTCCTGACGAAAGGGTCTGAGCCTCCAACCACGACGAGGAATGTGATCCAGAATCCCGGTTCCCGCTAATCGGTTTAAGATAATCCGTAGCGAAGAACGGCTGATTCCATATTTCCTGGCTGTCACCTCCTCACGAATATCGATTGGCTCTCCTTTTAAACTCAGTTTCACAAACTCATTTGTGATCACTTCAAACATATCGGCAGGAGGCTCAGGTAAAGCAGATTTTTTCCCTCGCTTGAGTGGTTTAATTTTTTTCGTATTTAAAACTAACCTGCGATTCGCCCCCTTCTTCAACAAACCTTCTTCAACCAGTTCAGCGATCGCGAGACGCACTGGAGAAAAGCTGACCTGGTAATGCTCCGCTAAAGACTCGAGTGTCAATTGAGCAGGCAGTTCCTGCCCGCTTCTCAAGCGTGCTTCCAAATCATTTTTAATATAATTTTTGAGTGACATGGTTAAAAACTGAGACCATCGTGTGAGCGTGGGAACTTCGTCAGAAGCAATTGAAACAGCAACGAATAGGAATCAGCACACTACTATCCGGCTTTGCTTTCAGTTTACTGATCATCCTGTACCCTTTAAAGGCTATACCTCTCGAAAAGAGAGAAAGCCTCACTTGTTGGCTTTGATTCACTATAATTCCGTTCTGTATTCCATAAAATAAGCCTGCGATCCTTACTTAGAATCACAGGCCTGGCATGTTATCAATGGATTTGATTGAAATCAGAGAAAACCTCGTCGCTTAAACTCCCAGTTCATCCCAGGGACCAGTAATCGCAAAAGTAATACCGGGCTTGTGAATGTTAACAAAGAGCCATTTCCCATCCGGGCTGAAGCAGGCCCCCGCCCATTCACCACCAGTAAAGTCACCTTCCAATTGATTATGCTGTCCCTTTTTCAGCTGAATATTATTGATCGCAACAGTTTTCAGTATCCCTTTACGGCTCAGTGCATGCAAACGAAGCGGCTTCAAATCTGCATCTTCACACAGAATCAAACCTCCCCGGGGGCTCACGGTCAGATTGTCAGGACTATCTAAAATGTCATGGCTTGTTGATTGAAACACGAGCTGTAACGTTTGATCCCGTGGTGAGAAAGACCAGACCTGCCCCAGTCCTGCTTCGCCTCCATTGGTACAGTTGAAATAAACAACACCATCACCAAACCAGCAACCTTCCAGGCGACCGAACGTTGTGCCTCCTTTCTCTTTTCCCTGGGAATAAACTCCCAATCCATCTTCTTTTCCGGGTGTATCACGACGCAATGGATCTTCAATATCGACCCACTCTGCTTCATACCGAACACCCCGCTTGGCACCGGTTCTTAAATCGTCTTTCCCTTTTACTTTGAGCATTTGCAGGTTCCCTCCCTTACTCAAAACTTCGCGCTCATTCGGGAGAAAACGATAGAAACCGGCAGTGTCGCGGTCTTCCGTTTCGTAGATGATGCCATCATGTGGATCAACGGCAAGCGCTTCGTGCACAAAACGTCCCAATGCAACAAGGGGTTCTAGTGAAGCCTTACCTTCAGAGGGAACTTCAAAGACCCAACCATGATGTTTTTCATGTTGATATTGGACGCCTCGAAAACTTCCTTTGGGGCCGAGCACTGTTTCTTCGCATGACAACCAACTCCCCCAGGGCGTGGGCCCCCCCGCACAGTTTTGCACGGTACCGGCCAAACTGGTCCAGCTTTTTAACCATTTTCCCGCTTTCAGGTCGAACTGTAAATTGGCGCATCCACCTCCTGCCTTTGGATCATAAGTGAGTGCTTCCGGACCAAAACTTTTCGAACCATATATTTCATGATTACGACAGAGTGTAAGTATATCCCCTTTCTGGGAAATCACTCCCATCCCGTCATGTCCTTCAGGAGTGATTACTCCATCTGACATTTCGTCTCCCACCCAACCGAAAGACTGGTACTGAAACCCTTCTCGTAATCGGAGTAAAGGCAGCCCTGTCGTCTGGTCCTGAATTGGTATCAACTCGGAGCCATTATCAAATTGAATCCCTTTGGCACTAGCACTCGTGATAAAACGGGAAAATACTGTTGCGACTGCGGGAGCAGCGATGGCGGATTTTAAAAAATCACGTCGAGAAGATGAATTTTGCACGGATTCTCTGCTTACCAATCTTGAGAAGGGAAATCATTCGTTTAAATTCAATCATTGAACGAATCAAAGACCAGACTTGATTTTTGGAATCATACAGAGAATTGTTAATTTTTGATTAACGTAGAGTTAATTTATCTTTTCCAAAAGTTTAAACGTTTTTATCAACACATTGGTTCAGTAATCGCCTTCATCATGGACAATTTTGTGTTCATAGCCCAAGAGAACTACTGTATCAAACCTCTCATTTTGCCTGAAAAACAGTAAAAAAAGAGGCATTCCTATGAGTAAAAATCTTCAGAAAGCCATTCCCATTTCATTTGATTTTTCAATGAAAATTTTAACGGCAGCCACTGAATTCGAAGCCATTTCATATAAATAATTGACTAAATTTATATGAAGCGATTATTCAGGCAATCAAAGGCTCTATTAGGGTCCTTTTGTCGAAGGAAACGAAAATCCAGACTGTTTTATGCGGGACCGTGGTTGTTCTGTCGGCTCTTTGAGCCCGGAACTCCCTTTCATGGCACCGCTGACTCCAAGAATTTCCGGGTGACGGGCAATCTTATCGCTAAAAATTCGGATGTCACGGGCAATTGGTTCCAGATTATTTAACAGAACGGTTAAAGAACTGGCAGAGCGGGTCATATTACGATAGAGCTCCGGGTCCGACATGAATTTTTTCAAGGAACCATCTCCCTGGTTTAAGGCACGCGTAAATGAATTCATCTCGGCCATAATCGCATCAAGCCGGGATAAACTGCGATCCAGCTTGACCACCATCGACTGGCTATGCTTTGCTAACGGGTCGGTAACCCGAGAAAGGTTATCCAGGTTTTCTCCCGCTTTTTTCACGGCGACTTCAACGGAGGCAATCGTCCGGTGGGTGCTTTCAATCATCGCAGGCATGGCGGCCATCGTGCGTTTCAGGTGTTCCTGTTGTTTGGGATCGGCGACCAGTTGATTCACATTACTCATCATCTGGTTCATCTTCTTCATCGCCAGAGAAAATTCCTGCAATGACGTCGCAGCCCGCTCAACGACAACGTCCAGGTTCCCTTCTTTCGTTTCCATGATCCGGTTCATATTCATGGCCAGCTTTTCCCACTCGCCACTGGTGGAAGTAAATGCTTGCAGCGTCTTCGAAACCTGCTGCTCCATCCGGTAGACGATCTCCATCGGATCACTCGGAGGCTTACCAATCAGACGCTCTCCGGGTTTGATAAAATCAGAGCTGACGCCGGGAGAAATCACGATCTTCGAGTCTCCCATCAGAGAACTGACAATCTGAGGGCTCGCATCTTTACGTAAGTGTTGTGTATCGAGAATGGAAACAAGCAACACAACACCAGGCTTACTATCACTGGTGACTATCTTAGAGACTTCCCCAATGCGAATTCCATGTCGCACAACGGGGGTTCCACGATGAACTCCGGAAATGGATTCAAAACGCATTGCGATAGAATACTTTTTTTTCCATAGCGCTTCCAATTTACCAAAGTGGAAAATCATGGCGGCCCCGGTAATCAACGCGGAAATCACAAACAGTCCGACTCGAAATTGTATCTGGCGATCCGTCATAAATGCCTCTGAATCGATCTCATCCTTGAGATCCAATTTTATTTTATAGTTAATAGAATTCGAATATTCACTGTCACCATTTAGCTGGCTTCTGCCAGTTCACGAATCCGATCACCGGCTTCACCGTACACGAACTGATGAACCCGTGGCAAAGGAGATTGGAACGCTTCTTCTGATGTCCCTTCGAATACAATCTGTTTCTCTACCGAATTCAAACGAGCTAATGGATACAACATAATAATTCTGTCCGCGACTTTTTTAACCGTACTCATATCATGTGTGACGACAATACTCGTTACCGGGCGGCTGACGCGTGTCTGCAAAATCAGTTCATTGATCACATCCGTCATCACGGGATCAAGGCCCGTTGTTGGTTCATCATAGAGCATGACTTCAGGAGTCATTGCCAAAGCACGTGCGAGGCCTACTCGTTTTTTCATACCCCCGGAAAGCTCTGCCGGTTTTTTATGGCTGATTGATTCTGAAAGTCCGACTTCCCTTAACCGTTCAACGACAATTTGATCCACTTCTGATTTATTTAATTTCGTATTCTGTTTTAAGCCGAACGCAACATTTTCATAAACAGACAAACTGTCAAACAATGCCGCCCCTTGGAATAGATAGCCAATTCGAAGTCGATCTCGGTGTAACTCACGCTGAGTTCGATCGGAAACAGAACGTCCATTCCACAACACGTCTCCCTGTGTAGGTTGCAGCAAATTCATGATCAGCTTCATGGTCACGCTTTTTCCGCAGCCGCTTTCACCGATCACAACCAGTGTCTCACCTTTACGGACTCCAAACGAGACATCACGCAATACTTGCTGCGTTCCGAATTGACGCGAGATGTTTCGCAATTCAATCACGTAGTCATCGTTTGCTTTCCGCTCAGTCATACTAATACTTTTCTTTCGAGCCATCCATCACGTCTTATCGTTACCTGAGAACACCTGGATAAACAGACTGCATAAAGTGGAAGAAGTTCACGATCGAAACTCCCAACAGGAAATCAAGAATCATGATTACAATAAATGAATACACAAATGCCTCGGTAGCCGCTTTACCGACGCCTTCAGCGCCTGCACCACAGTGAAACCCCCGGTGACAAGAGATCAACGAGATCGCCGCTCCGAAAAAGAAACTCTTGAAGATGCCTCCTAATACATCGTATGCAAACACGAAGTCTTTTGAATAATGCCAATAGTAAAATGATTCGACACCTAAAACCTGAGTACTAAAGAACCAGCCTCCCAGGATTCCGATGGCATCGGCAATTACTGTCAGTAGTGGTATCAATAAACAACAGGCTAAGAACCGTGGCACCACGAGATAATGAATGGGATCAGCACCGAGTGCGCGGAGGGCATCAATTTGTTCGGTGACCCGCATCGTTCCCAGTTCGGCCGACATCGAAGTACCCACTCTCCCTGCCAACATGATGGCCGCGAGCACAGGACCTAATTCTTCCACCAGCGAGATCGCGATCACAGCACCGATCTGATTTTCCAAATGCATCAATTTAAACTGATCATAAGATTGGACGGCGAGAACCATTCCAATGAATCCCCCTGTAATCAAAATCACGGGGATACTTTGAATGCCAATATGATACATGCACGACCAGAGATTGCTGCGAGGAGGCAGCCGAGTAATCATCCACTTGACCATTTCCCAACCAAAGAGAAACAGGTCGCCCATTAAACAAATTGTGGTAATTACTCCGCGTCCCAAACCATGAATCATGGTATCCCTAGGATACGTAGTCGAAGCAGATGACATTACTTGTTTCCAGTTCAGACTTTGCAAATCAAACAATAGAACAGACAGAGGCGGGAAGGTTACCGGATTTCCCGATTTGAATCGAGACCATTTCTGCCATGAAACGTAAGTTCCCCGACTTATCAGGCATCCTTAATTTTCGTTTCTGAACGTGACATTTTGTGAGTTGAGTCTTTTCTAAACTGGTTCATCCTTGGTAAAATAGCTTTTGTCGAATTGAATTGACGCCGATTGCTCTATCTCCAGTAGTCGTATTGATTTAGTGTATAGCATTAGTTAGCAGAGATTCAGAAATTCTACTAGGACGTAAAGAACTTTCAATTTTGAATCAGCACCAAAGCACGAATGAGAAAGTAAGGATAGGTAAAATGAGATATTTTCCTGTAGCATTGTTTTCCGCAGTTTCACTCTCAATGATGTCCTTTGTCTATGCAGCAGACAAAAAAGCAGACCCAGCCACTGAACAGGCCAAATCCAAAATTCGTGCCGCCGGTGGTTCCGTTCTCGAATTGGCACAGAATGATGATCGGCTTGAAATTGCCTTTCATTTGTCTGATCAAAAAATCACAGACAACACTTTGAAAACTCTCGCAGGGCTTAAGAAAGTCTCCACGTTAAACCTGCGTGGTACTGACATCACTTCAGCAGGGCTGGCACAGCTAAAAGACTTGAAGGGTTTGACTCACTTGCATCTGGAAAAGACAAAAGTAAACGATGCCGGGCTGGTACATCTGAAAGCACTGCCAAATCTCGAATATTTGAACCTCTATGGAACTCAGATTACTGACGCGGGATTATCAAATCTCAATCAACTGAAAAAGCTAAAACGTCTCTATGTCTGGCAGACGAAGGTCACTCGCCCCGCGGGTTTGGCTTTAGAAAAACAGATTACAGGATTGGAAATTATTGGTTTACCAGAAGAACCCAAACCCAAAGAAGCTAAAAAACCGGAGCTCCCCAAGAAGCCCGCTGCTTCCAAAAAGCCAGCTGCCCCTAAAAAAGTAGAAAAGAAAAAAACGGAGAAGAAGGCGGAAAAGAAACCAGCTAAAAAACCAGCTGCGAAGAAAGAAGCCCCCAAGAAACCAGAAAAAAAGAAGAAGTAACATTTTCTACCAATCAGGAAACATTTCAGGCAGGGCTCTCTCAGCCCTGCTTATTTCAGGAGCGGGCCACGATGGAAATTTCGTATCATCAGGAAATCATCGCTCCGATTGAAATCGTATTTAACTTCCTGACCGATGACGAAAAAATGAAGCTCTGGATGGAAGGCCTGCAATTGATCGAATATCCAGAGAAAAAAAACGTTGATGATCCGATAGGCACACGCTTCATCTATCACATCAAAGAAGGTGGTCATACTCAACAATATTCAGGATCCGTCACAGAATATACTCCCCCCACACTGTGGGGAATCGAGCTGAGTACCCCCGCCTATCAATTCAATATAAGCTATGAATTAACAAAGCAGGCGCGTAAAACCCAACTCGATTATCATTGTGAAATGGTGTTTGGGTCTCTCTTCCACCGCATCATGGGCTTTCTGTTTCGCGGTTTGACAAAGCGCATTCTCAAATCGCAAATGACCAAACTAAAGCAGCTCTCTGAACAGGAATCAGTACGTCGCTCTCCTCAATAGGCGGTGGTCTATTTCTTCTTTTTCGTTTTTGACTTCTGTTTGGCTAACTCAAATGGTGCTTTAGGTGCCATACTGAAAAGACGCGCGGTCTTATCGTAACCCGCAATACACATACGCAGACCATCCGGATGAAAGTCCAGGTCGTAAGGCACACTTTTTACCTTCTGAGAAAAGAATGGTTTCTGCTCTCCCAGTTTCCAGAACCAGATCATACCAGAGGAGTTTCCCCCCACAGCTGCGATAAAATCGCTCTGGGGGTGAAACCGAACTCCCCAGCATGTTCCTTTAAAATTGTCGCTGGGAGTCATGATCGCCAACTGCTTACCAGTTTCCCAATCGAACAAGACCACTGTTGGCACACCTATGCCTGCAAATGCATTGGAGACCTGACCGATACCGCTAATCGCAAAGTATTTGCCATCCTGGCTAATATCCATTCCACGCACTCCGCCAATATGTCCACGAAATGTGGTGTCATACTTATAGATTGCGCTCCCATCAAAGTCACGAACTGTTTTCCAGGTCTTTGTATCCCACTGTTTCAGATTTCCTCTCAAATCGCCGGACAGCAGATATCGACCACCAGGATGAAACTTTACATTATAGATTTGATGTTCATGACCTTGCAGCGTTTGAATGAGTTCTGCCTTTTGAATTGACCAGATTTTAACCAGACGATCATTGCCAGCGGTCGCAACAAGCTTACCATCAGGGCTGACAGAAACACCACGCACATATCCTTTATGTGCCTCAATTAAGTGCTTTGGCTTTGGTTGATGAGAATTGATATCCCACCAGGCAATTTTTCCCTCATAGGCTCCGGTAACCATCAATGACGTAGAGCCATGCAGATCAAAACGTCTGACCCAACTGTTATGACCTAGCAGCTTTGTATTGGAGGCACTGACAAGATCCCAACGATTGAACACGGAATCTTGAGCACCGGCGAGTAAATAGTTTCCATTCGGATCAATTTTACAAGAATACAACGGACGCGTGTGCTGATAGGAGGCGACTTCTCTTAAAAGTTTGGGATCGGCAACGGGCGACTTTTCACGAAAGAGGCTCGCAATTTCTGTGAGCTGACTCTCTTTTGTCTTTAAGAATCCCAGTTGTTTTTTCTCTACGGCAACCTGCTTTTTCAGTTCTTCTAGTTTCTTTTGTGCGTCTTTTAAAGATTGAGCCAAAGCTTTGACTTGCTTTTCACTGTTAGAAATTTGAATAGAGAGCTGCTCAAGATCAGGCAGAGGCTTAACCGCTTTGAGTGGCTCACTCCCCTTCCGGGTAGGACTCTTTGCTTTCGCTTTCATTTCGCTCAATCGCTTGAGCTCTGCTCTGGCTTTTTTCAGTAAACTGGAATCTGTTTTGATTTGTTGCTTCGTAACCTGAATTGTTTTTTGGATGTCTGCGATTTTTGTATTGAGAATTTGAAATTTTTGTGAGAGTGCTTTAACAATTTTAAACTGAGCCGCTGACTGCTTTGCCACTTTCGACACATCCAGTTGTGCATACTTGAGAGCCATAGGCAAAGGCGTAGGACCATGATCAAGAATGGGCTTCACAGCCAGCAGGGGAACCTCAGGGGCTGCAGGTTTTGCGTCCGGCTTTGCACCCATTACTGGAGATAAAAGCGTAACAACGGCATATCCCCCAGCAAGCAGGTAGCTCAGCTTCGAACAAATTAAGTGTAAAAAACTCACGCCAGAATCTCCTTGATCGGCTCTGCCTTCGGGTCTGCTTTCGCAATAGGCTGGCCATTCGGATAAAATTCTTCAGTAGAGTCCAGGCCCACTGCCTGATAATAGGTGTGAAACAAATGACCGCCGTTGACTTCACGATCGATGACTTTGGTACCTGTTTCATTTGTTTTTCCGGAAACGGCTCCCCCTTTGATGCCGGCTCCTCCCAAAGCAACCGACCAGGCAGTTCCCCAGTGATCGCGCCCTACTCGTGAATTAATTCTTGGAGTCCGCCCAAATTCACACATGCAGATGATCAATGTGTGTTCTAATAAACCGCGGTCCGATAAATCAGAGATAAATGTGGCAAACGGCTTGTCAAATTCACCCAGTTGTTCAATGTGAAAGTTGAAGTTCTCAGAATGAGTGTCGTAATTGGTATGACCTACTTTGACGAAGGTAACTCCTTTTTCAATAAGCTGTCTTGCCATCAAACAATGGCGACCAAAATCGTGCTTACCATAGCGCTCAATGTCTTTGTCAGAAAAACTACTGAAATCAAAAATATCTCGACGCGCCATGAGAGCAGCCGCTTGATCGAAGGATTCGTTATAAACCTCGGTATGAGCAGTCTTTCTTTTTTGCTCGAAACGTTGGCTGATTTTATGGCGTAACTTTCTGCGCATCACATCCCGCTCTGGTTGCATCGATTTCGGTAATTCCAGATTATTGGGTGCCTTACCTCCGGATAAGACCAATGGTGCATGGCGAGGGCCTAAAAACGTGGACTCAGTGGAGGAACCACCCACTCCGATGGCAATGTATCCTGGCAAAGGACTGTCCGGGGGCGCAAGGTGGTTTGAAAACGTAGATCCCAGATAAGGAAACGCAAATCCGGGCTGTTTCTTGCGACCGGTTTGCATAATATAATTTCCCTTGCCGTGATCATTTTCTTTTGTATTCACTCCACGCACTAAAGCCAGATGGTGCATTTGTTGCGCGGTATATGGCAAACGTTCGCTGATATGCACTCCTGGAGCCGATGTCGGGATTGCCAGAAACGGCCCTCCCGTTTCAGTTCCCGGTTTCGGATCCCAGGTTTCTAACTGACTGACTCCACCAGACAGCCAGAAGACTACCACCTGCTTTTGCTGTGTTGAAAGTTTTTTTGCGGCTTGAACTTGAGTCATCCCGTTAAAACCAAGCATGCTCAATGCTCCCGCAGTCGTTCCACCTAAAAATGAACGACGCGTCAGACTCTCATGGGTTCCACAAGCATAATGACAACGCATGGCCTCCCCTTCCCTGTCTTTCGAATTAATTTCTTGACTAAAAAAACTCGATACAAACTGTGCTTCTAATGATTAAATCGAAATTCGGAAGACATGACTAACGCCCAGATCAGATCACTTACCGTTTGTGATCGTTCTGTTCCTGCTTTGCCTTGAAGCAGTGTCGTAACTTCTTCCGTCTCTACTTGATCTGGGTATCGATTTAACACACTGAGATACAATTCCTCTGCTACTTTATCTGATTGATCAACCGGTACTTTCAAAACTCGATCTGCCGTATTCCCGGTCCTTGGTGTTACAAATCCCTGGATTGCTCCATCATTTGATAAATAAAGAATTTGATCAGCTGTGACTTCAAACTCTTTGACAGGTTTACCTGGCGAACCACCAAACAATGACACGAATCGCTTTTCATAACCTACCAGTTTTTTTCGCAACGTCTCTTCGGTCAATTTCTCTTTCAGACTTTTCCGATAAATGTCAGTAAAGCCTGTTGCCTGCAAGACCGCCCATGCAAATTGTTCAGGTGTTAACGGTTTCATGATTGCGTGTGTGAATTGGGATTCATCTAATTCTTTGGCATCTTTCTGATTGAATGCATCGTTGACACTCGATCGCTGGTAGGTCTCACTCAATACCAGCTCCCGCAAATACCACTTCAGATCAAATTGATGAGCAATCATCTGATCTGTAAGAGAATCCAGAAGCTCTGGATGTGAGGGAGGATTATCGGAATGATCCGCATTGAGTGGATGTACCAGTCCACGCCCCATAATCATAGCCCATAAACGATTTGACATGGTTCGCGCAAAGCGACGGTTTTGAGGTGAGGTAATCGCAATACCGAGTTGTGCGCGTCTGCTGTATTTTGGAATTGGTCTGACATCTTTGGCCGGCTTGACCTGGTATTCTTCCCCTTTTTTGAATGCAGGCTCTGAAATTGCAGCACCATTAAACACAACTGGAAGTGTCGTCTCGGGGCCTTTTGATGTTTTATCACGGACCTCAAATACAGATTCGAATTTCACTTCGCCTTCCGCTTTTTCAGCAAAGACAGTCTGTTTCTTTTTTTTGTCTGTGAACACAAAACTACGAATCAGAAAAGCGGAAAGGCCATAATAATGATCCTGCTTCCAGTCATCGACATCAGGGTGATCATGACATTGTGCACAAGTTAAATCAGCCCCCAGAAAGATCTCTCCAATATCACGAGTCAACTCATTGACGTCTCCATTTCGCGCTAAATAAAAGCGCGCTGCCGCCTGAGTTTCTTTATTGGAACCATCGGCTGCAAAAATCTCTCTGACGATTTGATCAAGGGGCTTATTTTCTGCCACAGATTTCCGTAAAAACTCTTCCCAGGTACTGACGTTGATGTACTTTTTCTTGAGACGACGCATTAACATCACATCTAATTGTCGTGATATATATCGCGCATATTCTGGTGACTCTAAAAGCTGATTTACCAGAATTTTTCGCTTATCAGAACGACGATCTTCTAAAAATTCTCGTGTCTGCGTGAATGAAGGGATACGGCCTGTCAGATCGAGATACACTCTTCTTAAAAATTCACTGTCACCACTGAGTGCAGAAACATATTGAGAATCGTCTTTGTATTGAGCTTGTATCTGCTCATCGATGATTTTATGAAGAGGCTTGACTGATTTCCGCTCTGGCTTTGCGGCAACAATCGGTCCGTCAGATATCTTTGATGATTCAGCAAACAGGGGCTGCTCTGCAAGAGCGTTCCCTAAGAACATAACGAGAAGCAAAACGTTAACACGCATGTTTGTTCGAAACATGGGTCTCCTTCCTTCCGTTCTCTTCAATTGATTCAGACAGTAAAACTATCTGTGGCGGGACGTACGGAACAGCTAAATTGGTCAGCACGTTGTTCGAAGGTCATAACACATCAACACATAGGCAGGCGTTTATTTATCGTCTATTTTGCAATCCCGTCTTCAGTCAGTCAAGTAAAAACCGTAGTTCTTACATAGGTTTAGGAAAACCAGACTGCGCAGATAAATCGCGGCTTGTTTACGCAATCTATCAGTTCTAACAACAACACGGGTCAAGAACAGGCTATTTAGCGGCATCAGAAATATCATAACAGGCGGCCTCTTCACTGTTTCGAACAAAGAGTTTGCCCTGGGCCAAAGCCGGGTGATTCCAGGTTTGCCCCTGTATAGCCTGAAAAGTAGCGATCTGTGTGTATTTCTCTGGATCTGCTTTCACGAGTTCCACACGACCATCTTCTGCCAGAATCAGCAGGTTGTCATTCACTAGAATCATCTGACCATAACCATAACGACCTCTTTTCCAGGCCCTTTTTCCTGTCTCCAGATTTAAGCAAGTCAGTATTCCCTCATCCAGCCCATAAACGAAACCATCTCGAACCACAGCAGAATTAAATTTGAGCTTTAAGCTCTTACTTTTCCAGTCTTCAACAACCTCTGGTTCGACGTTCTGTTTTGATTCACTAATCGTAATCCGCGCGGAACCGGCTCCATAACCAGCGCCCAGAAAAATCGAGGAAGGCCCAATTACAATCGGCTGAGCCGCGTTCACACCCGCTTGATTGGTCCATGGAAAAAACCATAACGACTTCCCCTCTTGTGGCGTAAAGCCTTCCAGTCCCTTGGAATGAAAGATCAATAATTGCGGTTCTTCATTCAGAAGCGAAAGCTGTGGAGAGCTATAACTTGATTTGTGTGATCCACTGGACCAGACCTCTTCACCCGTTAATCGATCTAATGCAATCACGGATTGAGGTTTCGACTCAGATGTCTCTTGCGGGATCCCCTGATTCACAATCACGAGATCTTCCCAAACCAATGGAGAGCCGGACATAGCCCATTGCAGATTGTTTAAATCATTTTCTTCCAGAAGGCTTTTTGACCAGACCAGTTCTCCCGTCACCGCATTAAGACAATTCAGAATTCCGGTTGCCCCCATGGAATAAATCATTCCGTCATAAAATGTGGGCGTCGCTCGCGGACCAGGGCCTCCTAAAACCTCGGTAAATCGAACATCATCATGATGATTCCAAATCTGTTTGCCCGACAAAGCGTCATAACAAACCACTGTTTCCTTTTCACCACGCTGTTCTTGAGTAAAAGCACGGTCGCCAATAATCGCAAATGATCCCCAACCAGAACCAACGGGATGTTTCCAGAGCAATTTGGGAGGCTGCACATCCCAATCCGTTCTGATTTTTTGGTCCCGAACAATACCATCTCGTTCCGATCCCCGATAGGCGGGCCAATCTTCAGAAGAAACTTCAAGCGTCGATGAATCTGCGTTTGATTCCTGTGGCATTTTCGCAGCCTGTTCAAAATACTTTTCTGCCCGCTGTTCGGCTGTCGGCAGAAAACGAAATTGAAACCGAGGAACCATGTCTCCTTCAAAACTTTCCACTCGTAACAGTGAAAAGAAAAGTACAAAAAAGAGAATCGTTCCGAGTAAGCCCTTAAAGCGTACTTTCCAGGAAATACCAGAAATCAACATCCACCAAATCAACAAACCGATAAAAATATTTCGGATCCCACCATAGACGGCAAACACCTGATACGTTCGATCTGGGGCTAATTGGAACCATTGGTAAATCGTGAAACCTATTCCAGCGAATAATATCGCGAGCCCCCACTTCCATCTCAGCTTTCGCGTTGGAATAGACTCAGGTGAAACTTGATCAGATACTTTGACGCTCTGATCCTCTGATTCACTGCCCCCCATATTCAACTCCGATTTATTATTTGAACATTCCTACGTAGGCTTTAATCGCACTCGATGCAGGTTTCATATCAGATTTCACAATCACAACCAGCGGTTTATACACAGTCTCGACGGACCTCGTGAATGGCTTGAATTTCATTTTGTCTTCTATCCAAACCAGAGGGCCTGACATCATGAAGTAGAGCAACAGAAAAGCGAACAAGCACATCATACTGACTGCCAATTTTTGTCGAGTTGTGGGAGGAGCAGAGTCAGTTGTTGACACATCTCTGGAATTGATTGAGGAGACCATTGTTCATTCACCTTAAAACACGAGTTTTCCTAACTGCATTACTCGGCAAATTCGATATGCGCTTCAATAATTTTCGTCAAAGAACAAATTCGCTGACATTATTTTTTTTTGAAAGCCGGCAGCCTCTCACCCGTTTCACGATGAAATTCATCAGGTCGACGATTGCGGGGAAGTCGATCATGGGTTTCTGCCTGCCATTGGTCAAGCGCTGACCGCAGCTCCTGTTGAATCTTTTGATAGTCCTTTTGTCCCGCCAGATTATTTAACTCATGAGGATCATTCACCACATCATAAAGTTCTTCTGCTGCACGCGGACTCACAAAACAACTTTTCTGATCCTTGGTTAACTTATTTCCATCTCGTAATTGACGCATTTTAATGAACGATTCACTGCGCACCGCATCGGCGGGAGGTGTTCCGGGAATATCGGTATAAAAATTTCGAATGTATTTATATCGAGGAGTACGAACAGCACGACCGAAATCTTCAAAATCATGCCAATTATGTTCGGCAAAAACATGTGTGCGGATCGAATCACTTGGATTTTGCAGTAATGATTTAAAGCTCTGCCCCTGAAACGTTTCGTCAATGTGTAAGCCAGCCAGGTCGAGTATGGTAGGAGCTAAATCAACGGAACTGATCAAGGAATCACAAACAGCCTTCGGTTTAATTTGTTTAGGCCAGGTGACAATCCAGGGAGTCCGAATCCCGCTATCATAAACAGTGGTCTTACAACGTGGAAAGGGGCGCCCATTATCACTCAGAAATACAATCACTGTATTTGACGCCACTCCCTGATTCTTCAATTCGTCACGCACCCGCCCGACAACACCATCTAATCTCGTGATTTCGTCATAGTATAGTGCCAGATCATGTCGCACTTCCGGAGTATCTGGTAAATAAGGAGGTACAATTACATCCTCGTTCGTGTGAGGTCGTTCTATAATATTCTGCTCATAGGGTCGATGAGGATCAGTAAATGCAAACCACATGAAAAACGGTTTGTCTTTAGGTCGCTGCTGAAGAGTCGGAACCCACTGATTGAGTTTAGTTGTCACATGGTTAAATTTCGATTCTGTTGGTTTCCCCATATGCCATTTACCGGCAGAAGCAGTGTAGTAACCTGCCTCCTTTAATTTCTCTACAAAAGTCACCTGACTTTCTGGCAATGGAAGATGCAGTTGATGCGCTCCCGTATTGTGAGGGTAACGACCAGTAATGATACTGGCACGGCTGGGACTACAGGAACTGCAAGTTAAGTAGGCATGATTGAATTTCATACCATCCGCAGCTAACTGATCAAGATGGGGTGTTTGGATTTTAGGATGTCCATAGGCACCGCAGTCATCCCAGGCCATATCATCTGCGATGAAGACGATAAAATTGGGCCTCTCGGCAGGTTGGTTGGCAGCGAATAAATTCGCTGACAGACTATTCAAAACCAGTAATGCGAAAAGTAATATTGTGTACGGCATCAATCTCATAGAAATCTCTTAGTCAACGATAACTGGTCTGAAGTATTAAGGTAAAAAGCGAGAACGTTCTTCCGGGGTTGGCATGCGACAAGTCTCGTGTTTGCCAAAAAACCGATATCTCGAACCAGCAATCAAACGATAACCAAGGTCTCTGATCGGCAGTGGTATACACCACAGAATCCATCCATAAAAATTCCAGGGAAAGGTCAATAGCCACAATAATCTTACAACAGCAGCCGAACGTCGATAAAGATGATTTCCATCTGCAGGACGGAAAACAACCGTGTCAACATGCTGAATATCTTCCTCACTTAAAAGTTGCTTCGCAGTTTCTCCCTGTAAGGGAGAATAGAAAACACGCACGTTTTTATCTCTGATGAGCGCAAAATCAACACTGGAATTACAGAGTCCACAAATACCATCAAAAAACAGAATCGGCTTTTTGATATCAGGATTCATGGCACTGTGCTCTGTTTGATGCGCGCTCAAAGAGACATTCTCCTGAGGCAACTCAGAAGTATTGTTTTGAACAGTCTGATCTAGGGCCGCTGATTTATTCATCTGATTTCATACCTAAACCTTGAAATAAGCTGAAAAGGGCCTGAAAAAACCTGAAGCGGACTCACATCACCTAATATTATACGGAACAAGTATTTATCTCTAGTAGTTTTTTTGGTCTTTGGGGTGAATCCCAGGGATTCCCGAGGTTTTTCATGGAGAATGAGTATGCCTGACGCTGCGATCAATCCATTTCTTTCTGTCGTTTAATGTAAATCGACGCTAGAATAACAAAGGAAACTAAATAGAAGTCCTTTCAATGGGCTCGCTTTTGATCGATTTCCTTAAGAGAAATGCATGTACAAGCCACCGTCACATTCTGGTTTACAATCGCACTGGAACAGTGGTATCGGTATTTCGACTGTGTTTCATCTGCTTCTTGTTTGTGGATTGGCAATTGTCGTGAAACAAGAGGCAGAATTGCCTTTATCAAATTCAGACACTGCGATACAAACCCGTTGGGCTCCCCCTCAAAAAACGGTTCAACCAGTGATTCTGGAATTAGAAGCAGTCACAGATAAAGCTGAAACCCCTTCAAGTTCGCAGGTACTCTCAAAATTACCTCCTGTGTCAGATCTTCATACTGCCCCGGATTCAGAGTCCCTCTCTTCGTTTTTAGACGGTCCCCTGCCACAAACAACACAACAGGAAGACACCCTCACAACCAAACATGCAGCAGATATTGTAGGCGCTCTCTTAACTTCTTCTGCGATTGGCAATGCCTCTCCTGGCACAGGAAATGGGCTGGGTAACGGTGATTTCTTTGGTATGAAACCCAAGAGTAAAAAAGTTGTTTTTGTCGTTGATTCATCGAAAAGTATGAACTTTCCACACGATAGTGTGGGAAAAACCAGACTGGGCCGAGTTAAATTAGAACTAGCCAAAACCATTTACTCAATGGATAAACATCAACAGTTCTTTGTGATTTTCTTTAGCGACATCGCAAAACCAATGCCTGCCAGACAACTCCAGCCAGCAACCGCTGAAGCAAAGCAAAAGTATCTTTCCTGGGTTGCCAGAGTACCCGGTATCGGAATGACAGAACCGCTGGAGGCGCTCATTTTGGCTCTCCGTCTTCAACCAGATACGATTTATATTCTCACTGACGGGCACTTCAACCCGTCTACCGTCAAAGCCTTTAATAAAGTGGCAAAGAATACAAATCGCAATCGAAGTGTCGTCGTAAACGGAATTTGTATGGGAAGCCGTGAAGGCGAAAAGCTCATTAGGGAACTTGCAGAAACGAATTCAGGCACATACACCTTTATTCCTTAATCCCCACCTGCCAAATCACATCACAGATATACACTGAAGTGCCTTCTCTCACAGATTCTTAATGTCTGCTCGAATCTAAGTCTTTACAGCAAAATACTTTTTGGCATAGTATTGCCGTTTATTAATTTCGTCACAGATTTCAAGTGTTAATTTCAACCATTCTACGCCTTCAATAAGTGAAGCAATTTCATTACCTGTACTTCCCTGGACGCTTCTGAAAGTAGTCCATGCAATCACCCCTACTTTTTGGGGGTACTCTAGTGACGGCACATTAAAATCTGGATCTCGTTAAAATATGAATTCTACCACAATCGAAGTAACAGAGACTCAGAAGATCGACCCCAAAAAAGGAACCTTAAACTCAACATCATTTCTGGCACTTCTGGGAACTCAGTTTCTGGGAGCTATGAATGACAATATGTTTCGCTGGTTTATCATTCCGATTGCAAAACCAGAGATCGGAGACGCACAGGCACTCTCGTTGGGACTGGCCTGCTTTACTCTGCCTTATCTACTGCTTGCCAGTGTGGCAGGTTACCTTGCCGACCGGTTCAGTAAACGCACCGTGATCGTGGCTTGCAAGATAGCCGAAATCATCATCATGATTTTAGGAATCTGGGCTATTCAACTAGGAAACTTATACTTACTTTTTATTATCGTCGCATTAATGGGCTGTCAAAGTGCCCTGTTTGGTCCTGCGAAATTTGGCAGTATACCCGAAATACTACGCGATAATCGCCTTTCAAAAGGCAATGGCTTGATGGGACTGATTACAGTGGTTTCTTCGGCCTTGGGATTTATCGCAGGTAATTATTTATACCATTTTACTAAACCCAGTCTTACCTCTCCGGGATCATTCTCAGACATCAGTATCGCAGCATTGGCATTAGTTGGCGTAGCCGTAATTGGAACAATTATCAGTCTGAAGATTCGAAGTCTGACTCCGGCAGATCCAGATCGACTATTTCCCTTTAATCCTGCCAAAGAAACATGGCATCAATGGCAACTGCTTCGTAGTAGCACTCCCTTATTCAGAACCGCATTGGGAGTCGCTTTTTTCTGGATGCTTGCATCCATGGCGCAAATGAATGTCGATACTTATGGAATTCACGAGTTAGGGTTAGCCCAAAAAGATATTGGCCCCTTATTGGGAATCTTGGTTTTCGGAGTCGCGGCAGGAAGTATACTCGCAGGAGTCTGGTCTGCAGGTCGAATTGAGCTGGGAATTGTACCGATCGGTGCGGCAGGTATTGTGGTTACTTCTCTATTACTCTTCTTCACGGGCAGCAGTGTTGTACCTGGATCAGAATCCAGTTCACACTTCTACTATTTATTATCGTTACTCTGGCTCTTCTTGCTCGGAGTCAGTTCCGGATTATTTGACATACCCCTCGAAACATTCTTGCAACATCGTAGTGACGTGGAAACACGTGGCAGTATTCTGGCAGCCGCTAATTTTCTAGCGTTCTTTTTCATTCTCATCGCATCGGGTGTCTTCTTTGTGATGCAAGAATCCTTCAAAATGTCAGCCAGCCAGATTTTCATGGTGTTGGGCTTACTGACGATTCCAGTCGGCATCTATATTTTCAAACTGCTTCCGAACGCGACGATTCGATCTATCGTCTGGATGGTCAGTCGAACCATTTATAAATTGCGCGTCTGCGGACACGATAACCTACCTAAAAGAGGAGGGGCGCTCCTGGTAGCCAATCATGTTTCCTGGCTTGATGGGATCTTTCTCATCCTCACTTCCTCACGTCCCGTCAGAATGATTGCCTTCTCAACCTATGTTCAGAATCGGTGGGTTAAGTGGCTGACAGAGTTGTATAACACAATCCCCATCAATATCGATGACGGCCCCAAAGCACTGATGGCATCGATTAAAACAGCACGAAAAGCCATTGAAGATGGAGAATTAGTCTGTATCTTCGCAGAAGGCAAATTAACCAGATCCGGATATTTACAACCCTTTCAATCTGGTTTGATGAAAATTATTAAAGGGACAGGGGCACCCGTCATTCCTGTCTATATTGACGAACTTTGGGGAAGTATCTTCAGTTTTCATGGAGGAAAATTTTTCTGGAAATGGCCCCGACGGTGGCCATATCCGGTTTCCATTCGCTTCGGAAAACCTATACTTCATCCTGAAAACGAAAAACACGTACAAAAGGTAGTTCAAAACCTGGGCATTGAAGCGGCCGATTTTCGAAAGACTTATCAAATGATTCCACCCAGACTGTTTATTCGAAAATGTAAAAACCGAAGATTCAAACAAAAAATAGCAGACTCAACAGGTGTTGAACTTGCCGGCGGAAAAGTTCTCACCGGAGCGCTCTTAATGAGGCGGCTCCTCAATAAGCATGTATTTAAACAAGATGAAAAAATGATTGGTGTGCTACTGCCACCTTCTGTGGGAGGCTGTGTCGTCAATGCAAGCCTTGCTATCTCGGGTCGGGTTCCCATCAATCTCAATTACACTCTTTCCGACAGTGACATCAACTACTGTATCAAAGAAGCAGAGATCAAGACCGTTCTGACGAGCCAGAAGTTTATCGAGAAAAAACCCATCGACATGGATGCCAATGTGGTGCTTCTGGATGAATTAAAATTAAAAGCGACTATCTTTGACAAACTAATCTGCCTCTTCCAGGCATTTCTTGTACCAGCATGGATCATCGAACGCGTCATCGGATTACGACATGTCGATCCTGATGAATTGAGCACAGTCATCTTTACATCGGGATCAACGGGAAAACCCAAAGGAGTTATGCTGACACATCATAATATTGTTTCCAATATCAATTCCGCCGATGATTTATTACACCTCACCTCGCGAGACTGCATTCTGGGAATTTTACCCTTCTTTCATTCATTTGGTTATACGATTTCACTTTGGATGCCGTTTCTTCGAAATATGAGAGCCTGCTTCCACTTTAATCCAACCGATGCACGTACCGTTGGAAAAATGGTAGAAAAGTACGAAGTCACATTGTTTGCATCAACACCTACGTTTTTAAGGCACTTCCTCAAGCGATGCACACCGGAGCAATTTAAATCGTTAGATCTTGTCATTACCGGTGCAGAAAAACTACCTCAAAGTCTGGCGAAAGAATTTGAGGAAAAATTCGGAATCTTTCCAACGGAAGGCTACGGCACAACCGAATTGGCACCGGTGGCTGCGGTCAACATCCCCCCTAGCCGACAACTGGATCCGGACGAGATTAGCGCGAAGCCAGGTACGGTGGGACGAGCCATTCCCTGTGTTATGGCGAAAACCGTAAATCCGGAAACAATGCAGGATCTACCCGACGGCGAGGAAGGTCTGCTGTTTATAAAAGGCCCCAATGTCATGAAAGGCTATTTGAATAATGAAGAAAAAACAGCAGAAGTGATTATCGATGGCTGGTACAACACAGGAGACTTTGCCACGATCGATGAAGACGGGTTTATTAAGATCACAGGTCGACAAACACGATTTTCAAAAATCGGAGGCGAAATGGTGCCTCACGTTCGGATTGAAGAACTCATCACAGACATTGTCAGTGATCCGAATGAAGATGAACCAGAAGTCCAAATCGCGGTCACGTCAGTCCCCGATCCTAAAAAGGGAGAACGACTAATCGTACTCTATAAGCCCATGAATATATCGGTTGACACCATCATCAAAGAAATTAACAAAGCAGATATTCCCAATCTCTGGATTCCATCCAGCGATAGTTTTCTGGAAGTCGAATCAATTCCACTACTCGGAACGGGTAAGCTGGACCTTGCAAAAATTAAGGAACTCGCCTGTGAAGCATTTTCCTCTAAAGTGACCAGTTGACCCAAATCTCAAGAACTACTGAATACTAAACTTTAAATGCCTTTATCTCGCGCATTTATAAGTGTTTACACCTAATCGACCAAAAAGACTGTTAGTTTTTACCGTCTCATGAGTCCATAAGTGTAAATAACGGGCCATTGTGTGGTTAATTCCACGTTTCACAATGTAGTAACCGTTTTTGCTGAAAGAGACTGGAAGCAGGCATGATTAATCAAAATGTCAAACTAACTGAACGACAAATGCAAATCTATGAGTTCCTGAAGGACAAAATTGTAAACCGCGGATATGGCCCTACCGTGAAAGAAATTGGAGACGCATTTGATATTCGATCTCCCAATGGTGTAGTCGGACATTTAAAAGCTTTGCAACGCAAAGGACTCATCAAAAGAGAGTCCAACATTTCGAGATCCATCCAACTTTGCGATAACTCTCAAAAACCAGCAAACTTTCCTCTCGCTGGTTTGTTAAAAGCAGGTGCTCCCGTGGCACCTCCTGAAGGTGAAACCCAAATTGACTTCAGTTCGCTATTTGAATCTTCCGATAATTTCTGCTTGAAAGTCAAAGGCTCATCGATGATCGATGCGCAAATTCAAGAGGGGGATTATGTCGTCGTCAAAAGACAGGATACCTGCGAGCAGGGAGATATCGTTGTCGCGCTCGTTGATGACCACGAAGCCACATTGAAACGCTACTATCAGGAAGAGTCACGTATTCGCCTGGAACCCGCAAATGCAATAATGGCTCCCATCTATTCGAATAACGTCAAAGTCCTCGGCGTCGTAAAAGGCGTCATCCGAAAATTTGTTTGAGTTGTCGCTTTAACCTAATCCTGATCTGAGATTAAAGCCATCTGTTTTCTAGCCATTGAAATCAACATGGTATCGGGAAGAGTTTTTGCGCCGACCTGACGTAGCATATTCACAACTTGGGCAGTTGTATATTGGGCGTGAGTGCAAACATGTAATAAAACATCATAGCGTTTTGTCTGATGTATTTTCCCTTTGCCAGAACTGGTACTTCTTTTATTCACGATCTCTTCTAGCGAATCATCTGTCAGTTGGTCTAAATATCGATTCCAGCGTTGATCCAGTTCTGCCCAATTCTGTTTCAACTCTGCGAACGATTCTATCGCGCCAGATCCTTTTTGATTGCCCGGTAACTCTTCAGGCAGATCACCGGGTAAGGTGGGAGAGTCATCACCCAATAATGCTTCCAGCCAGACATACTCAGCCGCGTAAAGATGTAATAACGACTTCCAAATAGAACCTTGACCTATCTTGAATGTTTGTTTTCTCTGCGCCTCAGAAAGCATTTCAGCAGACGCAATCAATGCCAGATTCACCCATTGACGGTGTTCATGCAAACGCGAGATCAACTTGACCGACACAGACTCTCCTCCGTTAGAAATGAAGTGTTGAGTTTCTTCATGCCAAAATAACCAGTTTACTTTCATTCAGATAGAGTGAAATTCCACAAAATGGGTTCGGGAATATGTGATCGATCATTTCCGTAATCAGACCGGAAATCCCCTGCTTAAAGGGGATTAAATTCATAGGAAGATTTTTAACTGTTTTTTTCATTTAGATTGTTTCTCAGCACTTGAATTGCCGAAACTATTTTCTATCCTTACATTTACGTTAGGGAAGTTTCTACCTCGCTTAGGGGGATTAGCTCAGTTGGGAGAGCGTTTGGCTGGCAGCCAAAAGGTCACCGGTTCGAGCCCGGTATCCTCCATTTCAAGCTTACTGTTGTCTTAACAGTAAGCTTTTTTATTGCCAACTAACAATTTCGTTCCTGGCAGAAATGAAATGAGTTTCTCTCTGATTAATGGAAAACTGGCCTGCATTCCACAAAGAAATACAGGCCAGTCAATATCTCAATTGAGAAAAGAGCAGCAGTAGTACCGCTTGTTTACTGCGGTTGCTCAATGGGCAGTGGTGGTAGTGAATGATTAAGTTCACATCGCGGGCAAGGCTCCTCAAGCACTTCCCCTGACCTGCATCTGTCACATGGTTCCTCAACCACTTCGGGCTCCAGTTGAAAATCTTGTGAGTAACTGCCACGATTCAGATAATTACAACCATCATATCCCAGAACAGCTTGATTAGGATCATATCGGAAATAAGCAGAGCCTGAATAAAATGCTTTCGGTTTTCCCCAAAAGCCAGTCGAATAAAATCCGGTATAGGCATAATTCTGATTCAAAGAGGAAATTGCTCTCCCTACATCTGAAAATTCACTCACCACAGCTGTCTGAACATAGCTTAATCCTACGATCATTCCTAAGACAGCAACAGTTAGAATGATTACTAACTCTGCCGATATGATGAAACCATTTTCATCGTTCCAAAATTGTTTTACGAGATGACTCATCTTAAGCTCCTTTGTTTATTTTGATTAACTTGCGTTTCATAAAATTGAAAATCTTGGATGTTGGAATCGTCTCACGAAATAAATCTGCCTGGAATGATTTTCGATCTCATTTCTCAGCCTGCGCCATTTCGTTTCAACGCGATTTTTTTTGACACTGCTGTTTATCATCACAGGGACAGTTCCCTGGAAATTTTCTTCAACTCGGTTTTGAAATTGCTGATTGGCTAAAGCGGGAAAGGAAAGTTTCTCAGGCTTCCCTTCTCTGGTTATCAAGGCGGAACTCAATACCTCACTCACCATAAAAAATCAGGATAAGTAAACCAGAATCTCTTCCCGCTTCAGTCAATCAGTCATCGGTGGTCTCTCAGGTCACCGACTTGTGTAACGGTCTCTCAGGTCGCCACACACACTCTCTATGCGATGCACTCCTCGGCCAACGTTCATGCCACAGAAGCTGATAATCAAGATTTTGATATAACCGTTAAATCCGGTCTTTTCGTTAAGTCCGAAATATTCGGTCTGATCAATACAAATCGCAATACACGTGCCACTCCTGCAATTCACACAACAATCAGCACCACCACAATCGCTATAAAGCTAATAATAGTATCAACTTATAAAACCCCTACAATCATAACTTTTTATTGAGGTCGTTTTCAAAAAACCCCTGGACGTTCGAAATGTTCAAATTGCTTTACACCGGTTTTAACACTTTTGACAAGAATACCAATCGTAGGGATTATGCAGATTATGAAACGAATTGAGCCAAAATGAGAATCACCAGCCTGTCACTGAGAGTTAGATTTTGACTCAGAGCAGATGAGAGAGAGCAAGCGGGAAGGTATTAGAATGTGAAAGCAGAATTGCTCGCTTGAACTGAATAGAATGAATCTCAAAGCTGTCTGCAATCCACAAAAAAAGCCCCCTCAAACCGGAGTTTGAGAGGGCTGACGTTTTTCTCAGTCAGACGACTAGTTCAACAGCGGATTGTCGCCATCAACAATCGAACTGAAGAAGTCATCCACGTCGGACGTGTCGGCCGCTTCTTCGATCACGGGCAGGCGTCTGAGTGACTCACCCAGGGATTCACTCATCAGGTCGTGACCCGCTTCCTCCGCATCCAGGTCGGCATAACCCAGGGTGTGACCGAATTCGTGCAGGACCACAGTCAACAGATCCATGCGACCAAAGGCATCACTCTCTTCGTTCGCACTCAGGCCGCCATCGGCGTCTTCTGTGAACTCACTGTGATCAAAGGGTGTGTCATCCACGAACCAGCCATGACCGGCGGCATTGATGTCGATCATGATCGTCGTACTCGTGGCACCCCCCAGCATCGTGTCCGGCAGATCGGCCAGTACAAAGCTGATCGACTGCAGTCGCTCCAGCTCAGCGGCAGAAATCCCCGTAGCCGTCCAGTAGCTCAACGCCGCATCACGTACCGAATTCAAATCGGCCTGCGTCAGCACAGGGGCTCCCGAGTTGGCCACACTACTGGTGGCTTGAAGCGGTCCCGTACGTTCAATGCGAATCGCATCGGCCAGAATCGAACCATCCACGGCCGTATCGTTCAGGGTCACGGTAATCGAACCACCGGCACCGATGGTCACGGTTCCCAGGATCTCCCAGTTCGAACCCTCGGCGTTAAAGTCATTCGGGTCGATACGCTGATTGATGGCAATCGCTCCGCCACCGACTCCCGAACTGGTCACGTTATAGTCTACACCCGTGTCACGCAGTGGATGACCGTCCCAGGTCGCTGAGACCTGATACGTGCCGGCCACTAAACCGGTGAAGTTCCAACTTGCCGTACCGGTCTGCCCGATATTCATTTTCTGAGAATCAAAACCACGGTATGCCACAGCCCCCGATGCGAAGTAGTCGCCTCCGCTCGTGAAGCCGGCATCTCCATCGTCAATGATCAGTGAATTGACCGCAGTCGCCGAGACAGTAAAGCTGAAGGGATTCTCATCCGCATCATCGTTGGCAATGGTCAAGGCACCCGATGTCGAAGTCGCTCCATTGAACTCCAGTTCAAACGTCGTCGACTGACCGGCGGCCAGAGCCGTCGTGCCCAACGGGGTCGAAACCACAAAACCGGCAGGTGGAGTGATGGCTCCTAAATTCAGTGTCGCGGTTCCGGTATTGGTAATCGTAAATGTCTGGAACAACGAACTACCGAAGTTGGAGGTGCCCAGATCCACACTGCTGGCACCACTGGTCAGATTCGTGGCACCGGCCCGCACTTCAATTTCCGGAGCGGTCAGACCGACGGGAATCAATTCCAGTCGCATGGCGTCCGCGGCCAGATGACCCGTGGCACCATCATCGCTCATCGTGACCGTCAGGGTGCCACCGGCGGCAACCTGGAAGTTGCCCAGTTCTTCCCAGTTCGTGCCGTCGGCACTGAAGTCGTTCGGAGCAAACCGCTGATCCAGGCTGACCGTAATCGGACCACCGACAATCCCTGAGATCGTGATCTGGGCATTCGGAGCCAGATTACTGTGCTGGAACCAGTGGCTGGCAACCTGATAGGTGCCCGCGCCCAGATTGGTGAACTGCCAGGTCGCTGTATTGACGCCCGGCAAATCGCCGCCAATCAGTAAGTCCTGGTCATCCTGGAAGTAGTCGATGTAGGCCACCTGGGCGGTTCTGGTCTCCCAGGGATCACCCGTGTTGGTGTAATCCAGGTCGCCGTTGTCCACAATCATCGAAGCCGAAGCCGATCCGGAAACCATGAAGTTAAACGGATTCGCATCGGTCGAATCCACGCCAAAGGAGACCATGCCCCCAAAGCTGCCCGACGTGGCGGCGTTCATCTGCAGACTGAAGGTCGTGGAAGCACCCGGAGGCAGATTGGTATTACCCGGAGGGGCCACCATGCTGAAGCCGGCCGGAATACTGATGGGGCCCAGAGCCATGTTGCGTTCACCAAAGTTCGTAATCGTAAACGTGCGGATGACCGGAGCCCCCACAATCGTTTCTTCGAAATCAACGGCGCCCCCGTCTGCAACTTCCTGTGTGTCCAGGCCACTGCCGACTTCCACAACGATCACCGGATCCACGACACGGTAAATTCGGATTTGATCCGCATACACGATGCCGTCCGCATTATCGCTCAGTTGCACACTCAGCGTGTTACTGGTGATCTGCACCGGATCGCCGATGAACTCCCAGAGGATTCCGTCATCCAGGAAGTCATCGCTGCTCGTCCGCTGGTCTACAGCGACCGTGGTCACAGTCGCACCGTTATCAAAGATCGTATAGGGAGCATTCGAAGCAGCCCCCACCCCATTGGTGGTAATGTTAGGATTCACGTACCAGTTCGCGACCACCTGATAACGGCCCGGTTCCACATCGAAGGTCCAGGTCGCCGCATTGGCGCCTGTGCCTCCCTGGAAGAAGTCGCCCGCATACAGAAACTCCGGATCGAGCTGACTACCTGTTTCCAGCTCATTCCAGGTTCCCACAGTGGAGAAGTCCGCATCGTTGACACCCACGGTGGAGGGGCCCGCTTCCCCCATCACGGTGAAGTTATAAGGATTTTCGTCTTCATCACCGGTTGTGAAGGAGATCTGACCGAAGGTCGAACCTGTGGTGCCCCCGTCAAACTGGATGGTAAAGGTCACCGAAGACCCGCCATTGATCGTCACCGGTGTGGTGTCGGTCCCGAAGGGAGAGGCCGGATCAATGCTGAAACCGGGCGGAAACTCGATCAGGCCGGTAACATCCACGGGATCGGCTGACAGGTTCGTCACGGTAAAGGTCTTGATGATTGGAATGCCCGGCAGCGTACTGCCGAAGTCGACCACGCCGGTGTCGTCTTCCACGACGTCCCCGTCCACGGTCACCTGAATATCAGGTTCCGGCAGATATTCGATGCGGACCGCATCGGCAATCACACCGTTGGAGAGCGTGAAGTGGTCGCGGGGGAAACTGTTGGCATCGTTGGTCAGTTCCACAGTCAGTGTCCCGCCGATCACGGAGAAGGAGACATCCAGATCGAACCATTGCACACCGTTGGCGTCGACAAAGCTCGACGGGGCAACCGTCTGATCCACGTCGATCGGACCCCCTCCGTTCAGAGTGAAAGGTGCATCGTCCACACGGTTGGTGGCCGTTGGTGTGGTCGACCAGGTGGTGGAGACCCGGTAGTTTCCATCGGCCAGACCGGTAAAGGTCCAGGTTGCGGTTTCCGCCCCCGGTTGCGGTGTACTGCCCGGTTGATTGGGGACCGCACCCGAGACATCGCCTTCAAACCCACCGGCCCCGTTATTGACCGCATCCGGGAAGCTCACAAAACCGGCTGTGGCGGAGAAATCGGTATCCCCGTCATCGATGATGATCACATTCGAAACCGAACCCTGTAACAGGATGTTGAAGGTCTCTTCATCCACATCATCGGTGGTAAAGGAGAAGATGCCCGAACGGTCGCCGAAGGTATTCGAATCCATGGTCAGTGTGAACTGAATCGTATTACCGGGAGCAATCGCCTGATTGACCAGGTTGGTTGTGAAGCCGGCTGGCACCACAATGTTGCTGATATTCAGCGGTGCACTACCCTGGTTCGTGATTTCAAAGGTGCGGACCGCATCGGTCAACAGTTCGGTGGCACCGAAGTTGATGCCCCCCTGATGACCGTCCATGATGATCGTCGGCGGGACCGGTGCATCGGTGATATCGCGTAGTTCGATTTCGGGTCCGGCAGAGACACGTTCGATGCGGATCGCATCGGCGGTGATGCGGCCATTGGCCAGATTGGTCAGCATGACGGTCAACGTCCGGCTGTTGATTGTAAATACACCCAGGTTTTCCCAGACCGTGCCATCAGCGGTGAAGTCATCCGGCTCGAGTTGCTGGTTGAGATCGATGGTTCCCAGATCGACGGCGGCGGTACCGATGTCGGTGCGGGCGCCATCGAAGATCGTATACGGGGCATCCGTGGCCGCCTGTCCGACGACCGTGGGATTGGTGGAAACGGGCCAGGTGACCGAAATCCGATAGTCACCCGGTGTCAAACCATAGAATTCCCAGAAGGCCTGCGCGGGTCCGTTACCGATCGGAGATTCCTCACGTACCGAATGCACGTCATCTCCAAAACCGATACCATTCGTAATCGCGGCCGTACCCCCCGGATGGAAGGGCCAGTCGCCCCCAAGTGAGAAGCCGAGGTCGCCGTCATCGACAATGAAGGCGGGGGTGTCTTCGAAGGGGCGTACGTTTTCAAAGTTCAGGTATTGCACGGTGCCCACCCCGTCGGCGGTCAGGGAGAAACCGGTGTCGATCACTTCCTGGCCTTTGGCGTCGAAGTCGAGTACATCAATGCCCCCGCGGCCGTCAGCCGAACGCAGCACCGGAGGTCCGTCGATCGGGAAGTTGCCATCCTGCGAGAGTGGATCGATGAAGATAATATCATTGAACTCACTGCCCACGATGTTTTCCATGAAGCTGGGGTTCGTGTCGGGCTGTTGAGGTTGAATCTGTCTTAGTTCAATGGTGTTACCACCGAAGACATCCTGTGGGGTGTTGATGATGTCGACATCGAAGAGAATGCCCTGGCTGGCGAAGCGGAAGTCGATCGTGTCGTTACCGTGGATGTCGGTGATCACATCCTGGCTGCCGCCAGCCCCCGGTTCCATCAGGAAGACATCGTTGCCCCCGTTTTCACTGCCAACGCCGTTGCCGCCACCGTCCAGGTTGTCGCTGCCGAAGCCGTCACCGAGGATGTTGTCATCGTTGTCGCCGGTAATATTGTCGTTGCCATTTCCACCGAAGACGTTTTCGATGCTGTTGTCGTCATCGCCGCCACCGGTGCCTGCGACTAAGCCACCACCGATGTTGGTCGCGGTGCCCGCAAACAGGTCGACGGTGACGCCGGTTGTAAAGTCGCGGTAGTCCAGGCTGTCGTTACCGAGGGCCCCGTCGAGCGTACCGGTCAGACCAGCGCCATCACTTACATCGAAGCGATCCTGCTGGTTACCACCGATCAGGTTTTCGAACATAGTGAAGTCAATTCGCTGTTCGGGTGGTGTGGCGATTGCATCTCCGGCTGTGGTCGGACGACCGTTCATCAGATTGGGACGATCGGCAATCAGGAAACCTTCGTCAGTACCGGTAATGCCCCAGTAGTTATTCAGGTTTGGACCTTCCAGAATATCGTTGCCCAGGCTGCCGATCAGATCGTCGATATTATCAAAGCCGAGGCTGGCCACACCGGTACCCAGGATGCTGCCGTTGTTTTCACGGCCCTGGAAACCATCGATGGTGCCCAGCCCTGACAGGGCGATATGCACGGCGTTGCTGTAAGCATTGTAGTTGAGGGTGTCTGCATCGCCACCCCCGTCAATGAACCCGTTGAGTACATTGCTGCCCAGGAAGATAAAGAAATCTTCCCCGGCATCCCCGTTCAAACGCGTATCGACGCTGGCAGGCGTGGTGTTGAATAAAAAGAAATCATCATCGCCGTTAAAGCCGTTGAGGATCACGTTATTCAGGTCTTCTGGTGTGGTCATGTTGACTTCAACAACATCATTGCCATCGGTGCCCGTCACGTTCAAGTCATCAATATTCACTAACGTCACATCAGTGCCCGCGGCACTGGAAAGGCCATCCACGGTCGTCGAAGTGACTTCAAACGTATCCCCCGTGGCATCACCGGAATCAACGATCGTCAGCGTGTCAGTACCGCCTTCACCATCGACGGTGATATCAGCAAAGATGTTATCGACTGTATTCCCAGCGTCGAAGATCTGAATCTGATCATTGCCCAGACCGGTCAGGATGTTAACATCGGTCACGCCCGCTGGTGTGGAACGCACACGGATCGTGTCGTTGGCCGTATCATCGGCGGCAAACACATCGTCGGCATCCAGCTCAATCTGGGTGACAGTCGTTGCGGAGTCCAATGCGATCAGGTCGATCAGTTCTGCCCCCGTACCGGAAACAACCTGCAGTCCCTGGAAGCCGCTGAAGACCATATTGGTAAAACCACCGTTGGCCGTGATCTGGGAAACACCATCTCCCGCGGCACCGTCATCGTCGATATTCACAGTTGTGGTCAAGGGAGTCGATGAAGCATCGACCCGCAAGCCACCACCGGCGCCGTTGATGCCCACACCTTCCACAGCACCAAAGGAAAGTCCCAGATCGATGTCGGTTCCCAATGGGGTCGCTGCGACGATGTTACCACTGCCCAGACTGTCAATATTGTCCGAGAAGTAAGCCGCGTTGTGCGCGGTCGTGAAGTTGACGTTGATGGCATCAGTACCATCACCACCATCGTAGTGAATCGTGATGTCGTCGGCATCGTAGGTGGTCGGATTGAACTGATCTTCCAGCAACGTATCGGCGGCATTGTTCAGATGCGAACCGTTTGAGCCAGGAATCGCAGGTGCCGCCACATCGAACAGAGGCAGACCACCCGGTGATTCGTTGATATTGAGTGTTTCGTTGTCGGTCGAACCAATGACGGTGAACGACAGAATGTCGGCGGCGGCGCCAGAGAAGATATTGCTGGCGTTGACGTCGATCAACAGGTTCGTGCCTGCGGCATCCAGTTGCACGTCAATCGTGTCATCGGCCGCATTCTGGAAACCGGCGGCAAACATGTCCAATACCAGGTGGAAGGGAGTCCCACCACTGTTGACGTTTTCGATGCTGGTGAAATCCACAGTCTGTTCGAGGTCCGGAGCAACAAATCCGAAGGAACCCGAGCCGGGTGCTCCACCCAGTGTGAGGAATGGTGCAGCAGCCAGACCACTGAAGTCGAGGTTAAGTACATCGCCGGGTCCCGGTAATGTGGGATCGCCACCATTCACCGTGATCGGTGAATCTGCGGTCGGTAGAATGTTGAAGGTATCCGCGTCGTCACCACCATTGATCGTCGTCTGTGTGGCGCTTACGTTGCCCAGCAGGTCGACTGTCGCACCCGTACCGTCAGTAATCGGATCAATGTTAATCTCAATCGTGCCGAATAAAGCCAGAACGAATCCCCCCAGCGAGAGCAGGAAGTCATCGCCTGAGTTGAGGATCACATTCGACCCAGTGGATGTCACGGTGATACCACCATTGATGGTGAGATCATCCCCGGGTCCGGCTGCATCAGTCGCAGTCAGCGTCACATCGCCAGCTCCCGTTACATTGCTGGCCACGGTCAGTGGACTGGCAGCGGACACGTTCACCATTCCCAGACCAGCACTGACGCCTACCAGACCATCGACGGTACCAATTTCCAAAGCACCCGTATTGCTGATTTGGATATTGCCGTTAGGCGTTGTGGCGGCCAGTGTGCTGACTGCCGTATCGATATTGGCCGGGCCCCCCGCACCAATATCAGCGAATGCCTCTAATGCAGCTTCGTTACCGGTAATCAACGCAGTTTCGCTGGCCGTATTATCGATGATTGCCCCGCTGAGGGACTCCACGAGAACGGTACCACCGCCACTTCGCAGATCGGCAATCCGGGCATCGCCGGTGGAAATCACATCCAGAACACCGCCCCAGGCATTGACGACTCCGCCTTCTGCCTGCGTGAAGGAACCACCACCAAAACCATCATTGTCAGCGATCAGCGTCACTGCGGCTGCGGAGAAGGTATCAATGACCGAAGTCGCTCCCAAAATCAAATCACGATCCGCCAGCAGATCAATGGTTCCGCCGTTGGATTGAATGGTCGCATTGACAGTGATATCAAATCCGGATGTGAAACTGATTGGTGAAGCGGCACCAGTGGACTCGATGTTTTCGTCGACTGTTGCAATTCCCCCCACAAACAGAGTAATCGCGTCCGCACCCAAAATCCCAAAGAGTCCATCAACAGTTCCAATCGAAATCCCATCGGATTCTGCAATATTTATGACGCCTGCGGTCGAATCAGCGGCCAAAGTATTCACGTCCACTTCGATCTCGTCGCCTGTACCAATCCCTGTTGATGCTCGCAGGGCCACACGGTCTGCAAAAATCAGAACCTGTTCCGCACCGGTGTTATCGAGAATGGCACCATTGTTACTGGTGAGCCGCACCTCATCACCCACAATGATCGATAGATCAATATCACCATCGGCTATCAGATTGGTATCATCAGTGCCTGAGTTCACAACGACACCATCCAACATGGTGATCCCACCTGCTGAAGATTCAAGATGAATCAGGCTATCTGTCGTAGTAATATTCTCATCGATTTGTAAATCGGCATCCGTCGTCAGGGCAAGTACTGATACTGACTGGAGCCCTACCAGACCACTGATCCCTCCGATGGTTAAAGTCGTTCCACTGACGCCGTTGAGATTAATGGCACCTCCCGCATCAGCTTCGAGATTCGCAACATCAATATCCACCGCATCCACTGCTCCCCCTACGTCAACGGTGGCAGTTAAGATCGCTGTGGCTGTAGTCAAGGCATCAGCAGCACTGGATCCACCATCAGTAATTGAACCACCGGAGGCATTGAGGTCTGCGTTACCAGTTGTGATCACATCTTGATCGAGTACCACGTTGCCGATGTCTACAGTCAGGTCGCCTGAACCGAGGTCTGTCGCGTTGGTCTGGAAGGTCGCCGTGTCATCGGTGCCTCCGTTCACGGTCAGGTCAGCATCGAAGGTACTGTCCAGCCCTTCGATATTGACGGCATCCACACCACTACCACCGAATGCTTCGGTATTGATCGTTACGGAATCTGTGGCATTCAAAAAGGCAACAACTTCACCGAAGTTATCGGAGTCAATTTGTGAGACACCATCGCCGATAACCCCATCATCGGAGAGCGTGATTGTCTCTGCGCCACCGAGGAAACTGAAAGTACGATTGGTAGCGACAATCGTATCGAGAACCGGTTCCAGACCGGTATAGGTAATCGTCGCTACGCCTTCACCATTATAGAATACGCTGCCGTCATTTTCCGTTGTAAAGCGATGTTCAACGTTGGTCGCTGTTCCGCCCAGGATTTCCAGGCTGTCACCAACGGCTGTGTTACCTTGACCGTTGAAGAAAATTCCGCCCGTAGGATCAAACAGACCACCCCCTGGGTTGATAATTCGTAAGATGTCATCCCCGTCATCACCATTGAAGGTGAAATCAGTAGCTGCGTTGAAATTGATGATCGCGCCACCGTTAATCTGATAGGTACCAGAATCGGCGCTGGTCGCTGTTATTACGAGTACATCATCACCGGACGTACCATTAACGGCCACGCTGCCACCAAAGGTCAGGCCTTCAATCTCGTCATAGACGACATCCTGGAATCCACCCGTTGCTTCAATAGTTCCACCGTCTGGACCATCAGTAGTCAATGTGGAAGTTTCCCCTGGAGGAGTGAGGTAAGTCAATGTATCGCCTGGAGCAATCGTAGGATCACCACCAAAGATATCAATGGCTGTCAGAACGTTTGGAGAGACAGTAATGTCATCGGCATCCGTACCAGCAAACAATGTCAGGTTTTCCAACGTTTCAAAGCCCAAGGTAACCCCAGTGGCACCGATTACAGCACCACTTCCGGGAAATAAACTTTGAACGAGAATCGTATCGCCGGTCACATCACCCGAGTCGTCCACGATCAACTCGTCTGTACCGCCCCCCCCAACGAATGAGAAGAGTGACTGAATTCCGTCTACGGTCCCACCATCATTGGTGGCCCCGCCATTGCCATCGATGATCACCTGATCGTCATCGGTGTTTCCAGTCACAGTAATCTGTGTTCCTGCAATCAGATCCCCGTTCAGGTTAGCAATGCCCCCGACAGCATCGAAATCCAAGAAATCAATATTGATATTCAATGCAGATGCGGCATCCAATGTGACACCGGTTGCCAGATTAAGATTATCACCGGTCTCCAGTAAAATGTCGCCACTCGTACTGGTGATGTCAGCGTTGACGTTAATATCTTGTCCCGCACTAGCAGAATCAAGAGTTCTCAAAACATTGGTTCCAGCAGAAACAGCATCATTCACTGTGAGCGATCCGGTTGTGGTAAGGAAAACGGTACTTGCGTTCGCAGTGATTCCGCTTAAGCCATCGACGGTGCCAATTTCCAGATCACCTGGATTGTCGATGATAAATCCTCCACCGGCTGAACTGGCCGCCAGGGTATTGACATCAGTCTCGAGACCGGTAATCCCTCCTGGACCACCAACACGCAGGGCCACGCGATCAGCAGTGATCAGGGCATTTCCAGTCAGGTCATTAATACCACCACCAGTGGCAGTCACGCGTACTTCACTGGTTGTGGTCACATTCACCGATTCCACATTGAAGAACGCCGTTAAATCGATATCACTGGCACCAGCGTCGATCGAACCAGCGGCGCCAAATGTAATGTCTTGAGCCGTAGATTCAATGTCTACAGTGCCCGTTGTGGTAAAGGCACCATTAACGTTGACCTGATCGGCAGTCAAATCTAACAATCCGGAGCCAATGTCAACTGCGGCGGTGTTGATCGTATCATCGGTACCTGCGAGAACAATCAAGTCTTGATCGAAAGTTGAGTCAATGCCATTGATGTTGATGATGTCTGCCCCACTGCCACCCAGTGCTTCGGTTCTAATCGTCAACGAGTTAGTGGGATGTATAAACACGACTGATTCAGACAAGTCAGAATCAATAAAAGAAAAACCATCGCCCAAATTACCATCATCAGACAGCGTGATCGTTTCTGTTGCCCCGATGAATGTAAAGGTACGGTTCGCAACGACGAGATTATCTGTTACTGGCTCCAAACCCGTGTAAGTAATAATTGGAGAGATCTGACCATTGATAAAAATCAAACCATCGTTGGGAGTCTGAAAAATATGATCCAGTGATGTCAGGGTGTCCGTTGAGATGAGAGTCATTTCGTCGTTACCGCCGACTCCCCCGTTGAAGACAATTTCCAAACCAGTATTTTCATCGATGCCGGACAGGTCGAATGTCAGGGTATCGTCCTGGTTGTCTTCGCCATTAATGACAAGCGGTCCACCGAGTGCTGCTAACGGCGTATTCGAAATCACGTCTCCGGTGGCATCATCTGTGATGACCACATTTCCACCTACCAGTGCGATGGTGTAAGCATCGGGATTTCCATCGACGGGTAGATCTACCTGAGGTGTTGAGTTTTCAACAACAATCGCGACATCGTTACCATCTCCACCCGCATAAGTCAGAAACGCGCTCTGTCCGATGACGCCGAGGAAGTCGGTAAATTCATGACCTTCGGACAAACCATTGAATGTGCCTGTGACAGGGTCGGTACTATCATTGTCGATGATCACAAACTGATTCCCTTCCGCGGGATCAAAACCATCGATCAGATTCAAAGTAGCACCACCTAAGTCGACCGTTCCGTTGACGACCAGCTGATCGAAGTCGGTTCCTGCGAGGATACCGTTGATTTCGATATCGAGCGTATCGTCGGCATCCAATGTCAGATTGCCATTCATGGTGACCTGACCGGGGCTATTACCGGGCGCGAGAGTGACATTGTTTCCGGTAGCGTCTACATCTCCCGCGTAGGTACCGGCTAAAATGTTGACAGTTCCACCAGAGGATACGCTATCAATTGCTTCTTGAATACGACCGGTCGGTCCGGTCTGACTACCTAACGCGGTAACATTGAGTACAGAGAAGTCTCCCTGAAAACCAGCTGTGACTCCATCGGTGTCTGTTCCCACATCCAAAAATGAAGTGAAGTCGACGGGGCCCGTCATCAGGGCAGCTATGGTTGCTTCAGCAGAACTGCCCCACCAGTTATTGGAGGCATTGACAGTTTCTCCAGCACCGCTGACAACTCCCAGCGTATTACCGGCTAGTGTGTTGCCATTCACGTTGAGTTGGGCTCCTGCAGTCAATGCACCAAAGGCCGCCCCCACATTGTCGTAGACACTAACGGCGTTATCAAAACCAGTGATCGAGTTGTTTGAAACATTGATCACTGCAGATGCGGAAACGGCTCCCACTGTACCATCGTTGGTTCGAACAAAAACACCAGATGATTGTGGTGTTCCACCAGCATTGCCGACATTGCCACCATCGATTGTGTTGCGTTCAATATTGATTTGGTCAGATGCGCCACGCAGCTGGATCCCATGCACGGCTGTTGCACCGGCACCAAACGTACCGGAAAAAGTGATGTCATTTTCGTTGATATTGATGGGCGCGTGAGTGAAGTTCGAATCAAGATACGTTTGAATCTTACCAACGGTAGCATCCATGACTCCAACGTCACTGTTAATTGTGTTTCCGCTAATATCGACGGTACCCGCCAGCCCACTACCAGTGACGAAGATAATAATCGATGTGTCCATCGAGTCCGTCATTGTATTGTTGGTGATCTGCAGATTCTCAACGACTGTGCCCGCGCCAGTGTAAGCCTTAAAAAGAGTGAAGTCACGATGGTTGTCTTCAAAGATATTATCATCGACGGTAGAATCACGAATTTCTTCCGCGAACACAGCGGTATGTGTAAAGTTCCTGAAGGTAGAACCTGTGATTTGCACGTCGCGCACATTACCAGTGCTGCCGTCGTTCGCCTGATAAAAACCTAATGAACCCCCATCAAAGACAGAATCTGTGATATAGACTCCATCGCCTACAGCAGAAGAGGCAAACCGGATGCCTGAACCATTATTCTGGAAAAGACTGTTAGACACAGTCATGTTTGTCATCAAGGTGTCATTGTGTATTTCAATCCCACGCGAACTGTTACCAATGAATTCCACATCGTCGACCAGCAGGTTATCGATTGTGCCTGCTGGTAAATGAGCACGAATTCCCTGCGAGCCATTTTGCAAGGTCATGTTCTGGAATGTCACATCATCTGCACTTACAATAAATAGATTGCCGGCATTATCAATAATCGTGCTGCCAGTGCCGGCTCCATTCAAAGTGACGGACTTATTGACATTCGTATTTTCATTGTAAGTTCCGGCAAGGATGTTGACGGTTCCCCCGGACGTGACACTATCAATCGCTTCCTGAATACGCCCAGCAAGACCTGTTTGACTACCCAGTGTCGTGACATTGAGTGTGGAGAAGTCACCTTGGAAACCGGCTGTCCCGCCATCCGTGTCTGTTCCGACATTCAAAAATGAAGTGAAGTCAACCATCGAAGCGTCGCCAGCAACACCGCCGCTCTTCATGGAATTAGCGATTGTTGTTTCGTCCGTGCCGCCCCACCAGTTGCCGGAAGCGTCAATAGCATCTCCACCGTGGTGACCGATGAGTTCGGAGAGCGTTGAGGAGTCGAAAAAGTTGTTATGAACGGCTACATCGGATACGCCATTGGAAGTGTTATTGAAGACGCCGACACCTCCCGATGCGTTGCTGAAGGCGTTGCCTTCGATACTGACATCAGCAACGAAGTCATTGGCGATGCCTACGACCACGTCATGGATGTTGTTGCCGAAAATGTCTACATTCGTGTTGCCCTGGTTAAAAATACCGCTGACCCAATTATAAATTTCGTTGTTCTGGATCGTGATGTTGTCGTTATTTCCATTAAATGTAGAGAGCACACCACGACTACTGACTCCCGTTCCCGGGCCTTCCAGAATACTGTTCTCGATCGTATGCCCCGAAGTGCCGGCGGTCATGAAGACAGCAGTTATATCACCAATGCCGGCCGGACCGGTCCCATCGACGATCTTCAGTCCGTCAATCACAACATCGTTCGCAAAGAGACGAAACCCGCCGGTCAGTTCACTTTCCAGGCCGCGGACACCAGGGTCAACCCCCGCAGCAATCCCGGCATTGGCTCCCTGAAGAATCACGGAGGTATCCACGATCACATCTTCGACATAAGTTCCGGCGGCAATATTGATGGTATCGCCTGCGACTGCTGCGGTCACCGCTGCCTGAATCGTATCAAAGGCCGTCGTTCCAAAAATGGCATTCTGATCTCCAGGTGCGATGGGATCGGTATCAGTGCCGACGATGTTGTCACCGTTTGACAGACCAGAGAAATCGTCATCCACAAAGAAGGTCGTCAACAACGTCCGATCTTCCAGAACTTCTGTTGTGGAGATTTGATTGTTGACAACCGACTGCCAACGTTGTCGTATGTTGCGTCGATCTCGCGATCGGAAGACACGACGTTTTTGAATTCGAGACGTGAGAGTACCGAGCCAGTTAGTAAGCAGCATCCTGTCAACTCCTCAGTTAGTAGGTCAAATAGTTGTAGAAGGACAACCAAATGTAAGAACTGTAATAATCTTTATTCGCTACTGACTGAATTGAATGACTCTGTGTATTATGGAAGAATTTCCGCCCACTCGTCATTCCATTCAGCACCATGTTTTATGATTTTAAGATGTCAAAATGCTCAGAGTCAGAATCTGCGCAAAGAATCCACCTTGAATTATCTAACCATCAATATCGAAATATCCCAAATATTTCCACAAAAAAAGCACCTCTTCTCCCAATTTTAACAAATTTACCAAGATGTTTGCATTTCACTCAAACCACTCACACCTACACAAAATATTCATCGCGAACAGTATTTTCATCACGTCTTCTCCCTAAAGATCACCTTTTAACAAATGACAGCGAGCCCCTTCGCGCCTTTTATCCCTCAAAAATTGTGCGAATATCTGAAAACTTCTATTCAATGCAGACTATTTTTCTTTACATTTGGTCTGTTCTCAACACACAATATTGTGAGACGGGGGCAGTCTTCTTAGTAGAACTGCGCGAATTGGTATCGGAAATGGCTTAAAACTAGAGGATTGAGATGCGTTTGAAGCATTTGGGGATGGGTTTACTGTTGGTTCTGGCCTGTATTACCAGCGGGTGCCAAAAATCGGAACGAGCTAATCTGATTGGCCGTTGGACGAGTCGAGGCGGCCCGAACATGATCTTTCAGGAAGACGGCATTGTTTACACAATCAATAAGGGCGATCGACGTCAAAAAGGTCTTTACTACCTAAACACCGAAACCAAGCCTCAAACTATCATTATGGATATGAGAAGAAGCGATTTAAAGTCTGTCTTGTATTTCGACTTTGCTGCATTCTCTTCCAAACATATCGAACTCACACCGACCCATCTCAAAAGGGTAGGTGAAAAGAAAAAAGAAAGTGAACGCAAACGAAAACTCCTTTTCCAGAAAGTGGATCCCAATGATCCCCTGCGTGGCGAAAACAGTATAGCGAATACTGCCAGTACCAGACCAAACACACGCTAGTCAGTGAAGAGAATCGACCAGAACACATAAAAAGAAGGAGCAGAAGTCGCCAGACCTCTGCTCCTTTTGTCTTAAATGGTCACTTCAGTTATCAGTTGTGATTATTCTTCAGCCCGCACATTGGTCATCGACTCAGTGCTCTGAACCGTTTCAAAGAATTCGTTACTCTCTGACGGGATGAAATCATCATTACTGACATGCAGAGGAGGCTCAAATCCTTGAATTGAAATCTCTTGAACACCCGAGATTTGAGCAACCGGTACTTCATCCACTTCGATCATTTCAGGATTGATGACGTCGGCTTCGGAAATAATCCGGAACTGTGGATCTTCGGAAACAACAGGCTCTTCTTCTACAGGAGCAGGCTCGATCACAGGACTCTGAGCAATTTCCACTTCTGATTGTTGCTCATTGAACTGCATCTGTTTTTTCTGCAGTTCCGCAACCTGTACGATGGCTTCCTTGACAGAATCCAGATCGGGGTTGAGCTCTAAAGCCCGATTATAATGCTGGGCTGCATCATCCAACATTCCTCGTTGCAGACAAATATAGCCAATATTGGCATGTGCTTCTTCTGCACTCAGGACAGAACGAGCGATTTGATATGCTTCGTCCATTCGTCCCTGATGCCCTAAAACCAGGCTCAAGTTATTGAATGAACGTTTGGAACTGGGATCACGCTTGATCGATTCTTCCAAAGCAATTTCGGCTGCTGGCAGATCGTTCTGGAGATAGAGAGCATAACCCAGGTCTGTTAGAAACTTGGGATTTTCTGGTTGAACCTTAACAGCTTCCATTAAATATTTGGCTGCCTGATCCTGCTTCCCCATTTTAGAGTAGACAATCCCCATACGATTTAAAACGGTCGCATTTTTGGGATTTCTTTGTAGGACGACACGATAGGTTCGTTCTGCTGTCGCGAACTGACCACTCTCCTCTGCTCTGCGAGCCATAACCATTTGTGGCGACTCTTGAGCAGGCTGCATCAGATTCGAGCCTACCATATTATGCGTATGTGAACACCCTGTTGAATACAGAGTGGCCACTCCGGCAATCATGATTAAATACCATTTATTAGTTGAGTTTCGCATTCCTTTACCTCACAAAATAAAATTGTGATGTTTCACTATCCATTGTGAGAAACACTCAGACCATCCTGGGCCAAAACTAAATGTATCAAAAAGTTTAAATTCGACCTGAAAGTTACTCGGAAGTAATTTAATAAATGCCGTGTGGAGTTTTGCTTGAGAGAAAACTAGCACAAAACAACGGGACTTACTCTCAAATATCGTCTTTCCCCCCTCTCGAAGATGAAAGAAGTCAGAGAATCGATAGAGTCTTCTTGAATTCCCAGCTGGAGTAAAACCTATAGTTTCACAAATGCCTTCTGAACGGCAAATTTTGCCGATTGAGACTGCCATTCCCACTTAAAATCGCTATGACGACTAGAAAAAAGATCTTCACACACCGCTTGACAAAAATGATCATTCGTATAGACTTCCTGCAGTTTTCTGAGATTCTATCAAAATGAGTGTGAGGTGTTTCATCAATTCGTCGCAGCCACCACAGGCCAAAGGCCGGGGGTCACAGATCAACCCTCCGAACCGGTTTCTGCCCGTACTTTACGAGCAAGACTTCGAGCAGCTCGAACATGATACGGAATACCTGGAGGGTCTGCGTCATCTGCCCACGAAATATTATCCTGATCACAGCCTGTCTCTTGTCATGGAAAATCAGAGTCCGGATATCGGTTTCCGCTATAGCGTGAATCCTTATCGCGGCTGCGCCCACGGTTGCGCGTATTGCTATGCACGACCGACTCATGAATATCATGGCTTAAGTGCGGGAACAGATTTCGAAACAAAAATCTTTGTGAAAGAACGCGCGCCCGAGTTATTTCGCGACTGGCTGGCACGCGATCAATGGTCACCCGAAGTCATCGTCTTCTCTGGTGTGACAGACTGTTATCAGCCCGCGGAAAAACAGTTTGAACTCACACGAAGCTGTCTGAAAATTGCAGCCGAGGCACGACAACCGATCTCGATTATCACCAAGAACGCGCTCATTCTACGCGATCTGGATCTCCTCAGCCGTATGGCGGAAGACCGTATTATCGCGGTGAATGTCAGTATCACGACACTCCAACAGGAATTGACGCGCACACTGGAACCGCGAACGAGTGCTCCTGCAGCACGGCTCCGTACGGTTCGAGAGCTGTCCCAGGCTGGTGTGCCCGTGAATGTGATGGTAGCGCCAGTCATCCCCGGACTCAACGACTCAGAAATTCCACAGATCCTGGAAGCGGCGGCGGACGCAGGCGCGCAAACCGCGCACTACGTTTTATTACGATTACCGTATACCGTCAAACCGGTTTTTCTGGAATGGCTCGAGCGGACGCGCCCCGATGAAAAAGCACGTATCGAATCACGGATACGAGCCTGTCGTGACGGTAATCTTTATACAGCTCAGTTCGGCAAACGGATGAAAGGAACTGGAACTCTTGCAGAGCAGATCGGAAAACTATTCCGGGTCTTCGCGAAAAAACATGGGTTAGATCAGTCTTTACCTGCACTGGAAACGAAATACTTTCGTCCCCCCCTGCCTACATCAGGGCAATTGCGACTCTTCTAATTTAAACCGCCTGAGCGGGATCCTGTTGATAGAACAGTTTCATCGTCTCGTACAGATCGACAGAGTATTCTCGCATCTGGCGAGGCTGTTCAAAAAAATGTTCCGTACAGACGGCGAAGAACTCGGCTGGATTGGTTGCACCATAAGGATCGATGAATGTTTTTCTGCCATGCTGTAACTGCGAAACCAATGATTCATATTCCGCAGTCATGACTCGTGTCCATTGCTCGTACTGTTCCGAATCATGTAAGGGAGGGGTTCCGCTAAACTGCCGATCAAGGGCATCGTAGTAGTGCGCGAATTCGTGTATGACGACATTGCGACCATCATCGGGAACTTGCCCCCCTTCATAAATGCTTTCCCAGGACAATACGATCGGCCCCGAACCCCAGGATTCTCCCAAACGAAATGAGGTACCTTCTGTCATGACACCAATGGAATCGATCAGAGTCTCTTTTGCGACATATGCATCGGGATAAACAAGAATCGTTTTCAGACGATCAAAACAATCGTTGGCAAACCCTAGCGTGATCAGACAGGCCTGACCGGCAATGGTCAGCTTGACCTCTTCTGTAATTTCAAAGCCGTTACAACCTTCCCAGTATTTTTCTTTGACGAAAATCTGAACGCGTTGAAACAGGAGCGTTTTCTGCTGTGCCGTTAAGTGATCGAGTTGCGCTACGTTTTGCTCAAGAATGGTTTTCCAATGATCGGGAATGGGTGAAGCGAGGATTTTCCTGCGTCGGCGGTTTCGCAACCAGGTAAAAATCATGAATAACATTCCTCGACAGTAATTTGGAAGATAATTGCGTGACCTAAATCTTAATATTCACAAGAATTATAGTACTATTTCTAGTGAAGAACAGAGCCCCTGAAAGCCACAGGAATTGACGAACCCAGGTGAGCAATGTAGATCGACATGGAAAACGCGTTACAGTTCTTATCGAATGAAACTAGATTCAGCTTCAAGTGAAGAATGATGGTAATCTTAAAAAAACTTTAAAAACTCAATTTGACAGTACCAGAATGATAAGTTCCCTGTCCGTTCATTGAACGAAGACACAAAACTTGGCAAAATTGAGAGATCGTTAGATGTCTCAACATAATTACTCACCCATTCACTTTCTATTCCTGAAAGTCATCATGATTCAAATTATTCGACTTACGCTTTTGACAATCGCCGTCTGTTTCCTGTTTCCTGTTCAAACACAACTCAAAGCAGCCCCACCAGAAAAGCCAAATATCATCTTTATCATGGCCGATGACCTCGGGTATGGTGACCTGGGATGTTATGGTCAAAAAATCATTAAAACCCCTCGCCTCGATCAGATGGCGGCAGAAGGCATGAAATTCACTCAAATGTATGCAGGCTGCACCGTGTGTGCTCCCTCACGTTGTGTATTGATGACTGGCCTGCACATGGGACATGCCCGAGTGCGTGGCAACACATCGGTTCAGGAAAACCAGTCTCTCAAAAAGGATGACATAACCGTTGCTCAAGTTCTGAAAAAAGCGGGTTATCAAACAGGGCTCACAGGCAAATGGGGCATTGGTGAAGCAGGAACCGCCGGTGTTCCGAATCTGAAAGGATTCGATTTTTTCTATGGCTATTTGAACCAGCACAACGCACACAATTATTACCCTTCGTTCCTTTGGAGAAATAACAAAAAAGAACGACTGCGCAACGTGATTGACCCCAAATCGGTAAACCCTGCCGGCATCGGAGGTGTCGCAACCAAGAAGGTCGATTACTCGCATGACTTGATCATGAATGAAGCGCTCGACTTCATAGACCAGAATGCAAAGAACCCATTTTTTCTGTATGTCGCGTTAACAATTCCCCACGCCAATAACGAAGCCGGCAGAATGGTCGGTGATGGACAGGAAGTTCCCGACTATGGAATCTATCAAAACAAAGACTGGTCGAACCCCAATAAAGGACAGGCCGCGATGATTACCCTCATGGATGCCGGCGTAGGCCAGATTCTGGATCGACTTAAAAAGTTAGGCATTGACGACAACACAGTCGTCATGTTTACCTCAGATAATGGACATCATCAGGAAGGCAGAAACGACGCAAAGTTTTTTGATGCCAACGGCCCACTTCGTGGTATGAAACGCGACCTCTACGAAGGAGGCATTCGTGTACCGTTCATCGTGCGGTGGCCGGGAACTACGCCTGCGGGAACCGTCTCTGATCACATTGGCTATTTTGGAGATTTGATGGCAACCGCCTGCGAATTAGCACATATCCCCTGCCCGCCCGATCTTGATAGTGTCAGTTTTGCGCCCACCATTGAAGGACACCCCAAGAAACAAAAGCAGCATGGCTTCCTCTTCTGGGAGTTCTACGAACGAGGTGGCAAACAGGCAGTGCGATTTGGAAATTGGAAAGCCGTCCGCATGCCGATGTTTACCGGAAAAACAGAACTTTATGACCTGTCAAAAGACCTGGGTGAAGGGAATAATGTCGCCAGCCAGCATCCTGATCTCGTGGACAAAATCGAAGAGATGATGGACCAATCACATACTCCAGATCCTCTCTGGAAACCGAGGGGAAAGTTGAATAAGAATCAACCTGCTCCCGGCGATGGTAAACCGCGTTTTTAAACGTTTCCCCAAAATACTTTGTTTCAACCGAAAAAGCAGACTGGATTCAGTCTGCTTTTTTCATTGTTCTGAAAAGATCACTCTACGATTCACTTCCCAACATCTCGTTTTTTCTTCCATTTTTTTTGAGTCAAAGAGAAGGGAATTACGTATTACTAGACAGAAACGAGATTGTCTGCTGTTTGATTCCAATGTCAGTCAAGGAGACGGAATGATGTGTTTTACGATAGACCAGGTAGAAGAAACGGAAAATGATCTGAGACAAAGATAGCCTTTTGGCCCGCTAATTCTCAAAAAGGAAATACACACTTTTTGCCCTTTCTGAGAATCATGTGCGGAACATAACGGGTCTTACAAAACGAGATTCATTTTTCAGGGGAAGATAATATTATCAACACTGACTAGAGCAGCGCGACCTGTACCGCAGTCGTAATAGGCAATTGAGGATGCACTTGCGTTGAAGAAATTAACCCCAAATACTTGAGTACAAAACCCTTGCACGGGCACAGTTGCTTGAGCGATGACGGCGGGAAATCCGCCCGCTCCACCAGTAAGAGTTGCCTGTGAAACTCCGTTTGCTGGTTGATTGACAAACGTGGCTGTAGCCGTTGATGTCACATTGGTAATGGTATTGCGAAAAGTAACCTCTGCTGTAACCCCAAATTCTCCCCATGCATTACCAACATTATTTGGCATTGGAGGAGGAGTATACCCAGGTGGGCCTAATTGGTTGGTAGAAACTCCAAAGTGAAGAAAATCTGTTGCTGTAAATGAATTACTATCAAAATTAATTCGAACTGTTCGAAATTCGCCAGGAGATATCAGATCTTCAAATGTAAAACAAACATCGCCATTCGGATTAGGGCAATCCCAGTTTGGAGGTCCGGGATTAGTAGGGTCCACATCTACTCCACTAAAAGTACCAATAACCGTTGACACCTGAGGATCTGTACCAGAAGCAAAAAATGCTTGTGCATTTGGAGGACCACCATTCCTAAGTGGAAGAGTAAATGCGACCGAGTCAATTGCAAGATTCGTTCCCGAATCAAAGCCCAATCGGATCGTATTAGGATCTGCACTATTGCCATTATTCAATTGAGTAATCGTGATTGTCACGCCACCGGCAGCACAGCTGGCGTCTGCGTTCCCGTTAAATATAATTGGATCTGTTATGGAATCAATTGCGCCAAATACAAGATTCCCCGTATTGGAAGCATTACCATTGGGGTTGCCAGGAACAGGAGGCGTAAAATTCGTATTCGGAGTAAAAGCAACTCCCAGTATTGGATTCGCTTGCGTGTAGGCCACACCAACATTTCTGGGAATCTGAGTCGACCCCGTACCGCTGTCTCCCCATTCTTTGACGGCAGCGAGTGCAGCGGAATCCAAAGCATTATTGATTTCTATCTGTGCCTGCCACAACGTAGCAATTTCTAATACAACACAGAAGAACGTCAGGAACAAGGACCCCCAGAGAATGAGCCAAAGAATGGCAATCCCACGACGGTTTTGGTGTGAATTCGTGTTAGTAAGAATTCGTTTCATTGTTACTGCCTTAATTTAAAAAATGAATAACGTAAGTATTTCAGTAGACAATGTTCGTCCTCTCACAACTCGTTTCAATTGATCATGTATTGTTCAAGAAGCTAAATTTGAGGGGATCATATCTGACTGGATAAGAATTCAGAGGGATTCCAAGCCAGACAGTGGCACAAAAAATCTACGAACCGACAATAAGAAAACGGTTACCACGGAAATCAATTAAAGTTGGACGACTGCCAACTTAATGATCCGGATTTTTAGATATCGCCAGAATTTGCTCCAACACAATGAAACTTACCTAAGATGTTTCTTGTTTTGCAGATTGTAGCCTGCATATCAAAATAGAAACTGTTTCAATATTTGTGCCTGACGAATATCTTTGGCCCAATTACCAATTGCTTGGAAATTTCATTGTAGAGAAAATACAGTGAAATGGAAACAAAAAAAGATTAGTGGTACCTACCCAGATGATACTGTGCATCTTTGAATAGTACATTACGTTTAGAAATGATATTCACAAGTTCTAATCGACAATTGATACGAGACACGAATTCAATTTCGGACGATGAGCGTGTTCACTGAATTCAATCTCGAAACACAAAAAGAAAGCGAGAGACATGCGAACGTAGAAATTCTGGTGGGTGCAACTCGTCCGTTACCAGTCTCAAAATAAGCGGTTGATATGCAGATACATTTTATGGACCGACGCTGACAAGAGCAGGCTGCCCGTTAACTGTATTCACGTAAGCAATTGATGATGCAGATACATTCAGAAATGAAAACCCAAACAATGTACTGCAAAACCCTTGTACTGGGACTGTTATCTGTGCTCTCACAGCGGGAAATGTTGCTGGTGCCAATGCTGCTGGATCAAGTGAATTAGGACGAGTTAAGGCAGTTAATCCGCCAAATACAAGATCCCCATTAAAGGAATCATTTCCATTAGGGTTTACAGGCTGAAAATTCGGATTAAGTCCGACCGGAGTACCAAGTATTGGATTGGCAGCGGCGTAAGCAACTCCAACATTTCTCGGAATCTCAGTGGAGCCAAGCCCGCTTGTATCCCACTCTCTGACTGCCGCCAACGTTGCTGAGTCAAGCGCGTTATTAAGTTCAACCTGTGCCTGCCACAGCGTGGCTATTTCTAATAGAACACAGAAAAAAGTCAGAAATAAAGATCCCCAAATCACCAGCCAAAGGATGGCAATTCCGCGACGATTGTGATGAAGTTCAGTTTTTGATTGAATTCGTTTCATGGGTCACGTATCAGTCTATGCAAGTAAAATCGAAAGCTCTGCGGTAGTTTGTTGAGTCAGTCTAAAGTTCATATAAATAAGTCGTAGAATGCTCAACAGAATAGTCTTGAATTGAAAAGCCAAGACTGGATAAAAAATCGGGGACATTTCCATCCAAAAGCACACAAACTGTGGTACGAACTGATTCCGTATTGAGCGCTCCCACGACAACAGGCAACCCAGTGACAGGTGGGTCGCAGTCACAATTAGGTAAAGCAACTACAGGATCATTAATTGTGGCAGGCCCTCCAACATTATGTTCTAAAACAACCCGACAACTTCCTGTTGGTAGTCCTCCTGTTATAAGTACATTGTCGACACGTGTCTTCAACGGTCCTGTGTTCAAGGCATTGAGAGAAGCAGATGGTGTTTCAGATGCAATCTTCGCGGCATAGCGACTTGCGTAAGCCGTTTGTTCGATGGCAACATAGATCAGTGAAATCTGAACTACGGCCAACATAATGATCACAAAGGCAGGCATTGTCAGAATCAATTCCAGCACTACCACACCCGAACGTGGCGATGTTCGTTTCTTTATTTGTCGTCTGTTTTTCAACACAGCCTGGCACCACTTTATGTATCTGGTTCAAATATGGGGCGATTTATCTTAATCTATTCGCTACAATACTAGTTTGGCAAGCAATTTGCGTTCCCTACTCAAGAGACGCCTCAGATCTCCAGTGATTCATTCAAGAAAAGAGGCAAGCTGTGTAATTCGTCTCAATTCAAGGTCTCATGAGCCAATATTCAAATCCTGTTGATTTGAAATATGATAACTGACCTTATCAAGTGTCAATCAAGTGTCTCCAATTGTTAACACTTGTGAATTTAGAAGTACGTAAGATGGAAATCACCAGGGAGCCATCATTGTTTCATAATCAGTTCAATCAAGAACATCATAGAGCCAAGAAACGAAGAGGTTCCGTATTACTGGAATTTATCTTAGCGTTTCCTATTATCCTGATTCTCTCTCTGGCGATTATTGAATTTGGATTCTTTTCCCTACTGCAACAAACGATCACTGCATCGGCAATTGAAGGCTCTCGAGAAGCAGCTAAGGTAGGAGCTTCTACAACGTCTGTAGGCAATCTAATCCAACAGTATATGGCGATTAACTCGTTAAATCTGGATGTCGGAGCACAGCCAGCTGCACCGGGACAGGGAGATGTGCTTGTTGTCATTGAAGATGGAAGTGGAATCCTGACACAAACGATTGGAAACTCAGATATCCCCTGTTCTCCCGTTGGTCCTGCTCCTGCCCTGACTGAGATAAAAGTAACCGTTTGCCTTAACCTGACTGATACGAATGGCACGACCCCGATTCCTGATCTTTTATCAACATTTGGCTTTACGCTTTCGGGAAAACAACTTGAAATCAGCGCTATGACCGGATTAGAGTAATAGCAACTCAATTTTCTAATCCGCCGCTCCTTTACTGGTTACAACTTCAGCCAGAATAGCAAGTTTTCCTCTCTCATGAATGAAATTGCCACCGGAATTTTTTTCTGGATGCTTAAGATCCTGGGGGCCTATCTTGGTGTGATGATTGTCTTGACCATCATTCTCTCCAGATGGAAAAAGAAAGCGAAGCAAGAAACCGAAGAGATTTCTCAAAGCGCGAAAAAACGATCCAGCGATAAATTGAAATAAGCCAATTCAATCAGATCGCAATCTGATTGTCCCAAACCAGAGTCATCGTTACTGAGCAAACCGTAGCGGAAATCGTCTGGTCGGTTGCGTGCCAGATTGACCAGGTCGAGACCAACGTCCTGTCGGACTATTCGCAGGTCTGTTGGGCATCACGTTATTCAGAAACTTCTTTAAAGAGCCATCTAACAAGGGAATCGACTTGATATTCACAATGGGGCTTGAAGTTGTCCCTCGCAATTCCACACGAATCCATCCACTGGTGGCATGACCAATAAGCTGTGTAATTGCGGACAATGGAAGTTGCCGGCGTGTTAATTTAGAAAACAGATCAACTTTTAAGCGCCCGTCAAAGTGAGCTTCACCCGCTTGTCCATACAGACTGATGGCATTGCCCTTTAACTCAATATACTTCAGATAAAATGTCTGGTTGGAAACGGTAAAATCACAGAACGCGGAATCAAAGGCGGTCTTGTCGGGTTGGGCCAGTCGAACCACTTTGAAAATTTGAGCGATCGGAGGCAGTTCATAAATCGCAGCCGGACTGATCTGCAATTGCCCCTGTCCTTTGATATCAGATTTGCTTGATCCACGTCCCCAGAGTTGAATCCACCCGTTCATCACGCCTCGTAATTGAGACTCCCCAGGCATATAACGTGCGGCATACTCTTCCAGTAGTCCTCGGTTCAGCTCAAGCTGTATGTTATAGGTTGGCACTTCAGTTAACGCGATGTCTCCCATGCAGGTCAAGACGCCACGAATTGCCTTAGCTGTGATAGGCTGCTTTGCTTTAATTTGCGGCAGACTGACAGACCGGAATTGATCTCTACGGATTTGTTTGGAACCGACGGTCAACTGGTCATCATGGATTTCGAATGGCCCTTTAATCTCAGTGAGATGATAATCGAGAATCACTGCGGAATCCAAATCGACTTCACCTGTTAAATTCAAATGGGTTCCATCCCAGGTTCCCTCTGAATGGACTTTACCATAAACCTTCATGATATCGACGCCAGCCGTAATCGTGTTTTCTGCCAGAAACGTGTCAAAGTCCCAGGCAGTCGTTACGGCTGTCCCCGGTTGCTGTGAACCTCGAAATTCGACCTTCCCTGTTACTGAAACCGGCCTCTGTATATTCAATGTATTCAGAGCAGTCGCTACCGCTTCAGGATGCGCCGCTTGAAAAGCCCGGTCGGTTGTCAGGTCATCAACACTCATCTTTTCTAACAGAATCCGCCAGTCCCCTTGTGGAGTGACTTCAGCAAACGCTTCCTCGACGCGAATTTGAGTTTCGTCATGTTTTCCGGAAACCGAGGTCAATCGTACTTCACTGTTCTGTGTTTTAGGGTTGACGGAATAGTTCCAATTTGCGTTTAAGATCTCCATTGGGTAAGGAAAGGATTTCACCATCAGGCTGCCGGATCGCCATCTTCCTTTGGGAATTGTAATTTTCACCGGTTTTCCACGTTCCCAAATTACGGCTGTTTCGAGATCAATTTTTCCGGTAGGCGAGAGTTCCCCCCAAAGCTCCTGTAATGATGCTGGAAGTGCTAATCGCAAGTTAGAGTCGCAGGTTGCATTTTCAGCGATGATACTTAATGCTAACTTTCCATCCTTATCAAATCGGGCATATGAACCTCGTCCAGAAAGACGCGCACTACCATGTGTTCCTTTCAATTCATCAAACGAAGTTTTTCCGGTTTTACTGGAATAAAAGACTCTGCCTGAAAGATCACTAATTCGATAAGGAAAATCTCGATACTGCAAAGCGCCATGGTCCATCTTGGCGAGGAAGTCAAGATGGATTGGCTGATTCAATAACGGCTCACGTGTCAAGCGAGTAACGGCATCCGCTTTTCCCTGAAGATCAAGTTGATTGAGAACTGTTCTAATTCCCTCTGGACAGGCGGCTCTTACGGCGGCGTCGATAGGGATCTGTTCGACTTCTATGGTGATATCGATTTTAGAAGCAGGTCCAGGATGTTGAATATAACCATTGGCAATAACAGGCCTGTTTCCCGCCAACCCACTAAATTTCAATTCGAGAGTGTCAGCCTCCCTCTGCGTCAGTTTTCCTTTGATATGGTCAACACGATAAGGAAAATGAATCGGCATGATCTCACCATCATTGGCAGAAACAACCAGATTTTGCATTCGCCATTTTCCCACACCTGGATGACTCATATTGACTTTCAGGTCAATATTCCCACTCGGACGAAGCGTGTCAAAAGTTCTCGCAAGCCCTCCCGTCAACCGACTTCTGAGTCGCGCATCAACGAGAAGTTTGCGGGCATGAATTGAAAAGTCGCTTTGCACTGCCGGTGGGTTTTGATCCAGAGATTGACTGGAGAATCGATAGTACCCATCCAAATTAAAACTGGTTTCGCCATTATGCGCCTGAAGATTCTCAATCAGTAACCTTTGATTGTTGACATACACTTTGCCGGCGATATTTCGAAGTGGAAATGGAAGTAATGCATGTTTGAGCTTCCCTTCACGCAAATGCGCCAATAACTGAAATTGCAGGGTTTCATCTTGCTTCTCTTTTGAGAGATTGAATCGAATATCCATCTGCGCGCTCACTCCCGGATCATACATGCCTGTGGACTGATCGGGTGTAAGTTTCATTGAAGGAAAGGCCGACCTCAACTTAGCCGCTAATTCCGGAGAGATTCCCGTTGCCATTCGGACCAGATTCGGTCCGATTTCCAATTGGCTCCATGTCCCTTCCATTGAGCCAATCTTTGAAGCTATATCCCAATAGCCGGCAACTTCCAGTTTCCCCGCTTGAGGAATTGAAGTATGTCCTTCGATTTCAAAGCGAGTCGTTCCCGATGGAATCAGTCGCAAGTCCAGGTTTTGAAATGTCACTACGGTGGGAACACTTTCGGCTCCCTGTTCAAATTTTAAGGAAAGACTTCCACGTTCAATGACCAGCTCTGGAAGAGGATTATCGCTCTTAATAAACTCTGGTAGTCCTTCCCAATTCCAGGTACCATCTGGCATGCGAACTAAAACCAACTGTGGTCTGTTGAGAACGACTTTCTGAATTTCGATTACTTGATGTCGTGCCAGTTTTTCCTGATCTAGTGTGATTATGATTTCCGGTAAATCAATGATCGTATCTTGATGACTGGGGACACGTACGCGACATCCCTCAATCCGAACTCGCCTCCGAAAATCAAATTGGGCACGATCTATATCGATCATCAGATCGGGAATTTGTTCCAGCACTTTCTTCAGAATGCCGGTTCGCACAATTTCATCACTGCGCATCCACATATAGTATCCATAACTCCCGCCGGAAATGACCAGCGAAATCAGGATCAGCAGACACCATTGAAATGTTTTGCGAACAACCATATCAACAACAAATCATAAAACCCGGTCAGTTAACCGGACTGACTTCTTTCTGTTTGACTGAAGAAAAATTGATAAATACCAACCGCTGACAAGATATATAAACTGTACTCTGCAGGTAGACGGTAGCGCAACGAACTGACAAAAATCAGATGTATCAAAGAAAAGTAAACAATCGGCCCTAATGTGATCAGCAACAATAAATACTGATCGCGTGAAACCCATGCCCCATAAATGGCAAAGCAGACAACCGGTATAAAAATGATCGAAACGGCAGCCATCATCCACCACGACTGAAATTGCGATGCATTCGGCCAAGGCTTCCAGTAGCGTAACAGTTTGGCTCCCATCAATTGGAAGACATGACCGGGGTGCTGCCTGGCGTAGTCGATCGCCCGTTGTGTATAGTGCTGATTCATCTCGTATTCACTCATCGTATTCAACACATTCTCTTGATCAAAAAAAGTCATATCGCTATCACCGGTTGCCTGTGCATTCAACCCATCATACAAACTCGGACCTAACCACAGTGTCGTTGGCACAAAGTAACCTGTGACTCGATAATTGCGATATGTCCAGGGAGCCAGCATGACTGCAAATCCCAGTATCATAAATAGACATCGCTTGATGGCCTCTGTTCGATTCCTTTTTGCGTTCCAGATCAAAGCAACGACAACCAGGGGAAGAACCAACAACCAGCTAGGTCTAACATAACAGGCTATCGCCAGTGAAATGCCTGCCAGCAGTGACAGCATAATCCCACGAACTCTCTGCTCTTCTCCAAATTCGATTTTTGATAACTTGGCAAAGATCCATAATGAAATCAGCATTGCTAATGCAAACAGGGTCTCGCTTAAAAACAACACACTAAACCCAGCCATCACTGGTGAGACAGCAACCAATGCCGCCGCAATCACACCAATGACTTCATTGACTAATTCTTTTCCCAGTAAATAAACAACAAAACATGCTATGACGCCAGTCAGTAAGAGAACCAGTCGAACACGAAAATGCTCTTCTCCCACGACCGACATGACTCCCGCCAGGAATACAGGAAATCCAGGCATCCTTAGTACACGTCTTGGTGGTGTATAAATTGTATAGTCGTCGCCATGAAGGATCGTTTGAGCGAGTTTCCAATACCCGTCTGCATCACCTTCAATCACATAGGTACGTTCAAGTTGCCGATCAAGCTGGCGCTGTACATAAACCGCAATTCCACATCGAATTAATGCGGAGATCAATAAAATGAATAATAATAAGTATTTAAGCCGTTTCTTTTGCGGCATTATTTCCCCAGCCACTTTTGAAATGTGGGAATAGTACGACGTCTCGTCTATCAGGGTCAATTCCAATATAACTGCGCACAAATTCAAGGTGCGAATCATCTCAAATTGACAACCGCTTATTCAAAGATTCTGGAACATCGAACTGAACAAATTACGTAATGCATGGAACAAGCATAAAGGGTTTCCCCTCATCCAAATGTCCCATATTGACAGAAAAAAGGGATTCTCATAAGGTGCTCACATCTCCTCTCTCAGATCATTATCCCTTCACAAATTAATTCATTTCACGAAGCCCTATTTTAACGGCTAAGGGAAACTATGCGCTACTTTAAATTCTCAATCCTGACAGGAATCGGTCTGTTTGCGCTGGCCATGTTTTTTCTGTCTCAATCGATTCAAGGTTTTCTCGAAGGGAAATCGGACACTACTGAAACTACGCTGGATGTCGCCCTTTCTGAACCGTCGGACTTTCCCGACCTTAGTCTGGATTTCCCTGCGGGTACGAATCAAAGCCAAATTGATACAACTGACTCTGAAGAAATAGACCTTCCTTCACAGTCATCGCTAACACGTCCCGCGACTGCAGCTCACTCGAACAATGATCAAACGCTTGACCAATCACGACCAGAGAATTCCCCTCCTCAAATCAATCTTGTTACAGCCTCAAATCAATTAGATACTGCTCCACCTGCTTTAAATATTCTATTGCTCTCACAAACAACCAGGGAACAACGAACGTCCTTGATTGAAGAATTACTCCGTGTTGACGCGGAACTGGTTCGACAAATCGCTTTCAAACCTGCCGTTCAACCAACCATATCTGCAACAGATGTCAAAACAGTCCAGCAAATTTCGATGACCACTCCTGTGCAACAACAGACTGTTTCAGCCGGCTATACGGTGACTCAACAGCCGAGACCAGATTTTCCCACTCAAGCCCCCTTGGTTCGACAAAAAAGTCCCATTCATCTTATAGCCTCATATCGGGGAGTCACGATCAAAACCGTCGGTATCCCAATTCAAAGTGGCACTCTGCACCAGACGATCCAGGTCACTCCTGTATTCGGCGATTCAATTTTTCAAGCCTCCATACTCGGAAAAAACAGGGCGGAATTGAAAATCCACTCTGAACTTTCTCTACCAAAAGAAATACGAATGTCTCCGGAAATGAAGTTATCCCAATTGGGAGAATTTCAACCAGCTGAAATCATTAAAATCTCTGGAGCCGGTCTGGTCATTGGATTGAACGGAACAGGAGATCATAGCTATTCAGCAGAAGCCATTAAGGCATTGAATTCTTCAGTAAAGGCTATGAATATTGATCTCAAAAAGATCAAAAATCCAATTCGTGCCGGCAATCTTGCCAATGTGTCCATCATCGCTTATGTCCCTAATACAGGAGTTAAGAAAGGACAGTATCTTGAATGTTACATCACTGCTGTTAACAAAAATGTAGACCTCAGTGGTGGTTATCTCCTGCCAACTGCATTACTCGCTGTTGACTCTCGAAAAACACATGCCGACGCCATGGCAATGGGACCTGTGCTCACAAATCAAAGCCGTATGAAATCACAGGGTATCATCCCCAAAGGTTCACAGTTCTTAACAGATCTCAATCCAAAATTAATTTCTGACAATGGGATACCTCATCTCAATTTTTTTCTGAGCACCTCTAATAGTCAGCCTCAAATCAGTCAATTGATCACTCAAAGAATCAATCAATTTTTACAATCACAATCATCAATCCATTCCAAAGCGATCCTGCGTTCATCCAGCATGATCTCGATATCCGTTCCCAATTCTAATCAACAACTGGCTCATCAATTAGTAACACAACTACAGTCACTGCCAATTCCCATACAACCAGTGTCTCCTGCAAATCAGTCCCCCGAAGTGGTCATCGATTTTGCAAAATCTAAAATTCAAACCAGAGGAAATGTACTTCTCGATCCAGCGAAACTGGAATACAGCGACTTCGTTTTGGAAATTACTCCCTTGCCCTCTTCGACAACGTGTCGCCTGAATGATCTGTTGGCTTTAATGCATCATTTGCAAATCCCCAAGCCCAAACAAATGACTTTTGTACGAGAACTTCAACAACAGGGAAAAATTAAAGCCACTTATCGCGCGCGATAATCTATCACTTGTTTCCGTGTCTTGCATCTGACAAAATGAATTTGTGACTCACAATTCTCATCTCATCCCATGTCGGAATGAGTCTAAATTTTAGACAAATATGACTGACTGTCATTTCTCTTTATCAATCAGATGCGCCCATGATCTCTGAACTTTCAGAATTACAGATCCTGTCGATCATCTACCGCATCTTACCCATTGGACTGTTAGCACTGTTCTGGGTTTGGGAAAGTTGGGCTGCCTTTAAACCAGTCAAAACAAAAACAAGATATCAACACGCGTTTCATAATATCGTTTTAGCAATTTTAAACCCCCTGCTGCTGGGGTTACTGTTTGGTACTTCCATCGAAGCCGTTTCCCAATGGTCTCTGGACCACCATTGGGGGCTGCTTAATAAATCTTCCCTTGGAATCATCTGGAAGACGATCATAGCGGTGCTCCTTTTGGATGCCTGGACATTCTGTTGGCATTGGATGAACCACCGCATCCCCTTCTTCTGGCGATTCCATCGCATGCATCACAGTGACCCTTATATGGATGTTTCAACGGCAACCCGCTTTCACTGGGGAGAGTTATTTTTTTCGACTCTGTTTCGTCTTTTACTCATTCCACTTCTAGGCTTACAAGCCTGGCAATTCATTTTCTATGGCTTGCTGGTGTTCTTATCCACTCAATTTCATCACGCCAACATTTCGATTGGCAAAGTGGATCGTATTTTGAGGTGGATTTTCGTGACTCCTGATATGCATAAAATACATCACTCCCAATTGCCCGAAGAAACCAACTCCAATTATTCAACCGTCTTTTCAATCTGGGATCGCCTCGCTGGTACATTTCGCATGCGTCATGATCTTGAAAACATTCGCTTCGGCTTGAGTGACTATGAACAGTGGCACTGGCAAACTCTATTCGGAATGTGGAAAACTCCATTCTTGAGCAAGAAACCAAAAACACAAGACCAAGATCATAAAAAATAAATCGCCATGGTTAGCGATGTTCATCTTACTTCGCTAATCAATCCAGAAAACAAACAAACTTGACCGTATCGTGCCAATTAAAACACGAATTTTATCGCTGAAAACAAAGTATTTTTCAGATCTTGACTCAGCCGTTTCCTTTCCTAAACTAATTCACTTGCGTCGCGCGCGCGTGGGAAATTTTTTCTGATAGGAAACACTTCAGCAGGTGCCAAAGAAAACAGTATAAAACCCACTATGTTTGCGGCATTTTTGTGTCTCTTCAGCCATAGTAGTTCCATATGAGTACTATTCATCACGCACCTCAAATCATCAAAATACTGCGAATTGATGCCTCGATTGTCACAAACTGAGACATTAACGCGCATAAACATCTTCACGATGATCACTATTGCTTTCTCCCCAACAACAAATCAAAGTGGCAAAACAATCACCACTTGTGTTTAACCTGCCTGAGCGGAATGGCGCCAGCCGCCGGTCCAATAGATCTAAGTAACAATACACTCATAGCAGAACCAATTTGTGCTCCCAGATTGTATTAGGTATGATCGCATCAACCTAAGATAAACATTAAGAAGCAATGTGTCTTTTCATATACAAACGATGTTCCTGCCGTATCGTGCCAATTTCTATCGATCATTTTGAGCGTCTGTGTTGAATGGTTGTGTTTCTGTTACCTTGTCTCGAAAAATCGAATACCTATAATTCTATATCAAACATTAATTAAACGAGAGAAGTCGATGATCTCTATCAATCCTCTATGTTCCCCATTTGTGATAAGCTAAGATTCTCCCATAAAATCTAAAATCAGACTTTCAAAATACTCACCCCCAAGTAACGTTAAAAACATCTATTTGTACTATCAGCTTTGAAAATGATCCAACACCTAAAGGAGTCCAGCAAATGGATATTTGCCGTATTGGGGCGCTCATTCTGCTAGCTGCCTGTGGAGTTACTAATATCACAGGCACTTTAGAAGCTGCAGAGAAGTCGATCGTCATTGATCGTGAATCACACGAGATAAAAGGCAAACTCACATATCAAAAAACGTTTTCCGCCAGGAACAATCCGACCGAGTTCACATTCCTCTTGGAGCAAGATCTAAAGAAACAAAGCTCGGGTGGGTATTGGAGCGTCAATCTCAACGGTAAAACGCTTGGACGACTTGAAGCACACACTCCCCAGGTCGGTTCAAACAAAAAAAACGATGGATTTCACCGAATCGGTTTCGCTGTCCCTCCCAATGTTCTCAAAGAGGGTGAGAACACACTGGCAGTGACTGGTCGAGGACAGCCAGCAGTGTTACGCAATTTCGAATTGCAACCCTACCCTTTAAAACAGGCACTTAAGCTGCAAACGATTTCCGTAAAAGTAAACACGGAAGAGGGACAGCCTGTCCCCGCGCGCATTACCATTGTGAATCATCTGGGACAACTCGCAAAACTCTATAACGTACGCAGGCCAACAAACGCTGTGCGGCCCGGTATTCTCTACACACTGGGAACCGGTGAGTCATTTGATTTGCCGCCGGGAAAGTACACGCTCTATGCAACGCGCGGGATGGAATGGGGAGTGGCCAAGCAGCCAATTGTAGTCGAAAGCCTAAAGCCTGAGAGTCACACATTAGTGATTTCACGCGAAGTCGACACAACAGGTTTTGTTGCCTGTGATAGCCATATTCATACTTTACCTGGTAGTGGCCACGGAAATGCCACCTACGCCGAACGCATGATTACAATTGCCGGCGAAGGAATTGAAGTCGCTATTGCCACCGATCACAATCACATATCCGATTATACGCCATATCAAAAACAATCGGGCACTAACGCTCATTTCCACGCAATCTCCGGCGATGAAGTCACAACTCATAATGGTCATTTTACCGCGTTTCCACTCGATCCCTCTAAAGCAGTTCCCGGAGGTGTAAAAGGCCGCAATCCACTCTTTCTGAAAAAAGAAGACTGGTCTGAGCTGATCGCCGATATGCGAAACAAAGGGGCCGAAGTCGTGATTCTAAATCATCCCTATTGGCCCACGATACCGAAAGGCCCCTTCGGTCGATTTCGCTTTAGCCGTAGCACAGGTAGTCGGATTGATGGACCTGCATTTAACTTCGACGGTTTTGAAGTCGCACAGCCTGCAAATGAAACCCCTGATTTTTTCTACGCCCTCGAAGATTGGATGACATTACTGAATCGGGGATTGAGGCTCACGGCTGTAGGCGCCACTGATTCTCACACAGTCAATGACCCGGTCGGACAAGCGCGAACGTATCTCAAGAGTCACACTGATGACGTTTCTCAAATCGATCGCAAAGAGATTTATCGCGCATTCACAGAAGGGCGCGCGTCAGTGGCAGCGGGCATTTTTGCAAATTTGACTCTAGCCAAACAGTACAACATGGGAGATCTTGTTCCAGCCACAACAGTGACTGAGCATCGTGATAACCAAAAATTCACTGCCAGTTTACGAGTCGCCGCACCTTCTTGGGTCCGTCCTCGTGAAGCCATGATCTACGTGAATGGGAAACAAGTCGCACACAAAAATATTGATTCGAAAATGAATCAGCCCACCAATCAAACGCTCACATTCTTACTTGATTTACCTGCTCATGACGCACACATCATAGCATTTGTCCTGGGAGACGGCATCACATTGCCCGGTTGGACAACCTACGGCAAAGCGACACAGGCAATCACAAACCCAATTTACCTGGACGTCAATGGAGACAAAAAATATAGCGCACCTCGCGATACTGCCAAGAGACTGATCACAAAATTTACAAGCCAGGATACAAAACTCACACCGGCTCAGCAAAAAACATTGCTTGACTCAGAAACGGTCAAGGCAGATTCAGCCGTACTCCTGCACGTCAAGGATCTACTCAAGCAGACTTCTGATTAGAATCAATTCAGAAATCAATCTATTGTAGACTTTACTCGGAATAGAAATAATTTGTGCCAGAGGATTGTATCAGCTACCATCTAGTAGAAAGGAGAGAAACTTCCTTCACGAATGAAGGCACTCGCAGTAAACAACAATAAAACCAAGCCCCTTGAAATTTTTCCGCATTAGTATCATTGTTGTCGGCTGGGTTAAATGTTATCGAGGAGAAGCGTGATGAGAATTGGAATTCTGTTATGCCTGTTGTTTACTTCGTCCGTTCATGCAGCGACGAAACCGAACATTGTCTTCATCCTTGCGGATGATTTAGGCTACGGCGATGTCGCATGTTACAACTCAGAATCAAAAGTTCCGACGCCCTACCTCGATCAACTCGCCGTCGATGGCATGCGTTTCACTGACGCTCACAGTCCCTCGACTGTCTGTACGCCGACCCGTTATAGCATCATGACGGGACAAATGGCGTTCCGCCTGAATTACCCCGGTGTCTTTACCGGCGTGGGCGGACCTTGCTTGATTGCCAAGGATCGCTTGACGCTTCCCGGCATGTTGCGTGATAAAGGATACGAGACTGCGATGTTTGGGAAATGGCACATTGGCATGACGTTTTTGGACAAGAATGGGAAAATGATCCATGCCAGGCAACCTGCTCAAAATACTGATCACACAATTAAAATCAATCCTGGTGTGGAAGCCGTCAGGCGAATTGATTATTCACGGGCCGTACTTGATGCGCCAATTCACCGAGGTTTTGATCACTTTTTTGGGACGGTCTGCTGCCCGACGACAGACTGGTTGTATGCCTTCATGGACGGTGACCGCATTCCGGTACCACCTACCAGATTGCTCGATAAATCCAGTCTACCTAAGCACGCATGGTCATTTGACTGTCGTCAGGGATTGATTGCCCCTGATTTTGACCATGAAGAAGTGGACATGGTCTTTCTGAAAAAGAGTCTGGAATTTCTAGACAAGCACAGCAAAGAATATCCGGAGAAACCCTTTTTTCTTTTTCACTCACTGCAAGCGGTACATCTTCCCTCATTCCCCGGAAAAGACTTTCATGGCAAGACTCAAGCAGGACCTCATGGGGACTTTATCTTTGAATTCGATGATATTGTGGGACAGTTGCTTCAAAAGCTCGAATCACTTGGACTGACTGAGAACACACTCGTCATCGTAACTAGTGATAATGGCCCCGAAGTAGGCACCGTGATCAATATGCGCGAAAAACATCAACACAACGGAGCGCGACCGTGGCGGGGCATGAAACGTGATAATTGGGAGGGGGGACATCGCGTTCCCATGATTGTTCGTTGGCCAGGAAAAGTAGAGGCAGGTTCAATCAGCGATCAAACCGTGTGTCTGACCGATATGATGGCCACTTGCGCTGCGATTGTTGACACCAGGTTACCGAATGACGCTGCCGAAGACAGCTTCAATATTCTGCCAATTCTGTTAGGCAAGACTAAAGAGGATGTCCGTGATTTCACATTACACCAGACCATGAGTCTGAAGTTAGCGATTCGAAATGGTGACTGGAAGTATCTCGATCACAAAGGGTCCGGGGGAAATAACTACGGTAGAGGAAAGTTGAAACGATTCAATTTGCCCGACAAAACTCCTGACGCGCCGGGACAACTCTACAATATGAAGAGTGATCCAGGCGAGACGACAAATTTGTACTTCAAGCATCCCGAAGTCGTCAAGAAATTAAAGAATCAACTTGAGCAGTTCAAAAAAAGTGGTCGCAGTGCTCCAGTTCGTTGATGTCTGAACATAAAAATTTGTCAATCGACGTTCGCCAATGATTCGCTTTTGGCGATAATCACTTCCATCAGTTCATTCCAGGACTTCACGAATGACTCGGCACCATCTTCCTGAAGCTTAGCTGCCAGGGCCTGAACGTCGATGCCCGCTTTTTCAAATTCATTGAGCACGTCTTCACAGTCACCGCCGTCTGCAGGCAGAGCGGGTCCAACCTCACCATGATCGGCAAACGCGTTCAATGTGTTCTCAGGCATTGTATTCACGGTAAAAGGCGATGCGAGTGACGTGATATAGAGAATATCAGACGCGTTAGGGTCTTTCATTCCTGTACTTGCCCAGAGTAATCGTTGTGGGCGGGCACCGGAATTCAATGCGCGCTGCCATCGCGGGGAATTCAGCAAGTCTTGATACGCCTTGTAGGCCCGTTTACCGACGGTAACTCCTAACCGATTATGCAGCGAATCAGGAACCTGATCGACAACAGCACGATCCCAGCGGCTGATAAACAAGGAAGCAACAGAACCGACGGCAGGATTCAATCCTGCTTCAATCCGTCGTTCAACGCCTCTCAAAAAGGCTTCAGCGGCTTCCACAAAGTGCTCGCTTGAAAACAGGAGTGTTACATTGACGGGAATTCCCGCGAACGTGGCTTCTTCAATTGCCGGAAGTCCTTCTTTCGTGCCAGGAATTTTGATCAACACATTGGGACGTCCTGCGCGAGCATGTAAATCTTTCGCAGCCGCTAAAGTGCTTTCCGTGTCATAAGCAAGTAGAGGGGAAACTTCCAACGAGACCCACCCATCAACTCCGTCTGTTTTATCCCAGACCGGTCGAAACAAATCCGCCGCCTGCGTGATATCTTCAAGGGCAACCTCAAAAAAGAGCTGCTCACCCCTCTCACCGTTTTTGAACTTTGTCTGGATTGCGCTGTCGTAAGACTGGCTGTTTTTGATTGCCTGATGAAAGATCGTAGGGTTTGAGGTCAAACCGGTTGTCGAAAGTTCGTCGATATACCGTTGGAGTGTCCCATTATTGAGCAGGTCGCGTGTAATATTGTCAAGCCACAGACTTTGCCCGAGATTGTTGAGTTCTTGTGTTGCTTTCATGGTATTACCTCCGAATGGGTCGGTGAATTCTATGTAAATTTCAGAACGGATTATCGAGAACGCATTGTCGTTAAATCTGGTTACCAATGGAAGGGATGTTTCGAATTGTGTGGATCTTTGATTGAAAGTTGTATCGTGATACGACCACAACTAAAGCTCCTTATTAAATAAATTTAATAGAGTCAGGAAACAAGCAATCCCGACTCTGAATAATCACGCTTTCAGGTTGAGGCTTGCCTCTCCAATTCAGAAAATTCAAAAGACTCATCAAACTCGAAGATTTTCAACAGATGCTGAAACCAGATTTGCTCAGCCCTTTTTTCTGACCATTCAGGGGGTGTTCTATGATCACGATCGAATGTCATCCCTTTTGTGATTCATGTTTGACTCTAAAGTTCAAGCAATTTACGATAACAGGGTACAATTGTTAATTAAACACATTCTGCTTCATTGAATGTATTGAGGCGAACGACTGCATTTTAGAAACAATCTGTCAAAGAGGATCATCCACACTCTGATAAAAGAACCTGAATCCAACAAATACGAACATGCCACGTGTAGCCTGCACGTGCCAATGACTGATCAACATCGAATGAGGTTACAATGAAAATCTTCCAGCAACTTGTTCTTATCATTATCTTACTTGGTCTGATTACCTGTGCTCATGCAGAGGAACCAAAACTACCAGCTCAGATCCTAACATCAGTAGAAAAGCAAATCAAAAAACTGGTCGATGACAAGGGCATCCCAGGCTTGTCTATCGCGATTGCAGTGGATAATCAGTTACTTTTCTCAGGTGGTTTCGGACAGGCTGACGTCGAAAACTCGGTCCCTGCCACCACAGAGACACGTTACCGCACCGCGTCCATTGCCAAATCGATAACCGCTGTTGCTGTCATGTCGTTGGCTGAAGAGGGTTTGATCGATCTCGACGCAGACGTACAAAAATATTGTCCGGAGTTTCCCAAAAAACGTTGGCCCATCACAACACGACAACTATTGGGACATTTAGGAGGAGTACGCCACTATAAGAATGTGAGAGAGCCTGTTTCGACAGATCACTACTTCACATTGCAGTCCGCACTCGCAACATTCAAAGACGACCCGTTACGACATCAGCCAGGGAGTCAATTTCTCTATACCACATTTGGCTATAACCTGCTGGGCAGCATTTGCGAAGGCGCATCAGAAAAAGAGTTCTCTCAAGTCCTCAAGCAGCGTGTCTTCCGCCCAGCGGGAATGCAGCAGACAGTGGTCGACAATCAGTATGCAATTATTCCAAACCGATCACGAGGCTACATCCGCCCGACAGCAATCTCGTTGTTGATGCGAAACACCTCAAAATACCTTAAAGCAGGTAATCTATATAATGCACCACTTCATGACACCAGCATGAAGATCCCCGGCGGTGGGCTCTTATCAACTTCATCTGATTTAGTAAGATTCGCAATTGCGCTGAATACAGGAAAGCTTGTCAAACCGAAAACGTTGCAGCAGATGTGGACAAGCCAGAAAACAACTGCTGCGAATCATACTGGATATGGACTGGGATGGAAGGTGACCTCACGTTCCGGTCAAAAACATGTTTGGCACACAGGTGGGCAGGCAGGAACATCGACAGTCCTGTTTCTTATCCCAGCGACAGGCACCTCAGTTGCTATCATGTGTAATCTACAAAAAGTTCCGTTACTGTCGCTCGCTAGAAACATAGCCAATACCGTCTCATCAAAGGCTACAGATGAAAAAAAAAGTTCCGACTACATGAGCGCAATTGATCGCTTGAAGGCTGCGATACGACACGAAGTCGAACAGAAGCAAATTCCTGCATTTTCCATTTCGCTCGTTGACGACGATAAACTGGTCTGGGCAGAGGGATTTGGCTTTCAAGATAAGGACCGTAAAGTCCCTGCCACAGCGGAAACGGTCTACCGGGTCGGTTCTGTTTCGAAACTCTTCACCGATGTGACAGTCATGCAACTCGTTGAAGATGGGACTCTCGACCTGGACACCAACGTCCAGACCTATCTTCCCGATTTTAAACCGATCAATCCGGATGGGATCAACATTTCACTTCGCCAACTCATGACACATCGTTCCGGCCTGGTTCGTGAATCACCGGTCGGGAACTACTTCGATCCTACAGAACCAACGCTGGCAGACACCGTTGCCAGTCTCAACAGCACACCACTTGTCTACAAACCAGACACAAAAACGAAGTATTCGAATGCAGCGATTGCCGTGGTTGGTGCCGTGTTAGAAAAACAACTTGATCTCTCTCACGCCGAACAGGTTCGCCAAAAAATACTCGATCCTCTACAGATGAATCATAGTGGATTCACAGTAACTCCCACCGTCAAAAAACATCTCGCCACAGGCTGGATGCGAACCAATGATGGCCGACGCTTCGTAGCACCGAACTTTCTCCTCGGTACGGGACCGGCAGGCAACCTGTACTCAAATGTTGTGGATCTAGGAAAATTTCTGACCTGTATGTTCAACGAAGGGCAAATTGACCATGGTCAAATTCTAAAACAAGATACGTATCAATCGATGATCTCACCGCAGAAAGACCCCGATGGCAAACCGCTAAGTTATGGTATTGGGTTTCGTATCCAGGACCTGGATGGATACGCTAAAGTCGGTCACGGTGGTGCGGTCTACGGCTTTTCCACACAATTGGAAGCATTACCCAAGCGGAAGATAGGTGTTGCCGCCGTCTCTTCACTGGATGGGACAAACGGGGTTGTCAGTCGGCTGACTAATTATGCGCTGCGATTGATGATCGCCACTCAAGATGGTAAACCACTTCCGGTTTACCGCATGACTGGCCCCATTCCTGCAGAACGTGCAGAAGAGCTGGTTGGCCTCTACCGAAATGAAAAAGAAAACAAGTTTACTCGCATCACAGAGCTAAACGGCGATGTTTTTATGCACCGCGGCTCCTATCGCTACGAACTCCGTTCTGCCGCCGATGACGGTACGATTGTAACAGATGATTCGTTCGGCTTTGGCACCAAAGTGCAATTGGAAAACAAGGATGTCCTCAAGGTTGGTAAAGCAAAATACGATCGAGTACCAGACTCACCACCACCACAAATTCCCACAGACTGGAAAGGATTGATTGGTGAATATGGCTGGGATCACAATACTTTGTATATCTTTGAAGACGAAGGCCAGTTGTACGCGTTGATCGAATGGTTCTATTATTACCCCTTGAAGCAGGTCGACCTCAACACATTCACGTTTCCCGACTACGGCCTGTACCATGGTGAAGGTCTGAAATTTACTCGTGGTGAAGATGACATTGCGACTGAGGTCGTTGCTGCCGAGGTGAAATTTCTGCGTCGTGAAGTCGGTACCAAAGATGGTGAAACCTTTCGTATTATACCCGTCAAACCGATCGATGATCTCCGCGCAGCGGCACTCGCCGCATCTCCACCACCCGAACCCGGAAATTATCGACAGCCTGATCTGGTCGATCTGACAACTCTTGACCCCACCATCAAGCTCGATATTCGCTATGCCACAAAAAACAACTTCACCGGTGCCGTCTTCTACAAACAACCACGGTCCTTCATGCAGCGTCCTGCCGCCGAAGCAGTCGTCCGGGCAAACGCACGGCTCAAAAAACGAGGTCTCGGCCTGTTGATCCATGACGCCTATCGCCCCTGGCACGTCACAAAAATGTTCTGGGACGCGACGCCATCTGAACTTAAAGACTTTGTCGCCAATCCCGCTCATGGTTCTCGTCACAACCGTGGCTGTGCAGTAGACCTGACGCTTTATGATCTCAAGACAGGCAAACCAATCCAGATGGTTGCCGGCTATGATGAATTTTCACCACGTTCTTTTCCACTGTATCCCGGAGGAACGTCTCGCCAGCGCTGGTACCGACAATTACTGCGTCAGACCATGGAAGCAGAAGATTTCACAGTCTACGAATTTGAATGGTGGCACTTCGATTTCAAGGATTGGAAAAAATATCGCATCGGAAATCAGACCTTTGAAGAAATTGATTGATGTCAACTGGAAACTGATTCTGGTTGATGATCTATCACGAAATACACTAAAGACACGAAATTAAAATTCAATGCTTCGAGATTTCGTGCTTTTCGTGTCTTTAGTGGTAGTAAAAGTGACCCTGGAATTTTTTAAACATGGAGTAATTAGTGTTGCAACCAATCATCGGCTACCACACTGATGGCGAGGGACACTGGGTAGCGCAATTAGATTGTGGGCACAATCAGCACGTCCGTCATGATCCCCCCATGATTGTTCGTGAATGGGTTACATCAGAATCCGGTCGTACTTCCATGTTGGGACATCAACTTGAGTGTAAAAAGTGCGATGAACGTGCACCAAAGGACGAACGGCCATAACTCGCGAAACGTGAAACAGAGGCTACATTCTATTGATCTGTGTCAGATGGAGAAATTCTTTCTTGCAAAGGGATCGTGTCGTAGGGAATCTGTTCTCCATACTGCCACTCCTTTGAAGTATCGACTTGCAGGACGAACGGCTCATGAGAAATGACTTTGGCTGCGTAATTAGGATTATCCCATTCGTACCTCGTCTTCCAAACCCGATGAGAGACTCTCCAGTAGGCAGGCGGGTAAGTCTCAGGATAACTGCCTTTGAAAGTCCCCTTTTTATCGGTCTCGACTCCTGCCATCGAGTTCATGGTTTCCGACTGAGTAAATCCGGGAATCTTCGGGAAACCGTAGACGCTCCAACCTATCAGTCGTTCATTTTTGAGGTCGACAACCTGACCTGTAATCGGAACCATTTTCACAAGCTCAATCGTTCCCAAATCGAAAGAATCCTGGTCCGGGATTTCAAATTTCATTCCTAAGCGCCCCCTCTGTTTTCGGGGCAACCAAGATGTTACCGCCCGGTACCCATCCGCATATTGGGTGCATCGCAAATTGATGGGCCCCGGCGGAACAATGCACTGGAATCGTCCCTCAGCGTCGGTCACCAGATTGAACTTTAACCAGTCAAAATCTGCCCCACGGTTACTAACGGTTTGTCCATAGATCAATGTCATTCCGTAGTTCTTAACGTTCTCTTTCGTATCAGACTTTTGAACTCGTCCATAAACTTTGATACCAGGGGCGACTGGTATTTTGAGCTGAGTCTCCTGATTTGCTTTCACCTCGATCCGGCCAGGCACATTGGCACGCAGAGGTTGGTTCTTAGATAAAAACGCCGGAACAAAAACCGAACCTACCGCCAGTTTATCGATGGAGAACTTTCCGTCAGCACCAATCGGAACATCAACAATATTTTTGAATCCTGGTGGCATTCGCGGCACTGATTGTAACGTCAACTGTAAATCCTTTGGTAACGCGAATCCTTCTGCAACAACCAATTGTCCCTTCACTGATCCCATTTCAGGCAGACGCAACGTGAAGTGCGGCGCCTTTTTTGCAGGGCGTACATTCAGGAAGAAATTAAAGTTATATTGCATGCTCCCCATGTTACCGGGTGGAATAAGAACGAGTTCATACAGAGATCCTGGAACAACATGTGGCATATGGGCCTTTCCGTCTACGCCGGTAGTTCCCGTCGACTGCACTTCCCATTTTGGGGGCAACGGATCACCTACCGCTCCTTGACTAAAAACAATTTTTCGCGGGATCACGCGCACGCCCGCAAGCGGATTTCCAGCCGGGTCGAGCACATCCACCCACGTTCCAGCCGTCGCAGCCAACGATATCTCAAGCGGTTTTCTTTCGGATACAGCAGAATTCGTGGCTGACCAACGACTGCCTCTGGCCACGTAACCGTCGGCCTTAGCCCAAACCGAAACGAATCTTTGCTTCTTGATCTCTTCAGCCAAAAGCTTGAAAGAATAATTTCCCTCTGAATCTGCAATCGTCGAATCAATAACTCGCCCCTTACTGATGCGTCCAGTCTGAATGTCTAAGTAGGACACCAGAAGCATCTCGGCACCGCCGATTCCCTGTTGCTGCTTATCTACGATGCGACCGGTAAGTGTATTTTTTTGTTTGATGATTACCGCTGACTTAGCTTTGTCTAACTTACGATTCTTCTGATCGATGTCAACTTTGATCTTCGGTTCGATTTTGGTTTTGAGTTGTGGAACTGCGACCGTGTCAACCGTAGGTACTCTATCGGTAACAAACGATGTGGGAGAATCTGTTCTTGGACTGACGACTTGAGCGCGTACAACTGGTACCAGTGGTATCGTAGCGAGAACGATTCCGATCAGACCAATGAGCGCCGCCGATTTGGCACTCAATTTGATAGAAAATGTTCGATCTGGTTTCATCAGTCGCGTGATGCGTTGTTCAATGTCACCCGCATCGTCGAGTAAGGTTGTGGCCAATGGAATAGGTACCTTTCGGTTAGTAGACCATTCGGCAACTTTCACAATCGCTTCGGCTAGCAGTAGCCCATCGCCCAATCGTTTAACCACGTGATCGTCACAGATGCGTTCGCGCAAACAGCCAATCTGCCGATTGATGTGTCGCAGCAAAGGATTCCACCAAAACCCGATACCAGCCAACTGTTGAAGTATTGCGATTGACGTATCGTGGCGCGTAACGTGTGCCACCTCATGAGCCAGAACGCAGGCAATTTCTTCATCATTCAGTGACTCAGCCAATCCTTCCGGCATAACAATCACTGATCGCCAGAGCCCCAGAGTCAATGGAGCAGGTGCTATTGGCGATTCAAAAACAGTTGTGGTTTTAGTTCCCTCCTTATTAGGATAGACTTGATGCATTGCATTAATGATGCGTACATCGGTTATTGGCTGTAGCGAGCGTCTCAGTTGCCAAATGACAAACAAGCCACGAACGAGCTTCGCTAGAAGCCAAAAAGCAACGGCTGTCCAAACTAACGCAATCACGCCACCAATAGTTCGAATGACTTCGACACTTGAAAGTTTTTGATTTGATTCGGGTGTTCCTGGTGACTCAGTTCCCGCCAAATTCTTCGGCATGGTATCAGCGGCAATCTCAACTGTTTCCTGCTTCGGTTCGACAGTAGAGGAACTTTCAATCCTGCTTTGATCGTCTGTGTCGTGTGTTTTTGTTGTGATCAAATTGGGTGATGAAACCGGAACAGGAACACCATCACCAGCCAGTTCAGCAGGTAGAGACGATTCTAAAGCAGGCGAACCCACACGATCTAATGAGCCAATGGCAATCGGCACAACCCCAAACCCCAGACCAGAAGTAACCCAGCTCGCCAATGGACTGACCAAAATTAATACAAGGGCAATACAAAATAATCCATGCCGCGTCGGTAACGTCCATCGACGTGCCCATAATCCGACCAATACAGCCACGAGGCTTAAAATAATCGAAGCCAGAGCAACATTAAAAATCAGCAAAGCGGCCTGAGCAGAAAATGGGAAGAATGGCATTGAGGAACTCCTACTTCTTCGTCTTGCGGTTTGATGACTTCGAATTGAGTATTTCACGTAAGCGTATAATCTCAGCTGGCTTCAGCTTCTTAGTCCCCAGCAAGCTCATCAGCAAATCACTGGCAGAACCTGCAAAATACGAATCGACAAACTCTTCAGCAATTTCACGAGAAGCCTGTTCTCGACTCTGTGTCGCCACGTAGCGAAAACCATCGTCATGTTTCTTTCGCTGCAACCAACCACGTTTCTCCAGACGATCGACTTGATTCAAGACAGTCGTCCGTGTCACTTCTCGTTGCTCGCAAATTTTCTCCCAGATCTCCGTAACCGTCATCCCAACCTTCGGTCCGTTCCAAATCACTTCGAGAATCTGGTATTGCGCCGCTGTTAATGTCCCCTCGGCATTCGTCATCGTGTGAACTCCCTGAGTATGACCAGTTAAACGACATGTGTCGTCAGTATATATAAACGACAACTGTCGTCAACAGCAATATGAGAGAAAAAAGGAAATCTAAAAACGAAAGGGACGCTAGTCACGGCATGATTAAGGAAAATAGTCCTTTATTGATTTCTGCACACCGAGCTGAGCGGTACGGCGCTAGCCGCCGGTATTATGACTCTTGCTTTTTGACCGGTGGCTAGCGCCATTCCGCTCAAGAAAAAGACAAAAAAGCCTCACTCATTGATTCCGATGAAGCCATCGTCATTCAGTCTTCCTGCAACGCCTTAGTCAGCGGTTTTCCTTCAGCAGTAGGCAGTTTCACTCCCAACAGCTTTGCGATGGTGGGAGCCACATCAAGGCTCTGGACCTTGCCAAGTTTGGTGCCTGGCTTAATACCGTAACCTGAGATAACCAGTGTTCCGAGCATGTCCGGATCATCGGGAAGATAACCGTGTGTCCCCCCTTTGGTCTTACGCGGGGCCACTACTTCATCGCCTGACTGACTGTTCGAGAACGAATAACCCGATTTCGCCGCCAGCCATAAGTCCGGTGCATGGGAATCTTGCTCTGGTGTGGGTTGACCGAGTTTCGTATATTCGTCGGCATTGAGTACAGACTGAACTCCCTCTATAGTTGCAAGTTTTTTCTTCAGACTCTTGATGGTTTCCGCGCGATTTGCATCATCCAGAACATAGACCATGCAGGCCCCCCCTTGTGCCAGACAATAAGCCTGTTTTTTCTCTTTGGACAATAGCCCTTCCTTTTTAAGCATGACATTCGGTCGGATATCTTTCGTAATCGGATAGAAACCATGATCGCTGGCAATCACAAAAGTCGTCTTTTCACCGTAGGGAGAGAGTTTCACCGCTTCCACAAGATCTCGCAGACGATCATCGGCATAGCTGGCCGACCAGTAGGCTTCAGGACTCCTGGGACCATGTTTGTGCTCAACATGATCTACCTCGACGAGGTGAATCAACAACAAATTGGGCGGATGATTTTGGAACAGATGCCGGGCCATGCGGGTATACAGCCAATCCCGTTTCACACCCCCGCCGCTCTCACGCGTCCATGCACCATGCAGATCAACGGGCAAACCAGCTTCCCGCAATTCGTCCAGCCAGACTTTCGTTCCATACTTCGGCCAGGCCTCTTTACCAAACATGTCCGGTACAGTCCAATCGAGCGTGCGGGCGTTGCGGCTCGCGGGCCAAATAATCCCTGCTGTCACCAACCCTGCCCGATGCGCGACATCATATATGGTAGGTACCTTGACAATCTGATCCTTGTCGAACAGGGGATCGGGAATAAACGGCACTGGAGAGGCACTTTTGCGGTCCAGATAGTTATTCCCAATGACTCCATGTTTAGCAGGCGTTGTGCCGGTAACCAGTGTGGTATGATTGGGCCAGGTAACCGTTGGAAACGAGCAAACGATCCCATCAGCGCGTGCCCCATTTTTTGCCAGTTTTTTTAACGTCGGCATATCTGCCAGAGAATCATCCAGATAAAAATTTGCCAGTCCGTCCACACTCACTAAGACCACACAACGATCATCATGAGCTTCCGCAGCCTGTGATACAGTTCCCAAATTGCAGGTCAAAAAGCTCACTAGAATAAAAACGATCATTTTTTCGTGCATTGACGATATCTCCAAAGTTTGTATTAAAATCACTCAGTCATTCGTCCTAAATCATCAGCTAGGCTCATCTCCATTGTGTGGTACCCGCGTAGTCAATGCAACCAAGATTATTCTCTCGTTATGAACAATTTATTATCTTTGAAGTCTTGCTTGCCTCTTTCATACGGTATTCTGTACCATGAAAACTCACTATAAAATCATGGTCAGGCTAAGTTTTTCTGCAGATCTCTTCTGATACTCGAACAGGTCTACTGAGGAGAAATAGCATGCACAAAATCGTTTCCATTTACTTAACAGTCTGTGTCTTTGCGTTGCTGCAAAATGCGAGTGCCGCTGAAGTGATTAATGCGGGTGTCGGAGGCAATCGTAGTTCCCAACTGCTGAAACGTCTCAATCGCGATGTGCTCGCGCATCATCCAAGCGTCGTTGTCCTCATGGTAGGGACCAATGACCGACTCAATTCGGGCGGCTTTGTCGAGGCAAAGGTCTACAAACAGAATGTGAATACTCTCATTGATCGAATCGAGGCCAGTAGCGCGAAAGTATTACTGATGACCCCACCCCCGTGTATTCCAGAATTGCTGTTCAGCAGACATGATCCTGAAAAATTTTCTGATCAATCCCCCGTTCAACGAATGCAGGAAGTACGCTCCATTCTGTTAGACATCTCCCAAAAGCGAAAGATCCCCTTGCTCGATTTTCATCAATATCTCATACAAAACAAGATCGCCGATCAACAGAAAACCAGCGTTATTCGCAACGTCGCCAATAGTGGGCTGAAGGATGGCGTGCATCTCACTCCACAAGGTTATCAACTGCTGGCAAAACTGGTTGCACAAAAGCTGGTAATGGAAAACTTGAACATTGAGAAAGTCATCTGTTTCGGTGATAGCCTGACTCAAGGCTCTACTAAAGTGAATTATCCGGCTTACCTCAAACAGATCCTGGCGGACCAATCGAAATTGACAGAGTAAAAGTGCCAGATACTTTTTTCAATTCTTTCTGAATAACCGGTATAATCAGGCTCTATAACCTGTATAGCAAGACTATGCGGAATGATTCATATCAAAATAAAATTCGATATCTCCTTTAGTCACAGAAAGGCATTCTCCTCCGTCGAAAATCTATATACATATCAATACAAAAATGGAGTTATTTATAGGATTTTTTCACTTGTAGAAAATCAGAATGAGACGGAACTCACAACAATCAAGATCTCAAATTCTGATCCGTTCAGGTCTGTTGATTCTACTTGCGCTCCATGGAACATCCACAGCTTTTGCGCAAGATTTTACACCACGCTTCGGCCACCACACACAAACTCCAGAGAATGGCATAGATGAGAATTTTTCTGACTTCCGCGCGTTTGTACCCTTTGGTGATGAAGATCTACTGCTTTTTTTTGACACACGGTTACTGGTCGATCATAATTCCGAATTTGGCTTTAACCTGGGTACCGGGCTCCGCGGACAGCTCGGGTTCGATGGCTTTTGGGGAATCAATGTCTTCACTGATCAACGCCGGACTGCTTTCTCCACATACCGTCAGGTTGGTTTTGGTTGGGAACTGATGTTCGAGCGTCTACAGTTTCGAAATAACTTTTATGTTCCTGTAGGCCGGGATCGTACGATTCTTTCAACTGGTTTGGGAGGCAGCGGAACAGGAACACTGCTGTTTGAAAACAACTCCCTGCTCTTTGATACCTTGATTGGTCAAAAGTCACAGATTGAACAATCGTTGCGAGGCTTCGACTGCGAGGTTGGTGGAGAACTTGCTGAAGATCTCATCGACGGGACCACTATCAGTGGTTATCTAGGCGCCTATTATTACGATAACCCCGGCCTGACAGATGCCCCTGGTATTTCAGGACGGTTGAACACAAATTTTTCCAATAGTGTCGTTCTCAATCTGGGAATTCAGCATGATCGTTTCTTTAAAACACAGGTCACCTTTGGGGCGACACTCTACACGGATATTTTGAAAAGAGACCGACCAGTGTTTCGCCGTCCATCCTATGCTTTAATGAACGACCCCGTATATCGGAAGTCGGCGATCACTGTCGCGCAAGGTATCATCGGCCCCCCACCGGTGCAAGGTCATGTCACACTCACTAATCCAGACGGAAGTGCATTACGGGTTGTACATGTTAATAGCACAGCCCCCCATGGCGGTGATGGCACCTATGAAAACCCGCTCAACAACCTGGGTGATATTCTCGCGAATTCCCAAACCGGTGACAATGTTTATCTTTATTCCGGTAGCACTTTTTCTGGAGAGGGAACGTTGCAGCTTCAGGATGGTCAGCGTCTGTTCGGTGAAGGTGGTAACTTCGCAAGCAGGGTCAATACCTTGCAACTGGGATCTGTGGCCCTGCCGGCGGGTAATGGCTTAGGTGGTATGATTCCCATCATTCAAAACTCAACAAATAACGCAATCGAACTCGCAAATAGTACTCTTGCATCGAACCTGTCAATCATTGACCCAGCTACGGGAGCCGGCATCTTTGGAAATAACGTCGCAAGCTCAGTGATCGACAATGTGATGATCAACACCACAGTAGATAATGTAGCCGGCATCCATCTGCAGGGCACTTCTGTTGTGACCCTCGATCACGACAGTAAGATCACCACTAACGGAAAAGATGCTTACGGCATTCTTGTACAGAACACATCTCAGGCAACGGTTGATAACAGTAGTACGATTACCACCCATGGAGACACCGCATATGGTATCTTTACCCAGGATACTTCTGCTGTGATGGTCGACCATGGTAGTAGCATCACCACTAACGGGCCCAATGCATACGGTATCCATGCGGTAGATTCATCCCAGGCGACAGTTGATAATGGTGGTAGTATCACCACACATGGGCACTCCGCATACGGCATCTATACGCTGAACTCCTCGAAAGCGACGCTTACCAATAACAGTAACATCACCACAAACGGACTCAATGCAGACGGTATTCTTGCTCAAAATGCATCCCAGGCGACCGTTGATAACAATAGTAGTATCACCACTCATGGAGACAACGCATTCGGTATCTTTTCGCAAGGCACTTCTGTCGTGAAGGTTGACAACGGCAGTAACGTCACCACCAACGGGCTTAATGCATTCGGCATCTATACGCTCAACTCCTCGAAAGCAACACTCACCAATAACAGCAAGGTGATCACCAACGCAAATGATGCACATGGTATCTATTCAGTACATTCATCTCAGGCGTTGGTAGATTACGGCAGTAGTGTCACCACGCATGGAAATTTCGCATACGGCATCAATACGAAGGATACGGCTGCAACTCTTGTGTCAGTCGATCACGGCAGCAGCATTACCACCAACGGACTCAGTGCATATGGCGTCTATACAGAGGATTTCTCAAAAGTAACGGTCACCAATAGCAGCAATATCACCACCAACGGAAAAGACGCACATGGTATCGTATCAATTGATTCATCCCAAGCGACCCTTGATTACAATAGTAATGTCACCACTCATGGCGAAACAGCATACGGGATTTTTTCACAGAAGATGAGCAATGTGTATGTTTACAACGGTAGTCATGTTACCACTCATGGATTAGGTGCTTTAGGTCTCTATGTCTTTGAATCTTCCGAATTAACGTTCTCTACCAGCAACATCACGACCCACGGAGAGGGAGCTTACGGCATCTTTGCGCCAGACGATGCTTTAGTCAAAATGGATCACAGCAGTATCACCACCCATGGTAAAGATGCATTTGGTGTCTATGCACTGGGCACCAGCGACGTCTCTGTTTACAACGGTAGTAATATTACGACTCATGGAGAAAGTGCAGTTGGTATTAACACTCATTTAGATACCGTGCTATTTATAACTCCCAAAATAAAGATTTATGACATGGTTAATATTACGACCAATGGAACAAGTGCATACGGTATCTTTGGAACCCGCAATTCTGATATAGATTTTACTAACAGTAGTATCACGACCAACGGAGCCAATGGTCACGGTATCTATCATTTTCACGATACTGATGTAACGATCAAGGATGGCAGTACAATCACAGCCAACGGCCATCTTGCCAACAGTACCTGGTCGCTGGGCGATAGTAATATCAATGTCACCGATTCCAGTCTCTTCTCAAATACAGGCATCGGTATGCGGGCAACGGATTGTGCCACCCTCACTGTTTCGAAATCTTCAATTTTTGCCCTGAATAACGATAGTATTCTTGCTGAAGCAAATCACGGTGCTCAGGAAGTGGGAGTAAATATTACTGACAATAGACTGGGTGGTGGAACAGCCGGCACTGGGACGATCGTATTACATACACATGGCGGTACTACCATAAAAGTGACTGGAGCCAGTAACGCCGCCGATCTTGCTGATCAAAACGGCATACCACCATCCCATGTCTTTACAACCGGTAGCGGCACTGTCAACTACTTCCCTTAAAGTCAACGCAGTGTCAGATAACTTTTACTCGGAGCTCTTCATAAATCTGGCAATCAGTGGGAATTGAATCCAGAACGAGAAGTAAAAGAAGCTCAGATACCAATATCGGAACACAAACGTGATGTTGTCTCCCCCGATCAGAACGATAAAGATGTAGTCATAAACGAATAATGGTAACGTTAAATAAAATGCCAGCCATAACGAATTCTTAACAAAATTTTTATTGTCGATCAGCTTCAAAATAAAAGGTGTCAGCGGGATATACAGTAAAGTCACTGCTATGCAAATGACTATTTTCGCGGCAAAGCTCCAGCTTTGATAATAGTCAGGCAACCCTAACAATACGAAAAAGCCCCAGGTAAGAAAGCTCATTACGAGTAAGGCAAAATGTGTTTTAGGTGTTAAACTAGTGCTTACACTTTTGGAATCGAGCTGTTCCACATTACTCATCATATTCAAGAATGATCCTGGAGCCGACCGCGTCGGTGAAGACATTGACACTGATTTCAATGCCATCTTTGGCGAACTCGGTATAGCGTCGTTTTTTGCTGACGATAGGGCGCCGCGTTTCTCGGTAACCTTTGTTACGCAGTTGCTGACCAAAATAGTCGAATGCCTTTTGCAATTCCATGCTAGACTTAAACGTACAACGATCGTCGTCATCGTACTTCAGAGACTGAATATTCTCAGGAAATTGAATTTCTTTCTGAAGAAAAAGATGTCCCTTTGGTTGCGCAATACCCAGAGCAGCGAGGGCCGCAGGATCATTTGAGCCTTCAAAAGATAGTCCTTTGCAGTCCATGTCGACTTTGATTCCCTTCGATCGTTCATTCAAGCTCAACTCAACTTCCGCTTTGCCATTTTTAAAGGTCACATCAATCGAATCTTCCTCTAGTTCTTTCTCAGCCACTTTCCAACCGCGTTTAGCCATTTCGACTTGATAGAACCTGGTCAGCTTTGCGAGTGTAGAAGGACTGGTAAAGCTGATATCCTTGAACTTGGCATCAAATTCCAGTTTTTGTGCATTGGCAGGAAACGGCAAGTGGAATGCATCAGCCTTGAAATCAATTTCCTGAGCGATGTCAACGTCGACCCAGCCTTTGGCAAGTGCCTTTTGTTTCATCTGCTTCTTGCGTTCTGCTTCGCTACGCATTGCTTTTTCAGTGGCCTCTTTCTTGGCAATTTCCGCTTTGAATTGAGCCAATTGTTGCGTTGCCTTCTTCTCGTCTTTCAAATGAGCATCGGAAACAGGTTGCACTCGAATGTCCCGGTAAAAAGTGGGAGCCTTAAAAAATCCGGGGACAGATTTGATAGCAAACGCCCCCTTGGTCCGGTTCAGACCGTCAATCTGATTCACTACCACATCATTGATAATAACCGTGAGTCGTTTCCCACGGCTGATCAGCTTCAAACGGTTCCATTCGCCCAAGTCTTTTTCCACTTTCCTGGGAAGCTTGGGCGCCCGGAAGGCCCACTTCTTTGGGTCTGTAGACGATTTCACATCACGAAAATAAACCGCACCGATATCATTGTTGATTGATATCTCAACCGATTTCGGAGCCAAAAAGGCGCCTGGCTCATCTATCGTATGTATGTAAACTGAACTTGCGGCCTCAACGGTGACTCCATTCTTCACACGCCTTGCTCGCCATTCGAGAGTGAGCACGTAGTCTTTGAACTGCCCCTTGTGCATCAAGAAACTTTTTGATACTCCAGTACAAACCAGTAATCCGTTCTGGACCACCCAGGCGTCACTTAGTTCCACCTCTGGTTTATCGTTCTGATGATAAGACCAACCATCAAGGTCTTTCCCGTTAAAGAGCACGGTGTCTTCAGCACTCGCTGATACCGAAAACACGACCAAACACAATACGATACCAGTCAATTCATAAGTCTTGCGCATAGCGATTCCTCACAGAAGATGAATGTTATGCCCGCGTCTAGCGTGTAATAGTTTAACGCTTGTGAAGTGAAATTGTAAACAAGATCACGAAGAACATGCACAGGAAAGCAATAAAGGTTTAATAGTATTAGGTCTGGGCTTTTTACTCTACTCTGCATTCCAGACAACACCAAATACACTTGATATGTTAATCAAATCAGTTCGCGCATGGGGTCGATGCCCTGGTCTACCAGATACTGCGGCGTGCCGCTGGTGTCGAAGATGCGGGTACCGTTGAGATCCAGGCCGACATTTTGGTATAGCGTGGCGAAGACTTCCTGAAACTTGACGGGGCGGTCAATCGCGTATTCGCCGTTGCGGTTGGTTTTGCCGATCACCTGACCGGTCTGCATACCGCCACCAGCGAGCATCGCACAAGAGACTTTCGGCCAATGGTCGCGGCTGTTATTTCGATTAATCTTCGGCGTCCGTCCAAACTCACCCCAGACCACAACGGACACATCTTTGTCAAGGCCGCGTTCGTGCAAGTCGGTCACTAAAGCGGAAAGCCCCTGGTCGAGTAGTGGAAATTCCTCCCGAGACTTGGGAAAGTTCATACCATCGGGACCGTGCCAGTCCCAACGGCTGTAGTTCAAAGAAACAAACCGGGCACCCGCTTCGACCAGTCGCCGCGCCAGACAGAAATTTTCGATCATCCGGGGCGCACCATCGCGTTGAAATGTTTCATCACTTTTACCGTAACGGGCAAGAATTTGCGGATCTTCTTTCGAGAGATCCAATGCATCGGCCAGTTTCGAGGTGGTCAAAATATTCATCGCCTGTTGGCCATACACGTCCATACTTTCCATCAATCCCGAAGTGTCGGCGTCTCGACGAAACGTATCAAACGCGCGCTGTAACTGAACCCGGTCTTGTAAACGTTCGAGTGTGATCCCCTGCAGAATCATATTCTCAGGTGAACTACGGGCTTTACGCCCTACCAGATTGAATGGCGAATGTTGAACTCCCAGAAAGCCACCCGTACCAGGTTGGCCCCAAGTGCCGTTACCCGTTTTATACATCAGGGCCACATTCGACGGGACCGCTGCATTGACTGGACCTTGCAGTTTCGAGACAAAGGCCCCCGCTGCCGGCCAGCCTCCGGGTAGCTTGCGACTATTGAAACGTCTGCCCGTCATACATTGATAAGCATCGTGTCTGCCGTCGGCATCAGAGATAGAACGCACGGGAATGAACTTGTCCATCATGGCAGCCATTCGCGGGAACAGTTCACAGATTTGAATTCCGGGTACATTCGTTTGAATCGGGTTGAACTCGCCACGTATTTCTATGGGCGCATCCGGCTTAGGGTCCCATAAATCAATGTGTGATGGACCACCGGGCATATAGATATTGATAATCGCTTTGTGATTGCTGCCAGTTCGGCTCTCAGTTTCGGCCTTGAGCACACCCGGTAGTGAAATCCCACCAAGGGCCATGCCTCCGATTTTCAAGAAGCTACGGCGAGAAACACCATCACAAAATGAACCGTTGTTCGCAGTCGGTTTACCAAGAATCGTCAGCATGAAATCTCTTCCCTGGAAACAAAGAATCGCAAAGCCCATTAATCAACATAAAAGGATGTTGATATGATACCAGAGATGGATTTCTGAATCAAACGGAATTGAATCGGATGATTCCAGAGTTCTGGAATCCGCTTAATCTCCTTCTTACAGCGATACTGTTTACACCACTTGAGATACAATCAGTACTAAAAACTAAGACAGTTTTTTCATTAATTTTCGTGGAATCAAAAAGATTACATGGGTTTCAGCTCAATACTTAACGACTCATTTTGACCATCCGGCTCGATCTTGACTGTGATTGGTGATTTCACAGCATCCGAATAGAGGGTTGGGATACGATCTTTCTTGTCGACAGTTTGAATTGGCTCAGAGGGAGCGGGCTCAAAGTTTTTCCCCGTTTTAGTTCCATCACTATCTTCTGCCACAGTTTCTGGCTCTTGCACCGTTGTTTGGTAAACGACGACTCGGAATTCCCCAGCGATTGAGCCATCTCCCTCATCATAAGTTGACATTACAAATGTGCCATCCTCTTTGATAATTCCACCGGCCATCTTACCTTTTTGTGCTGAGAGTGGAGTGAATGAAATAGCCCCTCCTCCCACCATGGGCTTGCCATCATAGAGAACAACACCACCAGTGGGATAAACGGGTAAGCTATCGTCACCACCGCAGCCAATCATCATAAATGACAAGTTCAGAAAAAAACAGAGAGCGTAAGTTCGTCGTTTAAATGAAATCATAGTGCTTATTCGAACTAAAAGAACTCGACGCAACGTACCTTTTGTAAGGAACATTACAAGTCAAATTCAAAATGAATAGAGACTGAGTAAATCGAATACGAGATGCTAAAGGTTCGGGTCAGAAACCTTCCACCACTTCGCGACCACCTCGTGTACCCAAGGCTTGCCAGAGCGTTAAGTCAATGTTCTCAGAGAAAAATCGTACAGAGCCATCTGCCATCGCCCCTTGAACGCCACCAATGTGATAACTGCGCGCCGCTGAATACATCTCGGTATAAGGCGAACCAATCTGGACACATTGCATGTCTTCAGCGGGGAAACTGCGGCAGCCCCAAATACCATCGGGCGTTGAACTGTTTGGTCCAGTCTGAGTGCTGAAAACGTTGCCTCCCATCACTCCATATGCCCAGGTACCACGCGTATCCTGGCTGGATGGTCCCGTGGAGTCCTGCAGCCGAAACTTTAGCTCGCTTAACGCCAGCGTGTTCGAAGTCCCATCAATAATGTCTCGCATCGCAATGCTGGAGTTATTGCCGAAGACGCCTCCCACACTGCCATTATTTGTATGAATCCGACCATAACCTGCTTTGCCATAGTTGGCTGCATAATTGCCTCGGGCCAGGTGTTCTAAACCAGTTCCATTGGCAAACTGTTCTTTATTTTTAGGATGTGAGGGACATAGCATCGAGCTGATTTGTTTGCTGCCCACGTCCATCCCTTGTGAAGTATAAACACCATTTCCAAGCCAATCGAGAACTTCCGGTCGTTCGTTCGCAATCGTCATGAAATCATCAAACATGGCCGACTGCTCAAGGTCTGCCAGCAACATCAAAATCCATGAACCACCAATGGCAGCTGTTCCAGACCCATGAGCGCCGTTCGGATTATCGCCTCGTCCGTTTACGCTACCAGGAGGAAACACGGAATAGGTCGAGTGATAATTGTGTAATGCCAAGACGAGTTGTTTCAAGTTATTTTTACAGGCAGAACGTCTGGCTGCCTCTCGTGCCTGCTGGACTGCAGGAAGCAACAGCGCAATTAAGATCGCAATGATGGCAATCACGACCAACAATTCAATTAAAGTGAATGCAAAACGACGATGAAGCCCGGGAACAGTTCGGCAAGACGAATGAGTTCGCATCGTGAATTCCTTATTTTGAAAAATGTGGATAGAAAAGTCCGCAAATCAGGGTAAATACTGAAACACTACTTAAACTATGGTATAAAAGTAATGTTTAATAATGACGCGGTTACGTTATCCATCGACTGTTTACACTTCAATGTCGATATGCTCAGTACAATGACATTTAACTGATTGCTAACTTGAAGTTAACACGGATTGGGCTCTCTGATATTTTCATAAATATTTCATTAACAAATCGTGAAGAAATAGAGGAAAAGGGTACAAGCCATGAATCACAAACAGACACGACGAAGGTTTCTACAGAATTCAACCAAAGTTGCAGCAATCACGGCTGCAACATCAGCTTTAGGTGGAGTCCACACATTTGGTGCTGAGGTCCCGGAAAAACTAAACGTGGGAATTATCGGATGTGGCTCAATTATGGGACATCATGTCAAAGGACTCGTCGCACGCAAAGAGCCGGTCTCCATTTCGTATCTGTGTGATGTCGATCCACGTCAAATCGAACGTACGGCAAAGTATTTGAATGGCTTTCAATCGAAGGCAGCTAAACAAACCGCTCAGTTTCAAGATGTCATCACTGATAAAAATGTAGACGCAGTTATTATCGCCACACCTCATCACTGGCACGCTCCGATGACAATCGCTGCCATGATGGAAGGCAAGGACGTTTACATTGAGAAACCAATTTCACACGTTTATAACGAAGGGCACCAAATAATAGAGGCAGCTAAGAAGTATCAACGCGTGGTGCAACAGGGAAGCCAAATGCGCAACAGCCCTGTGACACAAAAGGCTGAAAAACTATTAAAACAGGGAATCATCGGCGAAGTCAAAATCGCCCGTGCCTGGACCGCGGAATCAAGAAGCGTTGTCAAACCCGTTCCCGATAGTGCTCCTCCCCATGGTGTTGATTATGACCGCTGGCTCGGACCGGCACCGAAGCGTGCGTTTAATCAACATCGTTTTCACGGCTCTTGGCGCATGTTCCGTGATTATGCCAATGGTGAAATAGGAGATGACGGAATTCATGATCTTGATATGGCAGCCTGGGGACTGGGAGTTGAAACCCTGCCCCGGCAAATTACCGCCCGTGGCAGTCGTATGATGTTACACGGTCACGCCAGCGAATACCCTGATAACATGAATGTTACCTATGAGTACCCTGATGGTCGACTACTGATTTACGAAAATTACCCCTTCACATCCTACGGTTTGCACGGCTTTGATAACGGTAATGTATTTTACGGGACGGAAGGTCATATGATCTTCTCACGGCGAGGTGCGTTCAGTGTATTCCTGGGGTCCAAGAACAAAAAAGGTCCTACCGAGGGAAAAGCTCTGAGAGGACAACGCGGTTATGCCGAACATATGTCGGAATTCTTAAATGCAGTACGAACTCGCAAGCCCACAAAAGCCAACCCGCAAACCGCGCATCGCAGTTGCGCGTTGGTGCATCTGGGTGAAATCACTTACCGCACCCGCGGGCGTCTTGATTTTGACCCCATAAAAGAACAATTCATTGACTGTGACGAAGCCAACGGAATGCTAGACAAAACCTATCGCAGTCCTTACGGTTTACCAACGTAAGTAAAACTGAAACTCATAATGTAAAACCATAAACAGAAGTGCGGTTTATATGGAAAATGTACCTGATCTCGTCAGGCATATCATCCACTATTCATGCCACCTGCTGGTACCATTCGTAATTGCGAAATTGTTCTGGAAAGAGAACTGGTGGAAAGCCGGGCTCATCATGCTGGCCACAATGCTCATCGACGTGGATCATCTTTTAGCTGACCCCATTTTTGATCCAAACCGTTGCAGTATTGGATTTCATCCGCTTCACACAATCTGGGCGGGAATTGTTTATCTGTGTCTGCTGGCAATTCCCTCCTGGAAATGGCGCGCTGTCGCAGTCGGACTTTTGTGGCATCTCTGCACGGATGCCATCGATTGCATTCTCGGCGGACACTGTCTGTTCTGTGATTTTCAGTGAGAACCCACTATTTAGAAATAGTGGGGCTTTATTTCTTAGAACCGCTTCTTCAGAACGTAATCACCGAGCCTGTTTGCGCTGACTCGGTCGCCGCTTCCATCCAGGCAACTGCAGCGCACGATTCCGCAGGCGTAATCCGATCTGGGGCTTCGCTATTTCTTACACAGTTTGCAAAATAACATAGCTCTTCTTTCAGCACACCAAAGTAATTACCGAACGGACGTGGCCAATACATTGTGTCTGGCATTTTGACGCCTCGCGCGTCGTGGATTGTCAGGCCTGCTTCACCGCAGTTGATATACAGGGCTCCTTCTGTGCCGATTACCTCCAGTCGTGCATCAATGGCGTAGGGCGTTGATTCCGGTAGATGCCAGACCGATTCAACCACGGCGACTGCACCGTTATCAAGTCGTGCAATAGACCAGCCACCGTCAGGGAATTTGTTCTGCCCCGGATGTACCTCTTGTGCATACACGGTCGATACATTGGCTTGACTGAACCAAAGCATCAGATCTGCATCATGGATTCCATCGCCCATCAATGCCGAAATGTCATCAAGTACTGTCTGACCAATTGCCTTCGACAGGTTACGTCGCGCATGCATTGAGATGATTTTACCAATCCGCCCCTCATCAATGGCCTGTTTGGCAATCGTCACCCGGGGATCAAACCGGCAGATGTGCCCCACCATGAAGAAGCCCTTTGCGTTATTGGCAACTTCAACAATCTGTTCACAGTCAGCCACCGTTGGTGCCATCGGCTTTTCCAACAAGACGTGCTTTCCGCTGCGCAGTGCATCGATGGCAATGTCACGATGGTCATTAATATGCGTCGTAATACTCACTACATCAATCTCAGTGTCTGCCAGAAGCTCGCGATAATCTGTATACCGCCGATTAACTCCCAACCGTTCTCCGATTTCGTTTAACCGTTCAGGCCGTCGAGTACAGAGCGCCGCCAATTCAATCTCCGGAATTTCGGCAAGGTTATCGGCATGAACTTCACCAAACCAACCTAGACCAATGACTCCCCAACGAACTCTGTTTGATTGACTCATGGTATTACCTCAGTTATGTCATGGCCTTCAATAACCATTTAATTTTCAAGAGCGAGCTATCACTTTCAAATCAGCGTATCAAATCTATATAAAACAATAAATAGACTAGATTCTCCCAATTTTATGTTCGCCAGTTGAAAATTTTATTGTTAAATCATCGAAGATGTTTCATAGAGTTAACATTTAGTCTGTTGATGACTTATCTGATTTATTTATTGATTCTGTGATGTTCCTCACATTTTGAAATATGTGTTGAAGCTATAATCTTCCCAAGTCAAGAGAATTTTGATTGCGGTTCTTTAACCAACATCAGATAATACGTGAACCATTTGCAACTGAATACAACGAATAGCGCTGAATACGAGAACTTTCGTTTAATTTCAATTCCACACATCAACAAATCTCTCAGCTCGTATCGTTTACAATTAAGGAACTGATTTCATGAAACTGTTTAATATAGTAAGTAAAACTACATTGACTCTGACTTTAATTTTGTTGTCCCAAAATGTATCTCAGCCCCATGTGTACGCTGGTGTAGAAAATACATCTCCCCCTGCTGTGGGAAAAACTGCCAAGGATTTCTCGCTGTCCAACTTAAACGGCAAGCAGATTAAGCTCTCAGATGAACTCAAAAAAGGCCCCGTCGTATTGCTTGTGCTGCGAGGCTACCCTGGATATCAATGTCCTCTTTGCACACGGCAGGTGGGTCAATTTATCACGAGCGCTGCGAAACTGAAATCGGCAAATGCAACCGTTGTGATGGTTTATCCCGGCACCGCAAAAAATCTCAGCTCACGCGCAAGTGAGTTTACCCGAAATATTAAGCTTCCAGCTAACTTCCAATTCCTGCTCGATCCCGATTACAAATTCACGAATGCCTATGGTCTGCGTTGGGATGCAAAGAACGAAACAGCATATCCATCAACCTTTGTCATTGGCACAGATGGAAAAGTGAAGTTTGCCAAAATCAGCAAGACCCACGGAAATCGATCCAACGTAAAAGAGGTTTTGAAAGCCTTAAGCTCATCAAGTTAGACGCAAGAATTCGAAGATCAACCAAACAACTGTTTGAGCGGTTTGCCACTCTCGATGATGGGGATCGGACGATCTTCCTGATCTGTAAGAAAGAGATCGGGATCGATGCCAAGTGACCAGTAGATTGTTTTTGCAAGGTCTTCGGGACTGACAGGGTTTTCTACTGGATAAGCGGCATGGGCATCGGACATTCCATGAAGAACACCGCCACGGATCCCTGCTCCGGCAAGTAAACAGGGGAAACAGTGTGACCAGTGCCCGCGGCCCCAATTACTTGTCCCTTTTGGTGTCCGGCCCATTTCACCTATGGTGACGATTAGCGTTTCATCGAGCAAACCACGTTCTTCCAGATCGGTAATCAACGCGGTATAAGTCTGATCAAAACCGGGTAAAAGATACTTTTCCAGATAATGCGCACTACGATGCGAATCCCAGCTAAAACCATCGGGGGCATCCCAACAGACTGTGACAAACCGCGCCCCTGCTTCTACCATTCGTCGTCCCATCAAAGCCGATTGACCAAACAGATGCCGACCATAACGATCTCGCATCGCAGCCGACTCCTGCTTAATATCGAAGGCCGATCGCATCTTTTTCGACGTGACCAGCGAAAGGGCACGCTGTTGGATGCGGTCGTAATTCTCATAAACCTGATCATTGTGGAATGATTTGTTTGCTTGATCGAACTGTTTTAACAAACTGCTTCGTTTGTTCAAACGGTCTAATGTAATCGCTTTCGTCGTCGCTAAACCATGAATACGGAAATCCAGTTCTTCATCGTTGCAGTCGCGAAAATAGGGATTGTCCGCCGAGTTCCGTTTGCGAATGTTGGTCGCAAACGCGTCGTAGGCTGAGCCAAGCCAGCCGGCGTGTTGTCCAGTGCGTTCCAACCCCTGCAGCGCCCCCAGCTTATTCGGTAAATAAATATAATCGGGAAGACTACGATCATGAGCATCCGAGGCTTTGCGTGAAAGGTATTCAACGACACTTCCCATTGCGGGCCAATCGGTCGAGCGGGCATTGACATCCCCTCCATCGGCAGCTGACCGGGTCCATTTATGTCCGGTCTGTATATAGTGGCAAGCATTGTGATCATTATGTGGATGCGTCATTGTACGAATCACACAGATTTTATCTGAAATATTCGCAGTACGCTTCAGGTGCTCACTGATTTGTAAACCCGGGGTTCGTGAGTGAATCGGAGTAAACGGCCCACGAATCGCGCTTGGAGCTTCCGGCTTCATGTCGAATGATTCAAGCTGACTTGGACCACCAAACAGAAACAGAAAAATGACAGACTTCGCCTTTGCATTGCCAAAGGTGCCAACCGTTTCTTCAGCAGCCAGGACACCCGGCAGGCTGAGACCAAACAACCCCGCGCCTCCCACTTGCAACGCTTCACGCCGCGACAGACCAGAACAAACTCGTTGTTTATAACCATTGACTGTCAGCATTGATTACATCTCACTGGTTTATAGATGGACACTTAGCCTTAGCAACACATCAAAGACTACCGATATGTCTAGAAAACATCAAGACCGATTCGATGATAAATATGCTTTTCACATAATTGCGCAATTCGGTAATTCATGAATTTATGATTGGAAGTCGGGAAAGACAACTCATATGTGAAACTGATTATAATGTATTGAATCACTCCCAGAATTAAGTATCTTTGAAGCGAGGTACCTCGTTTCCTGATGACGTTAGTACAATCAGTAGAAGTGAGAGTTTAATTGGTAAACGTAACAAAGAGTTGTCTATGATTTCGTTACGCCTGATGCATATGAAACATCTTCTCTAATAGAAAGCATAAATTCGTGACTCGTCATTCACTTATTTCCCGTCGTAGTTTTGTGAATTCCACTGCACTAGCGATGGTAAGTCCCATTGGGACTACTGCATTGCAAGCTGCCTACAGTAACAAGAAAAACGCCAAACTAATCAAATCGATTACAAAAGAAACGATCTTTCGTAATCGTAATGGGTCTGGAACAACCTGGTTTCACCCACGCACTTGCCTGATTCCAGGTAAAAACGGGAAAGCGACACTCTTTGCCAATTTGCAGGAGATTGGAGGCTCAGATTATTTTGGCCCTGTCCACTGGAGTGAATCCCAGGATCGAGGAATGACCTGGAGTATTCCCCAACCAATTCCAGCACTCGGACGTGATCCAGTTCAAGGACACCCGGGATTGATGGCAGGGGTCTGTGATGTGACGCCGCAGTACCATCAAAAGACAGATACCATTCTTTCCCTGGGACATGTCGTCTTCTATCGCGGACCTCGATTTGCAAGAGGCGATCAACTGGCACGCTATCCGGTGTATGCAGTGCGACAAAAAAATGGCATCTGGTCGGAACGGAAAATTCTGGAATGGGACGATCCACGCGGTTCATTTATCTATACCAATAATTGTGGGCAACGTATTGTGATGCCTAACGGCGATATCATGATGTCGTTCACATTTGGACCTGAAAAAGACCATCGCATGGTAGCCGGAGTTCGCTGTTCGTTTGATGGCTCAGAACTAAAAATCCTGGAAGTGGGGCCTCCTTTAAAAAATAATGTCGGGCGTGGCTTACTCGAACCTTCCATCACGCGGTTCCAGAATCAATTCTTCATGACCATTCGCGCAGAGGATGGACATGGATATGTTGCCGTCAGCCCGGACGGTTTGAACTACCACAGAAAAACAGCCTGGGCCTGGGACGATGGCCAGCCAATTGGCATGTCAACGACACAACAACACTGGCTCACTCATTCCGATGAACTCTTTCTGGTCTATACGAGAAAAGATAAATCGAACAAAAATGTTATCCGTTGGCGTTCTCCATTGTGGGTCGCACGCGTTGATCCGAAAAAACTCTGTCTGATTCGGGAGTCAGAACAAGTTGTGCTGCCTCTAGTGGGTGATGGAGTCAATAAACCCAACGAGGTCGCCATCATGGGTAACTTTGATGTGACGAATCTCAGCCCCAATGAGTCTTGCGTGACTGTCGGAGAGTGGCTTCCCCGAGGTGGCTATAAGGGTGATCTCTTACTCTCAAGAATTCGCTGGAACAAACCAAACCGAAATCTACCTGATTTTGCTCTTTGATCTTTTGAATCAGTTAACACTCGTCAGAATCAGAACGGGTCGTATTAAAAAAGAGAGCCATCAGCTTACTGATGGCTCTCTAAATCACACAGTATTGCTTTTTGAGCGGTTTTGTTCCCATCCATGAACAGCGTTATTTCGCCCCGCAACGATCCTTCCAAGTAATACTCGTGCCTTAGTGAGACTCCATTAAGTGCGACAGGAAACTGCCATCGCGTCAATAAGTTTTCCTGGATTCAAGGGCTTCATAAACCAGGCATTGACACCTTCATTTTCTGATTGAGCGAAACAATCCTCAGGAGCTGTTCCACTTATTGCAAATATTTTCACTTGATTATAAGCTTCGTTCTTTCGGATATGTCTAATCGCTGTCGGTCCATCACAGCGAGGCATTCGCATATCAAAAAGAATGATCGAAGGAAGCGGGTTATTCTCCAGATGATCAATAGCATCAACACCATCTTTACTTGTAGCGACTTGATAGCCATGCATCTCGAGTAAGCCTGCCAGCATCTCGCGCTCGTTCTCCTGATCCTCAACTAACAGAATACTATTTGGCTTCTTTTCTAAATGTTTGGCATCCTCAGAAGAAATCTGATTTTGTTCGAGAATATTTTCCAGTAACTCGACTTGTCTTTTAAAGACTTTTTCAGCTTCCTTATGAAAGCCAGCTGCCACTTGTTCTTTATAAAGATGCGTAGCAATACTCAAAGAATTTAATTGATTTCGGAGTTTGTGTCGCAGTTCAGGAGGGACTTGAACAATCTGGTGCTCTTTTGAGTCATGAGATATTGCTTCAGGTAATTCGCCTCGGACAATTTTGAATTCGACGGGAGCATCAAATCCGACTCTTACAGTAGAGCCTCTCACACCAAGAATCTTTACCGTAATACCAAGATCGGGGAAGCTGACGTTTTGGTCCTGCTTACGACTGAGAATAAGCATGGGAATTTCCTTCCGTGGAATAACTGGCTTTCGATGTTCCATCCATGGAATTCGAGAACAATCATGTTAATTCACTAAGCATCCCTGCTCTGTTTTAGTCATACCTGCTGGTGTCGATCAATGCGATCTAAATTTTTAACGAAATATATTTCACCTGTCAACCATTTTCTTGTAAATGAGTTATATACCTTACTTTTCACTGAGATTTGTTTGTATATTTGCTCTTTGATGGATGATTTGAACAATTAATTCACTGGGATCTATTGGTTTCACAAGATGTGTGTCAAATCCTGCTGACAAAGCGGCTTCCTGATCAGATTGACGCCCATAACCGGTAAGCGCAATAAGTACCGGAGGTAATTCCGTGTTTTGTTTCCGAATTTCTCTGGCAAGTTGGTATCCATCCATTCTGGGAAGCCCAATATCAATAACAGCAACATCAGGCTTTTTCACTTTATAAAGTTCTAATCCTGACAATCCATCACCGGCAACCGATACTTCAAATCCTTTTATCTGAAGTGTTTCCGCCAACATATTTCGCGCGTCAAAATTATCTTCAACAAGAAGTATCTTACATCCTTCAAAGCTTAGATCTGGTTCATGCTTCAACGTCTTGGGAGTCTTATCCGTCATCGGTAAAATGATTCTAAAGGTACTGCCCTTCCCGACTCCATCACTTTCAACTTGAATATCGCCACCATGGGTCGTCACGATGCTTCGGGCGAGCGATAAACCAACTCCCAGACCCCCAGCAGATCGGGCTAAAGTGGAATCAGATTGAACAAATAATTCAAAAATACTTGCCAAGAGTTCGCTTGGAATCCCGTCACCATTATCTTGCACTGTAATACAGACTTGATGCTCATGATAATCAATACTGTACCAGATATCGTTACCCTCAGGCGTATACTTCGACGCGTTGTTGAGTAAATTGACTTGGGCCTGTTTGATTCGAATCGGATCAGCATAGATATAAATGGGACCATCACAGATCATCATATGTAACGTCTGCGATTTTTCACCAATCTGATAATTGACTGATTCAAGCACTTCCTGTGCAAGAGCAATTACATCGACCACTTCCAGCCGAAATTCGATTTTCCCCTGCCCAAATCGTGCGATATCTAATAAGTCATCTAATAAACGAGCCATGTGTCTTGTCTGTCGCTCAATAATTTGAGGAGCGTCTGTTTTTATTTCTCCGGAAGCTTGATAATCCAGGTACGTCTTATCCTGAATCAGGCTAATGGCATTGAGTACTGCTCCCATCGGATTACGGAGTTCGTGTGACAGCATCGCCAGGAAATTGTCACGTTTTAATATTTCTTCCACCTTTTGCATTTCTGCACACTTGCGGTCATGAATATCGCCTACGGACCCCGTCATGCGTACCGGTTTACCTGAAACATCATGATCGACAATCGCACGATGCCGGAACCAGCGGTACCCATCAGTTTTGTGCAACATGCGATATTCAAAATCGCGATGCAATTCAACATAACAACTATCGCTTCCAGGCACACTTGTTTCCTGTACCCGTTCACGATCATCAGGATGTATTAAATTCAGCCACTCAGAATGTAAAGCAGGAAACTCATCTGGTTTGTAACCTAATAAAGTATAACAATTAGGGGACCACCACATCTCATCATTTCCTACGTTGGTCCAGTCCCAGGTACCATCTCTGTTAGCTGCAATGGCTCTCGAAAAACGCTCCTGCTCTCTTTGAATGGATTCTTCCGCTTCAACAAGAGAACTGATATCAATCAAGGTCAGTACAATTCCCGGTATTTCATCACCGGGAACATACTCAGCCGACTTGTAGGGAAGTACTCGCATATAAAAATGTACGTTTTGCTTGCTCAGCACTTTTTCTTCATAAGTTTCTCCTTTATCCAATACATTCTGGATCTTAGAAACTAAATCGTCGCAAATAATATTGTGAGTAAAAGCACTAATTTTTCTGCCTACATCAGTGGAAATAAAATTAAACACCTGTGCCATCCTAGGTGTAAATTTTCGGATCGATAGTGTATCGTCGAGAAAGAGCGTGTGAACCTCAGTGCTGACCAGGAGGTTATTCATATCATCGGTCAGTTCTGTTAATTCTGCGATTTTATTTTGATATTCTGCATTGACGGTATAGAGCTCTTCATTGACAGAATGTAACTCCTCATTAGTACTCTGTAACTCTTCATTTGAGGCAACCATCTCTTCATTAGTGGCCTGCAATTCTTCATTGCTGGTTTCCAGCTCTTCAATCGTGGCTTGTAAGTTTTCCTTGGTATATCGAACTTCCTGTTCCAAATCCAAAATTCGGTTTCTCGTCACTTCCTCAACATCGAGATAATCGGATCCCTGCTTTTCTTGTTCAGGAGACACGTCTATTTCTTCAAATTGAACTAAATAATTAGGATTAGGTGACTCGTCTTCCATTAAAGAAATTTGAATATTGAGTTGCGTCTCTCCTTCTGATGTTCTGGCAAGTACATTGTTGTATCGAATTGCCTTTCGCTTTTGAGAGACTCGATGCAAGCCCCCCGCCAATGCCAGCCTTAAATCATCATCGATCATTTCAAGTAAATTAGTTGATAAGCGACCATCATTATGAACCAGATACTTTCCCGCTCCAGCAAACAGCTGAAGAACATTCCAATGTTCATTCACCAGCACACTGGTAGGCATAAATCGCTCTAGCAAATTGTCATAGGTTGCAATCAAATCTTTCCCAAAAGAATCCGACTTCTTTCTTGATCCCATTCGAGCTGGTGCGTTCAATCGCTCTCGCTCGGTATTAATGGGATCCCGTAAATAGGCAGGAAGTTTGATATCACGTCGCTTTTTGAAGAATCGCCAACGTTCATGAAGTGTTTCAAACTCTTCAGCAAGCTCGCCCGGACTTTCACTCGAACCGAGAAAAAGGATTCCTTCAGTTTTTAATCCAAAGTGAAATAACGATAACACTTTTTTCTGGGCCATCGTGCGAAGATAAATTAATAAATTTCGACATGAAATCATGTCCAACCGAGTAAAGGGCGCATCTTTAACCAGGTTGTGCTGCGCGAAAACAATCATTTTGCGGATCTCAGAAGAAATTTGATATCCATCTTCCGTCTTTATAAAGTGACGATCTCGTATGGATTGTTCCATTTCTCCCAGACTCGTTTCGGGATAAATTCCCAGATGAGCTACATCTATGGATGCTTGATGAACATCAGTAGCAAATATTTTGACATTGATATTCCTATTTGTTTCACGCAAGTATTCATTAATCAAAATCGCAATGGAATAAACTTCTTCTCCGGTTCCGCATCCCGCCACCCAGGCCCGGAATTCCTCGAACTTTTTTTTCTCTGGTAATAACTGGGGAATAATTTCGGTCTTTAAAACTTTGAATGCTTCACGATCACGGAAGAAGCGAGTGACACCTATTAATAAATCTTTATAGAGTTGATCGACCTCTGCAGGCTCTTTTTCAAGCCGATCGACATATTCGTCAATATTACCATGGTGATTTAATTGAATTCGACGTTCAATTCGACGTCCAATCGTGGAAGGCTTGTAATGATTGAAATCAATGCGGTGACGCTCCTGCAACAGCCGAAAAACATGTTCAATGCTTGATTCATCAAGTGGTGGCTGGTCCAATTCTGTCTGATGCAGGTGATTAATATAACGTTCCAGAACATCAGAAATTTTTTCCGGTGGTACAATAACATCAACAATTCCCGTATCGATCGCGCTTTTAGGCATGCCGTCAAACTTAGAAGTTTGTGGAGACTGTGCGACGACCAGTCCACCTGCTTCATGAATATCACGAATCCCTCTTGAACCATCACTGCCCGTTCCGGATAAAATGACGGCGATACTTCTTCGACCTACGTCCTGAGCCAATGTACGCAGGAAATGATCGATGGGTAGTGATAAGGATTGTGACGTATCTTTTTCTGTTAAAAGTAATTTTCCATCAGAAATGACCATGTCCTGTTTCGGAGGAATCAGATAAAGAGAATTGGGTTCCACCACCATCCCATCTACAACTCGGTTAATGCGCATTTTGGTGTGACGCGCCATTAGCTCATCCATCAGACTTTTAAAATCCGGGGAGAGATGTTGTACAATGACAAATGCCATACCAGCGTCGTCAGGCATCATCTTAAACATCAGCTCTAGTGCCTCAAGCCCACCTGCAGAGGCACCAACACCGACAATGTGAAACTCATCTGCTGGTTCTTCATTTTGCTGACTGCTTTGAACTTTCAGGCTGCTCTTTTGACCAGAGTTTGTCATAGATCGTTCCCAGTATCTGTGGCTAGTCAGTTATAAAATCCGTGATTCAATAGATAGCACAAAATCGCAAAAAAACATCTTGATGAGTTGATGGTTACGGGTTTCAGAAAAAGGGACTGATTCTTAGATAGCAAAAATGTGTGTCCGTATCTCTATCTTAAGACACACTGTCCCATTCTAAATATGAATAGTCCAGAAACACTAAAATAAAACTGTGTTTCTGTTCATTTTTGCAAAATGAAAGTAGTTTGCCTCCATTAGATAGAGGAGGTATTTCTTTTCTTGAAGTGAAGTAATCTGCCATCTCGCTGAAATGAGACAACGAAAGAAAATACTTTTTCCAAGTCTTTTCTCAAATGAAACCATCAGCTTTAGCTCGTGAAATCTTCCCATCCCTTACGGAACTTGGAATAAAGATACTGCCTGGCATTCTCATTTCCCCCAGCTGTCAAAGTGGCTGCATCCCAGTCGAAGCCTCCTCCCGCACGATAAGCTGTGTTTCCCAACAAGACGGTTTCAGACAAAGGACCGGAATAGTCAAAATTACAAGTCGCAGGTGTGCCACCTTTACAGGCGTCAATCCATTCCAGATGAAAACCGGGTGAATCCGGAATGGACTGTTCAGGTGCTTTGAATCCTTCAAAAGTTTTTTCAGGGAATAATTTGTGAGAATTGAACCCCGTCAACAGCATCCCTTTCGAACCGATAAAGAGTGTATTCGCACCTTTCAGACTAATTCCTTTTTCTTTCAGAATAGCAGGGCCTTTTTTTGACTGAGACCAGTGAAGTTCAAGCGCAGGCCGCTTGCTGTTCGCAGGGAAAGCAAAACTGGTCTGCATTTTTGTAGGGGTTCGTTCAGCATCGACCTCTGGCCCCGAGGCTTCAACGCGTGTGGGGTATTTCAGGTCGAGTGCCCAAAAAGGGATGTCCAGAATATGACAGCCCCAGTTTCCCGTTTCTCCTGTACCGTAATCCCACCAGAATCGCCAATTGTATGGCGCTAACGTTCCCTGCCCTTTAGCATTCAAAGCGTAAGGACGAAATTTAGCAGGACCGATCCACAAATCCCAATCGAGAGTTTCCGGAGGCGAAACAGTTTTCACAGGAAGTGCAGGCATCCCTCGGCTACTGCTCACCCAGCTATAAACTTCATTCACATCGCCTATCGCACCCGATTGTACGAGTTCGACAACACGATGCATATTTTTATAAGCGTGCCGCTGCATACCCAGTTGTGTTGCCAGTTTCTTTTTGGCAGCTAGTTTGGTCATTTCGCGTACTTCCCAAACTGAGTGAGCCATAGGTTTTTCGCAGTAGAGATGTTTGCCCATCGTCATCGCCATCATAGAAGGATGGAAATGCGTATGGTCGGGAGTACTTACCACAACAGCATCGATCTGATTTTCCATCGCGTCAAGCATACGACGGAAATCGGCAAACTTCCTCGCACTCGAATAACGTTCATAGGCTTTACCCGCTCGTTTCTCATCGACATCACAGAGGGCGACAATATTTTCTGTTTTGCCAACAGCGTTTAAATTCGCAGCACCACGACCACCGATGCCAATCACAGCCACGTTTAGTTTTTCATTCGCCACTGCCCGCGTCGGTCTGACAGACGTTCCCAACCAGAGACCGGCTCCGATAGCAGCTGTAGTCTGCAGGGCTTTACGACGGGTAATTTGTTGGTCGGTCATGCTGGTTCTCCTCGAATTCGAAGGGGGTAAAAAAATTCTTCCTTAAAGTATAACGACTAACTTTTGATGTTGAGACTCACGATTCTGATTTCGAAATAAATTTCAATGGATTTTCCCACTTCGTATCTGAGCAAGAATTAAGAAGGTTTATTATTTCAGAAGATTCTAACGATTCCTTTCGGTACCTCTGCCAGATTCGATATCAACTAGCTTATGATACTCCAGGACCATTACCTTTGAAGCTTACATGGAATGCTGATCTTGTGCGAGCTTGTAATACAAGGCCAGTTTCATCACATCGAGTACAACCATCCAAACCAAGATGTAAATCCAAACAAGCCCGATGATAGTCCAAGGTAGCGCGGTAACAAACCAGCCAAATCCACACATCAGGACGGCAAAAATCTGGGTCCCCACAATCGCCAGAAACAAAGGCATAGCCGCCCAGGGGGGCCGGAAAATACTTGCTCGCGAACGCATGACAAACAATAGCAGGTGACCGCCCGCCACAATCTGTAGAAAGACGACAGTCTGAACCTGTTCCTGATTCAGTTTGATCCAGGATTGCCACTCACTGTTGCTGAGCCATTCCATGCCAATCAGCAACAAGCCAAAACTTTGAGCTATCGCCATGATCCCCATGAAACTGGAAATGAACAATAGTCGCCTCATTTCCCAGCGCACCGGTTCTTTCGGCAATTGAGTATTATCGTAAGCGATCGTAATGATCGGGATGTCGTCCAGCAAAGCCAGCAGAATAATCATGATCGGAGTTAGCGGCGAGAAGCCAAAGAACACCGTTGCCAGAACGACCACAAACATAATGTCCAAAGTCATGGCAACTCGAAACAGTATGTAGTTGATGATCCGTTCGAAGATCTCGCGCGATTCATCGATGGCTTCAATGATCGTAGACAGTCCGGGAGCAGTCAGTATCAGGTCTGCTGCAGCCCGGGCGGCGTCGGTCGCACCACTTACGGCAACACCACAGTCCGCCTGTTTCAGAGCTGGCGCATCATTAACTCCATCACCGGTCATAGCAACAATATGTCCTCGATCCTGTAACGCCTTGACGATGCCATATTTATGCTCGGGGAACACTCTGCCAAACCCATCTGCTTTTTCGACACACCCAGTGATGTGATCAGACAAATGGCTCATGTCCATATCTCTGGTAAACATGTCGGCAGCTGCGATGAGATGAGACCCCATACCCAACTGCGTCGAAATTTCGCTGCCAATTGCGACATCATCTCCAGTTACCATTTTAACATGCAACCCATGTGCCTTGGCACGCGCGATCGTCTGCTGAGAGTCGTCTCGAGGCGGATCAAGCATTGGCAAGATGCCCAGAAAACACCAGATCTTGCCATCATCAGTTGATTCCGCCACGCCAAGGGCGCGTAGTCCTTTGGCAGCAAGGTCTGAAACGGTTTGTTTGGCCTTTGATTTGACATCATCATCCAATGCGCACAACTCGATGATAACCTGCGGCGCGCCTTTGGTATATCTGATTGCTTTTCCAGCTGGATCGGTTACTTGCCCTTCAGTTCGCTTACTGACTGGATCGAAAGGCACAAACCTGGTTACCTGATAATCATCCAGTAGTTTGCTCTCTTTTAGTCCTCCACAGACTGCTTTATCAATGGCGTCCTCACTGCCCCTTTCGGAAGCCAATGCACCAGCTAGTATGAGATCATCGGTAGTGCTTGAATCGAAAAGGATCGGATCACCGAGTGTCAAAATGTTCTTGGTGAGAGTCCCTGTCTTGTCTGAGCAGAGGATGTCAACTCCAGCGAGTTCCTCGATCGCCTCCAGTCGAGAAACGATGGCCTTCTTCCGGGCTAGTTTCTGAGCACCCAATGAGTTAGTCACAGTCATCACCGTCGGCATTGCGACTGGAATCGAAGCAATTAATAGAACCAATACCATACGGGCAATCGCCGCCAAGTCAGACCACTGCCAGAGGTGCTTTACTACGACATCCTGATTGACCTCGAATCCCACTAATATAACACAGAGGAGTACCGAGATTAGAATGAGAAAATTTCCTATCTGAGTCGTCGCCCGTTGTGAATGCGAAGCCTCGCCGCCAGCTCCTGCGACCAGACTGGCAGTGCGACCAAAAAAAGTATTGTTCCCAGTACTGATTACCACTGCGTGCATTTCACCTTGTTTGGCAATGCTGCCGGAGTAGCCCTCATCACCGATTTTTTTGCTCACAGGCAGAGACTCTCCCGTCAATGCAGACTGGTCAATGCTGATATAATCTCCTTCAATAAAGCGCACGTCAGCAGGCACGACCTCACCCAGCTTGATCCGTACCACATCTCCGGGCACAACCTCTGCAGAGTCGATAGAAGAAAAATGGCCATCGCGCAGCACGGTCGCCTTGGGAGCGAGTCCTGCTTTCAAAGCAGCCAGAGCATTCGACGCCTTGCGTTCCTGCCAGAATCCCGAAACGGCATTGTAGAGAAGCAGCACCATGATGATTGTGAGATCGGCCCAATGCTCCATCAGAAGCGACAGTAAAGCCGCGGCTTCAATCATCCAGGCAATAGGCCCCCAGAAAAAACGGAGGAATTTTTGCAGGTCACTAACTTCCTTGTCGTTCAATTCGTTACGGCCATACTGGCCAATCCGCGTCTGTGCTTCGACCGAAGTCAATCCCTTGGAAGAAGTATCAAGTTGCTCGTAAACTGCCTCCAAACTCGCGTGTTCCAGATCATCATCTATCTCGCGAGTGCGACTCATCGTTTGCCCGTCTGCTGTCATGCCAACTGCCTAGAGAAGTTCCTGGACATAGTGAAATTTCTATTCGCTGCATCATAACTTTGTCATTTCTTTTATGCAAATTCGGTCAGCTAGCTTCCATTCGCTCCGAAATTGGTAAGATTGTTCGCTCAAGCAATGCTGGCCTAACTAAAATTGATTTGATCGATGAAAGTTTTCTTATCTCACAAACCCCCAAAAGTGAATTCGGTTTTCAATGAGTCAGAAGTTCCTTTCACTACGACACTCTTTGTAAAAATTGTTAATTATGGGAGAATTCTTGAAACAAAATTGTCATGCCAGTTATCTTAATTGATGTTCGAACTATTTTCTTGAGAGAGGAGATCACCTTATGCGGCATGTTATATTAATACTATTGAGTTTCCTGCTGACTATTTGCAGTGGCGCCACATGCGCATGGGCTTTAGGGGAAGAGAGTTTTGGCAACCAACCTTTGAATGCGGCCAATTTTCAGGATTGGCCGGGAATTGTTCCGGTCGTCAATCATGAAAGCCGCGTTTATCATCAATGGGTCAACGGCAATGAATACTGTTTCTACCGCGGAAATAACGAGTCACTGAATGATGTGTTAAAAAAATTTGCTGCTACCGACGAAAAAGTGCATGAGGTTGTGTTGCGACCGGGGCCAGCAGTAGTGGACTCTTTCAACAAGTCAAAAACGATTCACTATCATTGGAATCTGCATCTTGTGGGCGGCATCGCCAAAATGATGACGAAAAAAGATCAAGGTGCTAATATCTGGAGCAAACACCCGATTCTAACGATTTACGTGGGTGGCAATATTCAATTGGACAAAATCAAAATTCCCAAAGGCGTCACGATACTCGAACTTGCCGATCTGGAAAAACGCTATTCTAAGGGACTGAAAAGTACCGATACTACCGTGCGTGGCTGGAGTAACGGGCAACTGGCTCGACTTGACCCATACAACGAAAGCAATATGAAGGCGATCGCTCGCTTATTAGGGGACGATGACAAGTGGGTCCGTTTAAATGCAGTAGGTGCCCTGGCAATTTTCGGTAAGAAAGCCGAGCCTCTGCTACCGACTTTGCAAGAGACACTAAATACAGATGACCAACAGTTGAAAACTCGTGTCAAAGAAACGATTAAAAAAATTGAAGATGCCAAAGACAAAACGAAAGCAGAAAAAGAACACCAGGAAATGGTCTCAAAAATTAGCCAGTTTCGAAAATCGCTCGCTAAATAATTCTGCAATCTAAAAGGAATCGCCTATCTGAATGTTATGTCTTACTTCAAATCAAAATCCTGTGTATTTTTTCCTTCTTTGATTTCGACTGAAAGGATAGAATGAGAGTTGTATTTGGGAGGAATGATTTGTTTGACTAGTTCGGCCTTTCCACCTGACAAGTTTCCCTGTTTCCCTGCTTCTACATAACAGGTCACTTCGACTCTGTTTTTCCCTACTGTGGCCCCCTTCTCTGCGGGGATCTGATATTGTCCCTGTTCAATTTTTGCGAAAATGGGTTTTCCGGCAACTTGCCCATTGATGATCTCACCATCAGGGACATAACGAATCAAGCCCTCCTCCAGTGGCTCTCCTTTATAATTAACAGTTCCCTCTACTTGAGCCCTTGTAAATTCCAGTGCAGAATTGCCTCCACAAGCAGTGAATAGAATGAGACAAATCCCAAATACCAAATAAATATAAAATCTGCTTAAGTTCATTAGAGTATCTTTTGAAGCAACCAGCATGATGTGAAAAGAGTATAATCAGCAGGATCGATAACCACTCAGTTGATTAATATTCTCCCAATACGTTCCCATCAGCTTTGTCTCCCAGGTTCTGCCAAGTAGGCAAATGCATGTTCTCAGAAACGAATCGCACCGCTCCATCACACAACAAAATGTGAGCGCCCCCTTCGTGTTTGCTGCCTGCATCCGAGTTTCCAAATTCCTGATAGGATTTACAACCACCTGTTTCTGAAAGTGCATTGGGAGGGAATGTTGTCGTAAACCCCCACTCAATCGCATTGTCACCAAAAAACCAGGAACGACCTCTACCGGTTCTTGGTGTCCCCGCAGGATTATTACTACAAGCGGGAAGAGGGCTATTCACACCATTTCCATAATCGTAGTAAATTCCTCCGACCAGACATTCTGCCACGACCATCGTATTTGATGAACCATCGGTTATATCACGGAGTTTGGTCCTACTATTCATATAGAGTACCGAAGTACCGTTATTTGCATGCGCCGATCCACCACCAAAAATCGCATTGATCGGATCTCGACCTAAACAGGCACCATAGTTACTCGGCCCTTCTTGCAGATAACCAGTTGCAGCCTGATTTCCTGGATCGCTGGGACAGCGATAGACGGGAAGTATTCTGGCTTTCACAGGAGAATTGACTGCATTTCTTCCCGGGTCCCCCACATTAAAATCGATATCCTGATACAAGTTTCCCTGATCAATAAAAGGTAAGACATAAGCCATCCACAATACCTTTCCGGTGTTGTACCAGCGAACCCCATTGATATCGACGGGCGATCCGGATATTCCAACAGGAAAACAGCTATGAGTTTCATTATAGTTGTGAAGTGCTAAGCCAATTTGTTTCAGATTATTTTTACAAGACGCCCGGCGAGCAGCCTCGCGTGCCTGTTGCACTGCAGGCAACAACAGGGCAATCAAAATCGCAATAATGGCGATCACAACCAGCAGCTCAATGAGAGTGAATCCACGCTTTTTGTTTATCATTATCTTTACCTGTATTAAGTGAAACGGATTAAAGCAAGATCCCATCGTTAGTGATGATAATTAAAAATGAGAATCTTTTTAGATGAACCAATGAATTTGGGGAGGGCTAAACAATTAAGGTTTCATAACTTAGGAAGGCCTTATTTTTCATCAACAAAGCAAACGATCACTTTCTTTCAGTCAAGCTTACTTAAAATTGCCTCGATTTCAATTCCATGATGGAAATTTTCTCCGAATATTCACACTGGCTAAATAGAGATTTGAATCAGTGTAGCTAAATCAGCCTGTTATTTCTGAACTCCATACTCGGCATGGACCAGAGAGGAGGATGGGACATCCTAGGCAGTCACTGATTCATAGAATACAAAGAATAGAAAGCCCATTAGATACAGGCATCAGGCCAACAGAATTTCGAAATGAAATCATCAGGAATTTCTCCTCTATCATCTCCCATCGATTGATAGTTTTGGAAAAGGTATGAAAGCAATAGTGCATTTTGCGCACTTAACAAGACTCGTAACCACCCCGAGATTCAGGCTCGTCAGCTGAGACAAAATAATACTCGCCACGAAAATACCGCAAGTAGCCTTCATAACAATACGAGATCTGCTGCGCATCGACAGCAATGCTTCTGACTATAGAACGCACACTAAAGCTGTCAACATGATCGTCGACACCAACCAAAATTTTGTTTTTCGTATCTGAGTATGAGCGTCGTATCAGTGCATCCTCTGCCTGAGAGTGACTCCATCAGGAATACCCCTATGTAGTAAATAGAACAAAAACCTATATCCGTTTTCAACTTATAAGGTAGCCTTGAATTGTTTGCATAAAAGATTCACTAGATTAACGACAATGTAATTTGTTTCGTCGTGACGAGACAAGTTAGCTCTACGGTCTTGTCTTGTAATTAAGTTAGGAACTGAAAGAAAGATTTTCCATGAAAAAGAACATGCCTTACATTCTTGTTATTGCTGTCACTTGTCTTTCCGCTTTTGCACTAAGCAGTTATGCAGACAATGAGAAGCCTAAAAACAAGGCTCAAAAAAACTCAGCGGTTAGCAAAAAAGACAAGTCAGAAAAGGAAAAAGATTTCTGGATGCAAGCTAAATTGAAAAAGTCACAACGGATTTTGGCAGCGTTGACCGAAGGTGATTTTAAATCTGTTGAAAAAAATGCTCGTGCCCTGCAGGGCTTCGGGATTCTGGAATCCTGGTTGCGTGACAGTCCAGAGACTTCGAAATCAGAATATAAAGCACAGCTCAACAAATTCGAATTCGCCAACAAGGAATTGATTCGAATGGCCGAAGACAAAAATGCCGATGGTTCAGCCACCGCTTTCGCAGCCTTAACAATCACCTGTGTGAAATGCCATAATTTAATACGCGATACAGACGAAAAGTGAATTTTCTCACTGGTTCTAACAGATTTTTGCTCTATAGGTGGTCAGCTTTTTGATGACCACTTTTAATAAACCTTTGAATCAAAATACACAGTGGAATTCAGTTTCCATTCTCCTAGCCCAAATAGGGGCTTAGCCTGTGCAGTCAGTAGGGTAAAGAAGAAGTGAATGTATCGTGTGTTGCCTCGATTTCACTGGGGTGGAAATGCAACTGTCTAGAAGAGCATCGGTCAAACTGCTGAGCAAGTGGCCAAAGACAAAAAAAGTTGGAGAGTTTATTGATCACTACTTAGAAGAAAATCCCTAAGATCACACAAGAGTAACAGAACAAGCAATCTGAAATGATGCTCTTTTATTAACTAGACTTTTTGGACAGAGCAGTTGTTTTTGCTCACGATCCTTGACTTTCCGTGTCAGTATGAACGACACGTAATGGTTGTGAGAATTGAATCCCCTGTTCTTCAAATGCTTGAAAGATTTGCAGATTCACCTTCTGGCTAAACGCTAAAAAATCCCAAAATTCTGGTGGTGTATACCAATAAATCACTTTGATATTGAAAGAATCATCGTTGAACTCATCGAAATAAACGCGCGCTGGTAAATCTGGATTCATTCCTTCATGATCCTTTAGGGTATTTCGGATGATCTCGATGCATTGTTCTACTTTTGTTCTGTGAGTATCTAATGGAATTTTGATATCTGCACTACGACGGATATAAGGCCGACGGGTGATGTTTTCGATATCACAACGCGCGAGCTCATCATTCGGAATCGTTACCAGATTCCCAGTCAAAAGTCGAACGCGCGTTGAGCGCAAACCAATGTCTTCTACGTTACCATCATATTGATTGAATTGAATACGCTCCCCCACCCGAAACGGTTTGTCAGCCATTAACATGATTGTGCCAAACAAAGTTTTCAATGTATCCTGTGCCGCAAGTGCCACAGCAAACCCACCAATCCCAGCACTGGCTAATAATGTTGTCAACTTGATTCCCAGATACTGCCCACCAACAAGAAATACTGCGACGGCTATCACCATGCTCATCAGTCTTGAAATGATTCGAATTAATTGCGCATTGAGGCCTTGTGGATTAATTTTCGGTGAAGCGATGATCGTTTCTGCCACACGATTACTGGCAGCAAACACAACAAAAATGGAAGCCAGTAATGCAATCAGAAGAGAGGTAAAATCGACAATATATAAAGGCCATCCCCGTACGATGAGTTGATCTTTCACTACATATGTTACGATGAAAGGAGCGAACACAGCTAAAATCGGAAATATAATCGTCAAGCAGTAACAAACGATGTTCTTGCCTTTCCAACGTTGAGTCAGTCTAAAATGAATACGGTAGATTAGTAGCATTACCAGACTCGCCACAATGATCGAAAGAAAAAGCGCAGGCCACTTCCAGACCGCCATACCAAATACCTGATCGCGAAACCCCTTGGGCAATCTCTCAATGATTGGTACCACCGCTGAATGACCGGGAGAAGAAAAATACCAACGGTAAAACCCGGGTGATGTTTCAGGTCCTGAAGTTCGATAAGGGTACGCCTTCATATCCTGGTAATAGCGTACTGCTCGATCAACGGTCCCTTTTGAAAACAGGTACTCATGTTTTTGCGGCCCCTCTTCCATCCGTGCGATTGTGAGTCGTGTTCCGGGAATCCGCCAACTGGTCAATTTGTCCCCTGCTGCGTCGACCTCTTCAATCCCTGGGATCTCGTCAAAGGGAGGCAACTCGACTCGATCCATAATTTCCTTCAAACAAATCGCCACTTCCGCAGCCCGGGCTTCGCGGGCAAACGCTGGTAAGTCACTTTGATCGAGACAGTCAAGTATCCGTAAAATAATTGGGCGCAGAGCCTCAGAATCTCGATTGACAAATTTGGTGTCGCGGACATGCTTCGAAATCTGATTACTGGCGTCAATGAAGTCTTTAAGTGTACTCCGCGGACTGGAAGTATCAGCCGGACGATAATTGAGCTTTGGCTCAGCAAATCCAATACTCGGAGACAATGTTAAACAGAAGAGGATGCTTATAAGACAGACTGGAAAATGAAATCGACCCACAGCAATTCCTTGCAGCATTTGATGCCAACTAATATTGATATCGAGGAGAATGATGAGAAATGAAGATATTCCTATCTTAAACAACCGACTGCAGGTCATCCAGAATAAACTTTGCTTTGAACGAGCTGAGGACTACGATTTGAATGTCAACCTAATGTAGAATATTCGTTTCACATTATTATTCGTATTAGCCTGAATCTCATAATGATGAGAAATGACCTCCTCCATACGAGGACTGAAATTGACACACTCTGTATTGATCACTGAACTATGGCAAAGGCATACCGCACTGCATCATAAAATCATCCGTTCGAATACTCCAAAATTGGGTATTTATTCTACTTATTCGATTAAATACGGCCAAAACGAAGCCAGTCTAGAGACATCAAGAATTTATGGCTTGGCAACGGTACTCTGCATGGGTATACTTCCTGCAGATTCATGGCTCTCTTGGAAGAAGCCAGTCAATATGGTCGGAAATAAGCGAGTAGCGTAATCCCAATATGGAGAACGTTTTCTGGCCTAACAGGGTTTTCTTGCAGAGTTAGGGCCTCTTGCAACCCTTTTACACAGGTGTCGACTTGTTCGTCAGATGCTCTTGCTGACTACCATAGGTTGTGTCAACCTCTGTGGAATGCTGCCTGCGTTATTGCAAACGTATTGAACTCTGAGGCTTTCTTGTTTGTCCGGAATTCTCCAAGAAATAAAATTTGCTGTTAGTGTTATCAGTCGAACCTGTATCACTGTAGTGAATACCTCAGAGAATTGGTGAAGTGTTTCACCTGCTTTTCACGACACATTTACACATATGCTTTTGCTATTGGGTGATACATATTCTCCCATTGCATACAGCTTGTACCCGAATCTGAAGACTCAGGAAGACCAGTTTCCAGACCTTGGAAAGATTCGCTTTTCAGGTAGTTTCGTTGAAGACTTTCAACATTTGCGATCATCCGTATTTTGGAAACAGAACTCTTTCAAAGATCCATTAAGGAAAATCATTGAAGACTTTTAAAGAACTTGACTTATTAGAACCCATTCAGTGCGCACTGGCCGATGAAAAGTATGTAACGCCGACTCCTATTCAGGTACAAACGATTCCAGCCGCTCTGCAAGAACATGATGTCTTAGGTTGTGCCCAAACGGGTACAGGCAAAACAGCTGCGCTCGCCTTACCGATTCTGAACCGACTGGGACAAACCAACCGCAAGGCTGTCCCAAATCATCCCTTCGCACTTGTGTTGGCTCCCACACGAGAACTGGCAATTCAAATTGGAGAGAGTTTTGCAACCTACGGCCAACATCTTAAGCTACGACAGGCTTTGGTCTATGGAGGCGTGAATCAGGGAAAACAGGTGCGAGCCTTAAATCGGGGCGCACATATTCTTGTCGCCACACCGGGACGCTTACTTGACCTGATCAACCAGGGGCATATCAAATTAAATCAATTAGAGACATTCGTTCTGGATGAAGCAGACCGGATGCTCGACATGGGATTTCTGCCCGACCTCAAACGGATTATTGAAGAGCTACCAGATCAACGTCAGTCACTCTTCTTTTCCGCTACGTTGCCTCCCAAAATTACAGAGCTTGCACAAAGTTTGCTCAGAAATCCCGTGAACGTCAATGTGACTCCGAAATCAACTAGTGTAGAACAGATCGAGCAACGTATTGTATACCTTGATCGAAGAAATAAGTTGACACTCCTGCAAAAAGTACTTGATTCTAAAGACGTCGAGCGGGCTTTGGTATTTACAAAAACGAAACGCACTGCCAACACACTTGCCCAGCAGTTAATGCGATGTCGTATTAACGCTACAGCAATCCACGGTAACAAATCACAAAACGCGCGACAAAGGGCCTTAGAAGCATTTCGAAACAAACAAGTGCAGGTTTTAGTAGCAACTGACGTTGCCGCAAGAGGTATTGATATCGATGGAATCACACACGTTGTCAATTTTGATCTACCCATTGAACCGGAAGCCTATGTGCATCGCATTGGACGAACGGGGCGGGCGGGCGCAGCGGGAATTGCCTTGTCGTTTTGTACTGATGATGAACGTCGTGAATTACGAGCTATTGAGCAATTGATTGGCAAAAAAATTCCTATCGACAGAAATCATCCACAGCCTGGTCGTCGGGACTCCAAGCCTTTAAATGCACCGAGTGAACGACGAAAACCATCTCGCAAACAGCAGGCTTCAAAAAAACCGGGACACTCTCAAAGAGCCCGCAATCGCCGGCCTGGATTTGCTGTGGACGGGGCAGACAAACCAAAGCGCAGACGCCGTAAAGGGCAAACACCACGACAACGTACCAAACAAATAAATTAACCATCGCACTCACGAATCCGACAAAGACTGGTCGGCCTCAGTGAAATCAATTCAATCCCTATTTCCAGGAGAGCGACCATCGCCAGAAACCAAAACACTTTTGCCAAACGTCAACGAGAAGCGGAAAAGAAAGCAAAAGCCGAAGCAAAGCGAATTCGTCGCAATAAACAGAAACAATTGGGTAGTACAGGCATTCCGCCAGCAATGCCAGAAGAAGAGCCAGAAACCACCGATGAGTCAGACTGACTTAAGCAACCTAACCTTCTCATGAATGGATTTTGAGAATGCGAACACAGCTTAACGCCTAGCTTCAGTCGTGCGCAAACAGCAATCGACTGGACAGACATCGTGACTGGCTCCCCGGTCACCTAATGCAGGACGTTCCTCTGCACCATTAATCCGTTCTTCAATCAACTCACGGATCATCGTGATAAACCGGGGATGCACTCCCACAGTTTTGGCGCGAACTACATTGATACCCAATTTCTCTCCCACATCTTTGGCTTCCGTATCTAAATCGAATAGAACCTCCATATGATCGGAAACAAACCCGATAGGAACGATCACGATGTCCCGCACTTCATTCTTATCTCCCATCTGAGTGATAAAATCACAAACGTCAGGTTCCAGCCAGGGTTGCTGAGGAGGACCACTACGACTTTGATATACCAGATCCCATTGATACGATCCCAGCCGCTCACTCACGAGTCGGGCAGACTCTTTCAACTGTGCCTCATATTGACACCCGGAGGCCATAGTGAGAGGAATACTGTGAGCAGTAAATAAAATATGTGCCTGATCGCGTCTCTCTTCAGGAACTTGAGTGAGCGCCTCTTGTGTTCGTTCAACCATCGCTTCAATGAAACCGGGATGATTGTAAAAGACTCTCATCTTTTGAACTTCAGGAGCCCCTTCCCCTACCTGCTCCTGAGCACGTTGAATATCTTCCCGATATTGTCGACAACCAGAATAGGAACTGAAAGCTGAGGTAAAAAAAGCCAATGTGCGTTTAATTCCCGCTTGTTTCATCTGCTCCAGAGTATCAGGCAGAAGTGGATCCCAATTTCGGTTACCCCAATAGATTGGTAGATGAGGCCCATGTTGCTCAAGCTCTTGTTCCAATGCATTGATTAATAAACGATTCTGCTCGTTGATGGGACTGACACCCCCAAAGTGTTGATAGTGTTCAGCCACTTCCAACATCCGCTCCCGAGGCACATTTTTACCTCGCAACACATTCTCCAGAAAAGGGATTACATCATCGAGCCCTTCAGGACCACCAAAAGAAACCACTAAAATTGCATCGTATGAATTTATCATTTATAATTTTTTCCGGTTAATATTTAAAATACTTGCTCAAGAGTCTTAAGTTCAAAAATAGTACGTTCTACAAGCTCTCATTGATTTTTAGTCAGTCAACAGAAAATTACCACTCTAAACACAAAATAATTACACAAAGTCGGATGTCTGTATATTCATTTTAAAAATATCTGGCTGCTAGAAAGAACTGGAATAAATATTAGTATACCGTTCAGTTAACCAAGAATCTTGAACTGAGTCTCCAGAGGTTAGCAGAATGAAACTAGCTGTAGTCAAAGCGAATCAATCGATCAGAATAGATTCCCCCTGTCCCTACTAACGAGTATTGTCTAAAATAACTTTAGCCGTTTGTAGTATTCACTGATTTCCAATATCTGACTCTATCTCGTAGGAAATTTATTGTCATGACATTGACACAATTACCACTCTTGGTTTTCGTTGGTATCTCTCTCACCACAATGCTGACTTTGTTGAGTGGTTGTGAAAAATCGCTCACACAAGAGGACCGTCCCGTCGCGATTGCCGAGGAACAACCAGAATCAAATTCCACACCTGTTGCTCAGGAAGTAGAAGACGGGCTTGAAGTCGCCACGCTTGGGTCAGGCTGCTTCTGGTGCACTGAAGCTGTATTTCGCGAATTGAAAGGGGTCAAATCTGCTGTCTCCGGATATTCAGGCGGTAAGGTTCCCAACCCCACTTATAAAGCTGTGAGTGCGGGCACAACAGACCATGCCGAAGTCATTCAGATTACTTACGATCCCAAACAGATTTCGTTCACAGATGTACTCAAAGTATTTTGGGAAACACATGACCCCACAACCTTAAATCGACAAGGTGCTGATGTGGGTACACAATACCGTTCTGCTGTCTTTTATCATAACAATCAGCAAAAAGAAGAAGCCACTGAGTATAAAAAACAACTGGATGAATCAGGGAAATTTAAAAGTCCTATCGTGACAGAAATCACTGCTTTCAAAGAATTTTATCCTGCCGAGGACTATCACCAGGACTACTTTAAGCTCAATCCGAATCAGCAGTATTGCCAATACGTCATCCGCCCAAAATTAGAAAAATTCCGCAGTAAATTCGCTGATAAGCTGAAAACAGAAGAGAAATAGCAATGAGTTGATTACTATCCTCGAAATCACTGCAGACAGACAAGATTGAAAATCTATCAACTTGTTTATGTTCAAGTCGTTTGATTATCTACTTCACTATCTTGGTGTGTTGCTTAATCTGGTGCACTGTGAAAATTCGTCTTAAGTCTGGCATGGATACCCGCAAATTCATATTGACCAAAGTTTCACGTTCGCTAAGATCCATCTACAAGTAAGGAGGTAAATCTATACATTTGGGGTAGGGTTTATTCACTATGTAAAAAAATATTGCTTTTTACTCAATTACCAATTCATTCAAGTTGTTGTTTTCAAGCAAGCGGGCCAATGTCTGAAAAACGCACTGATCACCTCTGTAGATTCGATGATCCAGAGGACCCTAGGCACCACCGAATGATTTTCGACGTTGCAAGTCCTACGCAACCGAAAACTATCGTTGACCTCTCTGATTCCGGGCGTGTCGCGATCTTCCAAATTCAAAATACCGGTCATAAATCATTCTACGTCAAATTCAAAGAGACGGGCCCTTTGTTGAAGCTAAAACCAGGGGCAGATCCGGTCAGTCTGAATATTGATTGGAAGCTTATGATCTACCCCATTTCATTTAGCCACATGAAGGGGTGGTACAAGTATATAGGCGATGCTGAAATGCCCGAAACACAAGCAATCGAATAAGTTTGTTTAAGACGTTTCTTGTTTCGATTCAGACCATAATGCGGTGTGGCTTCGGGCCGGTCACACCGTTGTTTGGGAACGTCAACTGGAACATCACACTACGGTTGGCGTTCCCGTTTCAATTTGGTATCTTCCCTCCGGAAATTCTCAAGACTTCAATAGATCGAAAGATCATACTCTGACCGTGTGCAAAACGTCATTAAGATAATGCAGACGCTATTGATACTCTTCTCAAAAAGAGAAGCTGCAATGTTCTAGCTTAGAGCTTCAGGAGGATTTTCCAAGATCGGCGAAACGACTTTGGCAGGCCGGCCGTTGGTAATGATTTGCTCCTGGCCATTATAATGGTAAAGAAGTTGCTTAAAGTCGAGGCCGAAGAGACGCATAATGGTAGCCTGAAAATCATTGGGGGTCACCACGTTTTCGACTGCGCGATGACCAAACTCATCTGTTTTACCAAATGCCATTCCCCCTTTAATACCACCTCCGGCAAGCCAGATGCTGAATCCCTGCCCATTGTGGTCGCGACCAGCTTTTTTCGGATCACCATGACTTTGAGTGACCGGAAGCCGCCCGATCTCTCCCCCCCAATGGACCAGGGTCGACTCGAGCATGCCTCGTTGTTTTAAGTCTTTAACAAGCGCTGCGGAAGGCTTATCAGTTCGACCACAAATAGCAGGCAATCCTGTTGTAATATTGCTATGATTATCCCATGGTTGACCCGCCAGGAATAGTTGTACAAACCGGACACCTCGTTCAACCAGACGACGGGCTATCAGACACCGTGTTCCATACTCTCGTGTTTTGGGATTGTCGAGACCGTACATGTCTTGCGTCGCCTTTGTTTCTTGCGAAAGGTCGAGTGCTTCACGGGCCGAAGTTTGCATCCGGGCAGCCAGTTCATAACTTGCAATTCGCGCTTCCAGATCCGATTCATGGGGGTGAGTTTTAAAATGCTTACGATTTAAAGCCTGCAACAGTTCCAGGTTTTGTGCTTGCAGAGAACCACGTAAATGTGGTGGTGCATCCAGATTCAAAATGCGCGGTTCTTTAGGACGCAAAACCGTTCCTTGAAATAACGAAGGCATGAATCCGTTCGACCAGTTTGTCACACCATCAACGGGGAGCCCGCCTGGATCGGTTAACACCATATAAGCTGGCAGATCTTGTGACTCTGTTCCTAATCCGTAAACTAACCACGAACCTAAATTGGGTCGGCCCAGCACTCCGGGAATACCACCATGAAAGTAACGAATCGAAACTTCATGTCCATTCGCCCCGGTATGCATGGAACGAATCAGACAAACGTCATCAACAATTTCTCCCAAATTTGGCAACAATTCAGACAGCTCGGTTCCACACTCACCATGTTTGCGAAATTTCCAGGGACTGCCTAGTAATTTTTTACTCGCCTGATTTACGAAACTGTATTGGATGTCTCCTTTGAAATCGGTTCCACTAAACTTAGTCAGCTCCGGTTTGGGATCGGTCAAATCCATATGTGCAGGACCGCCATGCTGAAACAATGAAATCATCGCCTTGGATTGTGGAACGAATTGCGCTTTTTTAGGAGTCAAATCGAAATGCGGCTGCTTAATGGAAACACTCTTAGGCTTCGCGAGTAGGTTGTCCTGTTTCAATAACCAGGCTAGCGCCACAGTTCCAATGCCCATTGCGTTGTCTGCGAGAAATTGTCTTCGACTATAATGCATCATTGTAAATCATACCTGATGTATAACTAAACTTGGAAACCAGTCAGTGAGGGCTTCGTTCCAAAATGCCTTCACCTCAATTTAATCAACATAGAGAAACTCATTCGAACTCATGAGCGCTTGACACAAGTTGGTAATGGTTTGCTTAGCAGACGTCACCCCTTTGGGTGTTTGTCCTGGATTTTGTTGTAAGTAAGTCAGTTGATTTTCCATAAAACGAACAACAAGCTGCAATTCGTCTGGGGTTGGTTTTCGACAAAGAGCCAGTTCAAACGCGTACGATGCTTGTGCAGGAAGACTTTGCTTTTGAACTGGTTCCGGACCATGAAAATCAGCAACAGTATCCCATTTCAACGCCGGCCCTTTTTCACGAGTGAGTGATAATTGAGCATTCCAGGAAAAGGAGTCAGAATTAACGTCTCCATTACAATCCGTAATAAAATCGATATGATCTCCCTGCTGTACTGCCAGAGTCGTCACTTTTGTTTCCACAACTCCATTATAGGCAATCCACTTGCCGGCCAGGCCTGAGCGACTCGATAATATGAGTCCTCTCACACCATTTCCGTTTTTGGTCCCATGCTGTAATTTGCCTGTCACAGATAATGTACCTGTCACCGGAGCCGTCCAACGTTTGACCGCTGCGTACTTTCTTGCAGGGTGTCCACCAGCGGCACGCAACATCACCCAACCCAATTTCGCGTCAGGAAGTTTTGCCCCTCCTTGCCAACTGGAACCAGTCCAATGTGGCAACGCTGTGAACTTGGCGGAATTCAAATTCTTCTCATCAAGAGTTGTATAACCATAGCTCCAGGGAGAGTTCCCTGTGTGTGAAAGTTTAGGTAATACAGCTAACTGCTCTGGTTTCAATTCTGGTGCTTCGCGAGCAATCCGATCAGCCAGTTTATCTGATTGTGCAAGTATAAATCCTCCATTCATCAACATCAGGGATTGGGTTGCCACGGTCGAATTAGAACGGCGTTCACAATTTGTTTCCATGACAGGTGCATCGAATGTTTGCAACATACCTACTGGCTGGCTGCGCCTCGCCTGAATATACAAACTACGACGGAGCTGTTCTCCTGAAACGACAACCTGACCGAATTCATTCTCTTTAATTCCGACAGGAGCACCATACAACTTTCGATTAAGAACTCCTGATACAGTCAGCATGCGATCGCGCAATGTTTCCGCTTCTAAACGGAGAATGGGCTTTCGCCAGTAATAATGATTTTCTGGGTCAATTGACTCTTTGCTCGGATCGTGAGCTCCCGCCTGACGATACGCGGTCGAGAGCATAATCGTACGATGCAGTTTTTTTAGATCCCAGCCTTGTTGCATAAACTCCGCCGCCAGCCAGTCTAGTAATTCTGGATGTGTCGGGCTGGCACCGAGCTTGCCAAATTCACCAGGGGTTCCCACAATCGCACGACCAAAATGATGCATCCAGATCCGATTGACTAATACTCGGGCAACAAGGGGATGTTTACCGCTTGTTAGCCAACGGGCAAACGCAAGACGACGTCCCGTTGTCGGCAGTGTGTTATCGTTAAGGGGAATTTGATGCCGCTGTCCTTCCGGTGAAACCACCGTTAACGCCGCTGGAGTGAGCGTTTGTTTTGGTTGCCGGTGGTCTCCACGGTGAAACAACTTTGTTTCAGGAAGATGGTTTGCCGGTTCCAGAGCGACACGTAAAAACTCATGAATCGGCTTCTTTTTTCTGATCTCTGCAATTTGTTTATCATAATTCTTAAGCTCTTCAGCAGCTTTAGGCAAATATTGATAGAGTACACCTATTGAAATGTTAACACTCGGATTCTTCTTTAACAAAGCGACCTGCTCAGGTGACCTTTTTTTGACTGGAGTCTGATAAGCGGCTTTCAATTGATCTCGTAATGGCTGCTCATACTTCTTCAGTTCAATTTCAAGCGCCTCAGCCATGTACTTGGTTCGTTTTTCGTTTTTGACCGCGGCCACCTTTTTCACTTCCTCTTCAATTGTCGCTGCTTTGGCCCGATCCTCGGCTGTATAAAGCGAAACCCGTCGTTGTTGAGGTGTCTGCCATTTTTGCCAGTCAAATGCAGGTTCAAAAATCGCACGCAAAGCGAAGTAATCCGTCTGAGGAATCGGATCATAGCGGTGATCATGGCATTGAGCACAGGCAACACTTAAGCCCAATAACGATGAACTGACAATCTTCATGGTATCGGCAATGACCTGATTACGCGCTTCCGGAGTGTTTTTTCCACTGCCAGTTCCATCAGCGGCCATTCGTAAAAAACCCGTCGCCGCCAGAAGTTCAATCTGCCTTTGGGTGAGATCCCCTTCCCGTTTCCCCGCTAATTCATCACCGGCAAGTTGTTCTTGAAGAAACTGGTCAAACGGCTTGCCAGCATTTAACGACTTGATGATATAATCACGGTATTTCCAGGCCCAGGGACGCACATCATCTTTGACCGTGTAGCCTTCTGAGTCAGAATAACCGGCAATATCAAGCCAGTGTCGTGCCCAGCGCTCACCATAATGCGGTGATTTCAACAACTCGTCCAACAACGATTCATACCAATCCTTAGAGTGATTCGAGAGCGCCCGCTGTATCTCTTCAGGACTGGGTGGTAGCCCCAACAGATCGAAATAGGCTCGCTTAATTAAAGTTAGCTTTTCCGCCTCAGGAGAAAACGCCAATCCTTCTGGCATGGCCTCTAATAACAATGCATCGATTGGAGTAAGAACAGTTGGATGTTTGCTGATCTCTTCGGAAATTTGAGGTTGCTTTATCGGTTGAAAAGCCCAATAGGCGCGTTCTTCGGGAGTAATCCCCAAACCGGGCCCAATCGTCTTAGGCTCCGGACGACTCGTTTTGGCGCCACCAGCAATCCAGCGCTTGATAATTTCAATCTCATTATCTGGGACACGAGCCTCACCGGGTGGCATCTCTCCACTTGCGATTCGAGCGACCAAATTACTTTCAGCCGGTTTACCTGGAACAATCGCATCACCAGATTCTCCCCCTTTGATTAGAAAGCGTACCAGACGTAAATCGAGCCCTCCTTCGATCTCCTCCGTAGCGCCGTGACAGTCAAAACAATGCGCTCGAAAAATCGGACGAATATGTTCTTCATACGTCAAGTTCTCTGGCTTGCTTTCTTTAGCGGCAAAGACGGAACCTGACACACAGGCACACACCAAAATGGTCAAACCAATTCGTTTGGGTACGGTCCTCATATTAAGACTCCAGAAGAGTTTACATCGCAGAATTTTGAAACCGTATCGTAAATGACCGCCAGAGAACAATCAAGCATAGAACTTCGTTTATATGTCCGTATAAACACTAAGCGTCATTCTCTTGATCAAAATCCCAAACGTCGATTTAAAAAAGACTTGCGCCAGGAAACAAACCTGAAATTCCAGGAGGATTGCCGAAGCTAAAATAGAGTGTGCTCGACTAGAAAGTGTGTTGTAGCAGCTGGATTGAGATCGTTCTCACTTGGCTGGTAGAGCTGATAAATAACACAACGGAGGTCACCTCCAATTCCAAGGCTTAAGTCGAAGCTTCACTTTTCTTCGGCATATCAATTTGAAAACTTTTCACGCTCTCACAAAGATACTCCAGACTGGCATGAATAAAGATAATCACTCCCAGCATCTCCATCGCTTCTTCGAAAGTAATAATCAGAGCGTAGAGTAAGTTTTTTTCGCCATGTGAATACGCATGGTAAGCGCTGATCATTTCAACGCCGATCGCTCCTCCAACAAACACGGCCCCAGCTGTGAGAAACAAATTACGGGTTCGCGACGGAAGCGCAATTAGAAAGCGCAACATCATGGCGCCCACGATCAAGACGAAGATGCCTCCAGGAATCACCCAGGCATAATGTAGTACTCCCCGTGCATCAATCAGCCTGCGCATAGGTTCGATTGCGCATTCGTGAATCGTAGCGACCTCATCTATCGAGAGAAGAAAGAACAAACCCGACAGGAAAAACCAGTGGAACGTATATCGATCCCCTTGAAATCGTTTACTTAATGCAATGAGGCACAACACAAAAGAAGCCACTAACAAAGCCATAGACGAATACCAGGTTGGTAAGTTGGCTTCATAGTCAACGTAAAGTAGTGGAACAATTCCAAACACCTGATCATGCCCTGTGCCATATTTAACTAACTGTGAGCAGAGACTCAAGCTGAGCAGTACACCGATAGTAACCAATAACGTGCGTGTGACTGTTGCAGGACGAGGAATTTGTAAATGAATTTGAGCAGACTGTGAATTCATGATGAAACCTTGAGTTATGACTATATACGATACAAATTCTGCATTAATGATAAGCTGATTTGATTATTCTTGATAATCATCTCAATGCTGAGATGTTGGATGTTCAAAATCGGAAGAGATTTGCGGTTGAGATACGACATCATTTGCAAACCTGTCGCGATACCAGTTTGCAATCCGGTTACTAATCTGTAGGACCTTCGCTATTTTTGAGACGGAGGAATAATGCACATAGCGGTAACTGTTCTCTACCGATGTGTACCAGTATTTCTTGGCATCCAGAGAACCGGGGCCGATATCATAAATTCGATCTCCCCGTTCCATACTGTTGCGAAGCATTCGTCCCATCAGTAAACGCCCCAGTCCTTTATTGGAAACGCTTGGATCAAACCCCATCCGTAGCGAAAAAACTAATCCCTGAAACACATAGTTATAATTGAAGGCAGCAGGTTGTCCTGAAACGTATAGTAGGTTTAAATCGGCCGCTCCAAATCGAGTAGCACTCTCATGCGTATCTCGAAAGTATTGAGCTACATTCTCATGTGACAAGGTCGTTCCTGTCGTTGAATCCCCTTGCCAACTTTTACGCGCAATCTCTTCACAGACCTCATACAGGTCCCAACGTGGATCGCTCTCGCCAAAATTTTCACCACGCGGCCGATACCGCATGAATTCAATCTCTCCTTCTTTTTCCACTCTTCTTTCAGAACGAAGATAGGTCTGACGCGCTTTTCCCGATCGGCCAGCTAGATAGTCATCCCAATTTTGATTGAGATCGACATAAGCTGTTTGATTCCATGAAGTCTTTTTAAACGAAAGATTCGCTGCTTCTAGTGATCTTTCTGTAGCGCCGTCGTCAAACCCATCGAAGTCCACACAGCGCAAATCGATGAGGTCCCAGTCTCGCTGAGATTGCTGAATGAAATTCAGCGCTGCCGTCAGAGTTGCCTCAGGATTGGCAGAGATAGGCCCATAAAAACTCCCCCAGTCATCAAACGGGTAAGTCAATATGCGACACGACCCGAATTTCGTTTTCAGACGCTGAATACATAAAGGGATAATACCTGTGACTTCATCGTCATCATGGATGACGAGTACTCGCAAATACTGTTTTTCACCAAAATGCTGCCAGTAAACCTGTAACCAATCGAGAGACTGGAAAAAATTTCCTCCCGGGGTAGCTGCCAACAACCGATTCCAGTCGGCGTGGTAAGCCTTTAAGCCCTCGATCTCATTCAACTCAATTACACTCAAGATAGCCCCCTGGCATCAATGTTCTCTGTTTCAATTTCAATAACGCAATAAGTAACCAAAGCGCGCATCAGAAGTGACAAAGCTATTTCGATATAGCTTTCTGATGGTCGGCAGCTGCCACAACTTAGTGCTACAAACTTAGTTTGTGCACAGTGTGAAGTCGTGAAAAACACCGAAAGCGATGTGTTTCTCGCTCGAAATGATTCCGATAGAATGGATTGCGCTGGTTATCGCGATCCTGGCCAGTTGCTCTTAAAGAAGTAAAAACAAAAATAGGGCCGGCAGGACTCGAACCTGCAACCAACAAATTATGAGTTTGCTGCTCTAACCGATTGAGCTACGGCCCCAAGTTGTTTTCTGATCATTGTTTATCATGTTCGATATACAAAGGAGATTGATATCAAACTCTGCCTTTCAATATGGCTGACATTGAAGGCTGATAGCTTACTGGAGACCTGCATTGCTGTCAAAGCATTGAGACTCGAAAGCCAAGATCCAGCCTAACTTTCCGTCAATTTTTAGTCGCTTTTTCAAGTGTGACACTTAATGAAGGAAACAGGATCGTATCACACTCATGATTTTGATCTGTGGAAATCTAATTTTCTTGACGGGTAATCTGACTGGCTCGCCACGCTTTTTTATAGATGTTGAATCCATTTTGAACCTGACGCGGTGAATCTTGTAATAAATGATTCAGCTTGGAATCATATGGTGCAACCCCACGCGACCGTAACAGACTGGCCGCCTGCATGGTGACAGCCAAATCATAGTCTTCCAGACTTTTCAATAATTCACTGAGGTCGGTCGCATGCTGATTGACCAGTTGATCTGCGTACTCATAGGCGGGCGTTTTTTGACCATCGCCGTCCGCATCAATCCACACAGCGCCTGTGGAACCAACAACGACCGGCTCAAAATCGGGAGAATCAGGTTGGTAGGGTTTGGCAAGGGGCCAATACGGGGCTGTCACACCGGGGCCTGTCGCAATCGCTACGAGATGGCAGTCGTGAGGAAACCGCTTGAGTTTCCAAGTTTCCTGCCATTTCACTCCCCCTTCTGTTTTGGATTTGATTTCCTCTCTACGGATCAATTGTCCGTTTGCATATAGGCTGACCTCATCGGCCGATACCCAACTCGGTCCAGAAACTGTAATCGCCACTTCTAAATCCGAAGATGAAGCGACCAGTTCGCCAGGACCATACTGTGAATTCACTTTGATTTGAGTAAAGAGTCCATAAGACAGCAATATTTTGCCTTCAACGAAGTTTTGAATGGTTTTACCAGTCTCTATCTTCGATGGGTCATGATCTTTGGCTTCGATATAGGTTCTTGCCTGCCCCACGATATAGCGAGTGACATCGTGAGAGTCACTACATCCGACTGGTGTTAAAAACAAACCACGGTTCAGTGCTCCAAACCAGTCATGATACAGTTGCATCACGTCGGTTTGTGTAGCTCCTGAATTAATAATTTCCATTGCGTTCGCACGTAATTTCCATCCATCCAGATTCTCTCCCGTTTGACTCAGATGATGCTTTTGTCCGAAGGGACGATAATTGGAATGGAGATCGCGTGCGTGATTTAAAATCGCCACTTTCACAAGTGGCTTCTCAAAGATACTATTAAATATCGCCGTCCAGTCTTTCAATTTATAATCGGGAACTGGAGCCGATTCCTGTGCAGGGAAAATATTAAAGTGGCCGATGCGCGTTGTTACTTCATTTCCAATGACAGGTGTAAAATACTTTCGAACGTTTAACTTTTGCGCCAACGGTTCATAGTTGATTTGCTTATTGTGGTCCGTCGCAATCGGGAACTCGATTTGCTCGCCCGCCAATGTTATCATTCGTTCTTCTATGGAACAGTCTCCATGCCCTGAATGGGTCAACGTGTGGACGTGTGTGTCAGAGCTCACATATCCTGTGGTATCGACTTCTCGACGAATCTTGAAACGGAGCCTTTGATTTTCCCCCGCCTTGAGTGTGACTTGCCGACGATCGATTCCATACTCAAAGCCCCGCCCCGCATAAATCGTATATTGCCCTGCTGGTAAGCTGAATTCTGTCTTTCCTTCACTCACATAGATCACACCGCTTCTGACAGCCTGCTTCTGATTCGACTTGGCTGTCGTAGCAACCAGAGTGCCTTCTGAATTCACAATCGTAATTCTAGCTGGAATCAAATCACCTGAATGTCCATCAACGACTTCAATGGATAACTGAGATGCTGCTAAAGCTTGTTGAACAGGTTCAGGAAAAAGTGAAATCTCACCAACATAAATGTCATCGGGGGTTGGCTTGCCTACTTGAAAGATTCGTAATTGGTTCTTACCGTTTTTGAGCACACCAGGTGGAACCGAAAACCAAAATTGAAGGTCATTCCCATCACGGCTCAATTTTCCCAGAACCTTTTTGTTCAACTCCACATTCCAGCTTAGCTTCACATCTACCTGCCTCAACAGGAGTGTCGATTCAGTAGAATTCGACTTCGCCTGAAATGAAAGCAATAACTCATCAGCCTGGGGCATTTCAGGAAAAGCAGACCACTCACGTTCTCCGGAAATCCGCAAGTGATACATCTCTGGAGTAATGACCAGCGCCTCGTCCGCGAATATGGTTCCTGTTATTGTCAGGCAGAAAATGAGACTGAAGAAAAATCCTTGTTTCATAGATCACAGTAACTTTCATAAAAAATATTCATACGATTTCACTATATATAGGTCAGTCAAAAAAGGCTCATGGTTTCTTTCTTGTACTTTGTAAAAGATAAGCCAAGAGATCATGTAATTGTTGCGGTGACAAGATTTCCAGAATATTCGCAGGCATCAACGATAAGGTTGATTGCTTTTGTTCCTCGATTTCGCTCTTGGGAATCTGAAATTCCTTACCCTTGTTATCCACTAAAACGAGAAGTGCTCCCTCTTCTCGTCGCTTCAAACCAGAAAAAACACGGCCCGCTTCAGTGATGATCGTCGTCGTTCTGAAATTGATATCGACTGAACGATTTGGATCAAGAATGTCCTCTAACAACCGTTCCAACCCCCGATTGCCAATGCCATCCAACTGAGGTCCTACCACTGCTCCTTTTCCAGCCAGTTGATGACAGGCGGCACAGTTTTTCTCGAAGACAGCCTGTCCATTATTCACTGATAGTTTAAAAGTTGCATGCGACTTTAGATGCTCGGCGATATTTTGCTGAGTTTTTTCTTCATGAGGAGGTAATCCGCTAACCAATTTTTGCAAACGTGTTTTCAGATTTTGACTGGCAGATTGTTGAATCTGATTGCTGATTGTCGGTTGCATCAATAACCGAGGTGAAACAACACCTTTTTCCGCGAAGCCAATCAGTCGTTCCATACCCGCAGGTTGTTTAGATAACTCTTCTGCTACTTGTGTTTGTAAACGAAACGGATAGCTTTTAAAAGCTTGTTGAAAGAGATGATCAAGTTGATCTTTTTTCTGATCGATTACTGCTTGAATAATCTCTTTCTGAAATGAATCAGTTTGTGGGAACTGACTGGCTGGCAAAGGAAACAAAGGTTGAAATTCCTCAGTACCATCGACGGAAATTAAAGCAGTTGCCAATTGGTTCTTAAGCTGCGCATTCAAGTGTTCTCGAGACAACATTGCTGCAAGCACATCGCGCGCGGAACGAATCTTGAATTGCTGCACGAGCAACGCCGCCGCCGAGATGCGATTAATTTGTTGTTGCAGGCTTTTTTGGGGAATAGCAACAACAGCCGGCTGAAATCTTCCAACGGCCAACCAGGCGTATGCCTTACCGTTATCACTGTCTACAATTTCAAGATAGCCCTGTTCACCAGCGATCTCTGTTAAATCCCAACTGACTTTTTGCGCCACATCATTTCTCGGGGCAGAGACATGTTTGATAATACGATGATCTTCTGACCTTCTTAGTTGCACGAAATTCAGTCGATTGTCTGGTTTCTTTGGCAATCCGACATGGCCGGCAATATAAAACTCCAACTTAGAGGGGATCACAAATTTTTGAGAAACCAGGCGCCCCGTTGATTTTTCACCAGCAGGTAAGCTATTAAAAAAAGGTGCTGAGGAGTTTCCATCAGCAGAAGCTCTGTGCTGTAGGGACCAAATATTTGCAGGACTCCCCTCGTTCAACTGAAAGTTCATCCATTGAAGCGGCTCATCTTGCACACTCATCATCAATTTGTTAGTCAAATCAAGAGCCCAATCTTGAAGAGTGGGATCAAAGGTCAGCCCCTTCTGCTGGTATCCCTGCAGCACTGCTTTGATGATCTCCACTTGCAAATCAGTATTACTGGCTAATTTAGTGCGGGCCAAACGAATAATCTGTGACATTTTTTCTGCAGGTAAATAACGTACGACATGCCTGAAATAATCTGGCAATGCCCGTTGATCAACACGCTCCGTCTGCAGATATTTGATTAAGTATAACGCCGCCTCTTCGGTCGGTACTGCCAGCGAAAGTTGAGCCAGTTCATTCTGCTGCTCAGGATTCAACGTCGACCATTCCAGTTTGCTTAATACCCGTGGGTCACGAATCTGTAACATCAGAGCACGACGCACGACATAGTCCAGATGATGGTCCTCAGCAGGAACTTTTTTGAGTAACGCAAACAAAGGTTGAATATTTTCCACTTGTGGGTGTAAGCCAATCGCATCAGCTGCGGCTCGTTTCACAAACGCATTGTCATCCTGAAGAGCCTGAATGATTTGCGAACGGTGCTGTGAACTCCACGATTTTTGTTCCGCGAGGATTTTCGCAACATGTATGCGAACTAAATCCGAAGAACTCGAGTTGTCCTGATCAATTAAATCATTGGTCAGCGCCCTCAATCGAAATAACACCCATAGCGAATGCACAATAACCGTAGGCTCTTTTGTACCAACAACCGCTTTCCGCAAAGGTTCGACTGCATCAAGTCCCTGTTGATCGGAGAGAAAATCTGTCACGAGAAAACGCGTTGTCAAATTCTTAGAACCGAGTAAAGTGATTAGCTGGTTGATGCTTAGTTTTGAAAAATCGGTGCGTGTATGATCTTTGTCTTTGCGAACGACTCTCCAAATGCGTCCGCGATAACGATCCCGCCCCGGATGATTCAGCGGAACCTCATAGTGACCAATGATTTTATTGTAAAAGTCAGCAATGTAGAGCGCACCATCTGGTCCCAACCTGATATCAACGGGGCGAAACCAGGAGTCAGTCGTCGAAAGAAAATCGGGCTCTTCTTTGGCAACAATGGTCGAGCCATAATAGACAGGTGAGTTCCGATTTACGCGGCTGGTCATGACGTTACCACTGAAGAAATTTCCTTGATATTCCTGGGGAAATTGATCTCCTGAAATAATCTCTACTCCAGCAATCGCAGTGGAACCATGCAGATGGTCCATCATTGGTTTAACAAAACCTAATCCATCATGAGGCTTTCCAAAACTCGGGTAGTATCCACCTCGCAGCAACTGATAAATGGGTTTGGAGTGGCAATCCGCTGTGAACAGGTTTCCCTTTTCGTCGAACGTCGAACCAAAGGGATTCACCTGCCCATGCGTAAAATGTTCAATGCGCGAACCATCAAGCCGCATGCGATAGGTATTTCCTGAATGCATTTCAATCGTATGGCCATCGCTACCACTGACACGGGTCTGATTATTAAAGCCGTGATTGGCATACAGCCAACCATCAAAACCACGCCGAAAGGAATTATTCATGCCATGTGTATCACGTTCAAACCCCATCGGACCATAGAGCTTTGTAGCTTTGTCTGCCTTGTCATCTCCGTCGGTATCTTCATAGAACGTAATAGCTGGAATGCTGAATGCGATCACACCATTCCTGTAGGGATACAAGCCTATTGGGATATTCAGTCCTTCAACAAAAGTCTTGATTTTGTCAGCACGTCCATCACCATTGGTATCTTCCAGAATTTTGATGGCATCTTTGCCTCTTTCCCCCTGTCGCACGGGATAGGGGTATTCAGACGATTCTGTAACCCAAAGGCGACCTTTAATGTCGAAGGCCATATTTAATGGTTTTTGAATTTCGGGCTCGGCCGCGACTAATTGAATTTCAAATCCATCTGGTAGTATAAATGTCTTTAATTCTTCCTGTGGGGAAAGCGGAGCTGTAGGACGAATGAACGCCCGAAAAGGATCATTCGTTTTTTGCGCAGAAAGCTTGCAGGGTGAAGTAATCCAGCAAACCAAAAACACTAAGAATAATGTTCTCAGAAAAATGATATTGGGAGCACTACACTTCATTGTTGCTTCACCTCAAAACCATATACATAAAAAACCGCCTGCTATATCCATTTAATCGGAAGCAGCAGGCGGATTCAATCGTAAAGAACCAAACAAGAGGAATCAATTCGAGTTAATCAAGTTCCTTGATATAAACATTTCGGAACTGCATCAGGCTACTGGCAGGGCTGAACGTTCCATCTTTTCGCTTTCCACCATGATGTTGAAAAGCGATAGGACCTTTCTCGGGCACGTCAGGCAGTTGTGCATTTTCAAGCACCATTTTGCCGTTCAAAATTACGGTTAGTCGATCTTTCACCATAATGATAATAAACTTATTCCATTCCCCAACGGGTTTGTCGGCATTCACTTTCGGAGTCACACCAGCTCGTACTTCCGGAGATACTTTTTGATTACGACGATAGGAATAGACTTCACCGGAACCTACGGGCCAACACCAGATATTTACTTGTGCTTGCGATGTGCCGCGTAAATAAATACCGGAGTCGGCATTCGGTAATTCAACAGTAATTGTCTTACCATTAGCATCTTTGAGATCTGAGCCATCAGCAAGAACGATTGGAACCTTATACAAACCTGTCGTCTTTTTGATTCGCCATTCGACGCTCATTATGAAATCGCCATACTCTTTTTCTGTCCAGAGATTCTTATCCTCTTTGGCTTCACTTTGTGCATCGTAATCAATCACTCCATCAACGACTTTCCAGTGACCATTATCCCCTTCCGGAATCACCCAGCCAGTCAAGTCTTTTCCATTGAACAATGAAGTATAACCAGGATGGAGTGCATCCTCCGGTGATGAAACCACAACTGTACCAACGATTTTGGTACTACCGCTACGTTTTCTTTCTGATTGTCCAAACACATCTGTCCCACCCAGTAGTGGTAAAACTGTAACTATGCATACACTCAACAATAATTTTTTAGACCAATGTCTCATGGTTTACCTTCTTTCAAAATCGATATGAAAACGCAAAAAATCTTTTATTTCTGCTTTAAAACTTGCTTACGATTATCGTACAGGAACCACAGCCAAGTTCCCACCCAATTACACAACTTTGTTAAGAGAATAATCAGCGTCTATTTAGTACACGTTAGAGAGCCCTGAGAGCTGAAATCAAATTGATTTTTGGTCCTCGCTCCATTATCTTAGTAAGACCGCAAACAAATTCATCTAAGTCTGCTTTCCACTCGATAGACCTGTAATTCAGGAACTCCTTCCATGTGCATTCTCTTTTCATTGTCCGCAATAAAGCGTTTTTTTTGCATCACTTTATGCATAACGATGATGATTCAACTCACTCCCTCTCCAGCAGATGCAGCAGACTCAAAACTCAGTCCGCAAGAAAAATTCTATCTGCAAAAGATACGACCTCTTTTAGAACAAAAGTGTTTAGGCTGTCATGGAAAGACTCCTGATGACATTAAAGGTGAATATACAATGCTTACACGTGAAGCATTGATCAAAGGTGGTGAATCCGGTGAAGCGGCCATTGTTGTCGGAAAACCAGAAGAGAGCCCTTTCTGGAATGCAGTCACTTGGAATGACGATTCAATTCAGATGCCTCCTCAAGAACGAAATCGGTTGAATGTAGAACAAATCGCGGATTTGAAACAATGGATCAGCGATGGTGCGATCTGGACAGATCGGGAGTTACCCTCTAGCACTTCAAAGCCTGCTAACAGCGTTTCGCAAATGGTAATGTCTACGTCAGGAGGTCAAAGTCCTACCTGGACGGCGCGAACTTACCAACCGGAAGACGTCTGGGCCTACCAGCCGATACAACGACCGTCTGTTCCCTGGCAGGCACTTTCTACTAAACAAGCAAGCAAGCGTCACCCCATTGATGCATTCATTCAGCAAAAACTCAAACAGAAGAAGCTCATCCCTTCTCAACCGGCAGAACGCAAAACACTCATACGTCGTGCTACCTATGATCTAACGGGATTACCACCAACCTTAAAAGAAATCGATGAATTTCAAAAGCGATCAAACAATAAAGAAGCGTGGTCAAATTTGATCAAGCGATTGCTGAAGAGTCCTCATTATGGCGAGCAGATGGCACAAATGTGGATTGACGTCGTACGCTATGCCGACACCAGTGGTTTTGCAAATGACTATGAGCGGCCCAATGCCTGGCGTTATCGAGATTATCTGGTTCGCAGTTTCAATGCAGACAAACCATATGACCGTTTTATTACCGAACAACTCGCAGGAGACGAACTTGATCCTCAAGACCCGGAAATGTTAATCGCCGTTGGTTTTTTACGAAGCGGCCCCTGGGAACATACTGGCATGAGCGTCGCCGCTGTCACGCGGCAGTTGTTCCTCGACGATGTCACCCAGAGTGTCGGAGTCACATTCCTGGCCCATAGCTTCCGTTGTGCCAAGTGTCACGATCACAAATTCGACCCTGTGCCTACCCGTGACTATTACCGAATACAAGCGGTCTTTGCCCCGGTTCAATTTGCAGATCGAAAAGTTCCCTATCAGTCTTATGAAAATATTTCGGGCTTCAAAAATATGAAAGTCCGCACTGAAAAATTAATCAAAGAAACACGCGAAGCTCAAAATCAATTTACACAAAAATCAAAAAAAGCAATTTCGAAATGGTTAAAAGAAAACGGCTACAAGAACCTGAAAGAAGTTCCGGCAGACAAAAGACCTCCAGTGCGATGGTTTGGTTTGACCGAACTCGAAAAAAGCCTGGTCAAAATCAACAATAAACGTATCTCTTATTTTGAAAGAGAACTCAAACGTTACAAGTCTTATGCGTTTAGTGTTTATAATGGACCACCAAATAATTACCGCTCGACACAAGCCGTTAATCTCTTACCTGACTTTAAGAAACAGCAGGGAGAAGCACAGCAAATCTTTATCCTGGCGGGTGGTGCCATTACTGCTCCCACCCAAAAGGTAACGCCGGGAGTTCTCAGTGCGGTTGCCGGTTCCAACAATAGCCAGGAACCCACTGCCTGGAACACGATCCCCCAATCATCAGAAGGGCGACGGCTGGCATTTGCACGCTGGGTCGCCAGTTCCAATAATACTCTTACCGCACGCGTTATAGTGAATCGTATCTGGCAAACGCATTTTGGTACCGGTCTGGTTGCCACTCCTAATAATTTCGGACAAAAGGGAGAGAAACCCTCGCACCCAGAACTCCTGGACTGGCTCGCCACCTGGTTCATGGATCATGGTTGGTCCATCAAAAAACTGCATCATCTCATCATGACATCAAACGCTTATCAGCAAAGTAGCCATCCGGTCGATCAAGAAATGGTCAAAACTCAAGACCCGAACAATCGATTACTCTCTCATTTCCCCACTCGGAGAATGACGGCTGAACAGATCCGCGATTCGCTCCTGTCTATTACAGGTGAAATGAATTCAGAGATGGGAGGTCCCGGCGTCTTTCCTGAAATCAATTGGGAAGTCGCATTGCAACCGCGACACATCATGGGATCGGTCGCTCCCGCGTATCAGCCCATGCCACTTCCCAAACAGCGCAATCGTCGAACTTTGTATGCGTTTCGGTATCGCACACTTTCAGATCCGATGCTGGAAGTTTTCAATCGTCCAGGCAGTGAATCTTCCTGCGAACGTCGAGATGAAACAACAGTCACTCCACAGGCATTTGCGCTTTTCAATGGACAGTTCACACACGACCGCGCCATCGCGCTTGCAAAGAAAATCAATCAGGAAACGAAATCTGACACGGAAGCAATCAATCAGGTCTTTCAACAACTTGTCTTGAGAACTCCTGATACTAAAGAAAGCCAATTAGCTCTCAAGCATGTTAAAGAAATGAAAGACTATCACCAGGCACACCCTCCAGAAAAAGTGGATCTTCCTCGTAATGTGAAACGGGAAATGATCGAAGAGCTAACCGGGGAATCGTTCGCCTGGACCGAGAAACTGGATTTAACCGACAATTATGTACAAGATTTGAAACCTTGGAACGTGGATGCAGAAACCCGCGCTCTGGCAGAGCTTTGCCTGGTTTTGATGAATTCCAACGAATTTATTTATTTGCGATAAGAATCCTATGCACCGATTACACAGACGCGATTTTCTTTATGGCATGGGTGCCAGCCTGGGCACAGTAGCGTTTAATGCGATGTTGCAGGCAGAAGAGAAATCAAAGCCAAAGCCTAAAAATTTGGTTCTGGATCAACCATTGGCTCCACGCGACCCGCATTTCAAACCACGGGCCAAAGCTTGCATTTTTCTGTTTATGGAAGGTGGTCCCAGTCATCTTGACACATTTGACCCCAAACCCGCGCTTGAGAAACTCCACCTCAAAGAGTTTGTACGAAAAGATGCTCAAGTTTCAGCGATGGCATCTGGTAAACGGTATTACATCAAAAGCCCGTTCAAGCATCGCCAAGCAGGCCAGTCCGGTATTTCACTCTGCGACCACTTCTCTCATCTGTCAGAAATGGCTGATGAACTGTGTGTCTACCATGGATTACAGGCAGAGTCTATTAACCACCCCACCGCCTGTTATCACATGAATACAGGAAATCGCTTTGGCGGTGATCCGGCCGTAGGTTCCTGGATGACTTATGGTTTGGGAACAGAAAATCAAAATCTACCAGCCTTTATTGTGCTACCTGAAGTGGCTTACCCTCAGGGAGGTTCTGCTAACTGGTCGAACGGATTCCTGCCAGCTTACTTTCAGGGAACGGCACTGCGTTCGAAAGGTTCTCCGATTCTTGATTTGAACCCACCCGCCCACGTCACACGAGAGACCCAACGTAAGAACCTGGACTTGCTTGCAGCGTTGAATCAAGCAGACATGAAACGTAATCCGCATGAAGAAGTACTCGCGGCGCGCATGGAATCTTACGAACTTGCGTTCCGCATGCAGACTCAGGTTCCCGATATCATCAATCTCGACAAGGAAACTAAGCAAACACAGGAAATGTATGGTCTCGGAAAAACAGAAACAGATAGTTTTGGCCGCCGCTGCCTGTTAGCGAGAAAACTCGTCGAAGAAGGAGTTCGTTTCGTTCAGATTTATGCGGCGGGCTGGGATTCTCACGATTACCTGGATCGATCGCATAAAGCACGTATGCAGGCCGTGGACCAACCGATCGCCGCACTTTTGAAAGATCTGAAGTCACGCGGGCTTCTGGATGAAACGTTGGTCGTCTGGACGGGCGAATTCGGACGCTCACCGGACAACGGTATGCGGAGTGGCAGACAGGCCGCGGGACGCGATCATAACGCGAAAGGCATGGCGATGTGGATGGCAGGCGGAGGTGTGAAATCAGGTCACCGCATCGGAGCCACTGATGAAATTGGCGATCACGCCGTTGAAGTTGTCAATCCCATCAGAAACCTGCATGTCACTCTGGAACACATCATGGGGTTGGATGACAATCAATTAACCTATTTCCACGAAGGTCGATTCAAAGTTCTAAGTCAGACGGGCGGTGCTGTGATTAAAGAATTGCTGGGTTAAAAAGTCACAATTTTTTAAGATTCAGCCTTGAGGAAGTCCTGAATTTTCTCTCGAATCTGATCACGGACATCTCGAAAGACCGTTAGTTTTTCTGTATCGGAACCTTCTGCATCCGCAGGATCATAAAAGGGCCAATGTTCGATACGTTGTGCCCCCGCTAAAGTCGGACAGCTTTCTTTCGCACTATCGCAGACGGTTACCACGAGATCAAAAGTTTCATTCAAATATTCATCGACGTGTTTGCTACGATTTTGCGATAAGTCCTGATCGAGTTCCTGCATGACTTCGATCGCCATGGGATGCACATAGCCAGAGGGCAATGACCCCGCTGAATAAGATTCCCATTCTCCCTGACCCAGTTCGCGCCATAATGCTTCTGCCATCTGCGAACGACAAGAGTTTCCAGTACATAAAATCAACACGTTTTTCATGCTATTTCCCAAGCCAACCTGTTCATATTTGGTAATAAGTATTTGGTATTAAGTAAATTTCAGTTGTCATATTAAATCATTTTGCAATGCGAAACCAGCCTTGGCTACAGATTGTCAACCAGCGATTTTACCATATGCAAATGAGGAATAGAAACAGACAGAAATTCTTCACCTTCCGCAACATAACCCAGCTTCTTGTAAAATTCGACAACAGAACTTCGTGCATCTAATTCGACCATCTCAATTTCACGCTCTTTCAGATCAAGTTCGATCTTCTGTAACAGCAACTTTCCGATTCCCTGCTTTTGATATTCGGAAGCTACCGTCATCTGACGAACTTTTGCTTTGTTTTCAGAGACAGGAATTGCCAACGCGCAAGCAATCACTTTATTATCAACAATCATCCCATAATGAAAATATTCTGATTCTTCTGACAAACCTTCCTGAAGTAAATCTAACCCAAGCGGTTTACGTAATAGCTCATTCCGAAGCTGACATGCCTCACGGTACCAATCTGACTGATAAGGAATTCGTTCAAATTGCATTGTGTCCTCATTTCCAATTTGGTTGAAAACAGGAAAATTTCTGGAACTGGTTGATATGTTAGACACAAGAGGGAGAAGACTGTTAACATAAAGTAGAGTTTGAAATTGCGACAGATACAGCGTCGCCTGAAACAGAAATTCCAGCTTGATTTATACACTTTTGGATTTTAATAAATCGATTTCACTTCGTTAAGCCAAAATGGAATTCCGACATCAAAGTCGGAGAAAGAACTATGACCAGAAACTTAGACCAGACAGACCTAACTGATCATCATTCAAATAATGCTGACAACGCACAATTTTCGGAAGCAAACGGCTTCTTCAACCGTCGACAATTCTTAAGCATAACTGCCGCCATGACAGCTTGTGCGCCCACAACCTCTCTCGCGAACCAGCAGACGAAAACGCAACCTTCGAACGAGTCGCAAAATTTGCTCCCTAACTCAATGGCACCGGCGATACAGTTTCAAGCCTCTCCCTACGGCTCTGCTGCATATCTTGAACGCCTCTCTCATAACAAAAAAAATAACTTTTCTCATAAAGAAGAGATCAAAGTTGAACCATGGAAAGGATCTGTACCAGAGTCAGATGAAGAGATTGCATTCCTGCCTGTTCACCGATTGGCTGCTTTGATTCAATCTCGTCAATTGTCGCCAGTCAAGCTGACCGAAATTTATCTTGAACGCATCAGACAACTCGACCCCCAGCTTCTTTGCGCTGTCACCCTCATGGAAAAATCTGCTATACGGGAAGCAAAACAGGCGGAGCAGGACATTGCCGCCGGTCAGTACCGCGGACCATTGCATGGTATTCCCTGGGGAGTCAAAGATCTCTTTTCCACACGTGATGCGAGAACCACCTGGGGTGCCAAGCCGTTTGAAAATCGGATGATTGATGAAGATGCAGAAATAGTAACCCGATTACGAAAAGCAGGTGCGATTCTTATTGCCAAGTTATCAACGGGCACCTTCGCGCAAGGGGATCAGTGGTATCGAGGCCGCACACGTAACCCATGGAATACTGAAGAGGGATCGAGTGGTTCATCTGCTGGTCCCGGATCAGCAACAGCGGCGGGCTGCGTCGCCTTTGCGATTGGCACGGAAACACGGGGATCAATTGTCTCTCCTTCGAAACGTTGCGGCATTAGTGCACTACGCCCCACCTTTGGTCGTGTCAGCCGACATGGATGTATGACACTCAGTTGGACGATGGACAAGGTTGGTCCTATGTGCCGCACAATTGAAGATTGTGCGCTCGTTTTTAACAGCATTCATGGAGCCGATGAAAAAGATCCGTCAACACTAACTGCGCCGTTCCATTTCCAACGTACGCCTGATCTGGCTGCTTTGAGAATTGGTTATCGTGAAGGCATCGATGAAGCGTTTCTGGAAACATTGCGCCGTCTGGGAGCAAAACCAATCCCAGTTCCTGCGCCCCCCAGCGATCGCGAAGTAAAAGACATTCTGACTGTCGAATCAGCAACGGCATTCGACGATTTTATTAGTCAGAATCTGGACGAGCAAATGGTTCGTAAAGTACGAGTGAAGAATTTTCGACCGGCACGTAACATCACAGCACTTGACTATCTCAATGCTCAACGACACCGCTTTGCACTCATGCAAAAGATGGCGGATTATTTTGAAAACATCGACCTTTATATTTCTCATTTGGGCGATATAGGCTTAACTAACCTTACGGGTCATCCTGCCGTCGTTTTCCCTTACCAATTTGATAAACAGCCTCGATGTATCACGCTGATTGGTAACCTGTTCACCGACGATAACATTCTTTCGGTCGCACATGCCTATCAGACAGCTACGTCCTGGCATTTAAAACATCCCCAACTTACGTGAATACGCCCTCCCTTCACAGTTAATCTAATGCCGTTTTTAAATGGGTTAGTTAAAATTGCATTGTGTCCTCTTATACACGAGAATTAGACCCATAAATTAAAGAATTAAGTGACAATCAGATAATGTAAATGACTTCACTCCACTTATGGTTTTCACCTACATATCACACACTTTCCCTCATGCTAATTAAGTTTATTTTCAAAATTCATTAAGTATAAATCTTACCTATCAAATAATTTCCAGAATTCTACCATTTTGCAATTTTTCCACGGCTCAAATACCCAAGCTCATGCTGTATTCAGTAAAGGGCTGATTCCAGAGCCCCTAAGTCGAAGCGCTTTATTAAGGTTAAATAATGGCGGTTGTTACTGACCGAACTACTGAATTTATTATGTTGTTCTCCCGGCATAGTCAGCGAATCTACCGATTTATTCGATCCTTGGTAGATAACAGGACCGATGCGGAAGAAGTCTATCAGAATACATGTACTGTTCTCTGGTCGAAGTTTGAACTCTTCGAAACAGGGTCTAATTTCTGGGCCTGGAGCTGTCAAATTGTTCGATACGAGGTGCTCAATTACCGCCGCAGACAAAACCTCGAACGAAATATCTTCAGCAATGAATTCTTTAATCGAGTCGCAGAGCGGGCAATGGTAACAGTCGACGAACTTGATCGGCAGCAGGCGGCTCTTTCAGTCTGTTACGAATTGCTTTCAGCGCGTCAAAAAGAAGTGTTAGAAAAAATTTATGAACCAGAGGCGAGCACTAAATCGGTCGCGCGATCGCTAAATCGCTCCCCCAATGCAATCTACAAAACACTCCGCAGGGCACATGACCTGCTTTTCAGTTGCATTCAGAAACAACTTCAATCAGGAGATTTTTTCTAATGCTGACTCCCGAAGAACAAGAAGAGTTGATGCAGCTATGTTGGGAATACCAGTACGGAGATCTTTCTCACAAAGACGCAGCTCGTTTGGAGCGGCTGGTCCTGAACAGTGATCAAGCAAGTGATTTCTTTATTCAATATGCTGGCATGTGTGCGAATCTGGAATGGGAGGGAATTGTTGACCCCGGCCCTCTCGGGCGATCAACGAATTACGACCCGCTACCATCCGGTGAGTTAAGAACTCTGCCGTTATACCTTCATGCGTCTCCTAAGCGGACCTTTGGTAAAAAGACGCTATTTGCTCTTTCAGCATTCTTAGTTGTCTTAGTCGTTTCTATCTCTCTGCTTTATTTCCAATTCTGGCAAAACAACACGCCGTCCTTTCTGGCACGTATCACAAACACACAAAAAGCTGTATGGGAAAAAGGAAAACGTAAATGGAAGACCGATGAGCTTCTTCATGCCAGAGACGAGCTTTATCTGAGTGGCGGTCTCATAGAATTAGAAACGGCACTGGGAGCACGTGTAATACTCAAAGGAAATTCTCATCTAATTCCGATCAATGTGAGCCAGTTCCAACTCGATCAAGGTAACTTATTCGCAAATGTCCCTCCTCAGGCGGAAGGTCTGACAATTGATACGCCCACATCAAGGATCGTTGATCTGGGAACCAAATTTGGGTTAATAATTAATCCATCACAAGAAACCGAAGTACATGTTCTCAAAGGACTCGTCGAATTTAATCTACTGAATTCAAAACGAGAAACAACAGTTACAAAAAACCTGTTTGAGAGAGATGCAATACGAATTCATCCCGATTCGCATGAGATTACCAAAATCGAAACCATACCGGAATTTTTTGTTCAAAATCTCAAAGTTGAATCACCAGCACTGATAGGACACTGGAAATTAACGGAAACAGAAAATTCCCCCATTGCAAAAGATTACTCCGGAAATCAATTGGAACTGCAAATTATCGCTGAGAATGGGAAATCACCATTTACTGGAAAACCAGCACCGAACAATGCTTTAACATCAGCCGGTCCTTTCGATTCTCAGTCCCGCAAACTATTTCGTACACTCTCTCAAAATGAAGCACGCCTCTTCGACATGAGCCGATTCACAATCGAGCTGTGGGCACGCAACCCGAATAGCGACCAACAAGCTGACTCCGATATTTTGTTTCATTATCGCAATACAGCAGAACATTCTACATCACAATTTAATCTTTATGCAGCGGATTCACTAGACCGCACCGGCAAACTTGGCTTTGGTTTTTTGAATACCAAAGGCAAATACGTAGGACACCAAACAGAAAAACATACGAAGTGGCAAAAAGACCGATGGTACCACATCGTATTTACCTACGACTCTAATACCCCTATCCCCAATGACAGCATCGTTACCTTGACACGAACTCCTGAGTTTGCATCAGTGCCCGATATGCAACAAACCCTGTCAGAGATTGAAGATATACACCCGCTGGTAGCGGGAGGCATACTTGTCATTGGGGGATCGACACTTACCGATATTTCTCGACATTGGGGAGGTGAGATTTCAGACGTTCGCTTTATCAATGGAATTCCAGATAGATATCTGACTCATCACTCACAGCAAACAAATCGATAAACCTCGAGAACGGTTCTCGAACATCATTTATATTTTTATAAAAAGAGTAAAGATCAAATGAGACAACAGAAAAAATTCAAATCCGGATTTACCTTAATTGAGTTATTAGTCGTAATCGCCATCATTGCGATTCTAATCGCACTTCTATTACCAGCCGTGCAACAGGCACGTGAAGCAGCCAGGCGCAGTACCTGCAAAAATAATTTGAAACAAATTGGACTAGGACTCCACAATTATCACTCCACATATGGAACCTTCCCTGCAAGTCGCATCGGCCCCTATGAAAGCACTTGTACTACCTGTGGACTTGACTCTCGCTTTAGCGCGTATATTCCTCTACTACCATTTATCGATCAAGCTCCACTTTATCAGCAGATTACTGGTAATTTGGGGACGTCCTCTTTTGTGTGGAACACAAACTTTGACGCTTATCGAACAAAACTACCAATTATCACCTGCCCATCTGACGTCGACACAGCTGATATCACAAGACTTGGTCAACACAATTATCTGTTTTCAGTAGGCGATCAATATAACAACTTTCAAACGATTTCTCCTGGAGCGCTGCGAGGGATATTTGGATTCCAATCCAGCGTGCGTATGCGTGACATTGTAGATGGTACAAGCAATACCGCCATGGTTTCGGAATGTGTTCGTCCCCCCGGATCCGGATCGTCTACCCCCGCTAACACCTTTGGTGCGAATACCACCAGCAATACCACAAATCCGTCTGCCTGTGCTGCCAGTTTTGTAAATGGCTCCTTTACTACAGGACTTCTGGACCGAGAGCGTTCGCATGGCACACGTTGGACCGACGGCCGAGCAGGCTATATCAATTTCAATACCATCTTACCTCCCAATGGGCCTGTTTGTAACGGTCAAACAACGACGGGTATCTTACCTCCTTCCAGCCGCCATGAAGGGGGCGTGCACCTTCTGTTGGCTGATGGTGCTGTGCGATTCATTAGTGAAAATATCGATACCGGCGATATCAGTGCTCCTCAGGTCACTTCAGGCGTAAGCCCCTATGGTATATGGGGGGCACTGGGCTCAAAAAATGGCGGAGAACCTTTAGGGGAATTCTAACCTTCATTTCTTTCTAGCCCTAATAGAATTTGTGAGTGAAACACACAGTAATTGTGATCTACTCACTTAGATCTACTATCGTTAAAACAGAGGAAACATAACGCATGCGTAGCTTATTGATTATTGTTTTATTCATCTCATTCGGATGCACAGCCTGCTCCGGCACTTCAGAGGATAAATGGACCAAGCAACGACCAGAAACATACCCTGTAACGGGTACAGTCAATTTTGAAGGAAAACCATTGGAAGGAGCCACAATCGTGTTTCGATCGTCTAGTGGGGAGCCTCAAGCTGCTGTAGGACGGTCAAACGCTGAAGGAGAGTTCCAGCTTCGCACATTCGAAGACGGTGATGGTGCCATTGCGGGAGAACACACTGTTTCCATTACTTGTGTGAAAACGGAAGGTCCTCCAGCAGGCGCCAATCTTGACGAAGTCGATGTTGTGGTCAAAGAAGTTTCTCTGATTCCTGAAAAATACGGAGACTTCAAAAAATCAGGGCTCTCAGCCAAGGTCTCTAAAGAGAATGAGAATGTTTTCAACTTTGATCTGGAAAATAAAAAGTAGAAATATCAGCGAACTCATCATGATCAAACCTGTTTTAAAAGCTCGGTTCTGATGACTATTCATCAGAATCGAGCTTTATATTTGATTCCAATAATTGTCTCTAAAATACAAACTAACATCATCACATTAATTTGAATTCTGACTTTTCTGTTTGCCCTCATTCGAAATGATCCTGGCACTTTGCAGGTGGTGAACGACTCTCCAAAGATGATAGCTGACTCTGATCAACCATCGATAAGCGTCTAACTGTCCTAATAGAGCCTCATATTCAACTCCTGCCTTCGTCGTTGAAGCAGTCAACTGACGACGCGTTACTTTTTGATTCTGATCCAGTTCCAGCCAAAACTGTTCTAACGACTGTTCTTCTAACATCGCGGAACGAATTTCAAATGACTGCTGCGTTTGAGTTACCAGACAGGCCAACTGGTCTACAATGTCACTCAATTTCTTAACGTTTCGAGTGGCATCCAATCGTTCTCTTTCTATACACCGCCTCGTTAAACGTTGGATATGGTCGAGTGCCAACAATACTTCCTGGTAACAACGAAGCGTCTCCCGGTCAGATTCGGAGATGTTGATTCTCCGCATGTAGAGGGAAGTCGTTTCCAGTGTGTCTCGATATCGCTCTAACTCTTGACTAATCTGCGTGCGATCGACTTCAAATGACAGTATCGTTCGAAGCAGCTGTAAGATACTTTGAAACACATCAGCCAGCGTAGAACGAGAGGCTTCAATCGCAACATTGGGATTTTGAATCAATGACTCTTCCAGGCGTTCTGTTTGATCATTGACTGCTTGTGGAATGATGCGAGTAATCAGTCGGGAAAATTGTCCTATGAAGGGAATTAAAAAGAGAATCCCCACAAAATTAAACAGACTGTGAAAAGCCACCAGTGCAAATTCTGGTGAGGCATTACTCCCGGAATTAATATAGTGATTCCAGACCCAGATATAAACGGGTAACAAAAAATAAGCGACAATGGCTGTCACAACGTTATAAAACACATGTGCCAGTCCCGTTCTTCTTGCGGCGACTGAACCTCCCAATGTCGCCATCAACGCTGTAAACGTCGTTCCCACATCAAAGCCAATCACCATCGCGGATGCTTGGGGCAGAGAAATGGTGCCTGTACTGACGGCTGTCAAAGCCATCGCCACACCAGCACTGGAAGACTGAGTTACCAAAGTGATTCCCACGCCTATAAAAACCAATAGTAAACGACCCATCCATGTATCCGGGGGAAATGACTTTGGAGTTACACTATCTGTGAGTCCAGACATGCCTATTTGCAGGCTGTCTATTCCTACAAAAATCAAACCAAATCCAGCTAAGGCAAATCCGGCTGCTGCAATTCGTTTCCTGGCAAACAAATTCAGAATGACACCGACGAGTATCAGAGGAAACGCGACTAATCCCAATTTAAATTTAAAACCAAAGAGCGCAACAATCCAACCGGTAATTGTTGTTCCCAGATTCGCTCCCAAAACGATCCCCAGTGACTGAGACAATGTCAGCAATCCCGCCCCCGCAAAACCAACGGCAGTCACAGTCGTTGCACTGGACGACTGCAAAACAGCTGTCACAATGGCACCTGTCGTGATGCCAGTCACGAGGCTCTTTGTAAATTTCGCAATCATGCGACGGATGGTGTCGCCAGCAAGCTCTTTCAGGCCACGCGTCAATATGACCATGCCTAGTAAAAATAAGCCTAAGCCACCCACCGAATTAATGATCCCTGAATCCATTACTCTTCCGGCAGTATTCAATCTCTAGTTGGGAAATCAGATGATATTACAATCTGACAATCAGCTTCATTCATTTTACCATAAAGTAAAATAGGATTCCTACTGTCAGAGAAAGAGATTGAATTACCAGGCGGTCCAGCCACCATCCACCAGAATATTTTGACCAGTTATATAGCTACTGGCATCACTGGCGAGAAAAACAGCTGCTCCCTTCAATTCCGATGGTTTCCCCATACGACCCATCGGGCTATGTTCACAAAGTCGTTCCGCTAAATGTGCCGGTGCTGCTTCAGAAGGAAAGGGCCCTGGACTCAGACAATTGACGCGCACCCGATCCTTGGCCCAATAAACGCTTAAGTGACGGGTCTGATGAATGAGCCCTCCTTTCATCGTGTGATAGGCTACCGGGCTGGCATTACAGATCCCTTCATATGCTTCGGGATATGATCCCACAACGCCATACATCGAACCAATCATAATCACACTGCCGTAAGCCTGACGTGCCACAATATGGTCCCGCAACTTACGTGCTAACAGAAAGTAGCCAGTCGCGTTCTTCAAATGACGGGAAAACTCCTCTCCGGTTACATCTCTCCAGTCAGCGCCAACCGGGTCATTTCCATTATTCACCAGCACATCAATCTGCCCTGCCTCCTTCAAAGCCGACTCAAAACCTTGATCAATGGACGCTTCTTCCATATGGTCGAGTTCAATGCCAATGTGGTTGAGTTTATGAGGATCTGGCATTTGGTCGGCCGTTTGCTGTGCTCGGCTTCGATCACGACTACTGACAATCAAGCGAGCCCCCGCTTCAGCCAGACCACGGGCCATGGCACCTCCCAGGTAGCCACTGGCTCCAGAGATCAAAACAGTTTTCCCAGTGAGATCAAATAACTGCTGAATCGTTGGTTCGTCTGTCGAATTCATCTGTACTTCTATGATTCCGTTTCAGGAGGAAATAAAATCTGCCGGTTCGATCCATGACCGTTTCTCGACCGAGTTCAATATGGAAAGGTTCACAGCCAGGGTCTGCACTCCGTCCTCAAAAGAGCATAATGGAGGGCATAAATCCTCCAGATAGTCTAAAAAAGCGTTCGCCTGTCTCTGGAAGAGTGTATCCCGTTCCAGAGTTTCATAAAAACCAATCTGCCATTCAGATTCAGGTTCTGTAATCCAGCGATACCAGCTGTTTTGATATTCAAACCGTAACATGCCCCGCTCACAAACTACAGTAATCGCCGACTCATTCGCTGGCTGATGTTGGTTCAAACTAAAATTCCCCAGGACACTTCCTTGTCGGGTGATGACATGAACTGTGTCTTCAACATCAACTCCTTCCAGTACTTGATGTGAAAAATCAGCTACCAAAGCATCCACTGGTCCCACCAGATACTCGCCCGCATTCATCGAATGCGTTAAGGCATCCTGAACCGCACCGCCCCCCAGTTCTCTGGATTTGTAATAAATATCGCGATAAGCCGGACGATATGTGGGAAAGTTTTGTCCTGAAACCACAATCAGTTGAACAGGTTTTCCAAACTTCCCGGAATCAAGGTCCGCTTTCATCGCGGCCAGAGCCGGATGCGCACGATAGACATAGGCGATTGCCGCTTTACGACGCGTCTCCTGTAAGAGTGCTTGTAGCTCGTCGATTCCCTCGAAGTTTGTACTCAAAGGTTTTTCAATGAAAAGATCCAGTCCGGCTTCAACGGCTTGCTTAGACATTGCGATATGCAAATGCGCGGGAGTCGCAATCACCACACAGTCATGTGGATCCGCCAAAGCCGAATCTACATCCGCATACTGCTTCTCAACCTGATACTGGTTGCCGATTTTTTGGCGTAGGTCTTCATTCAATTCACAGATAGATACGTCAGCACGCCCCGTCGATTGAAAACAGCGTAAATGCCGCTCGCCAATCGAACCAACACCCACAATCAGTAATTGTTTTCGATCTGCCATAGCTTTCTTTTCTTTATGAGATCAATCAGAAACAAGGTTCCCGTGACCTTGAGACTAATAAAAAAACTCCGGAAAAACCAGTCTGGGTAAACTATGTCTTCCCGGAGAATAATATCTGAAGTCATCTTCTGTCAGTCTGTGAACTGTAGAGAATACAAGTCAGCATCTTTCATGACAAACCGTAGTCGAATCGGTTTTCCACTGAGTGCCTTCAAATCATCGCCTCCCTTCCAAGTTACGATCCGATTGACTTCGTTTCCAATTTGTTCACGAGAATCAGCTAATGTAAAGCCGGGGATTGGCTTTCCGTCTGCATCCTGAATTTCTACTTTGATACCACCCGCTGCGGAAGTGGAAAAGTTGATTGAAAGCTTAGATCCGTCAAAAATCAATGGTTTCGTTACGAGTTCCCCTCCTTTATAGTCGGCTCGTACGGAAGCAAACCCATCCAGTCGTAAAGAATAACGTCGTAAATGCGCAGTCGGCTGTGCATAATCCTGGTTGACATAAATCGACATTTCGCTGGGACCAGTCTGAACCACATTCAAAGCAGGATAGTTCGTTCTTGAAACCCAATTTTGAGCACCGATACCACCCGTGATAAATCCGCTCAAGAATGTTCGTTGATACGTATTATCTCCGCGAGTCGTCATCAAAATCGCATCCGAAGTATCTTTAAAGTACTTCGGATGAACTCCTACTTCTTTCGCTTGCGCGTCCGTTAATACCTGACGCCCTGGCATAAACCGCGCTGCGACGGCCAGATAGATATGAGGTGCTCGAAAATAGGGATGAGTCTGATTTGTATAAAGATGCTCGATGGGTGCTTTTTCATCGCGGTGAGTATAATTCATCAAAACAGGCTTGGACCAATGAATAAAATCATCACTTTCAACTCTTGCAATGCGACGTATCCCATCTTTAAAGACACGAAAATAACTCAGATACTTCTTCTCCACAGGGGACCAGAATGCTACATTCTGCGAATCGAACATGTAGGGAAAAGGAACCATTTTTTTGGTAATCACAGCGCCTGCTGGATGCTGTTTCCAGTGAATTCCATCTGCCGAGGTAAAGGCCACCAGACCACTCGACATCGTTCCGCCGAGCGCCTTATACCGTTCCGCTTTAGGAACACCGGGACGTGTATCGAGAAAAGGTGAAAAGTTATGCGTCATCGGTGCCGCGTCGGCGAGAATGATGTTGTTCTTTTTGTGGCCCTGTTTTTCAAACAGCGCAAATTCTGGCTTCGTCCAGTTCTTACCATCTTTTGATTCGGCATAACAATACACTTCACCCACATCACCATCGGCTCCGGCAGTCGGTCTTCCCCGGTAATAAGCTCGATAAATGTCACCATCTTTTATGATTGTGCAATATCCACAAAACAAACCTTCCCAAGGGTTATCAAACTTTAACACCACACCTTCATCCACAGGATGATGCAATCGTAATTCAACCCCCTTCATTTTATCGATCAGATAATCATCGACGAACAACTCGCGCTGACTTCCAATTTCAAGCGGCTTTGGTTCCCCCGCATAACTCTCTGGTAATGTCAGAATTGCCAGCAAAACGATCAGTATCATCATCTGTTGCTTCATTTGATTCCCCCTATTATGAATTTAAGACATCTTGTACTTATTCAATGCAGTGTCAAACTGATTTTACAATTTTAACTGAAATAACAACTTAATATTGATGATTGACAGCACATAAACAAGTTGTATCATATTTAAATACAAGTAACGCTCCTGGGACCAAATTTCAACCCTATTTCATTAAAATCTATACTCCATGACAACACGTGCTTCTGAACCAGAACAGACAGACTCCACACTTCCCGCAATCCAGTCCGGCAAACAGCGCCCGAAATATATGCAATTAGTCGATCAATTGATCCAGAAGGTAACTCAAGGAGATGTTCGCCCAGGCGAGGCACTCCCTTCCGAACACCAATTGTGTGAAACCTATCAACTGGCGCGCACAACAGTTCGAAACGCGATGCAACTTTTAGAACAACAGGGTTGGATCACACGGATTCATGGGAAAGGTTCGTTTGTAAGCACGAAACCTCCGCTCCCGATTTCAAAGACCCTCGATATTTTTGCGTTCGTGCTCCCGGAAACTCGCACAGGATTTTATCCGTCACTCCAAAGGAGTTTTGAGCAAGCAGCAGCATTAACACAAAATCAGGTTCTTGTCTGTTGTACCGAAAATAAAGTCGATGCACAGGGAAATACCATTTTGCAACTGATCGACAAACACGTTGCCGGTGTCGCCTTAGTCCCCGCGACAGTACTCGCAACACCCGCTTATCAAATTCGCCAACTGCAACAACATGGGATTCCTGTTGTCTTCTGCCATCGCGAAGTGAAAGGAGTTCAGGCCCCCCTGCTCTCAATCCCCTTTCGAGAAGTCGGACTTTTAGCAGGACAAACTCTACTCAAACATGGCCACGAGTCAGTAGCTCTCTTTTCTCCTCATCGTGCCACAGCCGCTATTGAATACGAAAGCGGGCTACGTGAAGCGCTGAGCTCACGAGGCACCAGCTGTCCTGAACCGTATATTTTTCATGGTCCCAGTTCCCAGCTACACCCTATCGATTATGAACAGGACTTGCTAGCGACATTGGAAGCAATGTTCAAACAACCAGATCCTCCCACAGCAATCTTTGCTACGTTTGATTCGTTGGCAGAATTAATCTATCTACTACTTGGTAAAATGGGTTTGCGAGTTCCCGATGATGTCTCGCTAATTGGCTTTGGTGGCACTGTTCGTCATGGCGCCATTCAAAGCAGGCTGTCCTCCATTACAGTCGACGAAGTCGCCATTGGCCAGAAAGCAGCCGAACTGCTTACATTAATGAAAGAGGGAACACTACCCATTGATTCTGCAGAAGTCTATTCGATGCCTATCAATATGAGCGAAGGACAAACACTGGGCCCCGCCCCTCAGAAGTAGAGGTAAATCAAATAAATAATTTTACCTGAACTCCTTATCAACATCAGGATACTCAACATGACTCCGAGACACTCAACTCTCCCTGTTTTCTCATATAGTAGGCAATTTCTCCTATTGCTGTTGGTTCTCTTAGTATTAATGGTGTTTTCCAATTCTACCCTTGCCGAAGAAAATGAAGCACTCAAACAAAAGCTGGCGAACCTCCCTCAACCCTGGCAGGAAAAACTGCATCGACTGACACTCAAAGAGTACACTGAGACACTGAAATACTGGGAAGAAACCTACCCCAAATGGGTACAAGTTGATCGCATTGGTGTCACACGAGAAGGAATTCCACTTTCACTTCTCAAAATCACAGATCAAAAAACGGAAGACAAACACAAACAGGTCTGTCTCATGACGGCCTTGCATGGTGGACCGGAACGCAGTGGGACAACTGCGGTGATGCACTATATCGAATGGCTACTCAGTAATGCCCCGGCTGCTCAGGAAACACGACAAAAACAACTATTGCTCATTATTCCCATCATCAACCCTTATGCGTATTTTGAAACAGATCGTTTTGGCAACTCTCAAAAAATTGATCCCTACACGGGAGGCGGAACCAACAACTGGGATCTCAAAACATTCCAATTCAAACACCCTGAAAAATCTCCTGAAATTATGGCGGTCCTTTCTGTCATTGATGAATTTAAACCTGAAGTTCATGTCGACGTGCATGGCACAGGATTGCAGGAATACAGCCCCGATCAATTGGGCTCCCGCGAACGGTATCGCGGGCAAACCATGTTTGAAGTAACTGGTTCCGCTTATTCGAATTTCACACTTCGTCCCTGGGATTGGCGCATCACAGAAACCATCAACAAGGTGGGTATGAAAGCCGGCTATGGTTATGATCGCTTCGAAGCGGATGCACAACGGTTGTTCTGGGGAAACCAGCTCACAGCGATGTCGAAAAAGCTCTGGCTAGGGCGCCCTATATTTTATACTGCTCATTACGGATATGCCCGGTATCACACTATGATTATGGCATTTGAAGTGGGTTGGGAAAGTAGTGGGTTGGAGCGGTTAAAAGGCTTGATGAATATCGGCAATTCCAACTGGAATGGCGCTTATTTTCCCGGCTATCCGGTGAATCGAATGCAATCTTACATCGGGCATTTCGTCAGTGCCTGGGGTAAGACACCACAAGCACGCAGGCAAAGCCGCGTCGAACTTTGGCAAAAGCAACCGCGCCTCTCACAGGCAGTTCTCTATCCTCAAACTGCGGGAAGGGATACCTACATCATTGCAACCTCAGCAAAAAGTAGTGAGTTGTTATCACCAGACATCAAACAATTCCTGGAAAACATTAAGCCGATCCCAACGATCAATCACAGCGCCCTCCAAGCCATTGTCGATGATGGACCGGAAATCAAAATCGCAGTCAGCAAAGGTCAATCGGCTAAAGAGGAAACTCCCATTGAACATGGTATTGCGTTTCAATTACGCATTCCTTATCAAAATCCAGACTTAGTCGATATTCGAGTGAACGGTCACGTATTGCAAAAGAGTGCGACTGATGGCTACGTCACCTGGTATGGGGACGGATTTACTCACGTACAAATCAATGTGCCTCCGAAAAAATCAAAAACCAATGACCTCTATATCATTACCTGTTTGTATCACCCTCAGGAAAAAAGGTCGTACGGTTGGAAACCGCCACAGGCAGTAATGGATCGACTAGAGAAAAAATAACGGATTCAAATGCTATTCAATCTGATTTAACGTCAATAACATTAAGGAACCCACCATGAAAAAAGCCGCATCACTCATCGCAGTTTTGACTCTGATACTACACTCATCATCTCTATTGGAAGCTTCGAAGCCGGTTCAACTGAAACTGGAAAGCGTCGAAAAAATCTGGGACCAAGACCCGCATAACGCTTTCACAGGACTTACCCGTTTTAAAGACCAATGGTTTTGTGTTTTCCGTACGGGAAAAGCCCATGTTTCTGCAGATGGTGCATTACAAGTACTCTCTTCAAAAGACGGCAAAAACTGGAAACCGGTCGCTCGCATCACCTCTGATACAGCCGACTTACGAGATGCTAAAATTAGCGTCACTCCCCAAGGACAACTCATGTTAAGCGGTGCCGCCGCCTTGCATCAACCTGCTTCCATGAGACACCAATCGATGACCTGGTTTTCAGATGACGGAACACATTGGTCAAAGGGATACAAAATCGGCGATCCCAACATGTGGCTCTGGGGTATGAAGTGGAATGATGGCAATGTTTACTCGATTGGATATCACACTGGAAAAAAAGGTCCGAAATTCACGCGTCTCTATAAAAGCAGTGACGGAAAAAAATACGAAACGGTCGTCGATACATTAATCGATAAGGGGTACTCCAACGAAAGTTCTCTCGTCTTTACCAAAGATAAAACCTGTTATTGTCTGCTCCGACGAGACGGAAGTGGGAAAGGAGCCACGGGACTGCTGGGCATCTCAAAGCCACCTTATACAGATTGGCAATGGAAAGACCTGGGAGTGAAAATTGGTGGCCCGGAACTGTTTCAACTACCCGATGGTCGTTTTTTGGCAACGGTCCGACTTTATTCTCCTAAAGCGCATACATCAATTTGTCAGATTGATGTTGAAAAAGGTACTCTCAAAGAACTACTCGAATTACCCAGTGGTGGTGATACCAGCTATGCCAACATGGTTCTACATGATGGTTTACTCAATGTCAGCTACTATTCCAGCCATGAAGGTAAAACGTCTATTTACTTTGCTAAACTCAGCTACAAATAAACTCAATTCACTGTCGTCTGGTCATTTTAGAGGGATCTGCGAATTATGAATTCGTTGATCCCTTTTTTCTCCCCATTAATATTCGCAATTTTAGAAAGCCTTGCCTGTGACTCGCTGAGGAGATAAAACTAACAGTCCGATTTCAAATAAAGTGATCTCTGTTCGATTGTCAGGTATACGATGCTGCATCAACTCTCCTATCTCCTTTTACTGACCGCTGGATTTTCAACAGACACTGATAACGTTCTGGATCAATTTGATTTTAAATCCTCATCAGAAGCCCGTGAAAAATGGAAAGAGCTCAAAGGAACGCTTCCGCTCGCGATGCAGAAAGTAGATGACCGGAACGTATTACTGCTCACAGCTCCGTTTTCGTCGAACCGTGAAATTCCACGGGCAGGCATTGATAAACGTGTGAAGCTTAATCTGACCTCCCCCGGTGTATTTACACTCGACGTCAAACCAGAATCGCCCAACAGCAATCACAAAGTCAGCCTCTATTTCAAAAGCGGAACAGGCTGGTATTCTGCGGCAGCACAAGTGAAAGGACAGAGATGGCAAACACTACGCTTTGCAAAAAATGACTTTCGCAAAGAAGACAGTCCTTCAGGCTGGGATAAAGTCGAAACAATTCGGCTTGTCGTCTGGAGAGACTCTTTTACAGAGCCAGACACTCGATTTCAAATACGTAACCTCAAAGCCACAACAAACCAGATTGTAATCCTCGTCCCAGACTTGAAATTGCAAAATAAAGAAAAGAACACATTTGTCGCCGCAGATCGAATCGAAAAATTCCTTCAAACTTCGGGAATTCAGTGTGACCGCGTTAGCGAACCGGAACTGACGTCTCAAGCACTAAACAAGCGGTCTGTTGTGATTCTTCCCTTTAACCCAAATGTCTCTGCAAAATCCTGTCGAATATTGAATCAATTCATGGTACGGGGAGGAAAAGTTTTTCTTAATTTTAACATTCCCCCTGCCCTGGAAAAGAACTTGGGGATTAAAAAAGGAACCTACTTCAAACCTGATCGTCCAGGTGGACTGGCATCGATTCGCCTCAAAGACTCAAAAATCCAGGGGTTGCCAGCAGAAGTCAAGCAAGCTTCCTGGAATCTGATCACCGCAATTCCCACAGGACATGGAGCTCGTATCGTCGGCGAGTGGGTTGACGAAACAGGAAAGAAAACAGGAAAACCAGCACTCATTGTCAGTAACCGTGGCGCTTACTTCAGCCATCTCATTCTGGGTGATGATCCTGTTAAAAAACAGGCACTTCTCACGGCCATTATGGGACACTTTCATCCCCAACTCTGGAACTCCATTGCCGAAGCCACAATTGAACAAGCAGGACACGTTGGTCCTTTCGATAATTTTACTGACTTGAGACAGCATATCGTCTCTACAGTAACACCTCTAAAAAGCCGAGAGCTCGCTGCTCGTGATCTTGATCAGACAACCGTGAGCTTGAATCAGGCAAAACGCCTGCTGAAACAGAACCAGGCATTCAAATCGATTCCGTTTGCGCGCGTTTGTCGTGAAAAACGAGTCAAAATCTATCTACTCACCAGATCCAGTCCGCAACGGGAAGCACGTGCGTTCTGGGACCACTCGCCAACAGGCCCCTATCCGGGTGATTGGAATCGTACCTGTAAAGAACTTTCCGATGCGGGCTTTAATATGATCATTCCCAATATGCTCTGGGGTGGCCTGGCACATTATCCCAGTGACGTGTTACCGCGCAGCCAAACCTATGAAAAGTATGGGGATCAGATCGAACAATGTTTGAAAGCTGCCCGTCAGCATGGCCTGGAGGTCCACGTTTGGAAAGTGAATCATAACCTGTCCACAGCACCAAAATCATTTCTCAAAAAATTGCGAGAAGCAGGACGTACACAAGTCAGTGTGAAAGGAGAACCATCGGACTGGCTTAACCCGGCACACCCGGAAAACTTTCAGCTCGAAGTTGATAGTATGCTTGAAGTCGTCAAAAAATATCCCGTCGATGGTATTCATTTCGACTACATTCGCTACCCTAATGATCGGCATTGTTACAGCAATTACAGCCGTCAGAAATTTGAAGCCGATACTGGTATCAAAGTTCAAAATTGGCCCAATGACTGTTATGACGGCAAACTGAAGAGCAAATACCGTGATTGGCGCGCGGCTCAGATTACACGTCTGGTCGAAACCGTCCAACATGAGGCGCGCAAACTGCGTCCCGGAATCAAGATTTCAGCAGCGGTCTTCCGAGAATACCCAGATTGTCGTGAGTGGGTGGCCCAAGACTGGCCACTCTGGGCAAAACGTGGCTATCTCGATTTCATCTGCCCCATGGATTACACCGACAACGATACCCAGTTTAGAATCTGGATCGAAGACCAGCAAAAACATCTCGCCGGAAGAATTCCCATCTACCCGGGCATAGGCGCCCTCTCCACGCGCACCACCTTAAGCAGTGATCGCGTTCTGGGACAGATTGGAGTCACTCGTCAACTTAAAACGGGAGGTTTTACCGTGTTCAGCCTGAATCCGCAAACGCTTTCGAGCATTGTCCCCGACTTCAAATTGAGTGCAGGCAAAGTCAAAGCCACTCCCACGCATCAGCTTCGAAAACAGGCCATCAAAAACAGGCAGATCAGAAAATAGATCCCAATCTGCCTGCTCTCATTTCTCAAAACGAGTCAATCTTCAGCTCGGCTTCCATCACCGCACATTTTCACAATCTTTGGATTGAAACGTGCGACAATCTCCACCAGATCCTGTTGTTCTGCCATGACTTCCATGATGTTTTTATAAACACCGGGAACTTCATCGGCTCCCGCAGAAATCACAGTGATTCCTCGTTTTTCCAGATCGTTTTTAACGGCATTCCAGCGATACTTCTCTTTCCCTTTTCGACGAGACATACAACGCCCCGCACCATGTGATGCAGAATTCAGGCTCGCTGCATTTCCTTTTCCACGAACCACAAACGCCGGATCAGCCATAGAACCGGGAATCACACCCAGCTCACCAGACGCCGCTGGGGTTGCCCCCTTACGGTGTACGTAAACTTCCTTTCCGCCATGCTCTTCTTTCCAGGCAAAGTTATGATGATTTTCCACTCCGGAAATCACTTTGCTTCCCAGCAGTTCGGAAACATTTTCATGAATCACAGCATGGTTTGCAGCCGCGTATTCACCCATCAAATTCATCGCAGCCCAGTATTCCTGTCCTGCTTCAGAATCCATTTCCAACCAGGCCAGACGTCCCAGCTTATGATGTCGTTTATGCAAACGTGATTGCGCAATCGAAGAATAAGTACTGCACACCGCAGCTCCTGCTCCACGACTACCGCTATGGCTCAACAGTGCCACATATTCACCGGCGGTCAAACCAAGTTCTTCATCGTCTTCCGTGAAGGTGACGATACCAAATTCGACAAAGTGATTACCAGAACCCGATGATCCCAATTGCTTCCATGCTTTATCTTTTTTCTCACGAGTCACTTTAGAGACTGTCCAGTCTGCATCCATCACAGCATGATGTTGTCGTTTTTCATGAGCAGCGCCTACACCAAATGCTGTTCCTCGATTGATGGCATCAATAAACTGATGCCGTTTCTTATCCAGAGAATCGACTGAGATATCCAATACAGACAACTTCATGCGGCAAGCAATGTCCACACCGACAGCGTATGGAATCACTGCGTCTTCCAGTGCAAGCACTCCTCCGATCGGTAAGCCATAGCCGTGATGCGCATCAGGCATTAATGCAGCACCGCGTGCGGAAGGAACATGGCATGCCAGGTCCATTTGCGATAGCGCACCATCATCGATTCCGTCTTTACCCCAAACTTGGTAATCGATAGGTTCGAAAACTTCTTCTCGATTATCGTCTACCAATTCGAAAGCCAGTTGCGAAAAGGCAGAGTCTTCCAAAAAATCTTCTGGACGACTTACCACGCTTTGAACGCGTTCCTTCAATTCTTTACCACGAATTTTATTATCCGCTACTGCTTTTTGAATCGCCGTTTTGGCCGTTTTCAAACAATACTGTGGAACACCAATTTTCAGCAATTGTCGAGAGTTCATCTCTCTTCTCCATTTTTTACCTAGTGAGGTCGACTTCTTTGTCGGACCTATTTGTATCTTATCACGATTTGTTCTCACTAGACACATTGCAAGTTGTTGGGTTCCCTCAACTTTTAAAGTCAACTGAAATAATATGAACCTTTTTTCTGGAAGAATAACATTTCATCTCTTGATTCATTCTCATCTGATTGGAAACCGACATGAGTTATGACCAACAAAATCCTTCTCAACATCGTAGATCTGATATGAGCTTGTCTTCAAGAAATGTCAATCATCACAGAATTTTGCAAGAGATCTATATCGATGCCCAAAACACGCTTTAGCCATGTATCGCTGAAAATTGTCTCGTTTTTAGTCTCGATCGAAACATTGAGTTCACAATATGATACGTCAAATTCTAATTATCGACGTCTTGCAAAGGCTTTTAGTGGTGATTAGAATGGTTAAATGAACCTGAATTCGAGAATTTCAGCTTTGCTCCTCTATTCTCGAATACACTGCCATCCCGCCTGCTGAGCCATGTGGATCAGCTACCACCGCTGCAAACTGATACGGATTGTCGGTCGGACGGGCATCACCAGAGATTCATTGACAAGTTGATCGAAATTTCCACCTACGGGTGGCTTAATTATCCACTTGAAAATAACTTCCAGAAGGTGACTGTCATGCTTCTTGTGTGTTTGAGCAAGCGATTACTCCCTGCTCTTTTACTATCATTCCTCTGCACTTCACTGAATCAAGTGTACGCGCAGAATCCAGATAAAGTCGATCCTGCGAAAATCCGCTCGATCCTGTCGGAAAATTGTTTTCAATGTCATGGACCGGACGCCAAAAAACGTGCAGCCGACCTGCGATTCGATACCAAAGAGGGCGCCTTTGCAGACCTGGGTGGTCACAAAGCAATCGTCCCGGGAAATGTCAAACAAAGCGAACTCATCACACGCGTCACAACAACCGATGCCGATCTCAAAATGCCACCCGAAGAGAGTGGGAAAAAACTGACAAAGGAAGAAATTGCTCTGTTGACTCGTTGGATTCAGGAAGGAGCACTCTGGCAAGATCACTGGTCCTATGTGACTCCCAAGAAACCAGCGACTCCTGTTGTAAAACAACCTGCCTGGGTCCAAACTCCTATCGACCAATTTATTCTGGCACGCATCGAAAAAGCAGGTCTGAAGCCTTCAACAGAAGCAGATCGACGCACACTCATTCGACGTGTCACTTTTGACCTGACCGGCTTACCGCCAAAACCACAAGATCTAGAAGCATTCGTGAATGATAAGTCTCCTAATGCGTATGAAAAAGTGGTAGATCGTCTGTTGGAATCTCCTCATTACGGGGAACACATGGCACGTTACTGGCTGGATATTGCCCGCTATGGTGACACACACGGTTTGCACCTTGATAACTATCGCGAAATGTGGCCTTACCGGGACTGGGTCATTAAAGCCTTCAATTTAAATCTTCCCTATGACCAGTTTGTGATTGAACAGTTGGCCGGTGATCTGCTACCCAACGCTACAATGGATCAACAAATCGCAACCGGTTTTAATCGCTGCCATGTCACGACGAATGAAGGTGGTTCAATCGCCGAAGAAGTCTATGTTCGTAATGTGATTGATCGTGTTGAAACCACAGGGCAAGCTTTCATGGGTCTCACCCTGGGATGTGCTGTGTGCCATGACCATAAATTTGATCCCTTCACCAAAACCGAATTTTACCAGATGTTTGCGTTCTTCAATAATCTGGATGGTCCTGCCATGGATGGTAACATCAAGGATTCCCCCCCTTCATTGCGAGTGCCCAATGCACAGCAGTCAAAGAAACTGAAAGCTTTTAAAGATCAGATTGCTGCAATCAGCAAACAGGGACAGAATAGAATCAAAGTCAATGAACCTGCTTTCCAGGCCTGGTTAAACTGGAAACAGCAAATTCAGAAAACGGGAAGCAATCCGAATCTTTCCATCCCACAGCCAGATGGCTTGTTAGCAAGCTATGCTCTGGATGAAAAAGAAGGTACAACTGCTGTCAATCAAATCTATGCAAAAAAGAACGGTGTAGTCAAAGGCAAGCCACACTGGGTTGCAGGTAAATTTGGCAATGGGTTTCAGTTTGCCCCGGGAAGCTATCTGGACTTGGGAAAAACAGGGCAATTTAATAAAGCGACTCCCTTCAGCTTTGCCATCTGGGTCAAAACCAATGGTCGAACATCAGGTCCGATTGTTTCAAGCCTCAACAAAAATTCACGAGAACGTGGCTATGATCTGCAAATCACGAACCGTAGCCTCAGTGTCAGATTAATAGATCGTTGGCCCGGTTATGCGATTCAAGTACAAACGAAAAATAACGAAATTACTCCGAATCAATGGCATCATGTTTGTGTAACTTACGATGGTTCTGCTAAAGCACACGGGGTCTCCCTCTATATTGACGGAAAATCATCCGAGCTAACCATTTCCTCTGATTCGTTTAAAAATACAACACCACTCAACTCTGCAACACTGCTGCTGGGACATTCCAGTGCCAACAAGCATTTGACGAATGGCTTTGTCGATGATTTTAAAATTTACAACCACGAGCTTTCCGAGACGGAAGTCAATCAAGTTTTCTTTGACAAGCAAATTGCCCCCGTCCTGCAATTGGCTGCTGAGAAACGCTCACCTCAGCAAACAGAATTGTTGAGACAATACTATTTAAATCAGTTCGATTCGGAATATCGCAAACTGCTGGCAAAGAAAATTCAAGTCAAAGCACAGGAACAGCGCCTCGTTCAGTCACTGCCAACGACTCTCGTATTTCGTGAACGAAAAGAGATTCGGGAAGCATTCAATTTAAAGCGCGGGCAGTACGACCAGAAGGGTGAGAAAGTCTCAAGAAAAACACCAGCTCAATTCCCAGCGATGGCCGCAGAATGGCCTGTAAATCGTTTAGGTCTTGCCAAGTGGCTTGTCGCACCCAATCACCCCTTAACTTCGCGTGTTGCTGTGAACCGATTCTGGCAGCAACTATTTGGGATTGGGATCGTAGAAACCAGCGAAGACTTTGGTAACCAGGGAGCCGCTCCCAGTCATCCTGAATTACTGGATTGGCTCGCTGTGGATTTCCAGACACACCACTGGGATGTCAAACGTTTTATGAAACAGATTTTGATGTCGGCCACGTATCGACAGAATTCAAAAGTGACTCCTGCACTTCATAAAATCGATCCGAAAAACCGTCTCCTCGCAAGAGGTCCCCGTTTCCGACTAGATGCAGAAATGCTGCGTGATCAAGCTCTGGCAGTCAGTGGCCTTATGGTTCCTAAAATCGGTGGTTCCAGCGTCAAACCCCCTCAACCTGATGGGCTCTGGCATGCAGTCGGTTACTCCGGTTCGAATACAGTTCGCTTCAAACAAGACAAAGGTCCCGAAAAAGTATTCCGTCGTAGCCTGTATACTTTCTGGAAACGGACTTCACCACCACCGGGGATGTCTACATTTGACGCTCCCAGCCGCGAAGCATGTACTATGCGCCGGGAACGAACCAATACGCCACTACAGGCATTGCTACTCTTGAACGATCCACAGTATCTGGAAGCAGCTCGTACGCTCGGCCAACGCATGATGAAAGAAGGAGGCAAATCTCCTGAAGAACGCATCCGCTTTGCTTACAGACTGGCTACAGCCAAAGAAATCACTCCGGAAGACCTGACACTCACTTTAAATACGTTTAAGGATATGCTGGCACATTATCAAGCGGCTCCTAAAGCGGCAACAGAACTGATTGCCATTGGAGAATCTAAGGCAGATGCGAATTTAAACCCTCAGGAATTGGCAGCATGGACGATGATTGCAAATCTCATCCTCAATTTAGATGAAGTGCTCACTAAAAGTTAATTTGATTCTAGTTCAATACTTTGATTCAGTAATCATGAATTCAAATTCACTCATATTACAGTACAAATAAAAATTTTAAGGTAATGTCATGAACCCGATCCAGGATCATATCTCACAAATCACACGACGCCACTTTTTTAAAACTGGTGGATTAGGTTTGGGTGCAGCTGCATTGGCTTCTCTTGAAGCAGGTCAGCAACAAACCCTTGCAGCAACCCCTGAAATGAAAGTAACGGGAGGTCTACCAGGAGTCCCGCACTTTGCACCTAAAGCCAAACGCGCCATCTATCTGTTTATGGCCGGATCTCCTTCCCAGATTGATACACTCGACTACAAACCGGGGCTGGAAAAGCTGTTTGATAAAGATTTACCCGAATCCGTTCGGAATGGTCAGCGACTCACTACGATGACCTCGGGACAGTCTCGTTTTCCGCTGGCTCCCTCTAAATTTAAATTTAAAAAGTATGACAACGGTTCAGAAGGAGCCTGGGTCAGTGAGCTTCTGCCACACACTGCCGGAATTGTCAAAGACATCTCAATTGTCAGATCACTCTGGACCGAAGCGATCAACCATGATCCGGCAATTACTTATATCTGCACGGGTAATCAACTTCCCGGTCGCGCCAGTCTTGGTTCCTGGCTCAGTTATGGTCTAGGTTCCATGAACGAGAATCTGCCTTCGTTTGTTGTATTGACCTCAACCTGGTCCGGGCGGCAACAAGCACAGGCACTTTACAATCGCCTGTGGGGTAGCGGTTTTTTAGCGAGTAAATATTCTGGCGTCTCGCTTCGATCAAAGGGCGATCCGGTTTTGTTTCTTTCAAATCCTCCCGGAATTACCTCAAAATTGCGAAGACGTATGCTGGATACATTGGCTGAAATGAATCAGAATGAATTCAACGCCATCGGCGATCCGGAAATTCAAACACGCATCTCACAATATGAGATGGCCTTCCGTATGCAAACTTCGGTTCCTGAGTTGACAGACATTTCGAAAGAAACCAAAGCCACACTCGAAATGTATGGCCCTGACGTCCAGAAGCCTGGGACATTCGCCTATCATTGTCTCTTAGCCCGTCGCATGGCCGAACGCGGAGTGCGTTTCTCTCAAATCTTCCACCGTGGCTGGGACCAGCATGCAAACATCGCGGGTGACTTACCCAAGCAATGTAAAGATATTGATCAACCGGCTGCTGCACTGGTCAAAGATCTGAAACAACGCGGCTTATTAGATGATACTCTGGTTATCTGGGGTGGTGAATTTGGCCGAACTGCTTACTGTCAGGGAAAACTAACTAAGGAAAACTACGGACGAGACCACCATCCACGCTGCTTTAGTGTCTGGATGGCCGGTGGTGGAATTAAAAAAGGAGTGGTGCACGGGTCCACAGATGATTTCAGTTATAATATCGCTGAAAACCCTGTTCATATTCATGAATTTAATGCGACTATCTTACAATGCCTGGGAATTGATCATCGTAAACTCAGTTATAAATTCCAGGGGCTTGATCAACGTCTGACCGGTGTAGAAGACCATCATCCAGTGAAAGAGATATTGGCCTGATTCAAACTGATCTATCGAAAATATAACGGAGAGCCGACGACTCATGTTGGCTCTCCGTTTCTTATTGGAAGTGATTCTGATCGGGATTTATTTGGTCTTTGCAGCTTTCTGCAATTTGAGCATCTGCTGCGCATAGCGTTTCCCAAACTCCCGCTCACTTTTTGCATTGAAATGAACCTGATCACTTTTTGCAGCCAGTCCTTTCGATGAAGCAACGGCAGTCGCTGGAACCGATTTCGAGATTTTGTGCATCGCATCATTCACGGTACTCACCCCAGGTCGTTCTAAAAACTCACCTAACTCACCCATCACAAATGGTAAATCCGGTTCATTCAAATCGGTACGTAGATCGACAATCATGCCGGAAAGTCGTTTTTGATAAGTATTGTAAAGATCGGGGTTCTTACACTCAGCCTCCCCCTGATGCCAAATCGCCCCCTTAACAACACCTCGGTCCTGGTTTTTCTTTGCCCATTCCACAGCGCGTTCATAAAGATCTTTTCCCTTGACCCAACGGCTAAGTGGGGTTCCCCCAAAGGCGGCGGGAATTAATCCTATCGTGACATCAGGATCTGCATCTGCCATCATTGGTCCAAATCCCGATCCGGGACCCACACCCGCTATTTTCGGTTTATCAAAATGCAATGGGTCAGTCGCAGGAACCCATTTGCCTTGTTCATCCAGTTTTAAGACTCGTGGATGCGGTTGATTTTCTGCTGCAGTCACCTTCCCACGTCCCGCCATATTCGACTGCCCGATTAACAGATAGATGTGAAACTTTTCTTTAGCAGGCAACTTCACTGTTTTATCCTCAGCCTGTAATGGATTCAAAAAAACAAACATCCCCAAAAATAAGATCACACTCAAAACTGATTTAATTTTCATTTCTTGTTATTCCAATCGGAAAAGAGAGACCATTTCATTCAAGTTTTATTTACTATAGAGAGAACTTTGATTCGAAATCAAGTATCTATTCTAAGGTATATTCAAGGAATTTCAGCAGTATGAATTCAAAACTTCAGCAAGCAATCTTCAGCGTTTCTCTGTTTCTCTCCGCTTGTCTTGTCGGATTGTATTCAACAACATCACTCAATGCGGCTGACAAAAAACCTCCAAAGTCGAAACCTGGCTGGAAATCATTAAAGGGTGCCGATTACAAAGTCTATAAAACAACAGAAGAAGGTGACCTGCATCTTAATATTTTCAAACCCAGTGACTGGAAACAGGGAGATTCCCGCCCGGTAATTGTATTCTTCTTCGGTGGTGGCTGGACTGGTGGCAATCCGAGTCAATTCGAGCCACACTGTCAACATCTGGCATCAAGAGGCATGGTGGCTTGCGCCGCGGAATACCGTATTAAATCCAAGCACAAGACAACCCCCTTTGAGTGTGTGGCAGATGGAAAATCTGCTGTTCGCTGGATTCGTCAACACGCGAAAGATCTGGGCATTGACCCGAATCGCATCGTTTCCGGCGGAGGTTCTGCAGGAGGTCATGTTGCCGCCTGTACGGGAACTGTAGTTGGCTTTGAAGAACCAAAAGAAGACCAACAAATATCATCAGTCCCCAATGCAATGGCTTTGTTCAATCCCGTTGTGGACACCACAGAAACAGGCTGGAAAGGCGGACCAAAACAACTTGGTAAACGCTGCAAAGAAATTTCCCCCATCCATTTTGTTCGCAACAATCTACCCCCAACGATCATTTTTCATGGGACGGCTGATAAAGCGGTTCCGATTGAGAATGTCGAACGATTTACAAAGCAGATGAAAGCAAAACAAAACCGTTGCGAACTTGTTGCCTATGAAGATCAGGGGCATGGTTTTTTCAATTTGAAGAAAAGTAAAAAGAACTATGATTCAACGGTGGAAAAACTGGATGCATTCCTGACGTCGCTCGAATACCTCGATCCGCAAAAATAAATACTTCGAATCGTCTCTCCAAAACTATCCTCAGGTTACCTGAAACAGGAATACAAAACATGACCGGTCTGTCACACCTCCGGAAAGTTTTCCCTCACCCTGGTATCACAAGCTCTGTTCTGCTGATGTGCATCTTTTACCAGACTTCGATCTCAAAAGCTGAAGAGATCAAAGCACCTCGTTCACTCGATGACCGTCTTACAATCGAATTGTTTGCATCAGAGCCTGATATCGTGACTGTCACTGGACTGACAGTGGATCAACAAAACCGTATCTATGTGGTTGAGAGCCATACGCATTTTCGACCTGAAAATTATGAGGGCCCCGAAACAGACCGCATTCGATTGCTGGAAGACACCACTGGTGACGGCAAAGCAGATCGAATTCAAACATTCTATGCAGGTTCCACAGAAACCATGAATGTCGGCGCCCATCCTGATGGCTGGCTCTATGTCGCCACCCGCAGTTCGATCTTTCGTCTGCGAGACAAAGACGATGATGGTAAAGCAGATATCAGGCAGAATCTGGTTCAACTCGAAACCAAAGCCACTTATCCCCACAATGGATTCTCTGGTTTTGCCTTTGATTTTTTTAACAACCTCTATTTCAGTATGGGAGAAAACGAAGGTGTCGATGCGGAACTCATCGGCGATTTTGGAAATGTCTATTTCACTCTTGGTCAAAATTATGGTGACGATGCCACCCTGATCAGCAAAGGCAATAAGCGGCTGTCTGCACTACGAGGCGAAGGAGGCATTTTTCGTTGTCGAACGGATGGCAGTCAACTAGAACGTGTTGCTACTGGATTCTGGAATCCCTTCCATCTTTGTTTTGATGTCTATGGTCGGATGTTTGTGGGCGATAACGATCCTGGTAATCGTCCCCCCTGCCGTTTATTAACCATCGTAGAAGGAGGTGATTATGGATACCGTCGTCGTACCCTGGAACCCTTCATCGCCATCAATGCAGAAACGCCGGGCACGCTCCCTATGACTTCCTCTACGGGGGAATCTCCGACAGGGCTAATTTCATATGAATCAGACCATCTCCCCGAAGACTACCGAGGAAGTTTACTCGTAGCCAGCTGGGGAGAACACCGCATTGATCGTTATGACTTTATTCCTGAAGGTGCAAATTTCAAAACAACAACACAACCTGTGATTGCAGGAGAAGAACATTTTCGACCCGCGGGAATTGCCGTTGGTCCTGATGGGAGTCTGTATGTGGGTGACTGGGCCGATCGATCCTATCCTTTACATGGGAAAGGGCGTGTATGGCGAATTCGTGCATTGAACCCTCCCCAGCGCTCTCAGACGGAATCCATCTCATCCAAGGACTGGCAGAAGCGGGATGCGGCTGCGCGTAAATTACTCGCTCAAGGTAAAAAGGGAATTTCAAAGCTAACAACGGCTCTTAAAAATTCTGACTCACGGGTCAAAGCAGTTGCCTTAAATGCGCTCATTAGTACAGAAAAAATGACACCAGAATTCGCTGCTTCCGTTATGAAAGACAAACATGTGGGTCTCCGCGAACAAGGTGTTACCAAATTGCCCTCTCATCTTGTGGATTTTCAAAAGATCGCAACCAGCGATGCATCTCCAGCCGTCCAGGCAGCCGCATTGAGACGGATCAAAGAAAAATCAGCTCTACCGATTCTTGTGGAATATCTGAAAAGCACTGACTTATTCATGCAGCAAGCAGCACGTCAAGGACTGCGGCAAACGTTCTCTGACAAGGAGTTGTCTCAACTGTTTTTGCACAAAACCCCCGAGGTACGACTTGCGGTCATTCTGTTGTTAAAAGAAAGTGCATCACCTCCTGATGCGTCATTATTAAAGCAGGCTTTGAATGACGAAAATCTACAGGTTCGTTTTGTCGCGGTAGAATGGATTGGTCGTGATGAACTCAAGCAGTTCCGCGAGACACTCATCAAAGAGCTCGCTAAGAAAGCGACGACACCAGAATTACTCAAAGCTTATCTGGCTTCAATTTCACAACTGGAAGGGGTCATGAAAGAGTGGACGAGGGGTACAACAGGTGACTGGTGGGTTAAGAAATCCAAGTCTCAGGAATACGCGGCTCAGTTACTTGATCTCCCTGAGACCTCACCTGAAGTAATACAACAAATCTTGCTCTTTCTGCCTGCGTCTCATCCTGCATTGAACGAGAAAAAGCTGGACCAACTTTTGAAGTCCGATTATTCTGGTGTTCAGACAGAGGCTGTTCGAAAGATGCGCGAAATCAAAACGGAGTCAGCTCGCGAGAAATTATTGCAGCTCGCCCTTAATTCAAACGCGGAAGCAAATTTGCGAGCAGAAGCAATTATTGGATTGGATCCCTCTCAACCCCAAAACGTAACTCCTCTATTGCAATTAGCAAATGACGGAAATCCGACTGTCAGCAAAGAAGCATTACGAACACTAACGGGAGCCACACTGACAGAACAACAACAGACAACACTCAAAGAGTTGGCGACTGCGGATGCTCAAAAAGCGACTCTCATCGAAAGAGTATTAAAACGGAAATCAAAGCAACAGAAACCGGCAAAAGATCAGTTAGCGAAATGGATGCAAGTATTGTCTGGCCCCGCCGATTCTCAAGCTGGCCAACGACTCTTCTTTCACCCGAAAGGTCCCGGCTGTTTCCGCTGTCACCAGATTGACGGCCGAGGCCAGCAAGTAGGCCCCGGCTTAATTCGCATGCAGGGACGTATCGCCTTGAATCGTGAACGTCTTGTGGAAGCGATCATTAACCCCAGTAAAGATATCGACCCCGGTTTTCTACCTCTGACAATTGTCACTATCGATGGACAGACGGCTTCCGGAATCTATCATAAACATAACAATAAAGAACGCTCGATTTATGACTCGAACGGAAAGATTCTTTCATTCAAAATCAGCGATATTGAAGAAATGATTCCTTCAAAAACGTCGATCATGCCTAACGGGCTGGTCGATCAAATGACACTCCAGGAATTTCGTGATCTGATCGCCTACCTGTTGCCAGAAGATCAGCAAAATCCGTCTTCCGATTAAACATAGCAAAGGCAAATCTATCGCACGGCTCCACCATTCACATTAATCACTTGTCCCGTGATATAAGCCGCTTCATGACTGCAAAGAAAACGTGCCATCTTGGCAATGTCGTCAGGCTTTCCCCAGCGTTTCATGGGTGTTTCCTGTTTAACCCGTTCGTGCCAGACTTCGCTCGCGTTTTCTCCCCAGGCAGTCAGGATCCAACCCGGGGCGATACAATTGACACGAACGTCCGGAGCTAAAGAAACCGCCAACGAACGACTGAAACCCATGATGGCATTTTTGCTCGTGGCAAATAATTCTCCACTATCTCCTTCCATCCCCCGGTCAGATTGATCCCAGCCAATATTTAGAATACAACCTGCTCCCTGTTGCTGCATCCGTTGTCCCACTTCATGGGATAAGAGCACAGTACCCCGCACATCGACATCAAATAGCTTTTCCAGTTTGCGACCATAATTCAGTTTTGCTTCGTCTCCCGTTAATAAATCGGCACCAGCATTATTAATCCAAATGTCCAAGTTCCCCCATTCCTGAAATGCCCGATCAATGAAAGCAGCGTCGTTTTCCTGATTCGCAAGATCTGCTGAAATAGCCGCCGACTTCCTGCCATGCTCCTGAATTTGTTTCACGACCTGTTGTGCTTTCTCAGCAGATTTTCGATAGTGAATCAAAACATCAGCCCCGGCTTCAGCAAGTTCGAGGGCGATCGCCTTACCAATTCCTGTAGAAGAACCGGTGACCATTGCTTTCATTCCTGAAAGATTACAGAAGGAAGATGCTGACACAATGTAACTCCAATATTTAATGATACTTAAGTTGATATCGAAAATGTTTTTTTCTGAATAATTAGCTAAACTGGATAAATTCTAGTTGACGATTGGGCAGCGGACTACCATAATTGCCATCGAAATGAGGGAGCGATCTTTAGTTTTAATTTAGAAGTAGAGCGTCTCCCCTACCTCACATCTTTCGCCTGTCTGGCAAACAATACAAGTAGTTGAGTAGACATTTCAGCTTAGATCTGCGCGCCATGTATTTCAGGCGATAATGGGCCAAATAGTAGTAAAATTTTGGCATGGCCAGCGGTTGGCTGCTTGTTTTTTTGTGATTCACTTCCCCGCCTTGAATGTGAGCGGAACAAAAACTAATTATGCCCCACAAGCCGGTCGCTGAAAATGAGCGACGGTTTAAAAAGAACTTTTTTGCATGAATTTAAAAAAGGATACTAGTGATATGGCCACAAATCTTGTGGAACCACCCCAGGAAGGATCGACCCAGCGATTTCCATCGCTTCCTAATCATCTGGAAAAGAACTTGGTAAAAGTATTTAAGTTATTGTCTGACGAAACCAGACTACGTATTATGCTTTACTTGGCTCAGGAAGAAGAGTTATTCGTGACTGCTCTCTGCGAGCGGCTCAATCAGAGTCAACCTGCAGTCAGCCATCATCTTGCGTTATTGCGAGATGCGGGTTTGATTGAAGCACGTCGCGACGGAAAACACAATTACTACTCCATCTGCCGAGAACATTTTCACTCGATTATGGGCGAATTGTTCAACAGTTTTAACGATCCAGATGAAAATGTGATACGCATTGACAATTTTGTACTAAAACAAAATCTGAGCTGATCCCATTGAGATCTCTCAGAAAAATCCCATCGAAGAGGCCAGCCATCTACCGCTGGTCTCTTTTTATTTGCGCTCATCTCTGATAAAACATACGAGATTTGACCAAAATTTTTTCTATTGCCTGAGATCAGTGTAAACAATGCAGAAAACAGCGAAATTAGCCCTTTCGGACGGCAGTGTGTTCACAGGGACGGCTTTTGGTGCAGAAGGAGAAATCCATGGTGAAGTTGTGTTCAACACGAGCATGACCGGCTACCAGGAAATTCTGACCGATCCATCATATTGTGGACAAATCGTCACAATGACGTACCCCCAAATTGGTAATTACGGTATTGCTCCGGAAGATGTGGAATCTTCTGGAATCGCTTTACGCGGTTTCATCATTCGTGAACTTTGTGAAGTCCCCAGTAATTATCGCTCAACTCAGACTCTTGATGAATATCTGAAATCAGCTGGTGTCATCGGATTGCAGGGAATCGACACCCGAGCTCTCGTGCGAAAAATTCGTACTCATGGCGCCATGACAGGTATCCTCTCGACAGAAGATCTAGACGATCAATCTCTGGTAAAAAAAGCACAAGAAAGTCCTCAACTTGCTGGACAGGATTTAGTGAGTCAGGTCATTCCGAAGTCTTCACGTGAATGGAATGAGAGTTTACATCCCCTGGCACATAGTAGTTCGACTCATGCTTTCAGTGGAAAAAATTTGGAAAGTCTCTCTGAAGCCGATTACGTCTCTGAAAATTCCTATCACATCGTGGCCATTGACTATGGCATGAAATGGAATATTCCACGCCATTTGAGCCAACTGGGCTGTAAAGTGACTATCCTTCCTGGTGACTGTACCGCTCAAGATGTCCTGGAATTGAACCCTGATGGTGTTTTCCTGTCGAATGGTCCTGGTGACCCGGAACCACTGACTTATGCCATCGAGACGATCCGTTCTCTATTAGACAAGATCCCTATTTTTGGAATCTGCCTGGGTCATCAACTATTGGGCTTAGCCTGTGGCTGCAAAACATTTAAACTCAAGTTTGGTCATCGTGGTGCAAATCAGCCTGTCGTTAACCATGACACAGGACAGGTAGAGATTACATCCCAGAATCATGGATTTGCCATCGACCCTGAATCAATGCCTGCCGATGTTGAAATCACTCATGTCAATATGAATGACGATACGGTCGCCGGCTTAAGGCATAAAACTTACCCTGCGTTCAGTGTGCAATACCATCCGGAAGCATCGGCGGGTCCACACGACAGTCACTACCTGTTTCGACAATTCTATAATTGCATCAGTAGTAATACACGGGTTTCATCTTGATCCTCGCCTTCCAGTCGCTCAACCAGGATTGAAAAGAAAGCCAGTTTTTATTCGAATTCATCAGGTAAGAAAACTTTGTAATTGAATGAGTCTACATTTCCAGTAACCCCTGGCTTGAAATTAAACGATTCGTATTTAACGGGGACAGAATTCGATCCCCCAAACTCTCATAAACTAAAGACCTCAGAGAAAGTAAAATCCACATGGCAACTGAACGAACATTGATCCTGATTAAACCCGATGCAGTACAGAGACGTCTGGCGGGTACCCTTTTATCACGGTTTGAAAATAAAGGGCTCAAAATTATCGGATTAAAAATGCTGCAAGTGACAAAAGAGCTATCAGCCGAGCATTATGCAGAACATGTGGAAAAGCCGTTCTACCCACTTCTCGAAGAATTTATCACAGCCGGTCCTGTCGTTGCGATTGTAGCAGAAGGCCCGGAAGCGATCTCTGTTGTACGTTCGATGATGGGTTCTACGAACGGCCGTGAATCAGCACCCGGTACGATTCGCGGCGATTATGGAGTCAGCCGTCAGATGAATCTAGTCCATGGAAGCGATGGCCCGGAAGCAGCGACTCGCGAAATCAAAATCTACTTCAAGCCAGAGGAACTGATCGAGTACAGCACTTCTCTGGGTGGGTGGGTTTGTGCCGACGATGAAAAGTAAACTTTAAAACTGTTTTTGATAATAAAAAAGGGCAGCCATTCATCAAACTGGCTGCCCTTTATATGTTGAATCTTTAGTTGAATCGCATCATTTTGCTGCTTCAATGGCTCTTTGAACGGCAGCGCCCATGTCGGCAGGGCTCTCTGCTACCACAACACTAGCCGCTTCCAAAGCTGCGATCTTTTCATCAGCCGTTCCACTTCCTCCACTGATAATCGCACCGGCGTGTCCCATCCGTTTCCCGGGAGGAGCTGTCTTACCAGCAATGAAACCAGCCACCGGTTTGGTGACATGCTCTTTAATGTATTCCGCAGCTTCGATCTCTGCCGTCCCGCCAATCTCACCAATCAACATAATGGATTCCGTGGCAGGATCGTTTTCGAACAATTCCAGAAGATCAATAAAAGTCGTTCCGATAATCGGGTCACCACCAATTCCCACAGCCGTGGTTTGCCCCAGCCCTACATTTCCCAACTGCCAGGCTGCTTCGTATGTCAACGTTCCACTTTTGCTGATCAAACCTACCGAACCAGGCGTATGAATATAACCGGGCATAATTCCAATCTTGGCAATACCGGGCGTGATCACTCCCGGACAGTTTGGTCCGATCAGACGGCTGTTTTTGTCTTTGAGATATTCCATGACCCGTACCATATCGAATACGGGAACGCCTTCGGTAATCGCGATAATCAATTCCATTCCTGCATCAGCGGCTTCCATAATCGCTTCGCCGCAGAACGGCGGTGGTACAAAAACCAGACTGGTATTCGCGCCTGTTTTTTCGACTGCTTCTTCTACGGTATTGAAAACAGGAAAGCCATCAACTTCGGTTCCCCCTTTACCGGGTGTCACTCCGCCTAATAATGGTGTGCCATACTCGCGGCATTGCTGGCTATGAAACAGACCCGACTTACCGGTAATCCCCTGGCAAATGACGCGTGTGTTTTCAGTAACTAATATACTCATAATATTTCACCCTTGCGGGAAATCTGTTTTTAAAAAGATGGTTCAGATCGCTTTTTGCAAACCAACCACGTCAAATCATTACCGCCTGCTGAGATTTCAACAGACCAATTGTCTCATATTAAGTACTCAGAGTTGCTACCACTTTTTGAGCAGCATCTGTTAAATCAGTTGCCGAAACGATATCTCGTCCACTTTCCGCGAGCATCTTGCGGGCGATTTCTACATTCGTTCCTTCCAGACGCACGACCAATGGAACCGTGAACCCTACCTTTTCATAGGCTTCCAATAGTGCAGTCACAATTGTGTCGCACTTCATGATTCCACCAAAAATATTCACCAGAACGGCTTTTACATTATCGTCAGCCAGAATAATCCGAAATGCTTCGGATACCTGATCAACATTCGCTCCGCCTCCGACATCCAGGAAGTTAGCAGGCTCTCCGCCATGATGCTTAATCAGGTCCATTGTACTCATTGCCAACCCGGCACCATTCACCAGACATCCAATATTTCCGTCCAGTTTGACATAGCTCAGGTCTGCTTCACCCGCTTGAATTTCAGCGGGATCTTCTTCAGTCAGATCACGTAATTCATCAAATGGCTTGTGCCGAAACAGTGCGTTGTCATCGAATGAAACCTTGGCGTCCAACGCAACCAAATCTCCCTCGCCGGTGATTACCAACGGGTTGATTTCGGTCATACTGCAATCATTATCAATGAAAAAACGGCTCAGTTGGCAGAAAAATTTCTCGGCACTGCGAACTGTCTTTCCTTCCATTCCCAACTTGAATGCCAGTTTACGTGCTTGAAATCCAAGTAAACCGGTATGAATGGAAAAGGGCTCACTCAGAATCTTCTCGGGACTTTCATGGGCAACGACTTCAATTTCCATGCCCCCTTCCGTCGAAAGAATTAAAACGGGCCCCCCTGCTTCGCGGTCAACCACACATCCCAGATAAAGCTCTTTGGCAATATCCAATCCTTGCTCGATAAACAGGGTATTGACCTGCTTGCCTTCAGGTCCCGTCTGAATGGTAACCAGAGTCGAACCCAGCATACGTTCCGCATTTTCACGAACTTCATCCGCGGACCGAGCGAGGATGACTCCAGGCTGATCGGGGTGTTCTTTAAAACGCCCCTTTCCCCGGCCACCTGCATGAATTTGTGACTTCACGACAACCAAAGGACGATCCAGTTTCTCAAATGCGGCTACCGCTTCGTCAACGGTTTTTGCGACGATTCCTTCAGGTACAGGAATCCCGGCTTCACGAAACAATTGTTTGGCCTGATATTCATGAATTTTCATTGATTTTTCAGACTTTCTCCTGAAAATTTGCTACCAGATAAATTAAGGTGGCAATTCAAATAATTTGTTGAACTCACAGCTTGAACTCAAGCCATCATAACGGCTTCGCTTCTGGTTATCCAGCAAGGCATACTCGCCATCGCGGTAAAATTTCTGCATAATAATTTGATCTTTCTTCTCGGTTTCATCCGTTACTCATTAAGAGAATACAGTCCAGGGTAATCAATCTCCTGAAATACAAAGGCAAAATCGATGCTCAAAGGAATCCCTCCCATAATCTCTCCTGATCTGATGTGTGTATTGATGAAAATGGGACATGGAGACGAACTTGTTTTAGCCGATGGGAATTTCCCTGCTGAATCGCACGCACAACGAATCATCCGTCTGGATGGCCATGATGTCCCTCAAATCCTCGACGCAATTCTGCGATTCTTTCCGCTGGACACGTTTGTCGAGCAACCTGCGGGATTGATGAATCCCGTCGATGATCAAGCCGCTGAACCTCCCATCTGGGAAACTTATCAACGGCTCATTCAAACGCATGATGGTCGGAGTTTCGAACTTGAAAAAATCGAACGCTTCGAATTTTATGAACGAGCCAAAAACGCCTATGCAATCATCGCTACAAGCGAAACCGCCCTCTATGCCAACCTGATTCTGACCAAAGGCGTGGTTACCGAATGATCTTCTTACTTTCGTAAGGATTTTCAGGTGTTTTTTCCTCTCTTGACATCATCACGCATCTCTCGAAACTGCGTGATCTGCGTCGCGCGCGTGAGAAAATAATTTACTTAGTGAATACATCCTCCGTTGATGATTTTATCACTATAAAAGTCGCTTGTTTCAACTACTTTCACTGATGAATCATAGTAATCAATTCTTGATCCTCACTCTCTTTTTTCCCGCTAACAAACGCCATCACACGCAAATCAGCTCTCGATGAATATACTTCACATCGCTTCAGAGCCCTTTCACGCATGGAACAATGCTTGACTCATTCACGCCTATCAAGAGAATAAACGAAATCATGAAACGACTGTGAATGACGTTAGAAACATCTCATCTCCATGCACAAAGAACACAGATAGAAAAGTTCTCAGCCTTGAAGATAACACACAAAACCTGCGCCAGGATTCTATCTGAAAGTCACTTCTAACCAAGAGATGAAAATCTGTCAGTAAGAAAGAAAATTCAGAAGTACCTTTGAAGAAGAGCTGAGATCGCTACGCAAACGCGTTTTATTCACAATTCGTCTCTTGATGTCGATCAAGAACAGACTACTTCAACAAAATGGTCTGCTCACGATCAGGACCAACAGAAACAATCTCAACCGGCTTGCCAATGATTTCTTCAACTGCTTTGATATAAGCAATCGCATTTTCGGGCAGATCTTCCATCTTACGAATGCCGGTAATGTCTTCCTGCCACCCGGGAATCGTGCGGTAAATGGGTTTTGCCTGCTCCAGATCGAGAATATGACTGGGAAAATCAGTCACCTGTTGACCATTGACTTCGTAGGCTTCACAGACTTTTAACTCTTCCAGCCCACTTAAAACATCAAGCAACATGACGGCGATGCAATCGACACCACTGATATTGGCTCCATAACGAGTCGCGACGGCATCAAACCACCCACACCGACGTGGGCGACCGGTAACCGTTCCATACTCATTGCCTACATCGCGAATCCGTTGCCCTACACTGTCATGAAGTTCCGTCACAAAAGGTCCACCGCCAACACGTGTAGTATATGCTTTAACGACACCAATCATTTTCTCAATATAGCGTTCCGAAACACCGCTTCCATTATGAATACCGCACCCGGAACTATTGGATGACGTGACATAAGGAAACGTCCCATGATCGATATCAAGCAAACTTCCCTGTGCCCCTTCAAACAAAATTTTTCGCTGTTCTGCGACCGCTTTTAAAAGGTAGGCATTGGTATCCACGACATGAGGTTTCAGGATTTTCGCATATTCTGAATATTCCTCGTAGATCGCATCAACACTCACAGGTTCTGCATCAGGATCGAGTGCCTGAAAGATATTATTTTTGTAAGCGACGATCTCCTCCAGTCGACTGCGGAAAAATTCGGGTCGAATTAAATCTCCCATGCGAATGGCATGTGTGCGACCGGCTTTATCGCGATAGCAAGTACCAATTCCCCGCATCGTAGTCCCGATGGCCTTCTCTTTGCGACTTTCTTCGAAAACAACCTCTTCCTGCATGTGATAAGGAAAAATCACGTGCGCACGATCGCTGATCAAAAGCCGACTTGGCTCAATCGGACCATTCTGATCGCAGATTGACTCCATCTCTTTCAGAAATGCTTTCGGATTGATCACAACCCCACCTGTAATCACAGAGGTGACATTGGGGTTGAGAACACCCGCTGGTAACAGTGAGAGTTTATATGTTTTTCCGTCAAACTTGACGGTATGGCCTGCATTATTGCCACCCAGATAGCGAACCACGATTTCGTGCTGCTCTGAAAGTAAATCTACAATTTTGCCCTTGGCCTCATCGCCCCACTGTAATCCAATTACCGACGTCGCTGACACAAAACTATCCCGCTGGTTGAAATGAAAGAAAAAAATAAGAAAAAACACTCGATCTTGATTCAACTGGGAATCAAAAAACAGTACGCACAACGCGCGCACCGAGCCATTTTATCGAACAGATTGCCGTTTGGGGAGCGTTATGCGCCAGGATGATCTTAATAATTGGATTTTCGATGCCTTAGCTGATATAATTGCATTTGCACACTTCTCCAGTGCGGGTCATGTGAAGAATTTATGCCAGGCTAATGAACATATCTCCTCAGAAACGAATTTTAATCATTGACGATGATGAAGGGCTGATTGAACCGCTCCAATTTGCAATGGAAGCTGCTGGATATGAAGTTTTGACGGCCCATGATGGTAATGAAGGAGTCATGAAAATTGAGCGAGACGCCCCGGATCTCGTGCTGCTAGACCTTGTAATGCCCCGTCGTAGCGGTTTCGCAGTCCTCGAAAGCATGACAGACAAGAAGCCCCGCGCGCCCCGAATTGTGATGGTCACAGGAAATACGGAACCAAAATATAGAGAACTCGCCATGGAACGAGGCGTAGATCGCTTTATCGCCAAGCCCTATCAGATCGAAGAACTGGTCGAGGTTGTGCAAGAATTATTAGCATCAGAGCAGCACCCATCGTAATTACGATGGGAAGCAGATATCGGCAAGCAACTACGAACCAGCTTCATTATCTTGTTCAAGCAATTCTGTATGCCGAGGAACGGCTACAACTCCATACATGCTCTTGCCATCACCCCTCCCGATAAGCTTAGATGGCCCCAGAGTAATCGTACCGGTAGCAGGTGTATTCCTCTTCCAGACAGAAAAGACGCGATCAATACTACTGCCGGGGCCTTTCTCGACAACGCGAGTGATACTGGGAGGTGCGCCAGGATACCGACCTTCATCCATTCCCACATCTGCCCCCGTATCATGAAAGTCTTTTGTGAGCCAGTTTGGTAACTGCAAACGGTTATCCAGGAGGATATATAACGATGAAGGAACGGCCAGTTCTACTTTCAACTGCAACTTTGATTCTGTGCGACTGTCATTAAACGTCATGACATAGTCACCACCGACCAAAAACTCTGGGAGACCTTCATCACCAATCGAATTCCACTGGTGAATACGGTCGACATACGCCTGAGCATCTTCTCCAAAGCCTCCACGCACGATGCGATAAAACTTCTTCACATCATTAATCGAAAGATTATCTCTGACGGATTGAATCGCGACTTGCTGACTGTGCACATGATCGTGCTGGCTGAATGAGTCAGCATTGACATTAAGCAGTCGATCGACAACTCCCAGGCTTGATAAACGGAGCCCTTCGCCCATGTAAAGCCGACTGGTTCCTCTCACCATGGTTGGTCGATTATCAGTATCAGCAACATCTACTTCCCCTTCGAAGACAGCAACATGCGTCTCGCCAGATTCTGTGATAGAAACACCAAATTCTGTGCCAAGGTCAGTAACGTGAGCGATATTCGAATCGACGCGAAAACCCTTCGCTTCCTCATTGTCTGCCCGTGCGACCAGCGTACCTTCATGCAGAAGGACATGCATGGGTGACTTGACCTCCAACTTTCCAGGACCATTCAAAGTCACAACGGCTCCCGATGTAAAACGAATCACTAATTCTCCGGATGTAATTTCGATGAAGTCGCCAACTCGAAGAGAATCACCAGTCTCAGGCACTCGACCATCTGATGTAACTCCGTAACCGTTGGCGACCATCGCAACATTTGGTGACTGAGATTTCAGGTTAAAGAATATAGTAGCAGCAATAAAGAAAATGAGAGCGGAAACAGAAATGGCCTTGAACCAACCACGCGATTGATACTTCCGTTTTTCAACACGTTTCGCTTGAAAAACGCTCCGCTTCTCGGTGGCATCCAAAATGCTACGAATGCGCGATGCTGTTTCCGCTTCAGTCTCCTGAGGGGCCTGATAGCGAAAGACACTGTCAATCACAGAACAATCCAGTAAACGTTGAACTGCCGTCGGGTCTTCTTTCAGTACAGCTTCCAATTTGAGAAAGTCATCAGGTGCAAGAGACTCGCCGCTGACATAACAACCGATTAAGCTATTGAGATCTTTAGATTGGTTCATGATTCTGTTGATTTTCGTGACGAAATTTGATGTCGCAGACAGTCTGCTAATCGTTGATAAGAGCGAGCCAGTTGTTTGTAAATTGCATCGATCGTCATTTCCATAGTTGATGCAATCGTTTCCACAGAAGACCCATCAATATAGCGTCGATGAACAATCTCCCGCGAACGAGAAGCCAGTCGTTCCAGACATAATTTTAAATAGTCATCGATTTCGACTTGCGAGCGTTTAATAAGTTCACTCTCCAGGAATTGTTCTCTCATCTGTTCCACCACTTCGGGAGAGAACAGCATAGGCTGTCGCTTGACGTTGCGACGGTATTCAGACACGACATTCGTGGCCACTCCAAGAGCCCACGGAAGAAAGGGACGATCAATATCATAATTCGGGAAGCGTTGCCAAAGTCGAATCGCCACATTTTGAGCCACATCATCGAGATCGGATTGATTGGGTAACAGAGTCCGAAGAAAGCGACGAATCCTTTGCTCGTTCGCCGTAAACACAACAACGAAATAAGATTCTCCTGCCTCTTCTTCATTAGACATCTTGCTGTCCAATTCACTGGAGTCCATTCGAGATAAGTTTTCTTTCGTCATCCATATCTCCGTCATAACAAACGAGGAATCATCCACAATTTCCGATCTTCAAAATACAGCAATCGTACAATAATTATCCCTCTTGTTCTAAAGGATTCACTCGACGTTTTGAATGTTTCGCTGTTTCTGTTGGCCCTGTCACCTCAAATTTAAATTCCTGAGAACCAGGCTTAATTTCAACTGTTTTGAAAGGCGACTGATATTTTTCATCAATGGGAGTCGATACACTCTGACCTTCCATCAACTCAAAATTGGGAATCGTTTGCAGAAACACTTCATGCGCGCCCAGTAATGCGCCAGACCGATCCTGCGTGTAAGATAGCACAAACCTGCCATCTTCATCAGTGGTCGCCACAGCAGGCCGACCTGATTTGACCGGTTGAAAAGTGACAACAAGACTCGCGCCCGGCTGACCATCTACAAGCACTAAACCAGTTACTTTTCCAAGTTCCGGGCTTTGATTGCAGCCAGACAAACTCAGAAAAGTTCCGCAAATCACTAAGAAGCTCATCAAATGCCAAGAAAAACGATACCAGAGATTGAGCATAAAAAACCTAAAATATCACCACGACTAAGGTGGTCCAACAAAATGTTTAAAAAAGCGAGTAGCAGGCCCGATACTCGCAAAGAAATCTTCAAGCTGAATCGCTAGAAATCTCCGATTGTCTGTCCGTCCTGAATCCCTACAAGCCGCTCAAGCGTACTGTCAATCGGCCCGTTTGGATTAGGTTGTCCACTCGTACGTGTGGTACGAAAATCAATATTTTCTGAAAGAAAACGTACTGAGCCATCAAATAAAAGTACCTGAACTCCGCCAACATGCTGGCTGCTCAAGCTTTCCTTTCGCGTGTGAACACTGGTCGAAGTGCTATTAATTCCGCCTCGCAACGTAAATCCCACATCATCCACACAGTCATCGGCGTTAGCTTCTGCACAACCGATCCAGACACCGGCATCATGATGGACGGTCCCCACCTTATAGGCTCGTTCACCGAGGGCAATCGAATTGGAAGTGCCATCGGTAATATCGCGGACTCGTCGTTGTGTTTTTCTTGTATAGCCAAAGCCCCCCGTCTGGGCATCTTCGTAAGTACCATTTCCTGCATTGTTATAAGTCGGATTTCGCCCCCGAGAGTGCCCAAATGCTGCGAAGTAATTGGAAGTTGAAACAGGCTTTGCAGGACTATAGCCACCACCAAATGAAAGCGGTGGGTTAGTCGCATTAAACTGACTTCGGTTATTGACAGCGGGCCCCGTATCGGAAGGACATCGGAACGCGGGAAACGGTCGATCGGCCGGGCTATTCGTGGCCTGTACGACGGAAGCCAAACTCACATTCCCTACATTCATTTGATTATAAAGTGGCGCCTGATCAATGTAAGGTAACAGCATACTACACCACCCCCACCCCGGCGTATTCCCGGCGGTCAAATTCGTTGGTTGATACACCAAAGCCGGGAACATGCGATAGACGTCGTGATAATTGTGTAAAGCAAGACCAAGCTGTTTCAGGTTATTTTTACATTGTGTTCGACGGGCCGCTTCGCGTGCCTGCTGAACAGCGGGCAGTAATAACGCAATTAATATGGCGATAATGGCAATCACAACTAACAGCTCAATGAGAGTGAAACCAGGGCGCTTCTGTATTTTCACAAACACGTGCATGACTCCTCAAAAATGAGATAGAACGGGGTCCCGGAACGACGAGAGTCTAAAAAGAACCAGTTTCAACGCAAAAAAATGCTCTCTAAGATTAAATTGGCAGAATCTTAATATTCTTGGACAATAAATCTAAGAATTAGCTATTTTTTTCGGAAACTTTCTAATTCAGAATGCTCACAAGATTTAGCAGCGGGTATGAGCAAACCGGGTTCAGATAAATGACAGAATTTTTCTCGTGAAGATCTATTAAAATGGAATCAAATTCAGACTCGGAAGAGAGCCTCTGAGGTATGATAGTTTAGTGTTGAACTGGCAATTCAATTCTGAATGAACTCTTTTTGCAGAGCCTCGGGGTCGAGATGGAGAATAACAGCGAGCATTCATCTATTCGCCCTTTGGAATATTATCAAATCATTGTGCTTCAGAAGATGATTCGTCGCAGACTCGTTCAAACGTTTCCAGATCAATTTCCCTGAGAGCAATTGCTGCTTCTGAGCTTAATCTGTGATCGAGTTGTAATTCCATTTGTAGTTTTGCTGCCGGGCTTATTTCAGAGTGGCCTTTTAACTCCTCTTTTGATTCATCTATGATCTTCACCAGGACAGGTACCGCTTTAATCGCCTTCGGTCCCAGATTTTTTAATGATGTTGCTGCAGCAACACGAGAAATTCCATATTTTTTTTCATTCAGCGTATCAATCAGCGTCTGAATGACTTCTGGTTTCGCAGAACCGATCGCTCCCAGCGCATTCACCATCGAACTACGAGTTAATTCCTGCTGGCGCTTACTATGTCTGTCTGGATTCTTAAGCAATTTTAAAGCATCGAGTATTGCGGGAACCGCTGGTTCTGATTGAGATCCCAATTGTCCCAGCGCTAATGCTGCCTCACTTTGACAGTTAAGACTCTCATCAAATAACATTTCTGAGAGAGCGTCGATGACTCTTTTGTCGGGCGTTCCTACCTTACATATCGATTTGGCAGCAATCACTCGAACAGTAGCGACCGGGTCTTTTAATGCCAGTAGCACTTCCGGAAGCACTGCTTCCGCGCGCTTACCAAATAGTCCAATATGATAGATTGATTCTGCGCGTATACTTCCACTAGGATCTTTCAATAATTCGGCTAAGATCGGAAGCGTTTCCGCTGCTTTTGTAGTATCGATGTGGGCAATTGCCTGTGCCGCAGAAAATCTGACATTCTTATCCTCGTCATTCAAGGCTTGAATTAAAGCCTGCGCCACCTGTTGATTTTCATGACCAGGTGCGATTTTGCTCAACATATACATTGCTTGAGTTCTTGTCTTGGCCTCTTCCATAGGCTGTACTTTTTCAACCAAGCCTGAAATGGAATCAGATCCAAGCTCAGTAAAAGCCAGACTGAGAGTCGGCGCATAAACGGTTTTGGGATTCGAATCAAGTAATTCGATGAGCCGTGGGACTGCCAGTTCCGTTACCTCATTTAATTTTACTTTTTTGAGAGCTTTTTCCGTTTCAGGTACGTTGAAGGATTCCACTGCTTGGACCAGTTCTTCGACTGCCTGACTTTGTGTATTATGCCCGGTAAGATAAATCAGTAAACCAATGGCTACAATCACCAAACAGGCTACTACGAAGATATCTCTAGTATTTATCCACGAAGATGGTTTGGATTGAGACATAATTATTTTCGTCAGTTACCAGCGATGAGATTGATGAATAAAACTGAAAGCTAAAAAGTGAACGATTAAGAATCATTGAAAGATCAATTTGATTTCAACCACCACCAATGGCGGGAAGGAAGTGTATTTCACTTTCGGAAGAAACTTTCTGCGACAAACCGCGGGGCGTCACATTTTGGTCGACGGTCACCGAAGTCCCCGCCCTGAGTTTCCCCTCAGGGCAAAGTCGCTCCATTACCCCTGGATACTCGTTGTCCAGAGACTGTACCGCTTCCAGAACCGTGGCTCCCTCCACAATCATTTCTTCCTTTCCTCCACAGTAAGATCTCAGTAACGGCGGAATGAATAAACGCGGCATTCTCGATACTACTCCTGATCAAGATTCCTTTTGCTTCTTTAAGAGTTCATGTAGTACGCGCGGAGGCGACATCGGCAGCTCATCCATGCGTACTCCGACAGCATCATAAATAGCAGCCGCAAGAGCAGCCGGTGGTGGCACAATGGGAACTTCTCCGACTCCGCGTACTCCAAACGGATGGCCGGGATTAGGAACTTCCACAATAATCGTGTCAATCATCGGTAAATCGTAACAAGTTGGGATACGGTAATCGAGGAAGTTCGCGTTCCGCATACTGCCATCCTCGTCATACCAGTATTCTTCGTTGAGACCCCAACCAATTCCCTGAACCGCACCACCCTGGATCTGTCCTTCAACATATGCAGGATGAATCGCGGTCCCACAGTCCTGTGCCGCGGTGTACCGCAGAATATCTACTTTTCCGGTATCAGGGTCCACCTCGACATCGACAACATGGGTACCAAAAGCACCACCAGGCTCATTATGGTTGGAAACACCACGTCCTACCAATGGCTCTCCTACGGCACTGAGTTCAACGGCGATCTCTTTGAAGGAAACTTTCTTGTCCGGCCCCAGGACATAACCATCCTCATAGGAGACCTGGTCAGAATCAACTTCCCACAGATCTGCTGCACGAGCGACAATCTGACGTTGTAAATCTTTGCCGGCTTCGTAAGCAGCCCAGCCTGTCGCATAAGTCACACGACTTCCACCTGTGACATCGGTGTAACCCACACTGTCTGTATCAACCACAGCCGGTTTGATGTCCTCTGCGGCAATTCCCAATGTTTCCGCAAACTGCATAGCAATCGCAGTTCGTGAGCCTCCGATGTCCGTTGAACCTTCCAGAAGTGAAACGGAACCGTCAGAGTTCACCGTTGCAGTCACGGCTGATTTCAGGCCTGCGTTAAACCAGAAACCGGAAGCGATTCCTCGTCCCCGATGTTGGGCTTCCAGCGGGCTCTTGAAGTGATCACTTTCTTTAATCGCTTCTAACGTTTCGACTAATCCGATTCGGGGATAGGTGACTCCGTCAACACGACGCGTGCCTTCTTTGGAAGCATTCAGCAGACGGAAATCGACGGGTGCCATTCCGAGTTTCTCACAAAGTTCCTCCACCACTGTTTCTGTAGCAAAAGCAGCGTTGGTGGCACCAGGTGCACGGTACGCGTTTGTACGTGGTTTGTTGACACAAACATCGTAACCTTCCACTCTCCCGTTTGGTACATCATAACAGGAGAAGACACACATCGCCCCTGCTCCGATCGGCGAGCCAGGATAAGCCCCCGCTTCATATGCCATCCAGGCATCAGCTGCGGTGATATGACCATCCGCATCCACGCCCATCTTAATTTTAATGTGGGAACCGGGAGTCGGTCCGGTTGCCTGTAGTACGTCAGTTCGGTCCATCACAACTTGAACGGGTGCCCCCGCAATGCGAGACAATGTCGCAGCAACAGGCGCCAAATAAACGGAGATTTTGCCACCAAAGCCGCCCCCAATTTCGGCAGGAACAACTTTGACGCGGGCCAGTGGAACGTCTAATAATTCTGCCACCTGTTGACGAACTGAAAACGTGCCCTGGGTCGAAGTCCAGACAGTGATCTGGCCATCATTGTTCCACAGCGCTGTCGCCACATGCGGTTCGATATACCCCTGATGCACGGTTGACGTGTTGAACTCTCTCTCAACAACGTATTTCGCTTCAGCAAATCCTTTTTCAATATCACCTTTCTCAAACAGAAAACGCTTGGCGATATTAGTGGGTTCGTCTCCTTTTTCACCAGTCGCAACCTCTTCGGTTCGTACATCCGGATTCAATACCGGTGCTTCATCTGACATTGCTTTCAGCACATTCAGGACGGGAGGTAAGACTTCATATTCCACTTCGATCAGATTTGCTGCTTCCTGCGCGATATGAATGTTATCCGCGGCGACCGCGGCGATAGAGTGCCCCTTATAAAGCACTTTGGTACGTGCCAGGTTGTTACTGCTGAGATGATTGAGAACAACAGATCCTTCTCCCAGTTCAGCAATTTTATCACCAGGTTCCGGCAGGTCCGCACTGGTAATCACAGCACGCACTCCAGGTAGCGCTTTGGCTTTCGAAGTATCAATCGACTTAATATTCGCATGCGCATGCGGGCTACGGAGAATCGCCCCGTAAATCATGCCTTTGACCTTAATATCTGCCCCATACAAGGCACGCCCTGTCACTTTGTCGGCACCATCATGCCGAATGGGGCGTGTTCCGATTACTTTATATTTAGGAGTGTCACCACTTCCTTCTGCTGCTTTGGTTTCATCAATGGTCGCCATTAGACAGTCTCCTTCTCACATGAGGCAGATTGTTCCGCCCTTGTTTCCGCAGCTTGTTGAATTGCACGCACAATTTTGTCATATCCGGTACAACGACACAAATTCCCTGCCATCGCAAAACGAATCTCTTCCTCGGTCGGACTTGGATTTTCATCCAGAAACGCTTTGGCTGCCATAATATACCCAGGAGTACAGATGCCACACTGTAACGCGGCATTTTCCAGAAAGGCTTCCTGCAAAGGATCCAGACCATCGCCAGGGGCCAAGCCTTCGATCGTCTCAATCTCGGCTCCTTCGGCTTCCATCGCCAGGATCATACAGCTATTGACTGCGCGGCCATCAATGACGACAGAACAGGCACCACAGTTCCCATTCGAACAACCTTCTTTGGCACCGGTCAGATTTAATGTGTCGCGCAATATTTCGAGTAAAGTCTGCCTTGGCTGGCAGAGGAACTCCTCTTCACGGCCATTAATAGTCGCGGTTACGATCCGTTTCTTCGCCATCGAAAAGTCCTTATTTAAAATTCTGATTATAATTTATTGTTTGTTTGTTTGAGATTTTAGATGCTTCGATAAAAATAACATCGGACATCAACCGCGAGCACGCTCTACCGCCTTTTTGATTACACGTTCAGTGAGCACTCCCGTTACATGATTCCGAAACTCTTCGGTTCCTCGCATATCGGTTATGGGATGAATCACAGCTCGTGCGGCCGCGGCTGCTTTTTGAATTGATTCATCATTCACAGGCTGACCAGCTAAAATCTCGCTGGCTTCCTGAGCATAAAATGGTTTTGCAGCGACAGCGCCCAGCCCAATGCAAGCGGAAACAAAATTCTCGCCGCTCTCATCCAAAACAACTGAAGCGGCGACGCCCACAACCGCAATATCCATTTCATTTCGAGGGATGAACCGACGGTAATGCGACCCGCTATGTGATGGTCGAGGTGGAAAGCGCAATTCCACAATAATCTCACCTTGCTCTAACACGTTTTGGCCAGGTCCCGTACAAAACTCATCAACGGGAATTTCTCGTGTCCCGTCAGGACCTGTAATCACAACCATCGCTTCCAAGGCAATCAAAGCGGGTGTCGAATCGGCGGCCGCGCCTGCATTCGCCAGATTACCACCCACACTGGCCCGGTTTTGAATCTGCATGCCACCAATAATGTTGCTACTATCGGTAATGGCTGAGTATTTTTCTACAATCCCCGGATGTCCGTAAATCTGATAACAGGGAACCGCGGCTCCCAATCGCAGACCTTGCTCATTGAGTTCAAGTGCCATCAATTCCGGGATTTTTTTCAAATCGACAATCAGATCGGCAGACAGCCTGCCCGTTCGCACATGATCGATCAGGTCGGTCCCTCCCGCCAATGGACGGGCATTCCCATTATTTTTGGCTAATAAGCCGACAGCGTCAGCCAATGAAGTGGGGGCTTCATAGTCAAAATCACGCATAGCAGGTTCGTCCCTCTCCAAATTGTCTTAGTCGTCTTCCATATTACATGTGGATCTCAGATCATTGATCGCGATTCACAGAAGCTCTATTATCAACCACGAGTGATATAACATCAATGCAACCAAAGACGAACAACCACCGGATTTCCTAATTTTATAATTTCCTTAAGAATAATGCCTCTCTGCAGACTGACAAGTGTTGTCACCCCCCACTGATGAGACGAGAAAAGTTCTGATTGCATTCCCCACAGCACTTACCTCACCTATTGGGATTTGTTAACCTGCTTCCCAACTAACAAATTTTAGGGAAGAATAGGCTTCCACCGGACCCTATTCAAGAGGCCAAATCCAACACTCTCAGGAGTGCCAGCGTAAAATTACTGACAGGACGTCAGTAATCAAAGTCCTCCGATGTATTATTATCCCTTGTCCAGTGGTCTCAAATAAAATCGAAACCGCACAAGAACAAAGTGCAGACTGCACTCAGAGGCAGGTTATATAAGTGGCACGAAAAAAAGCATCTTCAAGCCTGAATCAAAAATTTGAGCAGCGAACACAGGAGCTTGGCCAACAGATTTGGGGGCTGCTGGAACGTCGCGAACCAACCATGTTTGAAAAACGCTGGTGGGATGATCGGATTCTCTCCTGGGCAATGGCGGATGAATCAGTCAAAGTGCAAATGTTCCGCTTCGTGGATGTCCTGCCGATGCTCCGTTCCCACGAGTCAATCGTGAGCCACCTGCAGGAATACTTTGAAGATGTTCGCAAGCATCTTCCCTGGGCGGCTCGTATCGGGCTTGAATTATCACAGCCAAATTCTGTTTTGGGTCGTGCACTGGCTTTGAATGCCCGCTCCAATGCCCGACGTATGGCTAGCCGCTTCATTGCCGGTTCGACTGTGGAACAGGTCCATCATACAGTTGATCGACTCAGAAGCGAGAATTTCGCGTTCACGCTCGATCTCTTGGGCGAAGCTGTGATCAGTGAGAAAGAGGCTGAGTCCTACCTGCAAGCTTATCTTGATCTGATCAAGGGACTCTCCCCGCGTGTCAAAAAATGGTCGGAAAACGTACAACTCGATTGGGATAACCAGGGACATCTGCCACGAACCAATGTTTCGATCAAATTATCAGCATTATGCAGTCAATTCAAACCAACCGATCCTGTAGGCACAATGGCCGCTGTGCAGCCTCGCTTAAAACGGTTACTGCGATGTGCCATGCAACATGATGCTTATCTGCATGTCGATATGGAGCAGAATTCCTATAAACCATTGACGCTGGAGATTTTTAAACAGACTCTGATGGAAAAGGAGTTCCGCGATTTCGACAATGTGGGTATTGTGATTCAAGCATATCAACCCGAGGCCGAAAAGGATCTGAAGGACCTCTTAAAATGGACTAAAAAACGTAAAACCCCGATCTGGATTCGGCTCGTCAAAGGAGCATACTGGGATTATGAAACCATTACATCCCAATATCATGGCTGGCCGATCCCCGTGTATCAGGAAAAATGGGAATCCGATGCCAATTTTGAAAAACTGACTCAGATACTGCTGGAGAATTACCAATGGTTACGTCCTGCTTTTGGTAGCCATAATATGCGGAGCCTGGCCCACGCCATCGCTGTTGCCCATGAACTGGATATTCCCCCTTCCGCTTATGAAATCCAAATGCTGTATGGCATGGGGAAAGAACAGGCCCAGGTCTTTGCAGAAATGGGCCATCGCGTTCGTATTTATACTCCTTTCGGTGAATTAATACCCGGCATGGCCTATCTGGTCAGGCGTTTGCTGGAAAACACGTCCAACGACTCATTCCTTCGACAAAGCTTTAGTGAGCACGTCAATCTGGAGACCTTGATGATGAATCCTTCCGACCATGCCAAACAAACCTCTGAAAAGAACGCTTCAGACGAAACAACGAGCGGTTTCCAAAACGAACCGCTTATTGATTTCAGCCTGGAAGAATCCCGTACTCAAATGCAGGAAGCTCTGGAGTCTGTCGCGGATCAGCTAGGAAAAGAATATCCGCTGTTAATTAATGGTCGTGCCATCGATACCAAAACCACAATTACGTCTCGCAACCCATCGCACCACGATGAAGCAGTGGGTACAGTCTCATCAGCCTCAGCCGATGATGCCATCGATGCCATTGATGCCGCCCGCCGTGCTTTTCCGACATGGTCGAAAACGGAGCCGGAATATCGGTCTGAATACCTCGAACTGATCGCCGCCAACATGCGTCGGCGGCGTTTCGAGTTGGCAGCCTGGATCGTCTACGAATGCGGTAAACCCTGGGAAGAAGCAGACGGTGATGTCGCCGAAGCGATTGACTTTTGTATGTACTATGCCAATCAAATGCGTCGACTGGCTGAGCCTCTGAACTGTAATGTTCCCGGCGAAGAAAACGCCTATTTCTATCGCCCCAGGGGAACTGTCGCCGTGATTGCTCCCTGGAACTTTCCACTGGCGATTCTGACAGGCATGACCGCCGCCGCATTGGTCACTGGTAACACAGTCGTCATGAAGCCGGCAGAGCAATCATCGGTCGTTGCTGCGAAACTCATGGATTTGATTCATGAATCGGGTATTCCAGACGGTGTGGTTAATTTTCTCCCCGGGATTGGTGAAGAAGTCGGTCCCGAACTGGTAGGCAGTCCCGATGTAGAACTCATCACCTTTACCGGCTCGCGTGATGTAGGCTTGGCAATCAACGAATCGGCATCGGAAACAGACCTTAGACAGAATATGGTTAAACGAGTCATTGCCGAAATGGGTGGAAAAAATGCGATCATTATTGACGATGATGCCGATCTCGATGAAGCCGTTCTCGGTGTGATGCATTCCGCATTTAATTACGCAGGTCAGAAATGTTCTGCCTGCTCACGAGTCATCGTCTTGGAATCGATCCATGACACATTTGTAGAACGTCTGGTGGAGGCCACTAAGAGCCTGAAAATTGGTCCTGCTGAAGAACCGGGAACCATTGTCGGTCCCGTCATCGACGAAGACGCCAAGCAAAAAATTCTCGAATATATCGAAGCAGGGAAAGAGGAAGCAACACTGGCATTGGCCTGTGAGGCAACAGAGCTGGACGAAGAAGGATATTATGTCGGCCCTCATATTTTCACAGACGTCGATTCCACATGCCAGATTGCACAAGAAGAAATTTTTGGACCGGTTCTGGCTGTCATGAAAGCAGACGACATGGACGAAGCGATCTCGATTGCCAACGACACACCGTATGCATTAACGGCTGGCATCTATAGTCGCAGCCCGGCTAACTTAAATCGAGCCAGACGTGATCTGGTTGCCGGAAATATTTATTTGAATCGTAATATCACCGGTGCGATGGTCGAACGGCATCCATTCGGCGGTTTCAAAATGTCAGGTATCGGCAGCAAAACAGGCGGACCGGATTACCTGCTCCAATTTCTGATTCCCGTTAATGTCACCGAGAACACAATGCGTCGTGGATTTGCACCAACGGCCGTCGGCGACGATTCTGAGGAAGAACAATAACGGAACAAATAACAATTTCACGTGTTTTTCTCTGATTACGTGTGATCGTTCGAGCTTGGTCTGAATTCTGAGTCTAATTCAGATCAGTTCTCTGACGGAATTCTTACATTTATTGTTTTGATGGCCTCCCCCTATCACAAAGCTTCGTTATTTCACCGTAACTAATGGAACTTTCTTGTGACATTGCTATCAAGCCAAGTATAATGGACGAAGGATTCCAACAGTGCTTCCTGCGGGTTCCAGGATCCAATTCCGCTTACTGGAGCCATCTGGTATTCTGAGCATCAAAGCCACACCACTGCCGACTGATTACACCCCTAAAAATCTCTCCTCAATAGAATCTAATTGAACAATGATGAACTATATCTCTCAGCGTATTTCTATTTTGATCGTGTCATCTTGCTTTTTCACTGCTTTAATGATGGGCTTGGACAATGCAAACAGTAGTGACTGGCCGATGTGGCGTCAAAATGCGGGGCGAACCGGGGTAACAACGGAATCACTGCCTGAAAAACTCTCGTTGAAATGGGTACGACAGCTGCCAGAAATCACGCCTGCGTTTCACAATGCACGTTTGCAATTCGATGCCGGTTATGAACCAATTGTGGCTGATGGCGTTCTGCTCATCGCGTCTTCCCGCAATGATTCGGTCACGGCGTACGAAGCAGCGACAGGTCGTGAACTCTGGGTGTATCATATAAATGGGCCGGTCCGATTCGCCCCCGCAGTCTGGCAGGATTATGTCTGCTTTGGATCTGACGATGGTTTTCTCTATTGTGTTGAACTATCAACGGGAAAGTTACGTTGGAAACACCGCGCAGTACCTAACGAACGGCGTTTGCTTGGAAATCAACGTCTGATTTCGGTGTGGCCCGTCCGCGGCGGGCCAGTCGTGTCAGAGGGTATTGTCTACTTCGCCGCAGGTGTCTGGCCATTCGAGGGAGTTTTCGTCTATGCAATGGATATCGCAACGGGTAACGTGATCTGGCGGAACGAGCGACTCGGCTATCTGTTCGGCCAACAGCCACACAATACAAAGGCGATCGGAGGTCTTGCGCCGCAAGGCTATCTGATCGTCAATGGCGATGAATTGATTGTACCGTGCTCAACAGCATACCCGGCGCGGTTGAATCGGAAAACAGGCGAATTAATTGAATTTAAGCTACCGACTGAGGGAGGCTTTCCCGGGGGCTGGTTTGCTGCTCTTGACCCTGAAGACGCTAAAGCGATACGGCGTGGAAAACTGGCCTTCGACAAAGTAATAAATAGCCAAAGGCACGAAGATAAAGTACGTAAGGGATTAGGCAAACAAAGTATTAGCCGTGTCATTCGTGCTGGCGACCGTTCCTTGAATTTCGACGACAAACTAGATGGCGTTGGAGGAGTAATCCACTCAATGATCGTTGCCGATGGTCGGCTCTTTGTCGCGACACGAAACGGAAAACTCTACTGCTTTGAAGAACAGAAAGGAGTGAAGTCGACACCTGTCAAACAGTGGCAAGAGAGTGTAACTCCACTGACCACAACACCACAATCGACCCGGTTCGTAAAATCATTGATTCAGGAATCTGCCGGGCCTCAAGGAATCGCATTGGTGGTTGGACTGAAAAATGGTTCGCTTGTTAAGGCTCTTCTAAAAGAATCAAACTACCACGTCATCGCCTTTGATCATCACACTGATCGAGTTGATCAACTTCGTGGTGAACTACAAGGAGCTGAACTTTATGGAACACGCGCTGCGGTCATCGAATGTGATCCGAAGCAAGTAACCTTGCCTCCCTATCTGGCTAGTGTCATTGTGACAGAAACACCAGAACAAATTGCTGAATCCTGGAATCAACTACTGCAGTCACTCCGACCATTTGGCGGACTCGCTGTATTGGGAATCAAACATCACACCAGCATTAATAACGATCTCAACCTAAAATCGCTCAAGCCAGGCAATTTCGAACTCTCCGAGTTTGAGCTGACAAAAACAGAACCATCCGAATTCGAGGAGCTGGCACTGGTACGGCGTGTTGGTGCTTTGCCAGGCACAGCCGATTACCAAGGAGGCTACAAACACTGTGAAGATACACTCGTCCGTTTTCCGCTGGGTGTTCTCTGGTTTGACGATACGCTCGCGCACTTCAAACGCTCACCACAGCCCCATTTCTTTAACGGAATTATGGTATCCCGCCCTAAAGACTGGCATGCCACACGCGTCAAAGGTGACTGGTCCATCGACTATCCATTAAACCGCCCCGTTCTCTCCGATATCTACACTGGCCGTGTACTTGAACCATCAGAACAAACCACTTTACGTAAGAATCTGGCGGCGAACCCAACAGGACCCCAGCCAAGTTACTATCACGCACCACACCAGAAAACAATGTTGCACCCTGACCCGCCAGTCGCGGGAGAACGCATCAACCCGCTGACGGGCCTGAAAGAACCACGCGCGTTCCCGAAAATGTATGGCTGTGATGGCGGAGTCGATTACGGATTGTTCTATACATTAAGAAGCGGAACGGCTTCCTACTACGACAAGACACTGGAAAGCGGAACGGTTTTCATCAGTGGACCGCGTAGTGGTTGCTCCAACAGCATTATTCCTTCGGGTGGATTGCTGAATGTCCCATATTTTTATGAAGGTTGTACCTGTAGTTATCCACTCCCCGCTGGTTTGTCTATGGTGGCCATGCCTGAGAGTTTTGAGCAGTGGTCATCGTGGGGTGAAGACAAAATCAAACCCGCCTCGATACAGCGGATTGGCTTGAATTTCGGAGCACCCGGTGATCGGAAAACACGTAATGGGACACTCTGGCTCGATTACCCCTCTATCGGCGGCCCCTCTCCCCAAATCAGAGTCGAAACGAAACCAAAGAATCCCAAGTACCGCTATCGGCACACGAACTGGATGCAAGGTGACAATGAGTGGCCGTGGGTTGCCGCATCTACAGTGAAAGGGCTCCAGGAACTGACACTGCATGATCTCAAACCAGGAACTTATACCGTCAAGCTCTACTTTGCTGAAGTTGACGACATTCAACCCGGACAACGAAAGCAGACGATTTCTTTGCAAGGACAGCCTGTCCTGAGTGACTTCGACATCCTCGCAGAAGCAAAACAGTCGATGACAGGAATCACTCGTCAGGTTGAAAACATCAAGGTTGACGGCACTTTGACGATGACCTTACAGGCACTAACAGGAAATTCTCTCATCAGCGGGATCGAGATCACTAGAGCTCCCTAAAACGAAAACCTTACTTACTGTAAACTCAATAAGTTTTCGAAAATCGCACTAAACAATGAATCACAATGTGGACAAAAACTCAGAACACATAATATAATTAACTCTTGTGCACTTTGTCTGTTATTGCTCCCCTCAGTGTTGAGATTACTAATGATCCCCCAAAATAGATCTTATGATATCAATCGGCGTCCCACTTTGCAGTTCTTTGTGCTCACGCTCGCACTGTTCTCGATAGTGTGTCTCTATCCATCAGGAATCTTCGCCCAAAATCTTCCTCAATCAGATCCCTTCGATGTTGAGATTCCACTGGAGTTTTCCGAAGTGAGGAAGGCGTTAGACAGAGACGACTATGACCAGGCGCTTAAGCTGCTCTCAAACCTGCGCATCAAGTCTGTGAAAGAGAAAAACAAAGTGCTTCAAGAAGAAGTTATATCAACGATGAAACAAGTCAATCAGCAAAAACGGGAGTTTGCAAAAGTTCGCCAGTCATATGAAACACTGAAAAAGAAATCGATTGATCCTAAGGCGTATAAACAGGTTGGGGATTTTTACTGCGCAGTAAAAGCTGATTGGAAAAAAGGCCTACTGCTCCTTTCTAAGTCCGGCAATCCTGCGCTTCGTCAGACAGTCCTAGCTGATTTAAAGCGTCCCACCATTCCTGCTCAACAGGCACAGTTAGCAGATGCCTGGTGGAAACTGGCGGCGCAAGAAAAGGGAAACGTCCGAAAAGCGTATCAATTGCGAGGACGCTACTGGTATTTACAGGCACGCCCTCGTTTACCAATCAAGGAACGTGTTGGGCGAGAAAAAAAATTACAACAAATTATAATAGAAGCTGACAAAATTGTGATCTGGAATCAGCATAACGGAAGTTATTCAGATCGTGGTACGACTGAATGTATTGTGACACTCCTCTATAAAGGTAAGTCGGTTTGGCGGCAAAAAGCTCAGATACCATGGGAACCCGATACCCCGGCAGATCGAGTTTTACGACCTCCCCACGTTCGATTCGATCAGGTTCGTATTGATGTGACCAAGATACGTGGTAAAGGTGGCGGGCTGGGTGAGGTTGAAGTTTTCGACGGGAATATTAATGTCGCGCGTAACAGTTCGACAATCGCAAACGGGTATTGGGAAAAGAATCCATCATTCCATCCCAATAATCTAACCAACGGAAACAAGACAGGACAGTCAGGTTTTTGGCTGTTGGACAATGACCAAAAAGGTTGGGCATTGGTTGACATGATTAACTTCCTACAGCAACCGTGAAAGCGCCTGCGACTATAGGAGTATGGAGTATTCACTGATGAAATTACTCCGCTCACCAATTTGGAATATGCTCCTCGTTTGATTTTCAACTCTCAACCACCTCGGCATTAACCGAATCCACCGCCATCGTCGCCCATGTAGCCTCCTTCGGGAACATCCAGATTGGAATAGTTTCCAAAGCGCATCGACTCTTTCATCCAGGTTAAGTTGACGATGCCGGTTGGACCACTACGGTGCTTGGCAACGATTACTTCTGCCAGACCGGGATGATCTTCGGGATCGTAAGCGTCCGGGCGGTGCAGGAACATAATCAAGTCGGCGTCCTGTTCGATGGCACCACTCTCACGCAGGTCAGCCAGACGAGGCCGTTTGTCTTCGCGTAATTCCACACCACGGTTTAACTGAGCTAAGGCGATGATCGGAACATTCAATTCCTTACAAAGCCCCTTGAGTCGACGGGTAATCTGCGCAATCTGCTGTTCACGAGGCGTTGCTTTATCTTCTGGTTCGATCAATTGTAAATAGTCGATAATGATCAAACTGAGGTTACTAAGTCGTTTCAATCGGCGACATATCGCGCTGATTTCCTGTATGGTACGGCCAGGTTTATCATCAATAAACAAGGGGCACTCGCTGAGTTCGGACGAAGCTTCAATCAAACGATGTCGCTCGTCATCTTCCAGGTCACCAGCTCGTAAAGAGTGACCATTCACACCCGAGCGAATACAAAGAAATCGTTCAGCGAGTTCGAGTTTGGACTGTTCCAGACTAAAAATGATGGTCGCAGCTCCCCCGTCATCGGCCGCTGATTCTGCAATGTTACAGACCAGCGCCGTCTTCCCCATACTGGGGCGTGCTGCCAGAATGATCAACTCGGAAGGTTGGAATCCATTAATCTGCGTATCAAGATCAATGAAACCAGTCGTTAATCCGGTAAGCATCCCTTCTTTTTGTGACCGTTCATGAATTCGGTCAAAGGTTTCCATCAGAATATCTTTGATCTCTAGCTTATCACCTTCCCCCTGTTGTTCCAGGATGCTGAAGATACTCTGCTCTGCCTTATTTAAGACATCCAGTGTGTCTCCCTGTGGTGCATAACTTTCTCGAATGATTTCCGTGCAGGAATGAATCAGAGTGCGTTGGACCGATTTGTCCCTGACAATTTTAGCATAATATTCTGCATGGGCCGCATGCGGAACACTTTCCAGAATTTCATGCAAATAGAGAACACCCCCCGCTTCTTCAAGCTCGCCTTTCGAGTCGAGTTCTTCTGCGACAGTGAGTGCGTCAATCCCACGAACACCAGAATCATGTAATCGTAACACGGCAGCGTAGATTCGTGAATTCTTTTCGCTATAAAAGTGATTGGCTTTGACAATCTGAACCAAGTCATCAATCACAATGTTGTCCAGAAGAATACTGCCCAATACTCCCTTTTCAGCATCCAGATTCTGAGGGGGCACCTTGCCGAACAATTCTTCGACTGATTCCTGTTTGGGGCCGCGAAATTTTCCTTTTCCGGCAACTGACATGACCATCCCCTGGCTATGTAGGTGTTTTGATATGCGAATTAGGAAGTAGAGTTGTTTAATAGCCGAAGAACAGACCCTACCCCGCTGTTTCGATCATATAAAACAAAAAGAGGCCCGGCAATATACCAGACCTCTCTCTTATTCAGGAAAATCAGAGTGGCAGAAATCCTCTTGCCAACTGCAGTTATTTCTTTTCGGCAGCAGGCACAACCCAAACCTTAACCTCTGTTTTTACTTTTTCATGTAACTGCAATTTGACAGTGTACATCCCTAATTCCTTGAGAGGACCTTCCAGACGAACACCTTCAGCATCAACATCAAAGCCCCCCTCTTTAAGGGACTTACTGATATCAACGGCGACGATGGACCCATAGAGATGGCCATCTTCGTTCGCATTCGCCTCCATTGTCACACTGTGTTTACTCAGTTTTTCTGCGAGTGCTTTCAAGGATTTGAGTCGGTCTTTTTCCAGTTCAGCCAGGCGCTTCTGGTGCTGAACGACCATACGTTCGTTATGTTCCGTGGCAACTGTCGCCAAACCGTAAGGCAATAAAAAGTTACGAGCATAGCCTGGCTTCACTCGTACAATATCACCCTGATCGCCAAGGTGATCGACTTTTTCTGCTAATAAAACATCGACAGATGATTTTGAACTACCAATGACAGAGGTACTACGTCGTTTGCGAACCATTATCAATCACTTCCGTAACTTACTGTGTTATACAATCTTTTAAATAACAAGATATTATATACATTCACTTTTCATTTACCGATTTTCGAATGCCATCCCGTTAGAATGGAACATCGTCATCGGGCATTCCACCACCACTGGGTGCGTCATCATAAAATGAATCTGCAGCGTTCGAAGCCCCACCTTGAGCGGGCGCGTTACCTCCGGCAGCATACCCACCACCGGATCTGCCACCGCCTCCACCACCAGATTCACCTCGGCCTCCCAGCATTGTCATATTTTCGCCAACCACTTTGAGCTTACTACGCTTTTGACCAGACTCTTTATCATCCCACTGGTCAAGTTGTAAACGACCTTCAATCAGAACAGAACGTCCCTTTGTCAGATATTCACTGGCAACTTCTGCAGTGCGCCCCCATAGCGTGACATCAACGAAAGTTGTCTCTTCTTTGCGAGAATTGGAGTTCTTATCAAACCAACTACGATTGACGGCAAGCCCAACTTCAGCAACCGCACTTCCCCCTGGTGTGTAGCGAACCTGAGGATCTCGTGTTAAATTACCGACTAAAATTACTTTGTTAAAACTGGCCATCACCGGCCTCCCTGAAACAAAATGTTCTGAGCTTGAACTCTCTGAAAGAACGATATTCAAAAACGATGCAAAAAGAAGAAATGACAATGATTATTATTCGTCGACGTCATCAATTGCATCATAATCGGGAGCTTCCAGATCAATATCAACTTTTTCTTCTTTCACTTCTTCAATCGGTTGCGGTTCAGCAGATGTTGCAGGATCAATTGCGGCTACCATCGCATCAAACAAAGTTAGTGGTTGTTTGATCACAAGCTGACGAATAACAATATCGCTCAGATGACAAGCACGAGTAATGATATCCATCCCACTGCCAGGCATTTTGAAATAAACCAGGTAGTGCAGCCCTTTCATGTGCCCTTCAATTTCATAGGCAAGCTTCCCATCCTGCCAGGGACGGTGAGCTACGACTTCTGCACCTGCTTTTTCCAAAATTTCCATCAAGTGGGAAATGGTTCCTTCGTGATCAGCAGCAAACTTGCCACTGTCCAATAAGAACATTCCTTCATAATTGACCATAACCGCTTTTTTTTCTGCTACAGACAAGACTTTTCTCCCGAAATAATTTGGCCCGCTTTCTGGCCAGATTGACGATCAAATTCTCATTTTATGTTAATTATACCAGCCGGTTGAAAATCAAACCGGGACATCATGATTCAGGTGCGTTTACCTGATTCATGGCAATTTCAAGACCATTTTGAACCCAACACTCAATCCCACTTGCAGCAGAATGTACTGCCTGAGTGATGAGCTCAGATTCATTAGATGCAAAACGCCCCAATACATAATCCGCGCCTGAAAAACCCGCGGGCGGTCGTCCCACACCAATTCTTAGTCGTGGAATGTCCTGGGTATTCAAACTTTGAATGATGTTTTGTAAACCTTTTTGACCACCGGCCGAACCAGCTCCCCGCAAGCGAAGCCGTCCAACTGGTAAGTTCATATCATCACAAACTACCATTAAATCAGTCGAGGGTAGTTTGAAAAACTTTACCAAAGCCGCGACACAGCGGCCACTTAAATTCATAAAAGTTTGCGGTGCAACCAGTAAAACCTTCTCATCCGCAAACGAAAACTCACCCACCTCTGCCTCAAATTGACTCTTGAAACTGGATATGTTATGCCAGCCCGCCAATTCAGACAGAACGTCAAAACCAACATTGTGGCGCGTTCGCTCGTATTTTTTACCGGGGTTTCCCAGCCCTACGACCACTTTCACAGCACCACCTGTTAGACATTTGACTCAAGCTATATTTAGTATTCTCCCAATAACTATTCTGCTGTTACCTCGGGAGTTTCTTCTTCTGTCGCTACGACTTCCTCTTCTCCCTTAGGAGCAATCACATGGACTACGACCTGATCTTCGGGATGGTGTAGTTTGGCCCCACGAGGCACCTCCACATCACTAATGTGAATTGAATCACCAATCTCCAGTGTGTTGATACGAATCGAAATGTTGTCCGGAATATTATGGGCCAAACAGTCCAACTCCAGGGAGTGCAAAGGCTGCTCCAGCACGCCACCAGACGTAACTCCAGGCGAAGTTCCTCGCAATCGAACCTGAACTTCAACGGTCACACGTTCTGAAGCATTAATACGCATCAGATCCACGTGTAATATTTGGTTACCGAAGGTATCCCATTGGATGTCCCTCAGCATTGTTTCTTCGACTTGACCATCCAGATCAATTTCAAAAACCCGTTCACGGTTCTTGATGAGATTCTGCAAATCAGTATCTTCGACGCTAATATGGGCAGGCTCCTGACCATGGCCATAGACGACAGCAGGAATTCGGCCCGCTCGACGCACTCGGTTACTTTCAATCGACCCTAATTTATCCCGCTTGAAAGCACTGATTTTCTGCAAAACAAAATCGTCTGACATTTCCCAACATTCCTAAAGTAGCAATCCGACTTAAGATGCGAATTAACTCTACCAATAAAGATATTTTGACTCTATAAACCTAACAATATGTGTTTAAGCCCTTGGATGGCCGGCAAATTCCTCAAAGTCAAGCGTTACCGACCTGGGTAAGTAAGTGGTTGTATTTGCTTGTGACTTCAGGTGTAAACACAGTGTTCCAAGCCAGAACTTCTGGCCGGTCTTTCACTAATTTGTGATAGTTGAAGCGTGCAAAAATAACTTCCCGCAAGGAAATCTGCAACCGATTCCCGCCCCTATCTTCGTTGAAAGTCATAAGACAGCCTGATTTTTCTGATTTCTTTCACACCATACAAGCCCCCTCTGTTGCATTTCTACTTCATGACCAATCCGAAAACTATACATTTAGACACATTTATACTACAATAACTATAGTAATGAGCCCAAAATAACGTAGTCATAAAGCGAAAGAGTCTTAGAATCCACTAGTTTACGTATTGGCTCAATGAAAACAGGCTGTAGAATAGAAAAGTGTTCTTGAGAATAAGCAAATCTCCCGAATCTTAAATATAAAAGTCACCTTGGGATCAACGACCTGTTTACCAGCAGCAGTGCTGATATGATTCATTTGGACCTGTCATGAGTCCAGAAGGCTAGCTGATGCATTCATTTAATCGAATTCTGATCATTGCCCTGATTGTCTCAACCTGCCAGGCCTTTCCACAAATGACTCATGCGCAGGCAGCTGACGAGAAAGACGAAGTCTTTGAGCACAATAAACCCAACCAACAAGCTAAGCCTCTCAATGAATTAAAAAAGATCATTCAAGGCTGGTTCGGCCAAGCCAAGCCGGCTCGAGTGCAGTTGGCGAGTCCGGCCACAAAATCAAAAAACCATGCCCACTATCGTTTCCCTCAAGACCTGGAACAGGAACGGCGATTCAAAAGAGCTCAACAACTGATTGATGATCAACAATGGGAACCAGCCCGCGAAAAATTGCAACTGATGCTTGAAAACAGCCTCAATCTCCCAGTCCATGTAAAGGGCGATCGTTCTTTAATCACTGATCGGGAATTGATTTATCAGCTTCTGGAACTTTTACCTGCTGAACAGCGTGAGAAATTCAATCGCCAGTATAACGCGTTGGCAGAAAAACTTTTTACCGATGCGCAATTAAATCAGGCGTCTCCAGAAATCTATGCGGAGATTGCAACTCGATTCGCTACGACCGCTTCTGGCTTTAAGGCAATGAACTACCTGGTTTCTTATCATATAGACCGGGGTGAATTTGGTCTGGCTGAACAATACATACAACGGCTATTCAAATATCGAGCGCCGATTACGGAATCTTCTCAATGGAGAACCAAGGCAGCCTTTGTTCTTAAACAAACGGGAAAACAATCGCTGATCGCGGAATTATTGAACTCCGGAAGAGACGCAACACAAACAGATGAGGCAATCGAAATCGCAGGCAGCCTCCAAATTCCACAAGAATGGTTGAGCAAGCAAGTCGTCCTCAACCTGGCTTCGAACCTGCTGCTCGATGAATGGCCGATGCTGTTAGGATCCCCCAACCGCTCTGCACGTGCACAGAACGCAGACCCACTCCTGATACCCCGCTGGTCATCACTCATCACTTCAAATCATTCAATCCAATCGCAATTAAAACTCATTCAGGAAGATTTACAAAGTTTAAATCGCGCGACTATCCCAGCGCTGCCTCCATTGGCGATCAACGGGAAAATTGTTTTCCGAACTCTGAAGGGGGTTCAGGTTCTCGATGCCAAAACAGGAACTCCCCTTTGGGAGTCCTCTCTCGAAAACTCTCCGGAAGCATCATACATTACTTCACGATTAAAAGGAGTGAATGTCCCTCAAGCACGCGGTCTGTTTGATCCCGTTCCCGAGAATCAGGCCTTGGCTTCTTACAATGGAACAAATCCAGACCATCACGCATTGACCAACTTAATCTTTAGAAATGCCAACTGGGGTAGCCAGAGTAGTGATGGCCAACACCTATTTATCATTGAGAACATGCGATTGAACTTTCAATCTTCTTCGTATCGTAGTTTTAACCGCTTTGGTCGAAGGAACAATTCGTCGCAACGCACTTTGTGGTCATCAAATCAAATCGTCGCCTATGATCTAAATTCGGGACAACCGGTCTGGAAAGTGGGTGGCACAAAATTCGACGAACCCTTTGACCTGCCTCTAGCGGGAACGTTTTTCTTTGGAGCACCAACGCCAGCAGGCAACGAACTATATGTAGTAGGCGAACGAGATCGGGAAATTCGTGTTTATGCTCTTGATCCACAAACTGGTGAAGAACGCTGGTCTCAACAGATCGGCAATCCAGACCAGGACATTGAAACCGATATGGTCAGACGCTGGTGGATTGCCCCCATTGCCGTCGATCAAGGGGTACTGATCTGCCCCACAAACATTGGTTTACTGACAGCCATTGATCGACTGAATCACTCAATCCTCTGGTCGACACAATATGTCAATGTACCTTCGAACTATTCCGGGAATCGATTTAACCGTATTAACCAGACAGCCGTTGAAACGCTTGGCCAACGCTGGTGCCCCTCAGCTCCTGTGATTTCCAAAAACAAAGTGATTTATACCCCACCCGATGAAAAAGCTCTGATTTGTCTGGATTTAATCACGGGAGTCCCATCTTGGACAAAACGGGCTAAAGAAACATCTCAGTATTTAGCAGGTGTTGTAGATGATCAAATTCTGCTGGTTGGTTTGAATGGAGTCACATCGATTTCTCTGACAAACGGCAAAAAGATATGGAACACAACATTCCAAGGTTCAGCTGGCCCCCCTTCCGGACAGTCTGTGATCGCTGACAAACGTTTGCATGTTCCGTTGCAAAGTGGCCAGGTATGGACGTTTGACGTCAACTCGGGAAAGGTGATTGACAAAATCTACAACGCCAAAGATGCACAGCGTTTAGGTAATTTGATTATTTATGAAGGACAATTCCTGTCGCTCAGCGCGTCTGGCCTGGTCAGCTATGAACAAAAACAGACTTTCGAAGCAGAAATCAAGCAGATCAAACAACAAGACTCCCAAAGCTCATTAGCACTGTATAAAGAATCTGAATTATTAATGATGAGCCATCGCTATCAGGATGCGCTCGCCCAACTTCAACAAATTGACATACAGCAGCTTCCCGCCAAGCTTCAGAATAGCTTTCATCATTTAATCGTGAATTGCTTGAGTTCCTTAATTCGATCTGATTTTCATAAATATGACCGGCTCGTTGACCAGCTAGGCCAACATGTCCGTTCAGAGAAAGAACGCATCGAACTGAAAAGATTATTAATAGAGCGATTCATTGCCAGACAACAGTATGCAGAAGCCTTTGATCTGATATTGGAATTAGCCAATGCCCCTGAAGAAACGTTTTTTCAAACTGCGAATACGGAATTACGTCTTGACTCTTGGCTAGCCAGTAAAGCCTTGGAACTCTGGGATCAAGCAGGCCCCTCAAACCGTGAACAGATTACTTCGAAAATTAGCTTAAGAGCGCAACAAATCTTAGGCGCTGAACTATTACAGCAAGAACGGTTTCTCAGTCAATTTGGATTTCATGATGCCGCGCTTCCTGTTCTGGAACAATTAATCGAATCATCGCTGCAATCTGATCAGTTCTATGAAGCAGAATTGTTGCTCACTCGGCTAATGAAACATAAAAGCCCACATATTTCAGCGCAAGCGCTAACCCGCATGGTAGATCTTTGTCTGAAATTCAATTTGAATCAGGATGCGGGATATTACCTGGATCAACTTGCGCAATACGACCAGAGTTTGACAATTTCGGAAAATAAAACCATTGATCAATTTCTGGATCAGAAGCAAAACAGGTTGAATTCCAATCTCAAAAAAAACAGACAGGATCCCTGGCAACCTCAAAAACTCAAACTGATTGTTGCAGGCTCAGACCGATCACAGTCCAGGTATTATTCTTCCAGAAGAGTTGCACTTAATACGAAAGCGTCTAGTTTACCTTTCTATCAATCGAGGACACTTGCAGTCAGTTCAAAAGAAAACCGACTGATAATGAGCACACCATCTAATAATCGATTAATCTGGTCGACGCCTTTACGGTCTTCATTTGGGTCACGTTCATCGAGTCTTAATGAAAGCGAAATTGTAGGCCATAACTTAATACTACAACATCGTGACATGCTACACTTTTACAACCTGGTCGATCAGAAACTGATCTGGAGTAAGAAGCTGGAGAAAGAACAAACCAACCGTTATTACTCAAATTCCTATACTCGGCTACGTCCGGCTCACCTGGCGAATGCAACAACGCTCCTACACCAGCATCATCCTTCTGTAGCAGTACGAACCATAGGGATGATTGCCGCTGCCAATGAAGACTACACTTGTTATTACAACCGCCGAAAGATCGTGCTCGTTGATACGAGAACCGGAAAAGTACGTTGGACTCATGAGAACTTCGATCAAGATACCAGAGTTCTTGGCGATGACCGACTGATCTATCTGGTCACTCGAGATCGAGTCACCAGAAAAATCCTACGTGTCAGCGATGGACAACCGACAGATTTAAAAAACATAAATCACTCTCTCCGAAATGCCATTTATCAAAACGATTCTGCATTTGTTGCAATTGAAGCGGAGTCAAACGGAAAGAAAAAAGAGCAAATATCCATCTATAGCTTTTATTCACAGTCAACAGAAGATCTCTGGAATCTGGATTTCCCCAAAGACTCTCTCTTTGGAATTTTTGATTATCATCATCTGTCTGTATTGAGCCCTTCAGGAGAACTGTTCCTCGTCGATTTACGTACGGGCAAAAAGTCGTCTTTAGAATCCATCCTTCCAGCCGACCTGAAAAAGTATCGAAATTTCTATCTCACTTCAGACGAGAAGTACATTTACTTTGTTACCCATTCTCAGTCAAGTAATTCCATTTCTATAAACGCTCCTTCAATACCCATCAATGGCATGCTTCATGTTTTCGATCGCCAAACTGGAAAGAAAATTTGGAATCAATCATTTAAGAAACAACATCTGGTTCTAAACACACAAAATCTGTTACCTGTCATTTTACTTGTCTCAAGAGACTATAAACGTACCGGAAACCGTGCCACCAGTATTGTGCATTTGCAAGCTGTGGATAAGCAAACAGGAAAGAATCTGCTAACCTGGAAAGCGCCCCTTGGGTCCAATATTCACACAGTTGCAGTAGATCAACAGCAAAAAATCATTGAAATTCTAACACATAATGCACGAATTCGATTATATGATGCAGACAGACTGGCAAGTGGTGCCCCGGTTGCCCCTGCTCTGAAACAACCACCAGAAAAGAATTAGAAAATCCACTTGCTAAACAAACTGTCTGAAAATACAATAAAGTGCTTTCACTACTTCGTCGTTCTCTCCCTACTGAAGAGAGTATACATGCAACGTGTATTTGTTTTGTTTCTGATTGTTTCTCTCACTCTGCCAGCAGTGCCGGTTTCGGGCTGTGAGTGTAACCAAAATCAGACAAACCAATCCAATAACTGTTGTTGCAGTAAATTGGATTCAGATCAGATCACGAAAGTCAAATCCTGCTGTTGTCAAAACTTACAGCAATCTGAAAAACAGCAAACGCAAGGAGTAAGTCGTAAATCCTGCGAGAAAAACAGCTGTCATTGTAAGCAGACACTCTCACAAGTCGCGACCATCGGTTCTGCGAAATCCACAAAGCTGGCTCGTCAATCCGGCCGAAGCTTCATGACAGTCAATCTGGCTTCTGAGTCTTCGTTCTCTAGTCGGTCAACGTCTCCCCTCATCGGTGAGGTATCTTCTGCCTGCGGTTCCCACTCCTCAGGGGAGTTTTGCGCGCATTTCTGCCTGTGGTTGATCTAAATCACAATTCAAAACCGGATGCATCAGAATCCGTTTCGCATTCTTCAGTTATTTAATTCTGAATCCATGCGCTCTCCTTTTGCTGAAATAAATCGTTTCAACAGGACAGATTGAACGGTAAATGATTGCATCATAACGTATATTCAAATCTTGATTTTAATCAGTAACACATTTTTTAACTTTTAGGAGAATCCAATGCGTCACGTTTTATCAATTGCAGCCCTGTTCGCTGTTGTTGCGTTCATGGGTCAAACTAATGCCGCTGATGATGCCAAAAAAGGGAAAGCTCTCTGCCCGGTTGCTGGTAAGCCTGCCAATCCGAACCAGACAGTTGCTTACAGAGGTGGAAGTGTTTCCCTGTGTTGCGGAGGTTGCAAAGCGAAATTTACTAAAAATCCATCCAAGTATGCTGCAAAAGCAAACCTTCAACTTGTTTCAACAGGACAAGCCAAACAGGTGAAATGCCCCTTTGCTGGCAAACCAGTGAATCCCGCTCAATCTGTTACGGTTGCAGGGACAGAAGTCAAATTCTGCTGTGGCGGATGTAAAGGAAAAGCAGCCAAAGCTGAAGGTGATGCTCAAATTGAGCTGATCTTCAACGATAAATCATTTGACAAAGGCTTTAAAGTCACTAAAAAAGAGTAGTGAAATTTGTTTTGATCTTCATCCCATATACTCTTTGCGGGCCTGCCTCATATGGGATTTGAAGTCAGAAAGGATTTCACAGTATTTGACTAGAGTGGGAGAGTCGTTCGAGACTCTCTCACTCTATTTTTTTGTTTACGTCGTATATTCAGAATTCAGGCGTACATATTCCTGAGTCAGATCACTGGTCCAGAACACAGTCGATTCATCACCAAACGGGAATCGAACCTGGATTAACACATCTCGATTTTGCCGCATACTCTCTGAAACGGCTTGCTCATCAAAATCAGCAGGTAGTCCATTTTCATAAATCAATGTACCATTGATAGAAAGAATAACATCCTGCTCATTCAGCTTGACTGTGGTTCGTCCGATTGCTGATACAATTCGTCCCCAGTTAGGATCCGAACCGGTAATCGCAGTTTTCACCAAAGCGTCATTGGCAATCGTTTGAGCAATTTCGAATGCTTCCGATCGCTGCTTCGTACCAGAGACTTCAATCGTAATGAAGTGATCAGCCCCTTCAGCATCTCGAATAATAGCCTGCCCCAACTCCATCGCAACTTCATCAATGACAGACTGTAACTGGTTCAGTTCCTGTTCGTTCAATTCCTCAACTTCTGCTGCGCCATTGGCCATCAAAATCACAGTATCACTTGTGCTGGTATGTCCTTCCACCGAAACACAATTGAAGCTTCGATTCACAGCATGGCGCAGCATCTGATCGGTCTGTGATGCGTTGAGTGGAGCATCAGTCATAATTAATGCTAACATTGTCGCCATATTAGGGGCAATCATCGCCGCTCCTTTCGCGACACCACTCACGCGTACCGTGTTACCCCTGATTGTCAATACACGAGTTGCCTGCTTGGGAACCGTATCCGTGGTCATCATCCCACGTGCTGCATCTAAAAACGCCTGCGAATCAAAGTCCAATTGTTGTATGATTTTGGGAATCCCTTGTTCAAGCGGTGAACGAGGTAAAAAGTGTCCAATGATTCCTGTGGAACAAACCAGTACTTCTTCTTCACTGATTTCCAGACCATTGGCTACCTGACTGGTCATCCAACGCGCATCTTCTATTCCCCGGTCTCCGGTACAGGCATTGGCATTGCCGGAATTGATAATGACCGCCCGGATAGAATCAGAGGGAACGCGTTCGCGAGACACTTTGACTGGTGCACCACACACTTGATTTTTTGTAAATACACCAGCACCACAGCAAGCCGCATCAGACACAAACAACGATAAATCAAAAATCGATTTGTCTTCTTTAATTCCACTGGCCAGACCAGCAGCTCGAAACCCCTGGGGTAAACTTAATTCAGCAGTCAACTGTTTGTCCTCGATGAATAATGAGGTTTCAGATGATTAACCCGGTCGTCTCAGAGTAACCGGCCATCAGATTAAAATTCTGAACTGCAACTCCCGCAGCTCCTTTGATCAAATTATCGAGTGCAGAAAATACAATCAATTGATCGCCGGAAAATTGAACAGAAATGTCACAGTAATTCGTCCCCGCCACATCCTTAGTTACAGGAATTCGATCAATCACTCGCACAAAGGGCTTCCCTTCATAAAACGATCGATAGACGTTTAAAATCTCATCGCGATTTACTTCACTGGTTAACCGGGGATACATAGTCGCCAGAATTCCCCGATTCATGGGAGTCAAGTGGGGGGTGAAAACAACCTGCACTTCTTTGCCACTGACAGTGGAAAGTACTTCATCAATTTCTGGTGTGTGACGATGCGTGCCAACCCCGTAGGCGGTAATACTTTCATTACATTCGGAATACAATGTTGCCAGCTTTGGGTTTCGACCGGCACCGCTCACTCCGCTTTTCGCATCTATGATAATTCCAGTAGGCTCGATTAAGTTGTTCGCCAGTAACGGTGCCAGTCCTAAAATCGACGTACTGGTATAACACCCTGGATTGGCAATCAGATCCGCAGGGGGAATTTTTTCGGCCCAAAGTTCTGGAAGACCATAAACGGTACTCCCCAACCGGGTGGGATCGATGTGCACATGATGATACCACTTTTCATAAACAGCAGGATCATTCAATCGATAATCGGCACTCAAATCAACGACGCGGCAACCATCAGCCAAGAGATCTGGAATGACCTCCATACTGGCCACATGAGGCAGTGCGCAAAAAGCAAAATCTGCACGCTCCGAAATTTGAGTAGGTGTTAGTGCTTCGCATGGCAGATCCAGGCGTCCTTCGAGACAAGGGTGGATTTCACTGATATGTGGCGTATCTGTCTGACGCGAAGTCAAAGCAACAATTTCAACTTCAGGATTACGTAACAGAATTTTGATCAACTCAAGAGCCGCATAACCAGAGGCCCCCATAATAGCAACTTTCGTCATTGTTACCTGATCCGACTATGCCTTAAGAGCTAAATAAAGTCTCACTGCGAGTTAAAAAACGAGAGTCATTGCATTTGAGATGTACATTTTAGGAGTGAATAAGGAGACGACAAGCAATTGGCCCTCAAGGATCGCCCGCTTTCTCTATTTTTTACGAGGTAAGTCATAAACGCACAAATCCAAGACAACCATTCAATCGAAACGAGGAAGAGAAGCTTCCTTTCTCGAATGAAATCCTGATTTTATAATGATTATTTAGAATTAACAATGCCATACATCCGCCCCTGATTGAATATGATTCTTTCAAATTAAGCTGCAAAATCAATTCGGTTTCCTTTTCAAAAACCTTTCTAAACATCACAATAAAATCATCGATCCGAGTCATTTTTATCGATCGCAATCAGGTTTGCAGGTATGCCGAACTCCTTGCAGAATCACGTTTTTTGTAGGTGATTGTCAGGGATTTCAGTGGATACCCGCCAGTTCAACACATAAGAAGAGGAAAGAATGTCTAACGTTGCTAAACTAGCCGCCGATGCGCTGACTGAAGGTGGTGGAATATTTCGACTGTCTCCAACATGGGTTCCCCGTTCGTTTCTTCAACCTGGTCGACGATTAAAATTGCATCCGAGCGACTATTATGCACTGGGAACACATCGGGGGGGGATTGATGAACGCTGGTTTGGCTCAACTACTGCCGCCGCCAATGAAGGCGCTCCGCCAGATGAAGGCTTGAGCTACTGTGACTTTGGAGGAGAAAAATTCACACTTCGAGACGCGATTGCCGAACTGGGAGCTGAAGTAATCGGTGATTCCATCTGGAGTAAGTACCAACGTTGGCCGGTTTACTCCAAATTCTTTGACAACATGGGTCCCATTCCACATCACATGCACCAAAATGCTGAACAAGCAGCGTTAGTCGGGCAGGAAGGCAAGCCGGAATCGTACTACTTCCCACCTCAGATGAACGCAATTGGCAATAATTTCCCTTATACATTCATGGGACTTGAGCCAGGCACGACAAAACAGGATGTGATTGACTGCCTCGACCGCTGGAATGACGGTGACAATGGCATTCTCGATCTCTCCAAAGCGTATCGCCTCAAACCGGGGACTGGCTGGCTGATTCCTCCCTGCGTATTGCATGCTCCCGGTAGTCTCGTGACTTATGAACCACAATGGGGTAGCGATGTATTCGGTATGTACCAGTCAATGGTCGAAGGCCGCGCTGTACCACGCTCACTGTTGACGAAGGACTTCCCTGAAGACAAGCACGACGATAATACTTATCTCGTCGAAGCCCTTGACTGGGAGGCCAACGTAGATCCTAACTTTAAAGACAACAACTATCTCGAGCCGATTCCAGTGGCTGATACTGCGGCTGAGGGCTATGTAGATCGTTGGATTGTTTACGGTAAAGTCAAAGGGGAGCAGTTATTCACCGCGAAAGAGCTGACTGTTGACCCCGGCAAGAAAGTAACGATTAAAGATTCGGGGGCCTATGGCTGGATCACGGTTCAAGGAGAAGGCTCGATCGGAAAATTGAGATTACAAACTCCTGCTATGATCCGCTTTGGGCAGATGACAGAAGATGAAGTCTTCGTATCAGAAAAAGCAGCCCAGGAAGGTGTCACCATTGAGAATACCGGCAGTGAGCCATTGGTCTCGCTTCGTTACTTTGGTCCTGGTGCGTGCCCCAGCGCTCCCAATGTCGGTGATTACCGAAAATAAAAGACAGCATTCACTCTTAACTGCCCGAACTACCGGGCAGTTTTCTTTTTGATCTTATAATTCCTGCTAACATGAAGGACCAGCTCATGAGTGATAACACATCGAATCCATTACCCAAACTTCATAATGCAGCCTGGCCGGGAGTCGTCGGGAAAGGTCCCGATTCAGAGCCTCCCATTGATCTGGACACCATGCTCGATCTAACAGCTGCCGCCGAAGTAGGTGGAATCAAATTTGACGGAACTGACCTGTTTCTGTTTGATCCACATGTCAGAATCGACTCCAGCGATGACGATTTAAAGCAATTGGCAGAAAAGGTACAGGCTCGAAATCTGGTGATCGGTTCTGTCGTGGCTCCTGTCTGGCCTCCCACAGGTGGCGGTTCTGCAATGGGAAGCGAAGAAGAACGCGGCATGTTTCTGGAACAGGTCCGTAAAGGCTGTGGTATCGCTAAAAAATTACGTGAACTCGGAGTGCGTCCTTATGGCGTAGTTCGAATTGACTCGGCCGCCGGTCCTGGTGATTGGGTCGCCGATCCTGAAGGCAATCAAGCCAAAATTGCAGAAACCTTTAAACAAGCTGCTGATATCGCCGCTGATCATGGTGAGCGACTCGCAGCAGAAGGAGAAATTTGCTGGGGAGGCATGCATAGCTGGAAACGGATGGTCCAACTACTGGAAATGGTAGATCGCCCTGATGTTCTGGGATTCCAGGCAGATATGTCACACACGCTTCTCTATCTGATGGGCTACAATGCTCCTGAAGATAGTCTTCTTCCTGAGGACTTTGACTGGAATGACGAAGCAACCTTCGACGCTGCTTACAAAACTCTGACCGATGCTCTGCGTCCCTGGACCATTGATTTTCATGTCGCTCAGAATGATGGTACCGTGCATGGCACGGGATCTCATGACAAGACCGGTAGACACTGCCTGCCCAAAGACCCCAACGGTAAGCTCGATATTACCAGGCGCGCTGGTTACTGGTTACGCGATGAAAATGGTGACGTGACGAAAAAGTTCGAACACATCTGTTGGGATGGCTGTATGTTTTCCAATGAAGTCATGATGAATCCTCAAACCTGGAACGACATCCTTGGTGCAATGATCAACGTCAGAAACGCCCACGGATGGTCTTAATCGTAAAATAACAATCTCACTTTCAATCTGTTTTTAATCCATAAGGAATCACACCAATGACTAAGCCAATTCGAGTCGGTCTCATCGGCTACGGGTTCATGGGACGTACCCACTCAAACGCTTATAGACAAGTCAGCAAATTTTTCGATATAGAACACACACCCGTTTTGCAGGCAGCCTGCGCTCGTAGCGAAGACAAAATCAAAGACTTCGCTGATAACTGGGGCTGGGAATCTTATGAAACCGACTGGCGAAAACTGATCGAACGGGATGACATCGATCTGATTGACATCACAACCCCCAATAATTCGCACCATGACATTGCGATCGCTGCGGCGGAAGCCGGTAAGATGGTGCTCTGCGAAAAGCCACTTGCCATGAATACGGCGGAAGCCGTCGCCATGACAGACGCGATTGAAAAAGCGGGTGTGGCAAATATGGTTTGGTTTAATTACCGCCGTGTTCCCGCCATCACACTCGCTAAGCAATTAGTCGATGAAAAACGAATTGGTCGCCCTTTCCACTACCGTGCCTGCTATTTACAAGACTGGACCATCGCGGAAGATGTCCCGCAAGGAGGAGCCACGCTCTGGAGACTCGATGCGAAAGTCGCGGGTAGTGGAGTGACGGGTGATCTTTTAGCGCATTCTATTGATTCAGCGATCTGGCTTAATGGACCGATTACCTCTGTTTCAGCAGCTACTGAAACGTTTGTCAAAGAACGTGTCCATCAGGAAACCGGTGAAAAAACACCTGTCGAGATTGATGATGCTTGTATGTTTTTAGCTCGTTTTGCCAATGGTTCCATGGGAACATTTGAAAGTTCGCGCTATGCACGTGGACGAAAAAACTTCAATACCTTTGAATTGAATGGCGAAGATGGCTCTGTATTCTTCGATCTGGAAGATCCACAGATTCTACAATATTTTGAGTATGCGAATCCCACGACCGGCCAGAAAGTCGAAGATCACGTGACCGGTTGGCGTCGGATTCATGTGACGAATTTTGAGCATCCCTATATGGATAAATGGTGGGTTCCCGGTTGCACGATCGGCTATGAGCACACCTTTACGAATGCCTTGGCTGATTTCTTCCAGGGTCTGGATTCTGGTAATCCGACTCAGCCTGACTTCCGGTCTGCACTTGAGACTCAAAAAGTCTGTGATGCTGTTCTCCAAAGCGCAAAAGATCAGCAATGGGTCGAAATTGCGTAGCATTTCTGTCAGCTCATATGCTATACTAGTTGCAGAATAAGCCTTTACTCATAACGGGCGACGTTTAAAGTCGCCCGTTTTTGCTATTTATTGAAACACACAAATTAACGAGTATAAATCGGGAGCCAACAAGATGGACCGTCAACCAATTTCACAAGAAGGATATGACAAGCTGCGCGAAGAAGTTCGTTATCTTGAAAACGAAAAAATGCCTGAGATCGCACAAGCAATTGCAGATGCGCGTGCGGAAGGTGACTTAAAAGAAAATGCCGAATATCATGCACAGCGTGAAGCCCAGGGTTTGACACAGGCAAAAATTAATCTCCTGAAAACCAAACTGGCTAATTGTTATATCGCCGATAAATCGGCTATGCCGAAAGGAGTTGTCACCTTTGGTTCAGTGGTTACCGTAAAAAATCTCGATGACGGCCTGGAAGAAATGTATGAATTTGTTGGCCCGGGTGAAGAAGACTATACATCTGAAGTCATGAAAATCCTCACTAGTAGTCCACTGGCAGAAGGTTTACTCAATAAAAAAGTCGGAGACAAGGTGGAAGTTGAGGTTCCTTCAGGAACACTACGTTTTGAAGTCGTTAAAATCGATGACTGACTTCTGAAGGTTCAAACGATAACATTAAAAAAGCGGCAAGGGACACAAGTATCCCTGCCGCTGCTTTTTTATCACTCAATCTAAACCAACCAAAAGAGAAAGCTTCCAGATGGTTTAAGGCCTGCCTGCCCTAACTTGATTTCGCCTGTACCAGTATCCGGTTTGCTAAGGGAATCGAAGGGGCAAATGTTTGAATTGTTTGTGTCACTAACTGCTTCAGATAGTAACTGGAACTAACACCGTAAACTGTAATTCCTGAGTGATCGCAACATACTTTCACATTCTGCACCTGTCGGTGAGTTCCAAAAAGAATTTCTGTTTCCAGCTTAGCTGGTGCAGGACAGGATTCCCATTTGTTGGAAACCTGCTGTGACATTTTCTGCTTAGCCTGACGGTTTGTGTCCTCAAAGAGACTCTCGAGAATTGTTGGTTCTTCTGCAACAACATTTCGCGGCTTTTGTAAAATCTGCAAAGACATCGCAATATTCTTACTTAAAATAGTGTGTTGGATCGGATTTGAACTATCATTTCGACAGTCGCGAATCATGTGCCGAAACAAAAGCCATTCAGAAAAAACAGTCCGTCTGGCCCGCTGCCATTGATATGAGAAAAGCCTATCTGATTCAACATACAAGACTTAGAAAAATCAAGTTTGAACTCAATCTTAACCGTCTGTAAATAATTGGTCGCGATTCGATTTATTCTCGATGTGCGTTGTTTGTTTGCGAACTGCTCAAAAAGTGTGCTGAAGAGAGAGGTACTTCTCACTCATGATTCTCGAAAACTCAACTGAGCATAAAGAGAACAGCTGAAAAATATCCCCTATTATACCAATAGCAATACTTATTTCTGGGTCTTGACCCAATGAGCAATGTCATTGATAACGGCTTTAGCAACATTGCCGGGCACAGTATATTCGGCAGGAGAACTCTTCTCTTCTCCTTCCATGAACAGATGATTGAGCTTCGGATATGAAATGAACTTTACATTACTACATGTTTCCAATGCATTTTTCCATTTTGAAAAATCGTCCATCGTGACTTGATAATCTCGCTCGCCTTGAAGAATCAGCAAAGGGGCTTTGAGTGCTTTGGCACTCACTGCCGGGTTGTACCCCCTTAAGTCGAGCCAATATTTCGCGGGAATTCCCAATGGTAATTCTTTCGCGTCTGTCTCTGGAGACAATTCTGGTGATTTGACTTTCTTCACTTGTCTGGTAATTTCGTCAATTTTCAGTTGTTCTTCCTCCGTGATTTTACCGTCATAGGAAAAAAGATACCTGGTTTGATCAAGAACGAGATCTTCCAATGGACGCACAGAGCCTGCCAGGCTGATAAAACCTGCAATCCGATCCGTTTCTGTCCCGATTTGTGGAATTAGGTTCCCACCAAGACTATGTCCCAACACAAATACCCGACGACTATCGATTCGCTCATGTTTCACCAGAAAATCCACGGCAGCCACAGCGTCATCAATGGTTTCCTCTTTGACAGTCATATTTCCCATCAGGAGGGCCATTTTCAGTCGATGATGCTTCGTCCGTTTTTCATATCGCAAAACAGCGATTCCCTGAGACGCGAGTCCCTGAGCCAAATCACGAAAGGGTTTATTGGGACCAATGGTTTCGTCCCGGTCATTGGGGCCTGATCCGTGAACGAGAACCACAGCGGGAAATGGCCCTTTACCTTTTGGCAAGGTAAGTGTGCCTGGTAAAAGCCAGATGCCTTTACCGAATGTAACCTCTTCTTCCTCAAATAAAGAAGCATCTACATACGAAGGTGTTCGATATGACTCGGTCGGCACAAAAAAGAGCCCAGTAATTTTATTATCTGCAGAGAAGACAACCTTTGCATCGAGCTTGCCTCGCTCAAACTCACAAGTAACGAAAACTAGGTGGTATTGATTAACGATTTCCACTCTTGTTTCTGAGGATCGTTGCAGAGGGCCATACTGACGTACAATTCCGCCCCAGATCGTCTTCAATTTGTCGGCAGGAAGTGCCTTTGACATCACTTTGTCGAAACGGGCGACAGATAGTTCAAACTTCCCCTTTGACAGTTGGCTGACAAACTCTTTTGCCAACTTAACTTGCTCGGCATCCTTTTGCCCCTGCGTTGCAAAAGCCGCTTGCTCATGAACAAAAAGAATACAGTAGGCTCCAATAATGAATGACAGAAGTAAACCAGGCAATCGTTTCTGCATCGGAAGCCCTTTACTAAAATAAAGGAAAAGTAGGACACAATCTACACTTAACACGTTTTCTCATGCATGAAAACGACGAGAGTCAATTGGGGGATCAAGAAAATTACGTAGTATTGTAACATTGTATCCTAAAAGTTGTCGTATTGGTTCCTTTGCTTTAAAAAAGTAATTTGACCCATGAAAGATGAGTCACTTGACAGAACTGGATCGACTACACCGCTCGTAATTCTCTGTGCAGTGCAGTCTAATGAGGTTTTGGTGACTTTCACGATAACAATCAATGAACAGATTCCTCTCTCTTGAAGCACCTTCCTTACTGCAAGTCAAAATCATGTTTGTTCTCGCCCTCTTTGATATTAATTGATAAGTTAGATTCTGTGTTGTAGGTTTCGGGAATAAACTGCACAATTTCTTTTTCTTTTTTTCCATCACCCTCAGAAGTAACCACATTACGGCCCGACTCCCGGTAGCTTTTGATTTCGATTCGATTTTTTCCTACAGTCGCCCCTTCTTCAGAAGAAAGCGAATATTTACCGTCTTTGATATCCGCAAAGACAGCCTTACCTGCAACCTGTCCATTCACCACTTTACCATCAGGAATAAATCGAATCTTGCCTGATTCAAGCGGTTTCCCCTGATAGCTCACAGTCCCTTGAATTTTCGCAGTTGTATATTTCATCTCTGTTGAACCACTACACCCAATGGCCGCCAACATGATGGCTCCAACTAACAAAATATTTAGAACACACTTCGAACACATTTTCGTTTTCCAGAAAAAGTAAAATAAACAAAAACCTGAAAGCCGACTTTGCATCAACAAAGTCGGCTGAACACTCAAGCATTAAACAAACCGGGAATCAAAATTCTCCGAGAACATTATCATCTGACTTGTTCCCCAGATCCTGCCATGTTTTCAAATGAATGTTTTCTGAAACAAAGCGTACAGCTCCATCGCATAATAAAATATGCACGCCTCCCACATGCTCACTGTCAGCGGAAGCGTTAGCATATTCCTGATATGTTCTACAAGCGACATCTGTATTGGGAGAGAATACTGTCAAAAAAGCCCATCGGATTGAAGCATCTCCATAGAACCAGGACTGACCTCGTAGTCTTCCAGTACTTCCCGGTGCACTACAGTCATCCAAAATCCCTCCCGTGCTGACGTTACCGTAGTTCGTATATTCAGAACCAACCAATAACTCGGAAATCATCATCGTATTGGAAGTTCCATCCGTAATATCACGTATTTTCGTTTTACTATCGGTAAAGAAGACGGTGGTACCATTATTTTGATAATTGGTACCGCCACCATTAACAGATCCAAGCGGGCTATTTCCTACGCAACCAGTGTAATTGCTCGGACCACTACTTGAACCAGTTGTTCCCTTCCATCCCGGATCACTCGGACAACGATAGGCAGGTAAAACTGTATTGCGCACCTGTGAATTGACCGCATTTCTTCCTGGGTCAGGGACTGAAAAATCAATGAGATTGTAGAGTGGCGCCTGATCCATACTGGGGAGGATAAAAGCAGACCACAATACTTTTCCCGTATTCCATCCGCTTACTCCTGCATAGGGGTGCTGAGGCGCTCTTGTGATTCCCGGAGGAAAAGTAGAATGAATGTCGTGATAGTTATGCAACGCGATACCAATTTGTTTCAGATTGTTCTTACAAGTACTTCGTCGTGCTGCTTCACGTGCCTGTTGAACAGCAGGTAAAAGTAAAGCGATCAAAATCGCGATAATGGCAATCACGACCAGTAATTCAATTAATGTAAAACCACGTTTTTGTTTGTTCATATTTAGCTCCTGTAGTCATCAGATTGCTGAACCATTCAGTAGTATGTCAGCAAACGTTCTCAATTTAGTGATTTGAATGTGGATTTTGTGGAGGGACTTTTTTTGCTCTGTTTAGGGAAACCGAGCCCGGATCGTTTATTCTTGGCTTTGTATTTTGGAGAGTTAGTTATGGCAGGCTTTGGGAGTGTCAGTGGAGTGATTTTGTGGTAACGTGGAGTGAAGAATTGAGCCTGGCTTTACTGCAAATGAGGCCAATCCCTCCCCAAATTATATCAAGCACACATACCTGTGACTAGGATTTCTTCTTTTTTCTCATCCACGGAATCCGTGTTTTATGAACCCATACTAGAAATTCAGAATTCTTTACTAATGCAAGACTTAGAATACTTTCGATGGAAAGTCGGCAGAATAATGCTGGTGCTTTACATCAAGCAAATTAGTAACGAAAACTATGCTGGGGCGCAGTAAAAAAGACCTTCAAACAAATGTTTGAAGGTCTTTTTTATGAAAAACACGACGACTCGCTCAGTCAAATAACTAACGAGGTCGGCAATTTTAAGCTAGAAGTCCTTGTAGTAAATTCTCTCCAGGACCATGATCATAGCAATCACTGTTATTCCAGAGAGGCAAACCAGCAGCATAACGAGCAGCCAACATCAGAACTTTTTGTTCTGACCCGGGCTTTGCCTGGGTTGCTTCATCGGGATTGATTCCCATTTCACGGTATTCTTCTTCACCGAACAAAGCGTCAAAGTTGGGATCATACTCTTCGTTTTCAGAAAACTCAGGGTAATCCGCTACTTCAAAACCAACCAGTGACTGGTCATTTTCAAGTTCGCATGAAAGATCATCAACGTCATCCGAACCCATCAATAATGCCGGCATTCTCTTCTTCTTTCTCCAACAACAATAAGTAATTCCATACCTTCCACTCATACCATATGAATGGACGCACCTTCTAAGTGAAACAAAACACAGCCATCTCAACCAAACCGAGAAAATCAATCGCTCGTAGCGTACGCATCCATTGCGTTATTTGGGAGATTTGAAAGCAACACCCTCCAAGGGTGCGGGAAGTTTTTTCAGGTGGGAAACTCTTCTAAATTTAGTGGTTAAAAAACGTCCCAGTTAAAGGATTGTAGCTCAAAGCCACAATCAAGAATACCTAATAGGTATCCCCTGTTTCATGGACAATTCTTGAGTTTTTGTGACAAAATGTCAACAAGATTTTTGACATTTTTACAAACTACTTTGAAATCGAATGCCCAATAAGGGTATCAACCCCATGACTTGGGAATTTTAGCCGGTAATCCCAATTAACTTGTCGATCGATCGACGAAACAAACAACTTTTTGATGGGTCAAAATCGTTTTCGCCTCGATCCCAAATATAACTGGACAAACCAGATCAAGGACGATTGATGCCGTACCGCTTCAGTTTCCGATCCAAAGTAGAACGCTCAATTCCTAAGATTTGAGCGGAACGGGATTTATTCCAATTCGTATTGTTCAAAACAGAGAGAATATGCTCCTGCTCAACAACTTCGAGGGAGACATCTCGAAAACGGCCATGCGCGGGCGGTAGAACACATTGAGGATCGCTTTCCATGCCCACAACCGAAAGTTGTATGTCATCCCCATCAATAATGTCGTCAGTACATAAAATAAAAGCACGTTCAATCGTGTTTTGCAGTTCACGAACATTTCCTGGCCAATGATATGATTCCAGCAGATCCTTAGCCTCTTGAGTGAACCCACGAATAGGTCTCCCCGTTTTAACGACAAACCGATTCAGAAAATAATCAGCCAACAAGAGAATATCGCTAGAACGAACTCGTAATGGATCAACACTAATTTCAACGACATGTAATCGGAAATATAAATCCTGGCGAAACGTTCCTTTGGCGACTGCTTTTTCCATATCACGATTCGTCGCAGCCACAACGCGTACATCGACATCGATTGAAGCGCTGCCGCCAACCCGCTCAAAAGCATGTCCTTCTAAAACACGCAGGAACTTTGCCTGAATGCCTAAAGACATCTCACCCACTTCGTCAAGAAACAGCGTTCCTTGATGTGCCTGCTCAAATTTTCCCGGCTTCTGCCCAGTCGCTCCGGTAAAGGCGCCTTTCTCATGACCAAAAAGTTCACTTTCCAGGAGTCCCTCACTCAGAGCCGCGCAGTTCATACAAACAAAAGGGTGTTTCTTACGCTCACTGTTAAAGTGAATGGCCCGCGCAACCAGCTCTTTTCCAACCCCACTTTCACCACGAATTAACACACTGGCATCAGTAGGTGCAATACGCAGAATCTTCTCTTTCATTGCAACCATACTGGGACTATTCCCTACCAACTCACTCTCCAACTCAAGTTGCTCGCGCAGGGCCTTGTTTTCCCCTTCCATCCGAGCCAGGCTTTTTTTATCGCTGAGATTCTGAAGCGAAATTGCTAACTGATCCGCCAAAGCCAGTGTGAATTCCAAATCGTCAGAATCTAATGGATTGTCGGGATTTGTTGAGTAGAGATGAATCAGTCCTGCTACCCCTCGTTTATTGCGAATCGGCGCGCAAATCACACTTTGAGCATGAATCTTTCCCAGACTGTCCCTGGTAGATAGCTTAGAATCATCGGCAATATTGTGTGCCAGGATCGCATCCCCCTCATTTAACACCATTTCAGAGAGAAAATTCGAAGGTCGCTGATAAGGAATTTCATCAGCCGACTGAAAGGCTATCACTCTTAAATTTTCTGGTTTGCGGGCTTCGTGCCGGCTGGGATCAAAATACAAAATAGCGCCAATATCCGCACTGGTTCCTTCAAATAAACCATTCAATACAATTTGAGAGAGTTCCTGTTCTGTTTGGGAATTCCCCATATCCAATGCGAGACGATAAAGTCGTCCCAGCTCACGACTGGTACGATCTCGATCGAGGTTGGCCTGCGGGAGTGGCGTATGGAATCGGGTCTGATTCTTACGTTGGATGATTTCCGGAACATTGAATTCATCCCAACTGGACTGATGCCCCACTCCGATCGTTTCGCTTTCCAGGTCGTCATCTGGATCTTTGCCTGCAGAAGTAGCCCGTGACGAAAAACGCGAAACATCGAAAGTGAAGATCGCCTCACTATCTCCGATTTCAATAACACACCCTTCTTCTAGTTCATGATCTTGCGTAATGGGAGTTCCTTGAACGAGTGTTCCATTTCGGCTTCCCAGATCGCGAATGATCCATGAGGCATCACTATAGAAGATTTCACAATGATTTCGACTGCAAACCTCATCGTCCAGCACAATCCGATTCGTGGGAGCACGGCCGACGGTTGTCACCTGGCGATCTACCAAACGATAAACCTTGCCTCGCTCATCCAACTCTTGAACGATCAGATAAGCAACAGATGCTGATCCATTTGAATTTTGTTTCTCAGAGTTTTGCATAGATTATAACGCAGGAAATGTTGCAATATTGAAAATGAGCAAGACTGACCCCATCCTCTTCCTCGCCCACAATCAAGGCCGAAGTCAATCTACCATATTTACTTACGATAACCCCATTAATTATTATATTCAATTAACTTGCACCAGAACATAAAATTCGTCAAGCTAAAGTAGCGAATTGTCAATAACATCCCGCCTGTAAAGAGAATCTCCGATGAATCGATTGTTTTCCCCCCGCTTTTTTGTACGCACTTTGCTGCTTATCCCTGCTGCTTGCTTCGCGTTCTCTGCCCTGACAGAATTACAGGCAGAGAATTGGCCACGGTTTCGCGGTATCAATGGAGCAGGAATATCCAATGAAAAAGGCTTCCCACTGAAATGGACAGACAAAGATTACGCCTGGAAGAAAGAATTACCCGGACTGGGTCATTCTTCTCCTTCGATCTGGGACGACAATCTATTCGTGACTTCTGCCCTGGGAGAGGGAGAAACCCGCTATCTTTTCTGCATTGATCCTAAAACCGGCAAAGAAAAATGGCGACGTGAGACAAACTTGAAAAAGAGCCATAAACATAGAAAAGGGAGCTGGGCTTCCAGTACACCTGCCACAGATGGCGAATTTGTCTTTGTGGAGTTTGCAGACGAAGAATCCTACCTGCTGATCGCCTACGATATGAAAGGCAATAAAATCTGGGAACGTGATCTGGGAGCCTTCACTAGCCAACATGGTCATGGAAGCTCTCCCATGATTTACAACGATCTGGTCATCGCAACTAAAGATCAGAAGGGCCCCAGTGTTGTGACAGCCTTCAACAAACGAACTGGCAAAACCGTCTGGCAGGCAGATCGAGCTGAACGTAGAACATCCTATGCCACTCCGATTGTCGTTAATCACCCTAATACCGACCCCCAGCTAATTTGTGTCAGTGGGGCCACCGGCATCAGCAGCCTGGTTCCGGAAACCGGTAAGGTCAATTGGACCACTGGCGAATTTCCTATGAGAACAGTTTCCTCTCCCGTCTACGGAGAAGGTCTGATCTTTGCCACCTGTGGAGGTGGAGGTAGAGGAAAGCTTTTATATGGAGTCGATCCTACAGGCTCAGGGAATATCAAAGAAACACATATCAAGTATACACGCTCTACAAAACTGCCATATGTCCCCACGCCGATTGTTTATGAAGGACACCTCTATCTTTGGGGAGATAATGGCGTGGTCAGTTGCATCGATCTGGCGACTCAAAAAAATGTCTGGACGGAAAGAATTGATGGCGGCTATAGCAGTTCGCCAGTCTGTATCAACGGAATCCTCTTCTGTATCAATGAGGACGGCGAAGTTGCCATGGTGAATGCCTCTCCTCAATTTAAATCACATGGCAAAGTCAAACTCAGTGACCCCAGCCATGCAACAGTCGTTGTTGCCAATGGCCAAATGTTCCTGAGAACATTTCGGAATTTGTATTGTTTGAATGCCAAGAAGTAAACTTTTTCCAATAATCTCATAGTGCACTTGGGTTTGTTGTGAATTATAATCTTAGGGATCTTTATGAAAGAGAAAGTGATCTCGATCTGGTGTGATGTGATATTCCATTAACTCTCCTATTGAGAGATTAACACCTACAGTTCATTAAGAACTGGTTTGTAAAAGAGAACACGGGCCGTCTTGACTCTGTCAGCATTTCAGAAATTGATTGTATTAAATTAAGGATTAATTATGCCCGCCTGGCCCGGTGGTCCCTGCCCCAACTGCAGTGAGGACATGCCTGCAAATCTGGTTCATTGCCAAACCTGTCGCGAACTACTCAACGAAGATTTAGAACACGATACAGTTGAGATCCCCGAATTTCACCCTCTCAAGGAACTTTCTGTTTGTTGTGACGCGTTCCCTATTGGCTTTTTCTTCCAATGCCCTCAGTGTCGTAAAGAACTACGAGTTCACAAAAAGTATCTTGGGAAACGAGTCAGCTGTAATTTCTGCCAGACCCCTTTTTCTTTAAAAGTTGATGCAAGCAAATCCAGTTCGCAAGGATTCTATACAGCTTGCCCACACTGCCGAAAAGAATTACGTATCGCGCATAAGTATCTGGGAATGACAGCTTGCTGCAAATTCTGTCAGGGACATATCCAGCTACTGGAGAAACCCGCTGATCCAGTTGACTCTTAAAGTACGCTTTAGGAAAACACACTTTTTTCAGATTTAGTACTCTGTTCTCCATTGTGTCATTATTGCTCTGTTTCAGAATCGCTTGGTGAATCCGAATCACTCTTCCAAGAAACAGCAGTTTGTGCAGGTCTGGTTTTGTAAAGCTCTCCTGCCTCGTTAAAGAGTAATGCGACATTCAAATGCCAACGCTTTCCATTTTCGCGTTCCCACAAGTCGCAGTAATAAATGGAAGGACTTGAGGCAAATTCGCCTGAAATTCCTGCTGCATTTAACAAGCTGATTGCCTGTTCTTTTTGAGTTCCGAGCGGCGCAATGGCAAGGACTTCCTTTGATTGCTCATCAAAAACCATTGGTGCAGGAATCACTCGATCTAAGTTGGTGCAAGCTGTTAGACCAACCGAACAGGCGAGCCAACCCACGACTGCGTAGAATAGGGGGACTTTTTCCCACATAGTGAGAATAGAGTTCTGATTTTTCGACATCTGCTCCCCACCTCCTTGAAAGGGAAACACCACTTCGAATTGCTTATCAGCATGATTCAAATCCTCAACTGTAATGTAGCAAAACTCGATGATTGAGGCTATCTTAAGATTTCGATCCTCATCATCCGCAATTCATTCGCGATCCCAGCGGCAATATGAAAGAATACAATATATCTCAACTGCTTAAATCTCAAAAACCCCTTATTCTTACTATCTCTGCCGTCAGAATTTAAATAGACAACAGAAAATGTTCACTTGAACCCTAAAATTCTATTGCATTGAGTCACTTTCAAATACAAAGTATTTTCTGAAATTCTATGATTAGAAAAAGAGGCAAGCTTACCCAAAACAATGATTACACTGACAGCTTCCTTTCTCTTGATTCTTAAAACAAAAAAGAGCGAAGTTCAGACGTATCAAAGCTCAGAAACCAGTCCTTCTCACTGCTATTGTTTTTAACCATGGATCACAAACCAAAATCTTCAAGCCGCATCCCAACACTTTTGTTGGTCCTGGTGTTTATGGGAGTCCTTTTTTTTCCCGCCTCAGCCTGGTGGAACCATTACCAGACAGAACGTTTGAAAAAAAAGAGTCAGGAACTGTTAAAATCAGAGAAATGGGGAGCCGCTGAAACCACAGCGAGAAAATGGACGGATCGAGCCCCCAATAATTCTGATGCCTGGCTGACACTGGCAGAAGCATATCGCAAACAAAATAAATTCGCGGAAACAGCCAATGCTTTGGGACGATTAAGTAATTCCGACCCGAGAATTTTAAAGACTCTTGCCTTGAGAACGGACCTACTTCTTTCAGAACTGCATGATCCCATCAAAACAATTGAGACGTGTAACCGAATTCTAAAAATTGATCCCAAAGTGGATCGTGCCCGCCAACGTCTCATTTATATCTATTCAATGATGTTACTTCGTTTAAAAATGGTGGATCAAATCAGAGAAGCAATTAAGTTAAATTGTGAGCCACCTGAAGCCTATGTGTACCTCCTGCTTTCAGATTCTCTTAACTTCAGCAATGGTCCTCCACTCATCAACTCCTGGTTAAAGAACGATCCGAACAACGAGGACCTGCAAGTGGCATTGGCAATTTATATTGCGCGAAGTAGCAGCGATCAATCTCTGCAAATGAATGATTCGAATTTCATTTCAGGGGGAGATCTGTCTTTGATTAATGAATGCCTTAAAAAATATCCTCATAACCGGGAAGTACTCGCCTATTTTATCAAGAACGCTCTTGAAAAAGGAAATCTGGACCATGTCGCTGAGTTGCTTGAAAGTGCACCTGAAGATGCTGAACAAGACAGTCGATTCTGGAGATTCAAAGGACGTTATCTTGCCTTAAAAAATCAACTCAATCCGGCAGAAGATTCGTTTAGCCAGGCACTTAAATTAAATCCCTATGATTGGCGTACAAGACTCGGTTTGGCAGAAATTCTGCGTAGAAAGGGAAAGCTCACTGAAGCTAAGAAAATGGCACAGATCGGAAATCAGGGAAAAACGTTTTCGAAACAGCTCATTCAACTGAAAAACCCGAATTCCATCGATCGCGAGTTATTAGAAAAAATAGAACAGTACGCACAAGAATGTGGTGATCTTAACGTAGTAACCGCAATTCAAAATAGACTGAGCAAATCTCGTTAGTACTTTCAAATCATCCCTGATCTGGATGACATTTGACAGGCGTCTACTGTACGGGGAACTCGAATCCCCAGATCTAAAACATAAAGATCAAAACACATATCAATTTGGATCATTCACAATTCTTTCGGTTATCAACTGCTTCATTTTTATTGATAACCACTAGTGCACTCAGTCACTTTCCTTAAGACCAGATCAAGTCAGAGTCCAAACCTCTAACTTTTTTACTATTTAAGTCAGCTTCAAAAAACGACTTACTGACAACACTTTTCTTAGCAAAACTAAAAATTTTATCTATTTCGATTCAGGTCAGAAAACAATTGACATTTTTATAAACGCAGCTGTAGAATCCAGTTGTATATTAATGAACCCATGTATTAATTATACAAGAAATCCTGATTTAATTTAATTATGTTCATAAATTGCTCACAAAAGGGAACCTGTGTGCCTTCTGATCAATTATCACCCATAAATTAAGTCTAAAAACAATTCTCCAGCACTAATTAACTAATAATTCATACTAATTATACTCCAAATTTATACCTAAAGGGCTTAAACATGCATCAAAATCCATTTTCGACCACCTGGATTACAGTTCCCTTATTAGTCAGTTTGAGTGTTTGGATTTCTGGTTGCGGTGGTGGGGATTTGGGTGATGCGCCTACGCTTTATCCCGTGAAGGGAACCATTAAAAAAGATGGCACAGGCTTAAAAGACGTTCGTGTTTCTTTTGTACCCGTTGATGACGGGACACCTGCCGTGGGAGTTTCTGGTGAAGATGGGACATATGAACTGAGTAACCCCAAAGGGGGGATGGGAGCGCGTGCTGGTGCGTATAAAGTTGTTTTGTCAATCACAACCAGCCCGGAAAGTTATTCAGGAAAAGGTGATCCCAATTTAGCGAAATTGCCATTTCCCAAATCATATAGCTCAAAAACAACGACTCCCAAGAGTTACACCGTGAAAGAAGGAGACAACGTCGTCGATATTGAATTCTAGTATCGATCAGAAATTTTAATAACCATAAATAGCATTTTCATATTTGAAGTAAATGCTCTTATTTTTTCTCTTTAAAAACATTTTGTGACTTCCCTTTTTCATTTTTTATTTGAGGAGTGTTAACTTATGAGAAGGAATTATCTCTCGTTTGGCCTGCGATACCGAGGATTTACTCTCATCGAGTTGCTCGTAGTGATCGCCATTATTGCAATCCTGATTGCTTTACTTTTGCCTGCCGTTCAACAAGCACGTGAAGCAGCACGTCGTTCGACCTGTAAAAACAATATGAAACAGTTAGGTCTCGCGTTACACAATTACCATGAGACTCATGGTACCTTCCCTCTGAATTACGACTTTTCACGAGCTCCCGGCCAGGTTGGCTGTGGTGTCTCCTGGATTTCTATGTCTCTTCCGTTTATGGATCAGGCCCCGATGTATAACCGAATGAACTTTAGTGATACCACGGATACCTCGGGTTCGCCTTCTACATACCCGGGTATGGATAGCGTCGCTAATGACCCTATTCGAATCACACCGATTCCTGTTTTGCTTTGTCCCAGTAATCCCCAGCCCAAACTGACAGCCTCTGCGATGCATTATGACTTTGGGGGCCAGGGTGGAAATTCCCGCTCACTCCAGGCGGCACGAACAGATTATGTTGGCAGTATGGGTTTTGTTTGGACCGGCTGGAAAGATTGTGGAGATACAGGATCCAATGGGGCCCCCTGGGTCGATTCACAAAGAGATTTCAAGCATAACGATCTCGGCCGTGTTGGTGGATTGTTTTGGTATCGCGGTTCCGCCACTATCAGCGACATTGTTGATGGCGCATCCAACACAATTGCACTCTACGAAAACCATCATTGGAATTTCAGTAAGAAATTCCCTTCAGAAATCAATAAATCTGGTGCTTGGATGAGTCCTCTCGGAGCCATTGATACCCATACGTCGTCTATCAATGCTGATCCTGAAGAGGTCGCCGGTGGTAACGGAGGTGATGATACCCGTTGCACGAACTGGAGCAGCACACACGTAGGCGGCGCTCACGGTTTGCTGACAGATGGCGCAGTTCGATTTATCAGCGAAAACCTGGACCTGGGTGTAAATAGAGCATTAGTTACCAGATCTGGTGGTGAAACATTGGGAGAATTTTAACCCACGAACTTTAATCTGTGTGTAATCATTGCCCTCCCATCAAGTTTGATGGGAGGGATTTTTTTCCGTTCGCCCCAAAGTTGAGACCATTGTTTTCCTTTCATAGAACCAAGAAAATTTCGTTAGCTCCACTGCAGTACCATTTTTTTTTAGTTTTCTTAATCCCTTTGGTACTTTTGACTGTTGCCTGTGATCTGCAGGAAGCAGGTATGCCTGCGGATAAAACAACCACTGAGCAATCCCCTTCCCCTTCCAAACGTAGTTCAAAGTTCTCACTGGAATCTTATGAAGAGAAAACTGTAAATGAAAAAAAGCGAGACCATAACAACATTACAACACCTGCCTTTCGTGATGTGCATCTGCAGGCAGGAATTGAATTTGTCTATGAAAACGGTGCCAAAGGCGACCAACTTATGGTAGAAGCCATTGGAGGAGGTGCTGGCTGGCTGGATTATGATAACGATTCCTACATTGACGTCTATTGCATTCAAGGTGGAGACCCAACTAGCAAATCTAACCTCAATCATCTGGTAAGTAACCAGTTATTTCGTAACCAGGGCAATGGTGTATTTAAAAAAGTCGCTTCTGCTGCAGGAGCGAATAATTCAAGGTATGGTCAAGGCGTATCCATTGCAGATTTCAATAACGATGGTTTTGATGATATTTACGTCACGAACGTCGGACAAAACGCTCTCTATCAAAATATGGGGGATGGTACCTTTGCCAATGTTTCTGAGACATCAGGGACGACAAATAATACAAACTGGAGTACCAGTGCTGCCTGGGGGGATTTGAATCAGGATAGAAACCTGGACTTGTATGTCTGCAATTATGTCAAATACGATGTGCTGCACCCCAAAGATTGTACTGATAAGAATGGGGTGAAACGGACCTGCCATCCCAATGGAATGGAAGCGGAATATAATGAAGTTTACTTTAATTTGGGAAATGGTCATTTTGAAGCTGCCGACAAAAAGCTAGGTTTGCGCGCAGAAGAGGGAAAATCTCTGGGAGTGATCATTTCAGACCTGAATCGAGACCAGTCTCCAGATATTTATGTCGCCAATGATGTCACTCCCAATTTTCTATTCTTAAATCATGAAGGCCAGTTTTTTCATAATGCTGCCATCGAAAAAGGTTGTGCGATGAGTGGTGATGGGAACAACCAGGCAAGTATGGGAATTGCACATGGTGATTATGACCACAATGGTTTTCTTGATCTTTATGTCACCCATTTCACAGACGATTCAAACACACTTTATGCAAATCTAGGGGAAGCTGGTTTTTATGATGTTACCAAAGCAACCAACTTACACCGTCCCACAATTTCTTCACTTGCTTTTGGAACGATCATGGCCGACTTCAACCATAACCGCCATATGAATCTCTTCATTGCAAATGGTCACATTGATCAACTCGAAGACCAGGGCTATGAATGGAAAATGGCAGCTCAACTTTTTTCTTATCAAGAGAATCAGTGGATAGACTGTAGTACTCAGGCAGGTCGTTATTTTGGTCTGAAACGAATTGGACGTGGAGTTGCTGCTGCAGATTATGATAACGATGGTGATCAGGATCTGATTGTGATTAACCAAAATGATCCCGCGGCCCTGCTACAAAACAATTCAGAAAACAACCATTGGTTAAAAATCATGCTGACCGGAACAATCAGTAACCGCTCTGCCATTGGAACGAAAGTAGAGGTCTATCAAAATGATGAAACATTTTATCAGGAGCTTGTTGGTGGGAGTAGTTATTGTTCGAGTAACCAACGCGCCCTCTTTTTCGGATTCGGTATGGAAAATACAGATTGTACTGTAAAAATCATTTGGCCAGGCGGGCAAATCCAAACCTTGGATGAAGTCCATGTCGACCAGACTTTAAAGCTAATTGAACCGACAAAATCAAATTCAAGGACTGGCACGAAATTGTTGTAGTTTTTTCTGGTGTTGATTGCTCAGCTCTGTTTTGCCCATCTGTTGATAAACCTGTGCCAGCCATCCATGTAGTTGCCAGGACGCAGGATTAATTTCCAGTCCTCGATGTGCATATTTGATCCCTTCTTCGAACTGATTCGTCAATCCGGACATATGAACCAAGCGCCCATAAACCTGCCCTCTCCAGGGATTGATTTCGATAAACCGCTTCGCATATCGAATACCCGCGGAATAATCTCCTTCTTCATGACAAATCGTCGTGAGCTTAAGCAGCGCAGATTCGGATCTTGGATTTAATTTCAGCGCAAGCTCGAAAAACGTTTTTGATTTCCCTTTATTTCCAATCAGGAAATACGCGATGCCGATCTGAGTTATTAGCTCTTCATCAGAATCGTTTTCATTAAGTAAAGGCAATAATAATTCAAGTGCCTGTTGCGCGTACTGTAACTTATTTTTCGTTTCTGCCAGATAGATGTAAAAAAAGCCGCGTGCACGCTTCAGGTCATAGGCAGCATTCAAATCTTTGGGTTCTCGAAAGACTGAAAACAAATCTGATTGTGAAGTCTTTTGTACGTACCCTACTTTTTTGTTGCGAATGATGCGATGGTCCGTCAAGGATGTATGTGGGACGGATTTTGCCTGACGTTGTGGCATATGGCAGGAAATACAGGACTCCTTTGCTTGATTCTGAGAATCTCTGGGACGAGAACATTCAGTCGTATTCTCACCGTGGCACTCCAGACATCTCTGCTCGTAGAAGGTAACACGATCAGCCTCTGCTGGTATTAGATGAGGATCATGACAGGAGATACATCCCATACTACCCTGGCTCTTCTGATAGCATTGACTCTCGTGCATTTGTTCAACCTGACTGACTGCTTGTGTCTCTCCTTTTTCTGAGATCCGATCTCCCTGTTGAAAAACAATCCATATATCCTCAATCAAATCACCAGGGCGAAAGTCAAATTCAGTACGACCATAACGAAGGATTCGGCCTTCACCAGTAAGGTGACACTGATAACAGACTGCCTCTCTCGCTTCGGGAGTTAAATCAACAGGATTTACAATGGGGTCCTGGCCTGACTTTTCTGCATTGCTGGAATGCCATTGAATATGTTTTTCTCCCGGTCCATGGCAACGCTCACAACCGATCGAAATATCTTGAAAAGGGACAGAATCGAATTCATCTTTGATTCCATCGGTTTTCGAAACTAAACCAATATGACATTGAATGCATCCGTCGATCAGCCGTCTTTCAAATTGTTTATGATGTCCCGGTTGATAACCTGGAGAAAGATCCCATGTCTGACTGCCGCTATACCAGGAAATGGGGGACATAAACAACAGGCCTTCGCGATTGATAGCATAAGATCTCCCGCGTTTTCCCGACCCAATTGCATAATCGACGCGTTCCTTTTTGTCATAGATCACTTCGTTTTCAGTCGTCAGTCTTTTTTCATGATGGAATATTTCTCCGCCTTCTTTGTCAATGACATATTCATGTGTCTCTGGAGATCTAAAACCAGGATTCAGGTCATAATCTTCCATAGTAAGTTCACCTGGAACAGTCTGAGCAGAAAAGGACATCGGATGTGTTTGGTAGGTATTACAAACGTCTGCATGGCATTCCAAGCAGGCCTGACTCCCCTGATATCCCTCAGAGGGTGGCGAAGGGTGAACGGGATGTATGAAATCAGACTTTTGTTCCCGTTCATCTGCAGATCGATTGACGGTCTGATTCGACCGCTCATTGCGATCCGTTAAAAAATATTGGGCACAGATGACTGCTGTGATAAGACAGACAAGAGCAGTAATGACAAACCGTTTTGAAAAAGCCATTTTTAATTTTTTCTTATTGCTCTTAATTGAATACTCTGTCAGAGCTTCAATTTCAGGTTGTTCTCACTTAGATTACTTTAGATTTGAAGCACTCTCAGAATATCTTCATATTATACTAGACATCGAAAGCAGTTGTAATAATCCTTCAAGAAAATGCGTTTGATCTCTGATTCTTTAGTATCACATAATTTTAAAGAATCATCTTTCAGTTCTCAGTGACGTACAAATCAAATACGAAACGGTATACTTATTTTTTCAAAGACAGATTATCCTTCACGATCGACTTAATTTTTTTGTTCGGTTACCCGAGATTCAGGGACTCAGAAAACTCTCGGAGTCAATATCGGAGCCAGATAACCGGACTATAAACAGCGAGATCATTAAATGCTTCATTATTTGTTATTGCATCCTTCAAATATCATCTTAATTTTCCACCCGCTACTTGCGATCGCAGTCTCGATTCGCGTCATCATGAAACGTCCTGCAACTGGTGTTGCATTGGCCTGGCTGGTGCTCATTGCAGCAGTGCCTTTCGGAGGCGTACTAATCTATTTACTGATTGGTGAGCACCGCATTGGCCGTGGTCGTACACGCGCTATCGAACGTCTTCGAACCGACTATCAAAAAATCGCAGACATCGCCATTCAAAAAGGTGCCACTGACGTCGACTGGTCTCGTCATGCATTCACAGCACGCGGCATGGACAAACTCGGCGAAACTATCATGGGTAGTCGCACCGTCTGTGGGAGTGAATTACAACTGATTTCCGATACGCAAGTGATTTTAGAAAAGATCACAGAGGATGTAGATGCAGCACAGAAAAGCGTGCTGATGGAGTTTTATATCTGGAATGCAGGAGGACTGGCTGACCAGGTCATGGAGGCTGTCATTCGTGCTGCGCAGCGTGGAGTTTCCTGTCGTCTCCTGATTGATGCACTTGGTGCCCGTCCCTGGTGGAAGGGTAAACAACCTCAACAACTTCGGGAAGCTGGTGTTAAGCTCTTACCTGCCTTGCCCGTTGGCATCTTCCGTACGTTCGTAGGACGCACCGACCTGCGAATTCACCGTAAAATTATCGTCATTGACGGTGAAGTCGCATGGACGGGAAGTGCCAATCTTGTAGATCCACGCTTCTTCAAACAAGGGGCAGGAGTTGGACAGTGGGTTGACGCAATGGTCCGTCTGAAAGGGACGGTGGTCATTCCAATGGGGGCCATTATGATTGGTGACTGGATGCTCGAAACGGGAGAATCAATCAATGACATTGCTGAAGATGCAGGTCTTCACTTTGTCGATCCATATGGTCCAGCAGACGTCCAGGTTGTTCCCTCAGGTCCGGGTGAAAGTGGTGATGGGCTGCTGCAAATGTTACTGGCCCTGATTAATGCAGCGCAAGATGAGCTGGTGCTTACGACACCGTATCTGGTACCTGATGAATCGTTACTCAGAGCAATCATTGGGGCAGCGGGACGGGGGGTTAAAGTGCTGTTAATTGTCCCTGAGAAAGTAGACTCATTATTGACACGCTACGCGAGTCGTTCTTACTTCGATGAACTACTCAGAGTCGGTGTAAAGATCTATCTTTATCAGGGAGGGTTATTACATACCAAATCAGTCATGGCAGATGGAGCGATTTCGATGTTTGGTACCGCGAATCTTGATATGCGTAGTCTGTGGCTGAATTATGAAGTGTCACTCTTTGTCTACGAGCCAGAATTTGCGAACGAATTACGTTCTTTGCAGCAAACCTATATTGATGATTCAAGACGGCTGGACTCAGCTGAATGGAAAACCAGATCGTTTAAAGAACGGTTATTAGAAAATACCCTGCGGCTGGTGAGCCCCCTGCTGTAAAACAGGGTTTTGTTAGAATCCATAAAAAAATTACGCGAACCATGCTTCTAATAAGAAGGGCATGCTTCGCGTAAAATAGTTCAAGTCATATATTCAACAACAGGTTCAGGCTGCCAATGCTGCTTGAGCAGCTTTCACGATCTCATCAAATACCTGTGGCTGAGAAATGGCAAGCTCGCTAAGAGACTTCCGATTCAAAGTAATCCCTGCCTTCGTTAACCCATTGATGAACTGCGAATAATTGATACCTCGCTCACGACAGGCGGCAGTAATTCGCGTAATCCAAAGCGCCCGAAATTCACGCTTTCTAACTCTACGGTCTCGATACGCATAAACACGAGATCGAATGACTGTTTCTTTTACAGTCCGCAATAAGCTGCCACGACCGCCATAATTACCGCTTGCTTCTTTAAACAGACGCTTTTTTGCTCTTCGTCGAGCTGCACCTTTTCGAACTCTCATTATTACTTTCCAACCGAGAAGTTAAACACTTTGAATTTGTAAGGATTTATTTTTCACATCCAAGGGGCGTGAGCGAGATTATGAACTGGGACGTAGGGCGTTCAGAATAATCTTTGCTTCCGCTCCGGTCACAACTCCATCACCACGAAGTCTGATTTTTCGCTTGGGACTTTTTTTGCTCAGAATGTGACCGCGAAACGCTTTTCTGTGCTTAGCTTTACCAGAAGCAGTAATCTTAAACCGCTTCTTCATTCCTTTATGTGTCTTTTGCTTGGGCATTTTTTTTCAATCTTCGTAAACGACTCAGAGACAGTAAACCTGCCTCCCTGTGAAAACTGAGATTCAGATCGTAAATCTTTAAGTACAATAAATATATTCTCTTTAATCCAGCACATGAGACACATGCTGACCAGAAGAGAAAACATATTCAAATCAACAGGTAAACCTGCTATTATTTTGAAAGTTGATCGAGCAGTATAATCAGCCAGGCTCTGTTTTTTCTACCGAAACGGAGATAAAAACCGGTTTTACTTCAGAGAAAAAGATTCAAAACCAGCCAACATGCCATTTTTGAATCTCAAAATGCACATTCATCAACTTTTTGATTTTGTAAAGTCAACTCGTTATCTGTAAACGCAGTGAGAAGCCCGAGCAAAAGTAAACAAAAAAACAGTACCCAAGTTGCTCTAATTTATCAAAAGGCTAGTCTGACTGGCTCGCCTCCAGAGGTAATCCCCCAGCTTTTTTGACTTTTTCTTCAATGATATCCTTGGGGACAGCCAACATTTTTTCGATGCTGACCGCTTTGTGACCTTTGTAAACTCCAGGATAAGCGGTAAAAACGGGAGAACCTTCTAATTCAACAGTCAAAGATTGTGAACTCCCTTTGTTACACATGATTACGTCGCCTACTGACAAATTTAAAATTTCTCCCGTTGTCAGTTTGCTATTATCTAAATCCACTTTCATGTGAATCTTTGATTGCGTCACACTTGTTTCCAAACTCAACTGTTGTCTTAAGTCAGGAGTTTTTTTCTTATAGGCCGACCAAGTATCTGATGTCAACTTATTCGAAAGTGGTTCAATGGTATTAAAAGGGATACAAAGATTAATAATCCCACGTGTATCCCCCATTGTGACTTCAAAAGAAATCAACACAATCACTTCGTTCGGAGGCACAATCTGGACTAATTGTGGATTACTTTCCACTTGAGAAACTTTCAGTTTCCAATCACACAGGTTGCTCCAGGCAGATTCAATTCCTTCAATGGCCAGACCTGTGATACGTGATACGAGACGTATCTCAATTTCAGTCAACGGGCGATTGGGATATGATCCTTGTGAATTACCATTTCCCCCCAGAAGACGGTCGATGATCGGGAAAATAATCGAAGGACTGATATCTAAAATGATATGTCCTTCAAGAGTTTCCGATTCCAGAAGATTAAAACAGGTTGGATTTTCAAGACTGAAAACGAATTCACTATATGTTAGCTGGTCAACACTAATCAATTTGACTTCAATAATTGATCGCAGCATCCCACTGAGCGCCGCTCCAAATTCACGACTGAAGCTTTCATGCAGCGCACGAAAAGCCCGCATTTGTTCTTTACTGACACGTTCCGGGCGTTTGAAATCATAAATACTGATTTGGGAATTGAAGTCTGCATTACGAGTGGTAGGACGACTGGAACTCCCACCACCACTACTACTGGCTGTAGGGTCCAAAGCCGACAATAACGACTCGACTTCATTTTGACTTAGTACATCTGCCATCCCTGGCCTCCCTTGGGAAACTACTTCTGATCTGGAAGATCAGCAGCAGACTATATTCACAATTGAATGATCCAATGCTTTCTATTGTTTGATCTGCCCTGCTCCATGGGCAACATATTTATAACTAGTCAATTCATTTAAGCCACAGGGTCCACGCGCATGAAATTTGTCGGTGCTTATACCAATTTCAGCCCCTAAACCAAACTCACCCCCATCGTTAAACCGTGTGCTGGCATTAACAATGACAGCAGCGGAATCCACTTCAGTAGTAAACTTCTCTGCAGCTGCCAAATTTGTGGTCACAATTGATTCAGTGTGTCCCGAACCGTATTGATGTATATGCTGAATTGCCGCGTCCATACTGTCAACAATTTTGACGGACATGATCATGGCACCATATTCTGTGGCATAGTCATCGTCGGTTGCCAATTGACCATCATTGATTAATTCCATGGAACGTGGACAACACCTGAGTTCTACCCCTTGCTCTAGCAAAGCAGCTGCCACCTGAGGGAATATTGTTTTCGCGATATCAGCGTGAACCAATAAGCTTTCTGCCGCATTACAGACTCCAGGACGTTGACACTTGCTGTTGACAGTAATCGACACCGCCAGTTCTGAATCTGCCGCCTGATCAAGGTAAACGTGGCAAACCCCATCGAAGTGTTTGATCACAGGCATCGTCGCATCCTTGGCAACACGTTCAATCAATCCCTTACCACCTCGGGGAATGGTAACATCAATCAGATTTCCCAGCTTTAGAAAATGACCGACAGCTTCACGGTCCGTTGTTTCAACCAACTGAACTGACTGCTCGGGAAGCCCCACATCTTTAAGCCCCTGTTGTAGTAATCCATACAAGGCCATGTTACTGTGAAATGCTTCTTTTCCCCCTCTAAGGATCACAGCATTTCCACTTTTAACACATAAGGCCGCCGCATCGATTGTTACATTGGGTCTTGATTCATAAATAAAGAAGACCACCCCCAACGGAACCCGTACCTGAGTCACCAGCAATCCGTTGGGACGCATATTACTACCAATGATTTCGCCAATCGGATTAGGCAGTGCCGTAATCTCCTGGAGTGCAGTAACAATTCCCTGCAATCGTGCATCAGTCAATTTAAGGCGATCGATGGATGCCTCAGTCAAACCGTATTCAGGAGCCTGCTTCAAGTCCTTTTCATTGGCCTCAAGTAGTTCAGGTGTTCTCTCCCGAATCAGCTCGATCATCCGGCACAACCAGTCGTTTTTCTGGTTTCCGTTTGCTGACACTAACTTTCGGGAGGCGTCGCGCGCCTGATGAGCCAGTTGTTGCGTGTAATGAGGCAAGTCGAATTCAGTCATGATACTCTTAAATAATCTACGAGCGTTTCTACCCGTTCAATACGGCTGGGTTTCTTAAAATCACTTTACTTATCTTAACAGACACTGAGATCACCAAAATAGTGCGCTCAGAAAATGATTCCCCGATATATTATCGACATCAGTCAATTTGTCGAAGTATCAAATATCAGCCTGAATGTGTCAACGCGGGATCTTCGTGGAGGGGAAACGGCTCTGGTATTGAAGGAGCTTTTTGAAAGCAAATGTCTATTAAAAGCGAAATCCTAGAATTGCCAGTCAGAATAAAGCTTGGATCGAAAATCGTGCCATTCCGCATTCTTGGAACGAGAACCGGTGCTCTGAACCATTTCCGCTGTCCATTCATCCATCATTCTAAGTCGATCCGACATAATTCGAACCGTATTAAAAACCACTTTTTGAGCGCCTGGCACGCCATCCTTCAACATTTGATCAAAACCACGACCTGGAATACGCAAGACTTCCACGTCTGTTAACGCGACAACACTTGCTGAATGGGGGGCAGGTTTAAAAAATGACATTTCACCAAAAATCGAAAAGGGGCTCAATTGAGTCAAAACCTGCTCGTTGCCGTTGGAAAGTCTTTTTCGTACTTCGCATGAGCCGCTCTGAATAATCCAGAGGTAACGCGTCGAGTTTCCCTCATCGAGAATGCGAGCCCCTTTAGGAAAGTCTTCTCGTTCTGAAGCATGAAGCAAGACATCCATTTCTTCCAGAGTCACCGACTGGAATAACACACACTCATTGATTAACTGCTCAACTGGTAACACTTTAACCACCTCATTGACTCCCGATGCTGAACTTGGATTTTGAAATTGATTTTTATATTCGTCGAAGATCATAAAACCAGTGGGTGGGTTAGATCCCCCCTAAAACGGTTGCGCGACCAACCCGACCAATGCCCAGGATATAGGCGGCGACGCGTAACGATACTTTTTTATCTGTCGCGATTTTCCATACTAATTCAAAGCTGTCACACATAATACGATCTAACTCGGAACGAACACGGGATTTTTCCCAGCTAAAATGCTGTCGATTCTGAACCCATTCAAAATAGCTAACGGTGACGCCACCAGCATTTGCGAGAATATCAGGAACGACCACGATGTCGTTTTTCTCAAAAATTTCATCCGCTTCTGGCTCTGTCGGATTATTGGCAGCCTCGATAATGCATTTCGCTCTCGTGTCTCTGGCAATTTCCTTCGTCAGTACGCCTCCTAATGCAGCAGGAATTAATACAGTGACGTTCGAAGTTAATAATTCTTCATTAGAAATCGCCTCAGTTTCCGGAAATCCCCTGACTGCCCCCGTATCCTTGGAATACTCGATTAATTGGGGAATATTAAGCCCATCCGCCTTATAGATTCCACCACTGGCATCAGAAACCGCAACGACTTTCGCTCCAAATTCATCAAGAAAATGAGCGGCAAAGCTTCCCACATTGCCAAACCCCTGTATGGCAACCGTCACACCTGTCACATCAATTTTTAACCGATCCAACGTCTCACGGGTAATCATGGCCACACCTCGGCCGGTCGCTTCTTCACGGCCATCAGCACCGTGCAATTCCAATGGTTTCCCCGTCACACATGCAGGATTAAATCCGCGGTATTTTTCATACTGATTCATAATCCAGGCCATCACTTGCGCATTCGTTCCCATATCGGGAGCAGGAATATCTTTTGAAGGCCCGATCACATCGTAAACTTTGTCAACAAATTTACGAGTGACCCGTTCCAGTTCGCCTTGTGACAGTTGGCTCACATCCACAGAAATTCCTCCTTTAGCTCCGCCATAGGGAATATTGACTAAAGCGGTCTTCCAGGTCATTAAGGATGCGAGTGCCAGTACTTCATCGGCATCAACTTCATGATGAAAACGAAGTCCTCCTTTCATAGGCCCTCTGGAACTGTCATGCTGGATGCGGTATCCGATATAAGTCGCGATCTCACCGTTATCACGTTCGATTGCGACTTCAACTTTGACCTCGCGTTCCGGAGTTCGCAATAACTCCTGCATATTGCGCGATAAGCCAACTTGACGTGAAGCCTGATCGAAATAACGACATGCTGTTTCATAAGAACTCATAGAATTCTTTCCTCTATCGACCTGGGTTCACTGTTGCTAGAGCGAAACCCACAGGATCTCCTGTTAAAGATATTGATAGTCTTGATTTGAAAAAATATTTAATGATTAGAAAAATGATTGGAATGTTGGTTCGAGACTCAAATATGAAAATCTCTTAACGTTCATAAAAGATATGTCATATTTCTGCCTAAACACTTTGAAAATCATGTAATTGGGTAATTCCCTTGCTGATTTGAGGCCTATTACTCAAAACAAGCACTCAATAAATTAATTTTGTTTAATATTACGTGATTTTTTGCTCTCTGGCAATCTTAACCCGATCCATGAAATCCCTTACTATCATCATATTCACATCCGAATCCTCGTTCAATATGCGGGAACCTGTGCATGTTTGGGAATCGGCTGTTCTGAGTTTGAAGGAACCGAATCTGACCAGATTCCAGGAATCTCTTCTAGGATAAACAGCGCAAGCTCCCTTGCATAAAGTGCGTGCCCTTCTCTTGAAAACCGGGGAACATTGTTCAGAAAAAAACGATCGGGATTCTGAATACTCTGAAACGTGGGCGAAGTATCACAATAAGTCACATTTAACTGCTTAGCATAAGTATCGAGCAGATCAAAAGGAAATCGACTGGCATACTCGACCCCATCTCGAACTCCCAGAGAACTTCGTGCCCGTTTCCCACTCATGGCCGTTTCGGAAACCTGCCAGGGCTTGGGATAAGTCGCCAGGATGAATCGCGAATAAGTTCCCTGCGTAATCTGCTGAATATTTTGAATGGGCTCTAAAGTCTGTCTCACATACACAGACCAATCCGGAGGATGGTCTTCTAGCCAGAGGTACTTTCCTTGCGGCGTATCAATATCACGATCGAGGCCCGCAGGTTGATTTTCCACCCAATAATCACCGAGCCATCTCAGCGTATATCGATAGACCAGGAACTGATTTTCCAGTCGTTCAGGAGTATTTATCTTTTCGAACAAGGGGTGCATTGAACAAAGAGGGATTCCTGAATCACCAATCTGAGTATAACGTCTAAGAGCATGATCATCGGCAACATCAGACATATCAAAATGAAACAAAACTAAATCAGGCTGGAGCCCCAACAAAGAGTGTCTCAGATGTAAATAAGACATCAAAGGACTGGCATCAGGAACGCCAGCATTGACCACCTCTACCTTGAGTTGTGTCTTTTTCTGCAGCAATTTTTCCAGTCGCATACAAAACGTATCAGGCTCTTTCATCTCCGGCGCAAGAACGGTTTCTCCTCCCAAACAGAGAATTCGAAAGACGCCCGCTGGTTTGGGAATGGTATACTCTTTTCCTCTGATTCCCATGCTATTGATCGTAAACTGAATCAGCTCTCCCGAGTCAGGATGTTTTCTGGAGACTTCCTGCAAAGGCCGAACGCGATGATAGGTCACATCGGAAGGAATCAGTACGCTATCAGTATCAAAAGTATTCGCTGAATCCTGCTGCTGATACTGATCAATGCGTAAAGCGACTTCCCCCCCCACTGCGAACAATGCGAGAGTAATCAATGCCAGCATCAAATGCTTTAGCCAGCGCAAGCGCGAACGAATCATCTTCAAAAAACAGAATTCCGATGTTAAGATTCAGCCCGGGTCATCTAAAACCCGTTCAGGAACTCAGCCACAAATCAGCCGGGATTCTAATTTTGATCCAGAATTACAGCAATATGAGTCTGAAAACCCCCATTATGGATACAAAAATAGCCCATCGAGTCGTGTTGAAAAAAAGTTGCTAAAAGCCTAAGTTGAACGAAGTAATCTAAAATACCATCGACTCGATCATATGCATCCTACAGATGGCTCCTTCTGAAAAGTCTTTCAATGAGCACTCAAAACACAGCAACAACGGTTAAAGTCAACCAGAAACAGGCATTACAGCTTGTAACTGACTTAATGCGCATTCCGGGTAAAAGTGGCGAAGAAGGAAAAATTGCGGCAGAGATCGTAGAGCGGCTGCAAAAAGCAGGACTGCCCCGAAAATTGATCTCGTTCGATACCGCAAACAAGAAAAGCCCCATTGGTGGTGAATCGGGAAATTTAATTGTGAAACTTCCTGGTACACAAAAAGGCCCCAGACGCGCACTGATGGCTCACATGGATACGGTTCCACTCTGTGTCGGAGCCGAACCGGTTAAAAGAGGAAATCTGATTCATTCTAAAAGTAGCCAGACAGCTCTGGGAGCTGACGACCGCTCTGGCTGTAGCGTCATTTTAAACGCCTTGCTTACGATTCTCACTGAGAATCTCTCTCATCCTCCCTTGACATTCTGCTGGATGGTGCAGGAAGAAATTGGGCTGGTTGGTGTAAGACATTTAGCGACCAGCAAACTGGGAAAGCCCAAAATGTGCTTTAACTGGGATGGGAAACTGGTTGATCAGGTTTGTATTGGAGCGACTGGCGACTCTGGAATGTTAATTCGCATTGAAGGCGTCGCCAGTCATGCAGGCGCTCATCCGGAACGGGGAGTCAGTGCCGCCGTCATTGCGGGAAAGGCTATCGAAGATCTCTCAGAGAATGGTTGGCATGGACTGGTCATCAAAGGTAGGAATACAGGTTCCAGTAATATCGGTGTTCTTTCTGGAGGCGCGGCCACAAATGTCGTCATGCCTGAACTGATAATTAAGGCCGAAGCCCGGAGCCATAATCCACGCTTCCGACAAAAGATCCTTGATGAATTTAAAAAAGCATTCCAGCGATCTGTAAAGTCAGTAAAAAACAGTGATGGTCAGCGAGGGACAGTCTCCTTCGAATCCCATTTGAAATATGAGTCCTTTCGGCTTTCCGAAAAGGAACCAGCAGTTCAAACAGCAAAGCTTGCCATACAAAAAATTGGCGGGCTACCCGAATTAAGTATTGGCAATGGAGGCTTGGATGCCAACTGGATGGTCGCACACGGATTTCCTACTGTGACGCTAGGCTGTGGCCAACAGGATATTCACACGACGGAAGAAACATTGATAATTGATGAGTATCTCAAAGCCTGCGAGATTGGACTGCTTCTGGCCACCGCAACTGAAACAGACTGAGAAACAAATCCGCCAATCATTAGAAAAGATGCCTTTTGAATGAGTCACAAATCCCTTTCTTTTAAAGACAGATGGAGCCATCTTCAAAGCCTGGTTAATCGCCAATTACCAGAGTCACTTGACCTTTCAACAGATTGCCCACCCATTCTCAAAGAGGCAATGTCTTACAGCTTGTCAGCTGGCGGAAAACGACTTCGCCCCATTTTGGTGCTGCTCAGTTGTGAAGCATGTGGAGGAGAATTGGAAGCAGCTTTACCAGCCGCCTGTGCCATCGAAATGGTGCACACATACTCTCTCATCCATGACGATCTTCCAGCCATGGATAATGATGATTTACGCAGAGGAATGCCGACGAACCATATCAAATTTGGTGAAGCGAATGCCATCCTGGCGGGAGATGCATTGTTAACTCTTGCTTTTGAAATTATGGCAAGTCAAATTAAAATAAACTCTTGTGCTGCAGAATGTTGTGCTGATTTAGCGAATGCAGCAGGTCCAGAAGGAATGGTAGGAGGCCAGGTCGCAGATTTAGAATCCGAGCATCTAAACAATTCTACATTGGAAACATTAGAGGCCATTCATCGACGAAAAACGGGCAGACTCATTTGTAGTGCACTCACAATTGGAGCCCGAATCGGTGGTGCGGATACGACAATGCTGCGAAACCTGGAAAAATACGGCACTTACATAGGATTGGCATTTCAAATTACCGATGATCTACTTGATTTAACCGGTGATGCAGAAAAAATGGGAAAAGGCGTGCGAAAAGACGCTAAACACGGTAAATTAACCTACCCATCCCTGATTGGCGTTGAAGAAAGTCGCCAACGTGCACAAAATTTGATTGATGAAGCGTGCCTCTCGATCGCCCCACTTGGGAGCCACGGCCAAAGATTGGAAGAACTGGCCCATTTTGTACTAGAACGAGACCATTGATGAAGATCGAAATTCTACCACGCATCAACTCACCACTGGATATGAAAACATTGTCAGGGGGTGAACTCGAAACTCTGGCAGCAGAAATCCGCGAGGTTCTGTGCACGGTTGTCGAAGACCGATCCGCTCACTTTGCGAGTAACCTGGGAGTCGTTGAGCTTTGTATTGCTCTCCACATGGCGTATGACTTTACCCAGGACCGGCTCATCTGGGATACAGGGCATCAAATCTACCCCCACAAATTAATCACAGGCCGCTACTCGCAAATTTCAACGATCCGCCGCAAAGGTGGTTTGATGGGCTACCCGAATCCGGAAGAAAGTGATTATGACCTGTTTATGACAGGACATGCTGGCGCCAGCGTTTCGACAGTGCTCGGGATGAAAGCCGGTGATGATCTGGCTGGTGAATCGAACCGCAAATCAGTGGCTGTGATTGGCGATGGAGCACTTCCTTCCGGTGTCGTCTTCGAAGCAATGAACAATGCTGCTGGGTTAAATAAAGACGTCCTCGTGATCCTTAACGATAATAAAATGGGAATCTGCCCACGCGTAGGAGGTTTAGCGAAATATCTCGATAAGGCCCGTGTGGCTCCGTTTTACAATGGTTTAAAACGAGATGTCTCATGGTTATTGAATAAAGTCCCGGTTGTCGGCGAATCAATGGAACATACACTGGGCAGTTTCAAAGAAGCTGTCAAAGGTTTCCTGCACGGTGGCATGCTGTTTGAAGAAATGGGCTTTCGCTATATCGGGCCTGTAGATGGACATAATATTGAAGAGTTATCCGGCTATCTACAGATGATCAAAAACATCAAAGGGCCTGTTTTATTGCACGTCTTAACGGAAAAAGGACATGGCTTTGAGCCTGCTACCAATGACCCGGTCTCCTTTCATGCCCCGGCTCCGTTCCAGCGTAATGAAGAAAACGAAATCGTTCCCATTGAAAAGCCGGGTAGTAGCTCTCCCAAATCATTTACGGATGTCGTAAGTAATTCCGTCTTTCAGGCAATGACTGACAATGACCGTGTGGTTGTTCTCACCGCAGCCATGTGTACTGGAAACAAACTAGGCAAGATTCGGGATGGATTCCCTGATCGATTTTTTGATACCGGAATTTGTGAAGCACACGCGGTTGCTTTTGCAGGGGGTATGGCCAAAGCAGGACTCCGACCCATTGTTGATATTTACAGCACGTTCCTGCAGCGCGGCTTCGATCATATCTTTCAAGAAGTGGCGTTGCAAAACCTGCCAGTTACATTCTGCATGGACCGAGCCGGAATCGCTGGTGAAGACGGTCCGACTCATCATGGGGCATTTGATAACAGCTACATGAGATGCTTTCCGAATATGGTTTTGATGTCCCCCGGAGATGCACAGGATGTCGAACCGATGCTTGATTTTTCTTTAAAGCATGCCGGGCCAACCGCCATTCGTTATCCCAAAGCGGCCGCTGACTCCGTGGACCGGAAGGTTGCTCCGGTCGAACTCGGCAAATCGGAAGTCTATGTCTGGGGCAAAGATGGAATGCTGATTGCCTTCGGCTCCCTGTTCACTAATTGTATTCAGGCAGCGGAAAAACTCCGGGAAGAAGGGCTTGATATAGGCGTGATCAATGCCCGCTTCGCCAAACCATTAGACGTCGACGTGATCCATCGGGCGATTCGAGAATCGGGCTTTGTGATTACGGTTGAAGAAGCTACACTTTGTGGCGGTTTTGGTTCAGCAGTTTTGGAATCTGCCAATGATGCGGGGCTTAACACGAGTCATCTCAGAAGACTTGGGATTCCTGATCGTTTTATCGAACATGGGAATCGTAACGAACTACTGGTTGACCTGGGACTGGATGTTGCCGGAATTATCGCAACATCACGTGATATGGTTCAGCAAACAAATGTCGCAGTAAACGAATAAAATTCCTACTTTCCTTCTCCAATCAGTATGGACGCTTGATTTACGGAGCCTTCCGCATGTTTTCATTGAGTAAAGACAATCCTTCGCGGGTATCATATTTTTTCTGTCTGTCAGTTACTCTGATTACTGTTTTACTGCTCTTGGGCAGACAATCAGTTTACGCAGAAACCTATGAATTCTCTGAACCCACCAAAGACTCACGCACTTATAGTGTGGATTCTACTATTAAAGTTGAAGGTCAACTGGAAACAGCCATTAAATCGGGTAAAGCGAGAAAACTCGAGCTCAATGTAGAAGGAAAACTTCAATACCTCGAACGCAAATTGCCAGGAACAGGACGTGATGCAGAAGCACTCCGTTCCCTTCGGTACTATGAATTGGCGATAGCCACAATTGACGTGCAGGGACAAAAAACATTTGCCCGTGGTCGAGATAAACATCGCATGATTGTCGCAGAAGGAAAACCTGAGGGTCTTTCCTTACATTCTCCCGTTGGCCCGCTCATGCCATCAGAACTGGAATTGCTCAATTCTCCTGGTGATTGTCTCCCTGTCAGCGCACTCTTACCGCGTTCCGAGGTGGAAGTTGGTGAATCCTGGACTCCTGACAGTTGGGTACTTCAGTCTCTTACGGGACTTGAAGCAGTCTTAAAGTCAGAGTTGACCTGCAAACTGGAATCCGTAGCAGATAACGTAGCGGTGATTAGTTTTAACGGAAAGATTGAAGGGGCCACTGTTGGCGCGCAAACCGAAATTGCGGTCTCGGGTCAATTTCAATTTCGTTTAAATGATCATTTCATCAGTCATCTGGAACTGGAACAAACGGAAAATCGGTCTGTGGGTTCTGTCAGTCCCGGTATGAAAGTCACTGCAAAAGTGAACTGGGATCGAACGCTTGCAGCGGCTCCGGGACCACTTACGGATGAAGCGTTGGCTTCTATCCCATTGGAATCAAAACCAGAGTCCAAACTTTTGAGCTTCGAACCTCCCTGGAATGTTCAATTACTTCTGCCACGGAACTGGTATGTATTTCATCAAACGAATCAGGTTGCCGTCTTAAGATTGCTCGATAAAGGGAGTCTGATTGCGCAAGCCAATATTTCAAAAATTGCTTCCGTTAAACCGGGTAGCCACACCTCTGAAGAACAGTTCCAACAGGACATTCGCACCTCGTTAGGCGACAAACTGATCAAAATTCTGAAGGCTGAAAACCTCTCTTCCGCAGATGGAAAGTACGTTCATCGGGTCACTGTTGCTGGGAAAGCCAATGAGATTCCCGTGCAATGGATTTATTACCTGTGTGCCGCTCCTTCCGGCAGGCAGATTTCCTTCGTGTTTACCGTGGATGAAAAATTAGTTGATCAACTGAATGATCGAGACACTGACCTTATTTTGAGCCTTAAATTTCTGGAAGCTCAGCCCGCTCCGGTCCAGGCAGGACCTACTGAAGCCAGCGAAAGAAAGTGAATGTCCGGAGTTTTACTCTGGAATTAAGTCTGTAAGATAACCCGTCAGGCGTCCCGGCTCATAAAAATCCTTACAATCATTACATTCGCCGGCCAATATTCTCGCTCGCATTAGAATTGTAAGGAACATTCCTCCTGACTGTGAACTAAGCTTAATTTACTTAGAGAAGTCAAAAACGATTTTAGGCATTGGTTACCTCTGACCAATCTCTTTTCCCAACGCTTAACGTTTTGTCTCTTGCGAGATAAAACGTGGTTGCTTTCCAGTCAGGAAGAGAAGCATGACGGCAATCTTATTAGCATCACAATTAGCAATTTCAAACGACATTCTAATCTGTTTCGGCGCCGGATTACTAATTGCAGTCAGTCTGGGTTTTACTGCAGGTTATTTTGTCGGAAAGAATGCCCCCGCGCGCAATCTTCGGCGAGCGAAAAAACATCTCCAGAACTGCTTTGAACATGTAAAAGAAACGTTGGATACTGCTCAAACTGCATGTACATTGCTCGAAAAATTTCCTGGAATGATGCTTACGAAAGAACAGTCCAGTGAAATCAGCCGCAGACGCGGGAAGCTACTGGATCTGATTAATCGTTTGGTTGAACGAAAAATTCCAGATGAAGAACCAATTCAACTGGAGAATCAGCCTGACAAGAAGAAAAAGCAGGAATTCCCAGCAATGCAATGGGTTTTACAACCGGAACAAACACATTTAAAGCTACCAGATGCCTCGGCGTTTGAAGCGAATCTGGAAACGATGTTACTGGCGGGAACCTCGACTGAACTGAATAGCGGTTTGCTGCTCGTGCAAATGAACCAATACGAGCAGTTGAAAGAACGCTTTGGAATTATGGCTCCCGTCAAATTCATGAAAACAATTTCACGACTGGCGTTACACAAAATCAGAGACGAAGACGTTATCTGTTTTTGGAAATCGGACACACTGGCAATTCTGTTGCCCGGCTTTTCCAGCAGCGAAGGACAAACTAACGCTGAAACAATTCGAGATGCCATTCGACACCATCATTTTCGCCTGGAAACGACCAGCTCAGAAGTGGTTGTCACAGCCAGCCTCGCATATATCACTTGTGTTCCCGGTGACTCAGCAGAGCTGATCCTGGACCGAGGATTACATGCCTTAGCCAAATCTCAGAAACAAGGCCGCAACCAACTCATCATTCAAGACAGCCACGCGTACAAGAATAAAGAAGCCGTTTAATTCTCAAATAGACAAAGGCAGATTGAAAACCATAAAAGAACTCTCTGTCAGACACTCTATTTTTCCGAAACCGTCTTCTCCATTTGGCTAATCCACGTCTGAATCAGGTCAACGGCTTCCTGGTGCACAATCCGGTTGCCAATATTGGGCATCCGGGCTGCCAGATCACTGGATTGTAAACGATGCATTAAAATCGATTTCTCTGGTTTGCCGGGAACAATATCATAACTTCGTCCTCCTGATCCCCTCCCCGCTGCAACAGGCGTTTTCCAGACACCAAGTTTCACAGGGTCCGTTTGTGATAAACGTAAATCTAATCCCGTTGTACGAGCATTCCCGCCGGGACTATGACAGTGTGCGCAATTCACTGATAAATAAGCACGCACCCGCTGGTCCAGGTTCCCGGAATGCGGGTTGTCAAATTCAGCCAGCGTTTCAATGACTGCCGGTTCGGGAGCGTTTTCAATCAAATCCATTCGCTTCAGATAAGCCAGCTGGTTTTCTTCGCCATGTGCATATTGATATGTACGATTCATGTTGGCAGCGACCGGACCAATGGGAATATATTTGTCATGCCGACTATGACAACTGATACATTGATTTGCATTCGGCACAAGATGTTGTGTAGACCGCTGTTGTCCATCGGAATGAATCCAGGAAACATCGACTTCACCTCCCCCCAGACTTAATTCGGCATCCGTTTGCGCTTCATTCCAGATGTAAGAATATCCATACCAGCCAGAGTCTTTGAGAAATTCGATTCTTGTTTCGAGCAAACGCTCACCCTGTGAAAGATCTCGCATATCGTTTAAATACGAGAATGTTTTAATCAGCATCGTCCCCACTGGAAAATCAAGAACACCCGCAGATTTGAATTTGATTTTTTTCCCTTCTGGCAAACGAATGAAGCGATGCTTGGATGTGTAATCGGTAAATAAGGTCGTAATTAAATCATAGGGAATCACCCCTTCGGCCGGTTCCTGAGTCACGCCACTCCCTTTAAAGAGCCCTAGTTCTGACAGTTTCTGTGGTGCCGCGTAATACACAAGTAATGTTGTATTTTTGGCTGGCTGTGGTTTTCCATGTGGCTTCAGATGCACCGGCTTTAGCGACGTAAGAGTTCCTTTAAAAGGAGTCATATCCATACCTGGCTGATATTTCCCGGCAGCAATATTGGCAGGATTCAAATTACTGAAATCAATATTTAAAAATCGTGCCTTACCATTATTAGATAATCGCAAGGATTTCTCAGTCGGCAGTTTCCCATCGACCAGCTTTTTCTGATCAATCATTCCATCAAAGGTGATATCAGGTAGTGGAGTGCCCACAATCGACTTCAGAAGCAAACCCAGTTCGCCATCGGGTACCGTACCCCCACCGCTAATCTGATTGTCATGTATGAAAATTCCTTCTGGATAGGGATCAAAGTTTTTATCTTTTGTTTTCTTCTGTTGAATCAGAAAACTAACCACCGACACACTAAAGGAGTTGTTATCAGTAATGACATTGTCAAAAACTTCCACATCGTCTGTCGCCATTATTAACACTCCCGAGCCCGCGGGCACAGAAGCAACCATATTCCCTTTCGGAGCAAAATTCTTGGTATTATTCTTAATGATCTGATTTCGGAAGAGGCGAACATGACGCCCATTTTTCTGAGGCAGCCCCGGCAAATCAAAGACTAAGAGCCCCCCCGTATTGTTTGTCACGATATTATCATAGACATCCGCATTAATGGTATTTTCAATCTCAATGCCCGCGACGTTCCATTCCGCACGACAGTTTCTCACAATCACGTCTGTAGTCTGTCCGACATAAATCCCTGCATCTGCGGCTCCAATGGCGATACAATTCTCAATTAACACATTCTTGCACTGAACGGGATAGAGACCATAGGCTCCATTGGTCGACTTGGGACCTCCCGTCCATTCGGTACGAACCCCACGAAAGGTAACATTTTCTGCCCCTAATACTTTGATTGCATTATGGCTGGTGTCCTCAACAGCAAAATTCTCCAGGACCAGATTATCTCCACTTGCCAATAATCCATAACTTCCATCACGTTGATTTTTAAATGTGAGAATGGTTTTATCCTGTCCCCGCCCGCGGATGGTGACATTGTCTGTGACCAGATTCAAACCAGACTGTAATTCATACGTTCCTGCCTCTAACTGAAGAATGTCACCAGGAATCGCTTGAATCAATCGCGATTGAAAGCGAAATGGGAAATCAGGACCGGGTGAGAATGTATAAGTCGCTGAAACGAGCTTGGGAGCAGCTGATTCCTCGGCCTTTAATATAGTATTCTCTGAAAATAGCACACCAACCAGGATAAAACTCGCAAGGCTGAAAACCTGTATTGAAATGAAAGAATTGATTTTAGACATGTCTGATAATCCTGTCGTAACTCTGCTTGAAGTGAATAACGTTACTTGAATAGTACTGAAAGCCCGACTCTTGATAGATTCATTAACGAAGGTTGGGTATATAACTTTAAGAGCTGCCAACCCACTGATTCCGGATTGGGGTGCGAGGGGAACCAAACCGGTTTGGGAATTAAAGTCAGTGGTCCATATAAAACGGTTTTCTCAACGTCTCTGAGAAAATACGTGTTGTGTACATTCCCCATACCACTGGCGACATTTTTCAGGTCGCCCCCTGGCGCCCCTCCCCAGGGAGTTGACATGAATGCATAATTCAACGCAGGCCAATGATTGATCCCGACAGCACCATAGTGCAAACGAGACACACAATGCTCCAGAAACTCCCGTTGCGACTTCTGAAATTGATTCGGAACCGTAATCGTAGCACAAAGGGTTCCCCAAACCTCTTGATTCACAAAGTTGACTGCCTGTTCCAGAAAATCAGTATCTGAATCCGCTTCCAAACCGGCCTCGGCACAAACGCAGACAAATGATTCTTCTCGAAATAACTGGGGAGACATTTGGGGATCGGCATCGCGAATCAATTTCCAGGGAAGATACTCTTTATCATCGGGAACTTCACCAGCAAATCGTTCCCAGCGTTCTGCTGCTCCGGGATAATAAGCATAGCGTCTCGGAATTTGATCTAACTGCTTTTGAATCATTGACAGAAATTGATCTCGCTGCCGCCAATGCGTGGCTGTGACGATGACTTTGGTAGCGAGACAGTTAAACGATGCATTATTGGCAATCGATGCCGCAATATTCTCGGCCTGAAAACGGAGTTGTTTTTCTGAGTATTCACCGGGAACTACAATCCACGGCGAAACATTTCCCAGTTCACTCGTAATGGGCACATTGATGCGGGGCTGATTATTTTGTTTCCGGGTTTCCTGCTCTGCAGGATCGCTCCCCCAGACAATGGCGTCGTGAGTTTGTGTCGATCCTGTAATATGAATTCGATTGATTGCAGGATGTTCAACCAAATACGCTCCATCGCGTGCGTCACCACAAACGATCCGTAAGAACCCCTCATCCATTAGTGGTTTGAATGCCTGTTCGAACACCGATCTCAGGTAAGCATTCACCGGATTCATTTTGAGAAGAACACGTTCGCCCTCCTGCAATATTTTCGTCAAAACGTCCGTCGCGGGAATCGCAGACACATTCCCTGCACCCAGTACTAATGTTAAAGGAAACGGTTCAGAATTCGTTGGCTCCAATTGCTCAAAGTTAAACAGCGACGTAGATTCCTCATTCTGCTCTAGCCAGGCTTCCGCCTTTAATCCAGAGAACACAATCGCATCATAAAGTCCAATCGTCGGGAAGACGGGCACGCGCCATTGTTTTTCCAGTGATTGGACAACAGATCCTGGTAAAGAAGGTTCGCCGGAGCTCCGAACAGACTTTAAATTAATCAACAAGATCTGAAGAAAACGGGCCACCGAAACAGGACCAGCCAGTACCTCTTCGGCACGCACCCGACTGCCTTCTGGAATTTGCTTTGCTTGACAGGAAAGCGCGACCCATTCTGGAGCCGCTTCGGAAAGACTTAGCAAACACTGTTCCGTCAACTGGATGCGTTGTTCGACTGAAAAGCCAACCGACATTCGGTTGGCTTCAGTCAGATCCTGTAATGCCTGATCAATTTCAAGCTGATTCGAATCGGAACGCTCTTGCTGACGCAAGGTTGTAGGCTCCACCATGAGAACAAACACCCAATTTCTGTGAACGAGTTATCAACTCAGAAAAATAGACTATGGAGTCTCAACCACTTCTCCCCCTTGAATCGTTGAGAGTGCCTGATAAACTCCAAGGTCCACATTCTCACTGATAAAGTGAACCGATCCATCTCCATAAAGAAAATGGGCTCCCCCCACATGCTGACTGCGGAAGTTACTCGTGGCATCAGCACCGGCGCCAAATGAGCAATCAGAGTAGTTTGAGAGGTCAATCAGTGTTTCCGTAGTAAATTGTTTATTCATCCGGTCTGCCGTGCTTCCGAAAACACTTGCTCTGGGACCCAAAGCAGGTTTAAAGTCTGAATTCGGTGGTTGTGCGACCACCCAGGCCTGATACGCTTCGACCGTTGTTGCAGGTGCTGTATTACATCCCTGCCCCTCACAGAGTATAAACTGAGGTCCGGATGATGCTTCTCCCATCGCGATGGTATTACTGGAACCATCTATGATATCCCGCATTTTGGCCCCTCGATTAAGATCAAACATACCTCTGACATTACTGGCATGGTTACTCGAATTACACCAGGCCACATTTGATCCCCGGCACATTGCATAGGTCGTAATCCCGAATGTATCTCCGACAGGAAGCCCCAAGGCCGAAAAAGCGGAGTCGGTAACAGGATTGGTTCCCACATTCGAAGGGCAGACAAATATGGGGATGACAGTTCTGGCCACAGCAGCTGACTGCTGTTCCCATGGCCTTGTGTGATCGTAAAGATTGGCCAAGTTCGCTTGATCAAAGTAAGGCAACATCATCACGAGCCCGCTCGTAATAAAGTTTCCACCGCCGGAAGAAGTCGCAAAATTCACACTGGTTCCCAAGGGAAACGTACTGTGCGCTTCGTGATAGTTGTGCATCGCCAAGCCAAATTGCTTGAGATTATTTTTACATTGCGATCTGCGCGCCGCTTCACGGGCTTGCTGGACTGCGGGTAACAGTAAGGCAATCAAGATCGCAATAATTGCGATGACTACCAATAACTCGATGAGTGTGAATCCTCTCTTCAGAGGTTTACGATGTGCCATAGCGCTACTCCTCGCATTTCCAAAAGGGTTAGGAACTGTCTAATCATTCTGATCACTGTCATCAGTGAATCAGTTTGACGTCGGGAACTCTCACGCAATAAAAGTGATGTAATCTATATCTATTAAGAAACGTGAGCGGCCCCTTCTCGTTTCGTTAAAGTTGAAAAAATAGATCTCTACTTAAAACAATCGTATTTTGTGAATCAAACACAAGGTCTGGTTATTTAGTACCTACGCTACAACGAAAATTGATATCCATTTTTTTAAAAATGATTATCAATAAGTTGGTAAATCCAACATGACTCAACCAATAACTTCCTGCTCCTAAAAGAAATGACGTTGGAGAAAGACAATTAGTGGCACTCATTCAACATATTTGAAAAAAGATTGGACAAACGGTAACGTTACCGTTACCATGTAATCAATGTTAGTCGCCATCGTCCCGAATTTCAACAAAAATCGGGACAAAATTAAAATTTTTGAAAATGCTGATTTTGAATGTGCCCTCCTCTGGAATCTTCACAACATGAATCAATGCGGTTACACTCGGCTTTCTCAAAATCAATGGAGTAATGATGACATCTGCAGACACAAAAACGGCACCAGTGAAAAAAGAAGTCTGTTCGCAAGCTGCAATTCTGAAAGCTGCGATTGATGAATTTGCAGAAAGAGGCGTAGAGGGAGCGCGGATTGAATCCGTCGCACGTCAAGCAAAATTTAATAAGTCGCTGATTTATCGCTATTTCAATGACAAACGGGGTCTGTTTGAGGCAGCCTTGCAGAGCAAACTTGAAGAACGAAATGAGAGTGTCGAAAAAATTCCGGTCGACATTGCCGAAATTCTCCAATTCTACTTCGAGGAGAACTTACGAGACCTGAATTATGTCCGTGTTCTTTTGAATGAAGCTCAACAAAATAATGGTGAGCCACTCATCGATGAACCCTGGAGACAGGAATATTATCAGAAGCATATTGATCGATTGAAAAAATCGCAGTCAGAAGGAGCGATTACAGAGGGGCTTGATCCGACTTGTTTGATGACGATCTTAACGGCGTTGGTCTTCTTCCCTGCAACTCTGCCTCAATTAGCGCAACTGATTTCTGGACATAAGGTAAACTCGAAAGAGTTCGAGGAACACTGGACTGAATGTTTACTTACCATGATTAAGCTAATCCAGCCAAGTTGATACCATCAACCCACTAAAAAACATGTAAACCATTGTGATTAAAGGACATAATCACATTCAATCTTGAGGTCATTCTATAAAGCTCAATCACAGAGATAACGTTAAACTTGACGTTTTACTGATATTTCAACTGTTTCTCAGCGAAATACAGGCAATAATGACCAACAGAGACATCACAAATGACGTACTAATGAAGTACTAATTTTCACTGAAGACATGATTTCGTGGCTTTGGTTTTTGACGCACTGTTTAAGGTAAATCAGCTTCTGATAAGCAGATGAGCGCTCAAAGAACAAAAAATGTCATCTTGTCCTGTTTTCTCTGATCCTATAATATCGAGCTGCTTACATTAAGAGATACTCGGCTGAACGCTGAGTTCTCTAATTGTTTCTTAACGTCACCTAAAATCCAATAAACGGACGAAACTTATGAAGTTAAATCCTCCCTCAAAAGCAGCCTCTGCTCTCAGTCTTTGTATGGTTCTCTTATTAGGAACCGCGATTTTTGCGCAGCAAGCTACTACTCCAGATTCATCTAATGATTCGGTCACGGCTAAGCGGGTGTGTGCGATGGTCAGTCGTTTTCACATTAGTGGTAAACCGATCAATGATGAAATCTCTGCTAAATTGATGAAGCGGTTCATCAAACAACTCGATCCACAAAAGCTCTATTTTTACCAATCGGATATCGATCGTTTCAAAGCGGAACAAAACCAATTAGATGAAAAACTGGCAGCAGGTGACGTCAAGTTTGCTTACGAGTGTTTTAATCTCTATCTGCAGAGACTGCAGGAACGCATGGACTATGCTCAACAACTGGTTGATGTAGATCATGATTTCACTGTTGATGAATCCATCGTGGTTGATGCCAAAAATCTTGACTTCGTCAAAGATCAAACTGAGATGAATGAGCGTTGGAGAAAACGAGTGAAATACGATTTGCTGGCTTTGATCTTGGATGACACTAAGATCGATGAAGCGCGTAAGCAATTGCATAAACGTTACCGCAACAACTTGAGAACAATGACCCAAACAGAAAACCCTGAAAAACTGGAAATGTATTTGAGTGCATTGACTCACTGTTTTGATCCCCACTCCAGTTATATGTCTCCACAGACTCTGGAAGATTTTCGAATCAGTATGGAACTCAGCCTGGACGGAATCGGTGCCGCGCTTCGCTCGGAAGATGGTTACACGACGGTTGCTGAGATTGTTCCAGGTGGTGCTGCAGATGCAGATGGTCGTCTCAAAGCGGGTGATAAAATCATCGCTGTTGCCCAAGAAGATGGTGACTTCGTAGATGTTGTTGAAATGAAACTCAGCAAAGTCGTGCGATATATCCGCGGGAAACGGGGAACCATTGTGCAACTACGAGTCAAAAAAGAAAAGGACAGTAGCACCGAAGTTTATAAATTAACTCGTAAGAAAATTGAACTCAGCACATCGGAAGTTAAAGGCAAGATTATTGAAAGCGGTGAGCGCATCCCAGGTCAAACCGGCCGGATTGGTGTCATCAGTATCCCTTCCTTCTATCGCGATTTCCGTGGTGCTCAACGAGGTGATGAAAACTTTAAGAGTACCGCTCGCGACGTTCGTAAAGTCCTGAACGATTTCCGTGATCAGGGAGGCGTGGATGGCATCGTGATCGATCTGCGGTTCAATGGTGGCGGCGCACTCAGTGAAGCAATTGAAGTTTCTGGCCTGTTCGTTGATGAAGGTCCGGTCGTTCAAGTCAAACAAATGAACGGTGAGCGAAAAATACATAGTGATGTCGAACCAGGCGCTGTCTATACAGGCCCACTCGTAGTTGTCTGTAATCGGCTGTCGGCATCTGCTTCAGAAATTTTTGCCGGTGTCATCAAAGATTACAAACGAGGTATTATCATCGGTGATACCACGACACACGGCAAAGGAACAGTGCAGAACGTCATGCCTGTCAGCAACCAGATGTTTAGTTTCCTAAGGGGTCAACAAGACCTGGGAGCCTTAAAGCTCACGATTCAGCAATTCTATCGAGTGAATGGCGACAGCACTCAAAACAGAGGTGTGCGTTCGGACGTAATTCTGCCTTCACTCATTGACAATATGGACTTGGGAGAATCGTTCCTTGATGATGCAATGGAATTCGACAAAATTGATGTTGCTCAATTTGCTCCTGTTGGCATGGTCAACCAGCAAATTTTGAATCCTCTGCAACAATCGAGTGCAAAACGAGTTGTTGCAAATAAAGAGTTCAAAGAAACTCAAGAAGAGATTGACAAATATCTCGAAAAGAAAAACCAGAAAACCATTTCACTTAACGAAACCGTTCGTCGTAAAGAGTTGACGAAGGATAAAGAAGAAAAGAAAGAAGAAGAAAAGAAAGATACTAAAGCCGACAAAGATATTTTTAAGAAAGATCATTATAACGATGAAATTCTGAATATCACCGTTGACTATGTGAATCTTCTGAAAAGCATGAATACAGTTCAACGTTAGAGTTATTTAAACGAATGCACTAGCCCCTGCTCCGAACCCATTGAAGGGTTCGGAGTTTTTTTATGCTCTCTGTTTGATTGCTATAGCATTGCCTATTTCAGCTTCCCAAAACATGCCCCCAGGTACAAAGTATCTTTCAAATCACTTGAACCTGTGATCATTTAAGCCAGATTGCTACAATTTAAATCGTCTCGTTCAAGAACACTTTGTTTCCCATTCAGGTTCTCGCATGCAAAGTGCACAAGCATTGCCACGCTATGATCGCCGGCAAACTTATCAATGGAACTACGACAATCCACCCCAACCTGTCGAGTTGGAACAACCGACTGTCCCGGGCCAATGGTCATTTTGTGGTCTTCCTGTTTCTTCTCCACTGGGAATGCCTGCAGGACCATTACTGAATGGGAAATGGATTCTCTATTATGCCAGTCTTGGATTTGATGTTCTCACCTATAAAACAGTCAGATCCACATCGCGAGCATGTTATCCACTCCCTAACTTGCAACCAGTCGTTACGACTTCATTAGAAGGCGGAGAACAACAAGTTTCAATTTCAAATCAAATGCAGGGAAGTTGGGCCGTTTCTTTTGGCATGCCCTCGGCATCGCCAGACATATGGCGCAAGGACATCGAACAAACACGTAAGTTGCTTGCCGATGAAAAAATACTTTCCGTGTCTATTGTCGGCAGTTTGGAACCTGGCTGGTCACTTGAAGATCTGGCTGAAGATTATGCAAAGTGCGCACGCTGGGCCATTGAAAGTGGCGCTGATTGTATTGAAACAAACTTTTCCTGTCCGAACGTCTGCACGCGAGACGGTCAACTTTATCAGGAACCAGAGGCAGCCGCCTTAGTTGCCAGTCGTGTCAAAGAAGTAAGCCGTTCGGTTCCTTACCTCATCAAAATTGGACACGTACCTGATCAAAAGCAGGCTCAAGAATTATTACAGGCAATCCAGCCGTTTGCTTCAGGAATCGCTATGACAAATAGCGTAGCGACCACCGTCATTGACAATCAAGGCAAACCACTCTTTGATGGGGAACTACGGGGCATCTGTGGTATGGCAACCAAAGAGGCAGCCCTCAAGCAGCTTAAAATATTTGCGGCATTACTCCCGGAGTCAACATCTGGCGAGGCTACTGGCCCTGCTTTGGTTTCCTGTGGTGGCATCAGTTCTGCCAGTGATGTGAATCGTTTTCTCGCCGCCGGTGCTAATGCAACTCATATAGCAACGGCAGCAATGTGCGATCCGCTCATTGCTTATAAAATCCGCAAAGCCCTGGCTGAGAATTAAAACGCATCTCTCGATTACAGTCGAATGCGCTCTATCTCACTTTTATATGGATTTTCACTAAGCCTTTAAAAAAGAAGCTGGGGCAATTACGCACTTAAGCGAAAGCAAGTACTGATAGCGATAGCTTAAAGTGAAAATTTGCTGGTACGGATTCATCACCACCAGAAAGTTGAGTTCCATAATAGAAAAGTGATGATTGATACGAGGTGACCAATCACTTCTCGTCGTATAATTTTTGCTATAGGCTTTTATTGACACATCAGGTAAAACTCCAGAATCGTTAAAAATTGACCAAGGCAAGATCGTAACAATTAGAACTTTTACAGAACGAAATTCCTGGTCGGCAGAAATGAATCAATTAATCAGTGAAAAGTAAAACCAAACGTAATTAATTGTGATACACAGCCAAACGACTCAAGGATGAAAAGATGGCCCTCAAAACACTCACAGCCAGTACTGAAATCACTCAATATGTCTTAACACACATGATGAAGCGGTTGAATGAAACCGAACCGTACGAAGAGCCTTTTCCCTATATCGCTGTGACAAATATCTTCCCAGATGATATCTATGCCGAACTCATTGAAAACCTCCCAGAACAATCAAATTATACAACGATGGGGGAACGGCATATTATGGAGAATGGTGAATCAAACCGCTTTGAATTTGAACTTGCGTCGGAAAGAATCAATCAGGGTTTCAATGAGCAACAGCAGCAACTCTGGTTGGGAATTCGAAATGCTCTAGCGTCCTCCGAACTGAAACAGGCGGTCTTCAATTGTTTAAGTTCCGGCATCGCTTATCGGTTTGGTATTGATCGTTCAGAAGTCAACCAAATCGAAGCGTTTCCTCGATTGAGCCTGATGCGTGAAAAACCAGGTTACTTCATTACCCCACATCCTGATACACGCAAAAAAATTGTGACATTCCAGATTGCTCTGCCCCGGGATCGATCTCAACTCGAACTGGGAACTGCCCTTTACAGACGTAATCTTGTCCCACAACATGTGCTTGGTAAACCAAAAGGATTCAGAGGATTTGAAAAAGTCAAACAGAATCCATTTGAACCGAACAGTGCTTTCGCGTTTTCAGTGATTAACACTCTGAGAAAAAAGAGCTGGCATGGTAGAGAGCAGTTAGAAGGCGACTCCGGCATCCGAAATTCGTTATTGAACATTTACTATGCCAAACAGGAACATGTTATTCCAAAGCAAACCATTCCCAAGTGCGACCCGGAAATCGCGAGTCAAATCCGTAACGCTCTGGATGAAGCTGAAAAACAACAGTAGTCAGACAAGACGGTTAACATCTGGCACTGGTAGGGCACCTGTTTTTTGCGATTCTCATACTTTGTCGCTCGACCCGAAACGTCGGGTACCGTAAGATGGCATCATGAACGCCATTGTCGTAAAAAATCTCGAAAAAACCTACAAAGTATACCAAAAAAATGAAGGAGTCTTCGCTTCTATCAAGGGGTTATGGCATCGCGATCATAAAACCGTACATGCTGTTTCTGACGTCAGTTTCACGATCGAACAGGGCGAAATGGTGGCATTCCTCGGACCGAATGGTGCTGGCAAAACAACAACGCTCAAACTTCTGTCTGGACTCATTTTCCCTTCAGCCGGTACCGCAACCGTTTTAGGTCACATTCCCTGGAAACGCGAAAATGAATACCGTCGTCGATTTTCGCTGGTCATGGGGCAAAAAAATCAACTCTGGTGGGATCTGCCTGCCCAGGAATCATTTCGTCTCCATAAAGAAATCTACCGAATTGATCCACAAGAATACACGCGACGCATTGATGAATTAACCAGTCTGCTCGAAGTGCGACACCTGATTGGTCAACCTGTTCGCGAGCTCTCACTGGGAGAACGCATGCGGATGGAACTCATCGCGGCATTACTCCACAGACCTGATGTTTTACTTCTGGATGAACCTACAATCGGCCTGGACGTTGTTTCTCAGCGGCGCGTACAAGAATTTCTAAAGTACTATCAAATTGAGCAAAAAACGACCGTTGTGTTAACCAGTCATTATATGAAAGATGTGGAAGCGCTCTGCAAACGCGCTGTGATCATTAACCAGGGATCGATCAAACATGATGGCCCATTGAGTGACATTTTGGATCGGTTCAGCAACCATAAAATTATGGATGTCCAGTTCGACGGCGATGATATGCCCAGAGACTTTTCACAGTGGGGAGAAGTCATTGAAAATGAAGCACCTCGTGTCAAACTGAAAGTCCCTCGAAATAAAATTCCAGAAATTTTGTCGAGCCTGCTTTCCAAGTACCGTATTCTGGATGTAGGTGTGCAAGAAAGACCACTGGAAGAAGTGATTGCAGAAGTCTTCACTGAGCATAAAGCAGATGCAGACCATTCACAAAACGCAAAGAGTGAGCTGCAATCAACGACGGACTAACCGAAGCATGGGAAACAAAACAAATCGTCCCGTAAGATTCACCAACGGTTTTAAATCCGATTTTTCGATATCAAGAATATGATCGCCAACCTGCGAACCAATTGGATTATTTTAAAGACTTCTGTAGAAGAACGTCTTGTTTACCGAGGAGATTTCATCTTTGCCACTTTGGTTCGGTTCCTTCCCATTGTAACGCAAATCTTTCTGTGGGGCGCGATCTACGGAATTTATACCAGTTCTCCCGTTGGTTCCATTAAAGGGTATAACTATCAGGAAATGGTCGCCTATTACCTGCTTGTCATGGTGGGGCGGGCATTTTCCAGTATGCCGGGTTTATCCAACGGCATTGCCAACGATGTACGTGATGGAACCATCAAAAAATATTTAGTACAACCCATTGATATGCTGGGATATCTGTTTTGGGCTCGTGTGGCCCACAAATTAGTTTATTACCTGGTAGCCATCGGACCGTTTGTCCTTGTCTTTTATCTTTGCCGTGACTATTTCAGTGGTGTACCCGACGCATTTACGATCACTGCCTGGATTCTGTCTCTATTAATGGCGTTTCTGGTAGGATTCCTGATCGAATCATTGATCGGGTTGATCGCTTTCTGGTTTCTGGAAGTCAGTTCGCTGATCTTCATCTATATGATGTTGAATTACTTTCTTTCTGGACACATGATCCCGCTTGATCTCTTTCCAGAACCGCTAAGTCACTGGATGCAGCTATTGCCTTTTAAATATCTGGCGTATTTCCCTGGTGCCGTGTTCCTCGGAAAATATACAAACGAAGAGCTCATTTTCGAATTGTCTATTGAAGTGGTCTGGATTGTTGTGCTCTTTGTAATGAATCGAGTCGCCTTCCACTTCGGGACGAAACGCTATAGTGCCTTTGGCGGTTAAATGGTGAAATACAAGGATCTTAACTACATCAAACTTCAATTTTGATCCCGAAAACAAAATTAAAAATCCGGGGATCAGATCCTCATTCCACAAAGATTCATTATTCTCCGTTAGACGAATGGCTGCCACTTTGCTAAAATTATTAATGAAAGGTTCAGGATACTTTCGTAAGATGTGGCGTTTTGCCCAAAATGAGTCTCTCCTCGCCTCATAATTACGAACTTAGGCGCATTTTTGGTGTCTAAAAGGGTGTGGTTCGTGACAACTACATTTCACGAATGAAACTCGTGAAACCTTCTCTCCTCTGTCCGTGATTTCTCATCAACGGATTTACGTTTGGAATGTAAACAGAAAACAGTGCAGATTCCATAAACAAGTTCATTCTTGGATACGGCAATCTGCCCAACCTTAATTTAAAAAACAAATGTCAATTACCCCTATTGTTCCCACTAATCAAGAGGAACCGATCTACAACCGACTTTTCTGGCTTTGTTACCTGGCAAATGTGATTCTGGTAACTGCAAATGCCCTTACCTTTCGTTTTGCTGATTTGATTACCTATCTTGGCGGAACTGAAGAACTCGTTGGTGACATCGTTAGTTGTGGTGTATTTGTGGCATTGATTGCACGGTTCTTTATGGGCCAGGGAATTGACCGCTACGGAGTCAGACGATTGTGGGCCATCTCCGCAGTCGTCTTTGTCATTGGTGCAGGCGGAACGGCATTATGTAGATCATTGGATTGGGAAATATTCGCCTTAAGGACATTTTTTGCAACTGGAATTGCAGGCATGTTTACCTGCTCTGTCGTCCATATTCAACAAAAAGTTCCTCACCATCGCAGAACCGAAGTCATAGGTAGCTTAGGTAGCAGTGGCTTTGTCGGAATCATTCTCGGTACCCAGATCAGTGACTGGATGATGCGTTGGTTCGCTCCCGGAAATGCTCAATTTTATGCTGTGTTCGGCACCCCTGCCGTTCTGGGACTATTATACTTTATCATTGTGCTTACCATTACCCGTAACGATATTCACCGCAGACCTAGATTCACACCCGCGGCTCATCAGTTGCTGTTCCGCTATTGGCCCGGTCAAGTTGTAGTGATTGCCATCATGATGGGGCTTAGCTTCACAGTAGTAAGTGTCTTTTTAACCCGGTTCGTCACACAACGCGGATTAGGGGGAATTGGAACCTTCTTTGCCGGTTATGCAATCTCTGCCTTTGTGATTCGTATTTTAACCAGACGCTGGGGAGAGACTGTCGGACGAAATAAAATGATCATTATGGGGCTGATGGGACATGCGATCGGTCACATCATTCTTCCATCAATCACACGGGAATGGCAATTGATTGGCCCCTCCATTTTGTGCGGTTTTGGGCATGCGCTCCTGTTTCCAGCCGTTGTTTCACTGGGAACAGAATCGTTCCCCAAACACTATCGTGGAACGGGCACTACCATTGTGCTCGGTTTCTTCGATATTGGCGCCATTGTCTTTGCACCCATTCTGGGAAGCATTATTGACAATTGGGGTATCGTTCCGATGTTCTATACGTCGGCATCCATCATGACACTCACAGCGACGGTTTACTCAGTCACGGCCAATCACAGTGTCAGCAAAGATGCAGCAGTCCCACAGGAACTTTGTGCCACTCTGGAAGAGGCCTTGGATTAAGGCGAGGAGCAACTCTGGCAGTACTATCCTGACCACTTCCAGCTTAAATTCGTCTGGCACGCTTGGACTTAGAGTTGATGGTGTTTATTCATGTTGTTCCTACTCAAAATTGTCTACACTTTTTTAGGAGCGTCAACAATTCTTGGGAAACTCTAAACTCTTATTTTGAGAATTATCTATTGTTTGAACTCTTGAGGTGGCTGCGCTTTATTTTCTGTATTTCGTTTAAGAATCACATAACCAATAATACACATCACAAAAGCAGTATTAATAAGAATAAAAGGATTTGACCACCAATTTTCTTTAGCAGATCCTGTTGTGACTTTAGAATCACTTAGTGAACCTTTACGATAGGATCTAATAATCTTTTCGTCCTCGACTTCATAAACAAGTGCCCCATCAGGAATTTTGAGATCTTGGAAAAAAGCAAGGTCATACTCGGGTTCTAATGAAACTTTTTCAGTAATATAACTCTCTTTCCACTGAATCTTTTTCTTACCACCATCTCTAATAGATGCTTTGTTATAGGCTGTATATTCCGTTTTCATGGGAAACCAAATCCCTGATTTAATCTCATCCCAATTTAATACTTGCGCTTCACCTACTGGTTCTGTTTCAGAAAAACGAAAAGTATAAGCAAACAATCGCGCTGGAATATAGTTTTTTTCTTCTGCAAGCCAAAGCTCCCACCTGCTAGATGGAATATCATTAACTAATGATGTAATCCATACCTTATGGCATTTCAAACCATTAAAGTCGACAACACCTTGATAAGTATTCTTTAAACTAATATTTGATTTCCAGTTTGTACGTGGTGAAGCGGCCATCGCTTCAGTTCCAGAGAGGTATGTTGAAAGGCTTGTATATATGTGACGACGGCGTAAGAAAAACATGTGAGGTCGAATCTGATGTATATCATATACTTCACCTTTTATAATATTCACCAAGTTTTGAGAGTCTTTTAGCTTTGTAATCTTACCATCATACATTTTAACATCATTGAGTTGTCTTGAAGAATTATCACTATAAGAGCTATTTCCTGTTTTGCTGCCATGAAACATCTCATTTTGACCTACATACCAAATAGTACTTAGTTCCTGTGAAGTGGATATAAAACCAGTTTTTTTAGAACTTGTTTTTGGAGTATTGGTGATCTTTGTTTTTACGTTTTTACTATCGCCAGCCGTGTAGGTAAATTGCACTTTAACATCGATATCTTCATACAAATGCTCATTTTCTTGAACAAGCTCTATGATTTCAGCAAAGGTGGTCAAAGACTTTTCTTCAGCCCTTACTAAATGAGAATTCATAGTTACAACAACCACAGATACAAAAAGTATAAAGATGTATGTTTTCATAAGGCACTTTCAAATTGATCGTTTATAGCTATAAGTTGAGGTTGCTAAAAACTTTTTGTTTTTCAAACATTAGCATCAAAAATGCAATTATTCATAGTCACTATCAATCCTGGAATATTATATCTTTATTCAAAACTAATAAGAGCTAAACCATTTTTAGCAAGCCTATTGTCCTTGTCACTTTTAAAAGAGAACTCGTAAACATTAATGATGATTCTCAAGCTTCAGGAGGCCCCTCACTAGTACATCCAGATTTTGAATCTGACTCAAGTCCAGTTCGATCTTCTTGACCAGTCTCACAGGAACACCCTTCCATAGAACACCAGTAGTTCGGAGCTGGACCAGGTGTACCACAATCCCAACCGTTCAAGTTTTCACACTTGATTTGTGCATTTGCCTCATTGTACACACATGTAAACGAGGCCGAGTTCGCTGATACGCAACTTTGAAAAAACTTTGGTCCAGTTCCGCCGCTAACCAGGACACAAGTTAAAACGCCTTGATCATCCTCGTGAATTGCAGGTTTACAACTCGTATCACACCTTGCGTTACTGACACACTTTGAACCCGAATATTCATTATTTGCCATGGTATTGGAGATGCTAAACAGTAATTGAGGAACCAAAAACACACTAGACATTAGTAACAAGCCTTTTTTCATCAAATACTCCTTTGTTTGTTTCATGCATCGAAATCGATATTGCTAAGAGCTAAACCATTTTTCGCAGACCTATTAGCTTTATCACTTTTAAAAGAGAACTCGTAAACATTAATTAGGAGGCCCCTCACCAGCACAACCAGATTGAGTAGTCGCACTAAGTCCAGTCCGATCTTCTTGACCTGCCTCACAGGAACAGCCTTCCATAGAACACCAAAGATTGGGAGCAGGACCAGGTGTACCACAATCCCAACCATTCAAATTTTCGCATGTAATTTCTGCACCTGTTTCGGTATTTGTGCATGTGAATGAAGCTGAGTCAGCTGACACGCACTCTGAAAAAAACTTTGGCCCAGTTCCGCTGCTAGTTAGGACACAAGTTAAAACGCCTTGACCATCATCGTGAATTGCAGGACTACAAGAAGTATCACACCTTGAGTTATTTACACACTTTGAACCAGAAAATTCAATATATGCCATGGTATTGGAGACACTAAGCGCAAATTGAGGCACCAAAAACACACTAGATATTAGTAACAAGCCTTTTTTCATTAGACATTCCTTCTGTTATTTTATTTAAGCACTCATTCGGGAAAGTTTAATTGACAAGAGATTTGAGAATCATCTTTACCATATGAAAAACAGAGTTTTAAATTTTGCGCTGTTAATCTTTTTGGGGAAAATCCCAATTGAATTTGCCGTCTGTTTTTTCCAAGTACAGTTTCTTTTTTTATGACTACATTGTCTGGAGGATTTATGAGCCTGACATTATTCTTCATTTCATTCTGTTGTTTTCTACTTATTAGAGTAAGAACAACATCTTTAAAAGTTCCATCTTCGTTTCGTTGTACCTCAACTTTTGAGGGAACAATCAGGTAAGGCTTAATCAGTTTGATGCTAATTGGCAGTTTTACGGCTCGATCATCCCCATTGAAGCTAATATTGAGAGAACCATAGTGCTCGCCCTTAGTGAGCTTTCCGTCAAAGTTAATCTTAAAACAAAGTAATTCACCTACTTTGACAGGATTACTAATCATAAAAAGATCATTATTCGATTCAATCTGTAAAGACCCTATGTCAAAATAGTCTGAGTGTCCAACTGGTTCCAACTCCACACTAAGCTCTTCGTTTTTTACACTTTCAATGTCATAAAATGTTTTATTGATTCGATCTGGAGTTACGTTGAATGGAGTCGGACATTTTGCAATGGCAAAGCAACTAACCTCTGGTGAGTTCGGATCATTGCTGGTGATTGTGATGCGTACCCCTTTTTCTGAATTAGAGTACTCTGGTAGCTTGATTGACAAATTTATTTTTTTTGTTTCACTGGAATCAATCACTCCCATATGAGGGCTAAGAGAAGTACAACCACAAGATGCGCGGATACTGTACTCTAAAGGAGCGAAGCCAGAGTTTATAATATCAAAACTCCCTTTCATTTCCTGGCCAGGCTTACCATTTCCTAAATTAATTGCTTGCTCCTTAAGCAAAATTTTCGGTTTGTGTTCAAGCGCAAGCACGCCGCTGATGCAGACAAAACTAAAAGTCCCAAGTAATGAAAGAATAGAATAAAGAAATAATCGATTTGTTAAAAAGCTCAATCGTGACCTCTAGAATGATCAAACAATATATCCCTACTTTGAGGAGCAATTAATGACTGCTCAGACAATTTATTTATGGACCACCGCACACAGGATTGGTCCATCAATAAACGTTGTACATAATCGTATAAAAATGTTAGGAATACTTTTGTCTTAATTTAGCTACTTATACAGTGCTAATAGATACATAATGTTCATACCTGAATTTCTACTATAATTCAACAACCTTTTTTAATTTTTTTTATAAAGTTGCGATTGACGTCCTAATTTTTTTTGCCGTTTTAGTTTCCAAATTGCTGTTAATTAAGACAGAATCATGTCAACAAGTTTTAAATACCAAGCCCTTCAATGTACTTAATATAAATACTAAGACTAATCTTGTTCTTCTCTTATATTTTTCTAGTGACCTTCAGGGGGATCCGTTTTAGCCCATCGCGTGAGCCTTTTAACAGATGCTGACCTGCTCTGTAGAAAAGGTAGTGTTTGGCTACAAGACCATGATGTTATGTGTGATCGTTCTCAGAACGATCTCACGACACTGAGACCAGTAGCAACGTGCTCGCAATGCTTAACGGTCTTGTAGAGTAGTGTCGATGTGCGAGATTTGATTTTAATAAGTGGGCTGTCGCTTTTTGGAAGGTCGTAAAGTGTGTGATCTTGTGGAAACCAATCAATGCTGCCAGACAGGGAGTGTCGATCAGGAATGCCTGAAGTTTCCGATAATCAAGTTGTAGAAACTGCTGAAGCACCAGACAGGCAAACAATTGGTGCTGTGTAAACTTTCGAGAACTGTAGCGGCAGCATATTCAGGAAGCGATTGCTTTACAATCTTGTAATCAGTCGCCAATACCATCCGTGGAGATTTGTTTGTCTGTGTCATGACTCGTTAATTTCAGAAATTGTAATCGGAGGTACTTTTCTACAGGGCAATAGTGACCAGTAAAATAAAGTTTGCGATTCTGCAGAAATTATTCCACGACCCACAATGTGTAACCAATACGTTCTCCAGTCGGTTTTAATTTTGAATTTCGACCCAAAAGCTGTTCAGAATTTGTAACTCTGATTTTTCTGTTTAAAGTTTTGGTGTTAGCTTTCTGAGGAAACAAAATATCAAAAGTAGCCAGATCCGTTGCACTGATAAACTCAGTGACACTGACTTGATTCTGACTTGCCCATTCGCGAAGGATTAATAAATCTTGGCCCCAATAATTACTGCTGCCTAATAGATGGTAGTGCCCATTTCTTGGGCCACCTGCAAAGTCATTAAAATATGAAAGTTGATGTGGATATATTATAAGTGTGCCTATTATTGTATAAGCAAGCATTACACCAAACCAGATTTTTGAAATTGAGTACTTTCTTGACTTGAAAGACCAATTTATATTAATTCGCATTGCTTGCCCAAGGAATACTATGAGTAATCCGATGACTGGTAGTGCATAACGAAAGTGACGACTAAATCCCGTTTGTGAGCTAATAACAATTAGGAGCGCGACGATCATCGAGATCAACACAAGCTCCTTCTGAAGTAAGCCAGGGGTTTTCTTATACTTCGTGATCCGCCAAATTAAGATTACACTAAAGATCCCCCAAATACCACACGGAACTTTTACCCCAAAGCCATACAAATAATAGTACCACCAGCCATGCTCTTGCCATTCTCCCATCAGATAAGAGGGACGATTGAATTTCTCAAAATCCTTTTTTTGGCTGTCTAATCCGAGTAAATACTGTTTTGGTACTGGTATTGGAAACTCTCCGAGAAAAGAAGCCTGAAAGCGGTTTCCAGGTTCCCCTGTTTTTTTGTGCCCCGTTAATGTGGAACTGACAAACGTAATATTTTTTAATTGAGTGCCAGTACCATCAAAAAGATATCCCAAATTGAGTATGTAAATGGCAATCAACAAAATTATCAGGAGTTGTTTTACGGTAGTTTTCAGATATGTGGTTGTGTCATTTGTCATACCATTTTCTATGAAGTGGCCAGACGGCATATGATTGGTGGAATCATTTTGAACTCGTTTGGGTGAGAATTGTTGTTCTTTTACACACTTAGATTTATTCCAAAGACAGACTATTGTAATTAACCAAATGAGCGGCCAAAGTCCAAAGAGAATTAGCCATGTCATTTTGGTGAGTTCCGCTAACCCTAATGCGATACCCGCATAAAGAGCTTTCGGCCAGCTGGGTTGTTGAAGCCATTTCCAAAAAGTGTATCCAGCTAAGAGGCCAAAAGCGGTGCAGGCAGCATCTGCGGTGATTAATTCTCCATGAGCTAATAGGTTGGGTTCAAACACATATAAAACAAGGGTAAATAAGCCTGCATTGACACCATATAAATCGCTTGACCAGCGAAATGCGACGTAGCTACCTAGCAAGCTAAATGGAATACATGCCCAACGCGCGTAATTAAACAAGTTAAACGAATTGATGCCGTTACTCTGAATAAAGTCTTCGCCAACTCGGAATTCCGCCCGCGAACCAGGACCATCATAAAAGCGAGTCCAGTTATTCCTGTAACCGAGAAGATGTACTGGTAGTGAAGCAACGATTCTTGCAAGAGGAGGATTGACCCGAAAAAGTTCAAAACGTTTAAACTGCCAGTGACTCAATCCACTAACAAGAAACCCCGGTTCTAGAGTCGTAGGGCTGTGTTTTATCGAAGAATATGCGATTAAACACGCTTGAATTAATAAAAATAATAGAACAAGCTTTTTAGAATATTGTTTTTTTTCTGAAATAGATCTTCCAACAATTTTATTTGTCACGTTACTACGAGATGCCCTAAAAACTATTGAAAGATCTACCAGGTCGAATTCATGTTACAATCAAATTTGATACTGTAAAATCTTGCTTATTATCTGCTACGGTTAAGGAGGAAAACCATCCGGGCAATCTGTCAACACACAGTAGTCACGTACAATACCCACCGTGAGACCCGTTAAAAAATAGCTGCACTTACAGAAATATTCGACTTCTGGTATAGGCTCAGTTCGCAAAACTTGACACTCATAATTTCGTGCTGGCCCTTCATCAAACAAAGCCTCTGTTGTGCATTCTTGGTTGGTAGGTTCTTGCTGTGCTGCACCGAAACAAGTTGCGTCTCTTTTATTCAATTGGCCTGCGCAAGCTCCAGTGCACTCCGTATTGTTGTTTGTTGGATCCCCACAATTTTCGGTGGTAATCTCCCACCAGGAATTACCCTGTTCATCGCATAGTCCAGTACAATAATCAGGATCAATCGCCAGACTTTGATTCAATGTTAAATTTAAAATACAGGCTGAATTAATACCACATAAGAATAGCATCAATAATAGCAAGGCTTTTCGAAAGTACATTGAAAGTCTCCTTTGAAATACATTATTTGTGCGAATGATCAAGTGGGGCCAATATCCCTCAGGATGAGAAAATGATTGGACAGTTTCAGTTTTATGAAAGACTTTTTACTAGGTGAAAATCATTATAATCATTAGTTAGGGGGAGGAAGGCGGTGGAGCACCATCAATACATTGTTTCAAGTCACAAGTATTTAGGACTATTCCTATAGTGTTCCCAGTCAGTCTATCGGAGCATCCATCACATTCAGTATTACACGCAGAAAGGATCTGAGCATAAGTAAAAATGATTTCCTGGTATAGACAGACTTGGTCCGTTGGTACTTCGTTATTCGATGCGCAAAGCCCGTCATGACCAGATAACAACCACTCGCAAGAGCCTGTACAATCCTCACTAACAGGATCTTCAGTGCATTTGGATCCCGGTTCCTGATCCAGATAGTAATGCGAAGATGCTTGGAATTGACACCATGCAGAACAAGGGTCAGGATCTGCCGCAAAACTCTGTTTTGTGGTTAGATTAAAGATATAAAGGATATTGATCACAGTTAACCCCAAAAGTAATATCGGCAGGTATTTATTAAATTTCATAACTGTCCTTTTTCGCTTAAATTATTTTAGTTATAGAGGCTGAATCTACGTGATGATAAATTAAAAAACTATGTTGTTTTTTTTCTGTACATCATAATCCCAATAATAATGAATACGAAGAGGATGTTTCCAATGATAAGTATCAATACCATCGAGGAACGATCATTTTCTAAATTAACTGGCTGAGCACGTGAAGCCGGTTTTTCTTTTTTACCAAACCCTGGTTGCTCAGAAAATTTTTGTATATCGGAAATTGGTTTTTGAGCACTGGCCATAGGAGGTCTCTTGCCACCCTTTGAAAGAGGAAGATAAGATTCCGCATTCTCAAATTTGACGACGTTGACTCCAGCAGGAACAGCGATCTGAAATATTTCTGGGCTTAATTTGGGATTTATCTCAATGTGACTAAACAGAAACAAATCCAAAACTTTGATCGTCGGGGAGTTTTTGAAATAACTTGCATCCGCAATTATTCGCGGTACCGGGACGCCTTTGGGTGAAACTATTTCATTTGACTGAATTTTTTCAGACCGGTAGTCACCATTTAGAGATCGTCTTGCATAGTAATATACAAACCCTGTTTCTTTATTATATTTTAGAAGCCTCGTTTTGGATTTCATCGTACAAAAATTCAATTGTGGGCAGCTATAGTCAACATTTCCTTTGAAAGTTGAAGATGGTACCTGGTAGAGATAGTTTGAACGATTGGCAGAGATCAGTCCGGAATAGGACCCGTGGACATTTGCTTGTTTCTGACCCTCATAGTAATCTGATTCTTGACCATTGTTGCGAACTACTGTATATGTTTTACCCTGTATTACATCTTCTATACGTAAGGAATCCGCAGACATTACAATAGAAAATGGTCTCCAATATCCCCCTGAAGGAGTTGTGATATTAAGCTTTGATTTTAAGTTTTCTAAGGTGATCTCATTTTTATCAATAAATGGGATCATTTGATTCTGGACCAACTCTTCAAATTCAGTATGAGTAAAAACAGTTCCTTTCTGTTCGAAAAGACCGACAAACCTGAACCCTTTCAGCTCAAATGATGTTACTGAAGAATCCCAAGTCTTCCAAAGAGTTTCTAAGTGTTTGAGTTCAGCCTCTGCTTTATTGCCAGATTCGTTCTGTTCAACAGCCTCTGCATTTTGGTTTAGTAAAAAAACAAAAGTCAGGATTAATAAGAAATGGTAAATTCCGGTAGAAGGTTTCTGCTCTTTCTCATTTTCTGAACGCTCAAAAAGACTATTTCTCATCTTTGATTACCTTTGCAAAATAGCTAATTCTTGTGGAGTGATATTTTTGATTCTCAGGGGTAATCGTAAATGTTCCGGTATAGGTTCCCGGCTTATCTCCACTGAACTTTGTAGTAAGAATAATCTGCTGGCTTGGTTCATTGGTGTTTTTTTTGAATTTAAGCACTCCAGGACCATCCTGTTTTCCAGTTGCAAAAAAGAATGGCTCTTTATCAAACGTAGAAATGAGGATTGATCTGGATTTTGGAGTATCCGGATTCACAATGCCAAAATTGATCGAGCGTATTGTATCGAGTTGGCTTGCATCTTTAATGGATACAGGAATTCGCAGATTTGGTGATTTATTAAGAGCCGATGACGCAGTGCCGGATGGCGTTGACATTTGAACATATAGACTCTCTGTTTCATATTGAATTTGATTTAGTTTAGCAAGCTGCTTCAGCGTAAACAAAACTTTGTATTCGTGACGAAAAAAACGGGTAGAGATCATCTTGGAGTTACCTTGAGGGACGATTTCTATATCAAGGTCATCCTTTAGAATATCAGAGGGATTTGCAATTAAAGCATTCTTAGGGTCTTCTATTGGAGTAGTCACATACATGAGAGCTGAAGACTCATTTGCAAGTCGTTTTTTGGAGTTTATTACAAACTCAACTTCTTGAATATTTGTGCTAAAATTCTTATAGACACCAAATTTCGAGAACATTTTTTTTTGCAGAAGAACTTTCTCTTTGGATGGTTCTTTCGCGATCAACTCAAAAGATCTATTAATTGTTTGTGGTGAGGACGGAAGTCTTGTCTTCAGTCCAATCACCAACGATGTTCTGGTATTTAGTGAAATACCTTCGTTGACTTTTAATAATTCCCCTTTGGCTAAAAATGAAATACATCCGCAGCTCGGAGACGCAACGGAAACCTCGATTTCATTTGATGAATTATTCGTCACACGAAATTCCTGGATACGTTCCAGATTAAATCCCTCTCTTCTTAGATCCGATTCTAGAAATTCATTCTTTGATGGAATTTTTGTAATGTCAATTTGCAAGTTAGTTGGGAAATCAGATTTTACTTGGGGCTTATTCGAAGTTCTCTGTGACTTAAGCGAGAAGAATAAAATGAACTGCAAAATCATAAGTACACTAAGCAAGGCTACAATTAGATTAGATCGCATCTGCGTCTGTTTCCAAAGTTTAAGTGTTTATCTGACAGTATTGAATGCATGACCACTTTCTGTTGATTGTAATAGTCTACAAATTATAACTCAACCTTTCTTAAAGTATTTAAATTAAAATAGTAATTTATTTTAACACCTAGCAATGACGTGATACACCGATCGCCATGTCAAGACATCTCCTTAAAACTCTAAAATAAGTGTTCAGATTATTTGTGTTCTAATCACTTAGTAAAGGAGACAAACCCATGTGGCACATTGGTATCGATCTTCATCGGAGAACGGTTATCATGTCGACGTTCAATGATTTTGGAGAAGCTGTCTCTGCTGTGACAATCGAGTGCAGGAATACCATTGCTATTCTTTGATTTTCTGCAACTACTCAAACCGTTCCGGGCGGTTGTGAAGCCTGCTGCGAACTCTCGCTGGATATATAATTTACTCCCTGAGGAAGGAACTATCCTGTTGGCCCATCCAGCGAAATTATGCTTGATGATTCAACGACGAGCCAAAACAAATCGTCTGGATTGTCAACTCCTGGCAAACCTATTACGGATTAACCAGATCACACCCTTAAATCCTCCCTAGACGATTATCAGCAACTGGAAGAACTACGGGGATCCTTTTCTTCAAGTAGAAGCATTACTTAATATTCACGGATATATACATTACGGCTCTGGTCATTGTCGCCGAACTGGGGAAGATCGAACGATTTCGCTCTGCGAAACAAGTAAGGGCTTATGCAGGATTGACATCGAAAGTGAATCAATCGGGAGGTCGCTGTTATTATGGTTCCATTACCAGGCAAGGACCTCCCTGATTACGTTGGGGTCTTACCGATGTAGCGATTCATGTGATCCGGCGCGATGCCCCCTTGAAAAAGTTCTATAACCGAATTCGTAAACGATCTGGAGCCGAGAAAGCTTGGATTGATGGAGATTTTATATAATAGGTCCAATCAGTTTTGTGGTCGGAAAGAAATACAGGGATGGTGGCTATCGCTTTAATTAAAGGAGGATTAACTAACTCTCCGAGCGTCTGTGGATAGATGCCAAATCTTTTAGCACATTTAGTATGAATCGGCATCAAGTAACGTATGGACTATTTGTTTGGAATTGTGTCACTTCCTTTGCTTGATTATCAAATGTTCTCCTCGTCAAAAGGATGTTAAAAACCTTCGTTAAGATTGGAAAAGTTTTTGAAAATCAATACACCATTAATGGATGGATCCCGATTCAAGGTCTTTGACAAGTTCTGCCAAAACCGCGGGGTCTTCCGACGTAAGAATATGATCAATCCGCGAGGCAGGAATTTCCAAACGTTCCATGATGTCACGGGCTTTGTCCCAAAGCTTTGCTTTTTTCTTGCCCTCTGCCAAATAGAGATTTGTGCACAACTCGGCTAATTTTTGCTGGTCGATCGATTCGCGGTTATCATAGTAGCGTTTGATCACATCTTTTTGATAATTTGAATATTCTGCCATCTGAGAGGATTCACTCCTGAGCTTGTTTTACGAATTTATAAGGGAATATTGTAGTATCTCCCTGCCAAATATGGATAATGAAGATTTTTATCGGTTTGAAAGACCACTTTGCTGACTAAAATCTATGCTAAGTCTCAACTATTTAATAACTATGAATCTGGTCGAAATAGCAATATTTTTAAAGAAATTATTACTAAATCTTGCAATAATTTAAGAACTCGAAATCCTTGCAATC